>CAZQCF010000039.1:0-32019 GCA_964592235.1 uncultured Planctomycetaceae bacterium
AAAGTCTCTCACAAAAAACCGTCCGCAGATTCCAGTTGAACTGTGAGGCAAGACAGGAACGTTTTCCATGTTGTTGCATTAAAGCTATTAAACCAATAATTCATTGGACCCTATCCCCTAGAACCGGTTCATGATGCCCTGGCATGCCCACAGGTCAATAGGGCCATTACCCCGCCGTCGCACGTCGTCGCGGTTTGCCGGCGTGTTCGATCCGCGCCATCGTGCCATCATCAAAGAACTTTTCGCCGCATTGGGGGCATTCCTGATAATCGACATCGCGCACGACAACGGTTCGACCGCCGCGACGGGTGGTGTATCGGCCGCGACGGACAGATTGCAGCTTGCGATGGGAACAGATCGGACAGGTCTTGAGACGGGGCATGCTCATGAAAGTCGCTCCGATCGCTTCGCGGAGATCATCACATAGAATTTATCCGCGGTTTCGTCGTGACGGATGACGCCCTTGGTGTAGATCATCAATCCACCAAACGTCCGCCCTGATATTATATACACTTTCTCACTCGGGGAGCGGCGATACTGGCTCGTCGAACGCTTCGATTTCACCGATCGGGCATTGACGATTGATTCAATCACTTCGTCACGAGTCAGATCGTCGGCTGCCATCTGACTCTCGGATTGGGCCGTCCAGACAATCTGGCGGCGCAGTACCAACTGCTTGATTTGTATCAATATGTTCGACATATTCTTATCCAAGCCCAATCCGCTCCATCCCCCCCATGTACGGCCGGAGGGCTTTCGGCACGGTCACGCTGCCGTCGGCGTTCTGGTACTGCTCAAGAATGGGAATCAAAATGCGCGGGCTTGCGATGACGGTGTTATTCAGCGTGTGGCAGAAGTATGTCTTTTTGTCGCCGCCGCGGTAGCGCAGGTTCAGCCGCCGGGCCTGGAACTCGCCGAAGCGGCTGGCCGAGTGCGTCTCGCCGTAGCCGTTGCGCGACGGCATCCACGTCTCGATGTCGTACATCTCCACCTTGCCCTGGCCCATGTCGCCGGTGCAGACGGCCATCACGCGATACGGCAGCTCGAGCGCCGTCAGCACGGCCTCGGCGTTGGCGATGATCTCGTGGTGATATTTCTCGCTCTCGGCTTCGTCGGCGCGGCACAGCACAACCTGCTCCACCTTGTCGAAAAAGTGAATGCGATAGATGCCGTAGGTGTCCTTGCCGGCCGCCCCCGCCTCGCGCCGAAAGCACGTGCTCACCGCCGCGAGTTTCACCGGCAGCATCGCCTCGTCGAGAATCTCATCGCCGTACATGGCCGTGAGCGAGACCTCGGCCGTGCCGACGAGCGATTTGCCGTCGCGCTCGCAGCGATAGGCCTGCTCCTCGCCGCCGGGGTAGTAGCCGGTGCCGTACATCTGGGCGTCGTTGACGAGAATCGGCACGGTCAGCGGCTCGAAACCGCGTGAGACAATCGTATCCATCGCCAGCCGCAGGACGGCGTGATGCAGCAGGCAGCCCGCCCCGCGCAGCAGATAGTTCCGCGTCCCGGCCAGCTTCACGCCGCGCTCGATATCGAGAATGCCCAGCGACTCGCCGAGCCTCACGTGATCCTTCGGCTCGAAGTCGAACGTTCGCGGCGTGCCGACGCGCCGGACTTCGACGTTTCCGTCCGAATCCTTGCCGATCGGCGTCTTGGCCGACGGCACCTGCGGCACGGTCAGCATCAGCGCGCGGAACTCCTCCCCCACCGTGCGCGTCTCTTCCTCCAATTCCTTGATCCGCTGCTTGATCGCCGCCGACTGTGCCTGAATCTTCTCCCCCTCGGCCTGCAACTGCTCGGCCGTCGCGCCCTTGGCCAGCGCCTCCTGGAACCACTTGCTCTTGGGGTTCTTGTACAAGCCGACCTGCCCCGACAGTTCGTTGCTCTGGTTGCGCAGGTTGTCAGCCTCGGTCTGAAGGGCGCGGCGGCGGTCATCCACCGCGATGAGTCGGTCGAAATCGCACTGGATGTTCTTGTTTCGAGCGGCCTGGCGAACCGCGTCGAGGTTGTCACGGATGAACTTGATGTCGAGCATGAAGGGAGCGCTCCGATTCAATGGGTGCTGTGAAAAAACTTCGTCACCATGATACGCAAAAAGGGGGCGGAGCAAAGCAGCCGCGGCAGAGAATGCGGGTATACTCCACCGACGGCGCGGCCGGAACCGATCTCCGTGCGCCACGGAACCTAACGAGGCCAATTCATGCGGCGGAGCGTCATTCGAACAGCGGGGCCAATCCAACGAGGGCCACGGTTTTCTCTCAAGTACATGATCCTCGTGCTCGCCGGAACGGCGTCGTGCCTGGGCACGTCCTGTTTCAGCCTGCCAGGCGGCGGGTCGGGGTTTCCGAAGGCGACCGCATGGACCCCGCGCACCGTGAACACCGGCGCCGCAACGCGGCCCAGCGCCATCGGCGTGTTCGACTTTGATAACGACAGTCGCCTTGATGTCGTCGTGGGCTATCAGGGCACGGCGGCGGCCGAGGCAGCGGTGTTCATCTTCTTTCAGGACGACGTGGAGAGCTTCACCGCCGTGCGCATCGGCAGCGGCGCCGATCTCGCCGTGATCCGCGCGCTCGCCATCAGCGACCTCGATGGCGACGGCCATCGCGATGTCGTGGCGGCCTGCAACGGGCGACTCGTCTACCTGCACAGCGGGGCCGACGCGCGGAGCGCGCCCGGCTGGTCGCAGAGCATGATTGCGCAATCCGACGACGCCGCGTTCGGGCAGTGGAACGACGTCGCGATCGGCAACATCGACGGAGCTGCCGGACCCGACATCGTCGCCTGCAACGAGACGCCGGGGCGCGTGAGCTGGTTCCGCAGCCCGGCGGCCAACATCGCCGACGGCACAGGCTGGACGCGCACCGACATCGCCGCGACCGGCCGCACCACAGCGGCGGGTATCGCGCTGGACGACTTCAATTTCGACGGCCGCACGGACGTCATTTCCACCGCGCCGGGCGAGACGTCGGCTCGCGCCGCGTGGTTCGCCAACCCGGCGGACCCGGTCGCGGGGACCTGGACCAAGCACACGATCGGAAACCTTCCCGCTATTACTCGCGTCATTACCGCCGACCTCAACGTAGACGGGCGGAGTGATGTCATCGTCATCAATCCGACCGGCCGGATCGTCGGCTGGTACCAGCGGCCTACGGATGCGACGACCAACTGGAGCGGCTTTCAATTGACGATGTACACGTCCAACACGCCAACGGACCTCCAGGCGGCCAGCATCGATAACAACTCGCAGCCCGATCTCGTCGTCAGCACGCAGATCGCCGGCACGCTCCGCTGGTTCGTGCCAACGCCCGGCCAGGCGCAATCGGTCGGCTGGGTGGAGAACAACCTGCGCGATCTGACGGTCAACGCCGTACGCATCGCGGTCGGCGACTTCGACGCCGATGGCCGGCCCGATGTCGTCGCAGCCGTACAGGGCGCGACGACCGCAGGTGACGCGGTCATCTGGTTCGAGAATCCCGAGTCATAACCGGCGCTGAAGCGAGGCCCTCTGTAACTTCGATGTATCGCTTCCGGCCGGGTCGACGCGGGCCGACTCGCGCCTAAGTGACTGTCAGATCGAAACCTCGATTCAGTTCGTTCACATCAACTTGCTCCGGTCCTTCGGGCCGCCCACGGTCCGCTCGTGAACCTCCCCACCCGGTTTGATCGTTCATGTGGTTTGAGGAAGGCGGTGCGGCGCCGGGTGCGTTATCCGGCTGCGTCACGCGCCGCCACGGACTCCGGGAGATTTTGCAATGTGTCGAAATTTCGGAACGCGGGCTGGAACGGCTGTACTCGGCGTGCTCTTTACCACGGCGCTGGTCGCGGCCGGCGAGCATGACCCCCAGAAGATCACGAAGGCTCTGGATAGCCACAAGTTGACGCTGGCCAAGGCGATCGAAACGGCCCAGGCATCGACCAAGGGCCGGGCGATTGAGGCCCGGGCTTGGATGAAGGGCAACGATCTGATGGTGAGGGTGAATTGCTGGGCTGACGACAAGTGCATGGAGGTACCCATCGACGCGAAGACAGGCAAGGCGGGCAAGGCCGCCGCGATGAAAGATGACAAGGCCCACAGCAACGGGCGCGAGTTGATTCGCTTGATGGATTCGGGCAATACGGCCCTGCTCAAGGCGATCGCCGCGGCGGAGGCCGAGTCAAAAGGCCAGGCGCTCGAAGCGCGCAGTCTGTCCAACAAGAATGCACTGACTTATACGATTCGTTGTGCGACAAGCGAAAAATGCTTTGACGTGACCGTCGACGGCAAGACCGGCAAGGTCACGAAGTCGCGCGAGATCCCGGCGGATGAAAGCGCTCATGCGAATGCGCCGAGCCAGCACATGCCGAAGAAGGATACGCCTCGCAAACCCTGATGCGCCGGAGATCGGGAAGTCGCTCATCCGCTCCCGTCGATAGCGCTAGCGCCTCGGCGTGTTGCCGCCGCCGGGGCGCTCTTCGCGCCTGCTTCGAACTGGCCGGGGCTACTTCGCCTGCGAGGTGATCCAGGCTGACAGCGCACGCGCCGCGACTTCGTGGCCGATGGGCGACCAGTGCTGGTCGTAGGTGTAGTAACACGGACGCCCGGCAATGCACGCTTCACGCAGCGCCGAAGTGAGCGAGACGAACCGAATCGACGCTTGGGCGCACCATTGTGAGATGATCGACTCTCGCTTATCCAGCGCGGCAGCAATCTCGCGACAGATTCGATCCGCCGGCGGAAGCTCTTTCTTGTATCGCAATCGACAGTACGCCAGCACATCCTTACCCGGCAGGCGATCGGCCGCAGCCGGAAAAACGACGTGCGCCTTCGTCGGCGCGTACGCCACGACCAGCGTCGCCCCGGCAGCACGACACGCCTGATTCAACTCCTTCAGCAACCCCTTGGATGCGAACCATGCTTCCCCGGCTTGAAATGTCTCGGCTTCCGCGAAAAGCTCCAGCAGCTGTTTCGGTGCAAAGGCGTAATAGCGGGCGGATGGACCTTCGGGCAACGCGAGCGGCTGCCACGCCAGCATGTCAAGCCCGCGTGCAGCCGATTCGGCCCCGATCGGACCCAGCCCGCGAAGTATGGCATCGTCGAGTTTCATCAACAGCGGCGAGGCCTTCACCATCTGACGCAGCGTCACGCCCCGCATTGCCTGCGTCGTCGTCGAGCGAAAATCATTCCCTTCGTACAACATGCACACAACAACACGCGGCCGGCGCGGCAACCCGAAAGTCTTGACGGCCGCGACGTACTCGGGAAGGCCGTACCCCGAAATACCGACGTTGTAGATTTTCTCACCGGTTGTCGCAGCGAGCCTGGCAGGCCATTCGTCGCCGTCGCTGACGCGGCTGCCCTCGGTGAACGAGTCGCCGACAGTCACGATGTCACACGCTTCCGGAACGGCGTGGTTGCGATAGCCGTTTGCGTCGAAGGTGAGCGTGCATTCAACCAGCCCAAAACCGGGTCGCACGACGGGATAAGCCTGTCCCGGCTCGGGCCGGTCTTCATAGGTCGAGTGATACCGCGCGCCGGGCGGACGGTGATAGACGTGCTCCCCCGCGACGTATGGGTAGTCAGTGACGAAATACAAGACGACGTTAGCCGCGAACAGGGCCAGCCCGCCGGCGAGGGCCGCGCTGAACACAGCGAAAACACGGCGGCGGAGCATCACCGGCGACGTGGCAAACGCCGGAAAGAGGATCGCCGGCGTGAGAATCGCCAGTCCGATCAGCCATGCGAAATGCGTTCGGGAATAGCGGCCCAGCAACACCGGCTGCTCGCGTGCGAATTGTTCAGCCACATTACTGGGGAGCATCCAGGCGAGTGCATTCACCAGCAACAGCAGCGCGAGGGCGGTACGATGATAGCGCCGCGTGAAGACGATGCTGTCGCGAGGAAATGCCATCATGCCGGCGGTCATCGTAGGGCGACGCATCGCCTTTTCAAGGCCTGACGCGCCGACCGTCCGTGCGTCCGCGTCGGCGGAGTTCCTACTTAATCGAGCGGACGAAGTCGCGCACCAATCCGCCGAGTTCGAATCCCCAGCCGCGGAGGAACCCGATTCGCTCGGGGCAGTCGGCCGGAGCGGTCGCGACAATCGTCTTGGGCAACAGGCGCTTCGCAAGATGCAGGACGTGGGACACCAGCGCGCCGCCGACGCCGCGCCCGCGAAACGCGCGCAAAACAGTGATGTCATCCAGCAGCGCGATGTCGCCGGCTTGCAGGTACGTGATCCGCCCGGCGGGCGCGCCGTCGAGCATCGCCACGAATGCATCGTGATTCGAATCGTTCAGTCGGTCGATGGCGGCCTCGGCTTGTGCGTCGGCCGCCGTGCCGGCCGAGACGGGGTCGGCGCTGGCCACCGCGCCTTCCGCCGCAAACGTCTGCCGATAGGCCTTCGGCATGGCCCGCGCCGGCAGCACGCGAATGGCAGGCGGGCTCGCGTCCGTCAGCGCGTCCATGGATGTCAGATACATGGCAGCTCGGTCCACGCATCGCCAGCCGCGCGAGAGCAACAATCGCTCCACCGGCTCCGGCGCCTGCCCCGACGCCGGCGTCCACAGTCGACACATCAGCCCGCGCGATTGAAAATAGTCTTCTGTCCTTTTGTAAGCTGTCTCGGCATCGACATCCGCCAGCCAGACCTCGCGCAATTGATTCGCGCTCGCCAGCGCCGGATGCCGGGGCGACGTGTGCGCGACGCCGTATTCGAGCGATTCCCATTCGCTGACCTGTTCGACCAGCGCCCGGTCGGAGCGCCGCACGGCACCGATGATGTCACTCGTTGCATTCGTCACTTGACGATTCCTTCCCCTGTCTGCCGGATTTCGCGCGGATCCTGCCTCGCGACCCGCTCAATTATAGAGGAATCTGCTTGACGAGTACCGGCCAAACAGGGATAGTATTCATCATGCGAACGACACTTGACATCGAGGAGAAGCTATTCGTCGAGGCGGGCCGCTTAAGCGGCATTCGCGAAAGGGCCGCGCTGGTGCGAGCTGCGCTGGAAGCGCTGATCGCGCAGGAGAGCGCGAGGCAGCTCGCTTCGCTCGGCGGCAAACTTCGAAACGTTCGTTCTCCCAGGCGCCGCCGGAGAAACCCTCAACGATGATCCTCGCGGATACATCGGTTTGGGTCGATCATTTCAAGCGGGGCAATTCTCACCTTGCCGCATTGCTTGGATCCAATCGAATTGTGATTCACCCTTTCGTCATCGGCGAATTGGCGCTGGGCGGCCTTGTTCGAAGGCCCGACGCTTTGCTGCTGCTCACGCGCCTGAAAGCGGTCGGCGCGACGCCACACGATAATGTCCTGATGCTCGTCTCATCGCATCGATTAGACGGCGCGCAAATCGGGTGGGTTGATGCACACCTCTTGGCGTCCTGCCTGGACGCAAAGGCCCAACTCTGGACACTCGACAAGCGCCTTGCTGCAACGTCAAGGCGGCTCGCCGTCGCATAGCACGCCTGACAAGTTCCGGATTAAAGGAATCGATCTAAACCTCTTCCGCCGCCATCGCCTCGCGCCCGGCGCGCTTGCGATCGGTCGGATCCAGGAACTTCTTGCGCATCCGGCAGGCGTCGGGCGTCACCTCCACCCATTCGTCCTCTTCGATGTACTCCAGCATCGCTTCCAGCGCCATCTGACGCGGCGGCTTCAGCACGACCGTCTTGTCGGCCCCGGCCGCACGCATGTTGGTCAGCTTCTTCAACCGCGCCACGTTGACCTCGATGTCCTCATCCTTGCAGTGCTCGCCGACGACCTGACCCTTGTACACCTCGTCGCCCGGCGCGACGAACATCGTCCCGCGGTCGGCCAGCGCTTCCAGCGCGTACGCCGTCACGCGGCCCGTCTCCGTCGCCACCATCACGCCGACATGCCGCACCGGAATCGCCCCGCGCAGATGCTCGTACTCATAAAACGAGTGATGCATGATGGCCTCGCCGCGCGTCGCGTTCAGCATGCGCGTGCGAAGACCGATCAGCCCGCGCGCGGGAATCGTGAACTCCAAATGCGCCTGGGCATCCTTCGTCTCCATTTTCATCATCTCGCCGCGGCGGCCGCCGACCAGCTCGATCACCGCGCCGGCTGCGTTGGCGGGAACATCGACCACGAGGTACTCGATCGGTTCGCACTTCTTCCCGGCGATTTCACGGTAGATCACCTTCGGCTTGCCGACCATCAGCTCGAATCCCTCGCGCCGCATCGTCTCAATCAGCACGCCCAGGTGCAGCAAGCCGCGTCCCGACACGCGGAAGCTGTCTTTCTGCGGCATGTCTTCCACGCGCAGGGCGACGTTGTGCTGCAATTCTTTCATTAGGCGATCGCGAATGTGCCGCGTCGTGAGGAACTTCCCCTCGCGCCCGGCGAACGGAGACGTGTTGATCGAGAACACCATCGTCAGCGTCGGCTCATCGACCGGGATCGTCGGCAGCGGCTGCGGATTGTCCGGATCAGCCACCGTATCGCCGATGCCGATCTCGGCCAGCCCGGTCAGCGCGACGATCTCGCCGGCCTCGGCGCTGTCCGCCTTCTTCCGTCCCAGCCCGTCGAAGATGAAGACCGTATCGACCGTCTCGCCGCAATGATGCCCATCGCGGCTGATACGGACGATGCGCTGCGCCGTCCTGATCGACCCATTGAAGATGCGGCCGATGGCGATGCGCCCGACATAGTCGTTGTAATCAAGAGACGCCACGAGCATTTGCAACGGCGCGCTGGCGTCCACCTGCGGCGGCGGCACGCTCCGAACGATCTCGTCCAGCAGCGGGCGGATGTCGGTGTTGGTCTCGGTCGGCGAGGTCCGCGCGAAGCCGAGCTTGGCGCTGGCGTACAGAATCGGCCACTCAAGGCACTCTTCGTTCGCGCCCAGCTCGATGAACAAATCGTGCACTTCGTCAACGACTTCCTTGATGCGGGCATCAGGCCGGTCGATCTTGTTGATGACAACGATCGGCTTGAGGTGATATTCAAAAGCCTTCTTGAGTACGAAACGCGTCTGGGGCATCGGCCCTTCGAACGCATCGACGAGCAGAAGCACGCCGTCAGCCATTTTGAGCACGCGCTCGACCTCGCCGCCGAAATCGGCGTGTCCTGGCGTATCGATCAAATTGATCTTGAAATCCTTGTAGCGGATCGCGCAGTTCTTCGCGAAGATGGTGATGCCGCGCTCGCGTTCCTGCGGATTGGAGTCCATGATGAGGTCCTGCGTGGCCGTGCCCTCGCGAAAGATGCCGGTCTGCCGCAGGAGACAATCGACCAGGGAAGTCTTGCCGTGGTCGACGTGAGCGATGATGGCGACGTTTCGAAGTTGCATGATGGGTGATTCGGTCCTGGTGTGGTATCGTGTCGTGGGTTCGTGTGTACCGACGATCGGCGTTGTTGATTCGCGAGTATTGTATGGGCCGGTGATGATTCATGCGAATCCGCGCCGATTCACCTCGGCGGAATTGTCGCGAGCAAAGCCGCGACCATAAGGAAGCAAGTTCTTCGCGTGTGCATCCGAGCCGCAACCCTATTGCATGAGCATCCGAGCCGCGACCGTAAGGGAGCGCAGGGCAATGCATAAGCATGACAACCCTTTGAAATGAGTATGAACGCGGACTAGCAAGTATCGATTGAGGAGGAATTCAGATGGCAACCAACCGAAGCACGCGTCGCCGATTTCTAAGCAACACCGGCAAGCTGGCAATCGCTACCGGAGCAGCCGCCGCCGGCGCATCGGGCATCGCCGCAGCAACAGCGCACGCCGACGAACCACAATCCAAGGATGAGAAAGCAAACCGCCCCGACCGTCGCGTCATACCCGGCAGCCCGAGCAAGGCCTATTCGCGCGCCGTGCAGTCGGGTCGATTCGTCTTCGTGGCCGGCTGCGTCGGGACGTATCAGAAAGACGGCAAGTCGGCGATGGATGCAGACTTCGAATCGCAGGCCCGCCGCACGCTGGAGAATCTCAAAGCATCCGTCGAGGCGGCTGGTTCGAGTCTGGACAAAGTGCTCAAGTGCACCTGTTTCCTAAAGTCGTATGACGATTTCAAGAAGTTCAACGAAGTGTATATGTCAATCTTCCCCGAACCGCGCCCGGCGCGCAGCACCGTCGTCGTGCTGGATTTCGTCGTCCCCGGGGCGCTGCTGGAGGTCGATTGCGTCTGCGTGGTGTGATCGCGCAATCGACGGATAC
This sequence comes from uncultured Planctomycetaceae bacterium, assembly GCA_964592235.1. Classification (GTDB taxonomy): domain Bacteria; phylum Planctomycetota; class Phycisphaerae; order UBA1845; family UTPLA1; genus PLA3. Next base: position 10,170 of record CAZQCF010000039.1, read on the forward strand.
GCGAAACGCTCCGATTGCTTGCGCAATCGGCTCCTTGAGTTTCGCTTATTTGAACGACTCACGCAGTTTTCGTATCGCCCCGCGGATCGCGCTCTGCGCCCTGTCATCGGCGGCATTCGTCGCTACAAGAATCGCGAGATCGCGCTGCGGCGCAATGAGAATCACCGCGTACCAGCGGCCGTTCGATCCGTCGTGCGCCAGCATCTTCCCACCGGCCCACTCCTCGTCACGAATCACCCAGCCGAACGCGTATTCCTGTTCATAGGAATCCGTATGCAGCAATTCAAACGTGGCGGGCTTGAGCAGCTCCGCCGACTCCGGCTTCCGCGCGCCCCGCAGATGCAGCCGCGCAAACTTCGCCCAGTCACCGACCGAGCAATGCACCGTCCCCGCAGGCCCGATCACGGCGGGATTGTCGCTCCCCGGCCCCGGCGGCACGGCGCTGTACATCATGAAAAACGTGTCGTGCCCGCGCGGCTGATTGATTTCATCCGGCGATCCCGGCGCGCCGAAGCCGGCCGTCGTCATCCCCAACGGCTCGAACATCATTCGCTTCATCAGGGTCTCGTACGCTTCGCCGGTCACCGCCTCGCATATCGCCCCGGCAATCGCGAAGCCGTAGTTTGAATACGCAAGCTTGGTATCCGGTTCGTGCGCCGGCTCGCGCGACAACACGATCTCAACGAGCGATCGCCGCTGCTTGAGCATGTCCCCAGAAAGCAACAACACCTTTGGCCACGTCGCCAGGTCCGGCCGCCGATCCTCGGCCAGTCCCGCCCGATGACACAACAACTGCTTCAACGTCACGGTGCGATACTTCGGGTGAAGCTTCTCCGATAATTCGCCGAACGCCTCGCCGATCGTTGTCTCCCACTTTACCTTGCCCTGCTCCACCAGCATGGCGCAAAGTGTCGCCGTCATCGACTTTGTGCAGGAGCCGATATGAAACCGATCCTCCGCGGCGATCATCCGTTTGCCCCGCGCCTCGCGCTTGCCGGCAACTCCAACGACAATCGGCCCCTCACTTCTCACCACCGCCGCCGTCATCCCCGGCACGCGGTCTTTCTTGATCACGTCTTTCAGAATGGCAGACACGTTGCTGGCAGTCGGCTGCGTGGTCGACGAATCAGCAGCGGCGTGTGACATGAAACCAATAGCGGCCATCGTCGCAAGCCATGGCGGAACTGACATGACACGCATATCGGCACCCCGAGTAGATGGGATCGTTCTTTTCGATAGATACTCTAAACGAATTGCGCGTCCGCCATTCACGGCCCATTTCGCTTCCTACAAGGAGCCGATCGCGCGAGCCGCAGATCCGCCGTGGCGTTCGATTACTGGCGCAATGCACTGATTATTGTATAATCCACGTTCGCGCCTGACGCGCGCGGATCGGAGCGCCCACTATGCAACCCGACCTCTCCATCAACTTCTGCGGCGTGAAGTCCCCCAATCCCTTCTGGCTCGCATCGGCCCCGCCGACCAACAGCGGCTACCAGATCCGCCGCGCCTTCGAGGCCGGCTGGGGCGGTGCCGTCTGGAAGACCCTCACCCACGAACCGATCGTCAACGTCTCCAGTCGCTACGGCGCGGTCGACTACGACGGGCGCAAGGTCATGGGCCTCAACAACATCGAGCTGATCACCGACCGCCCGCTCGATGTAAACCTCGCCGAAATCCGCGACGTGAAGCGCGACTTCCCGAATCATGCCCTGTTCGTGTCACTCATGGTCGAGTCGAAGCGCGAAACGTGGCACGACATCGTGAAGCGCACCCAGGACACCGGCTGCGACGGATTCGAGCTGAACTTCGGCTGCCCACACGGCATGAGCGAACGCGGCATGGGCGCAGCCGTCGGGCAGGTGCCGCAATACGCCGAGATGATTACCTCGTGGGTGAAGGAGGCATCGCGCATCCCCGTCATCGTCAAGCTCACGCCGAACGTCACCGACGTGCGCGCGATCGCCCGCGCCGCGAAGAACGGCGGCGCCGATGCCGTCTCGCTCATCAACACCATCAACTCCATCATGGGCGTCGATCTCAACACCTTCGCCCCCAGGCCCAGCGTCGCCGGCCGCGGATCGCACGGCGGCTACTGCGGCCCGGCCGTCAAACCGATCGCGCTCAACATGGTCTCCAGCATCGCCGCGGACCCGGGCGTGAAGATTCCCATCAGCGGGATCGGCGGCATTCAGGCCTGGCAGGACGCCGTGGAATTCATGCTGCTCGGCGCGACCAGCGTGCAGGTCTGCACCGCCGTCATGCACTACGGCTTCCGCATCGTCGAACACATGATCAGCGGCATGAAGAACTGGATGCGCGAGCGCGGCTTCAAAAAGACGACCGACTTCATCGGAAAGGGCGTGCCCAACATCGCCGACTGGGGCGATCTCGATTTGTCCTACAAAGTCGTCGCCGAGATTAATCAGGCCAAGTGCATCCACTGCGGCCTGTGCTACATCGCCTGTGAGGATGGTTGCCACCAGTCGATCAAATGGGAGAAAGTCCCGCTGGATGAATTCAGCAAGCGCTACGCCGCCACCCCTCAAGCCTCAAGCCTCAAGCCTCACCCCAACGGCAACGGCCAACGCCTCATCAACCCCGATATGAATTTCCACAAGAGCGGCGACGTCGAGGTGCTGCCCGGCGCGGGCGCCGGCTACGTCGGCGTCTTCAGCATCAAGCAGGACACCTGCGTCGGCTGCAACATGTGTTCGCTCGTCTGTCCGGTCGAGGGCTGCATCACCATGAAGCAGGTGGACAGCGGCCTGCCGAAGATGAACTGGAAGCAATACCAGGCAAAGCTCGCCGCGGGTGAGATGCAGAAAATCGAGCCGCCCAGCCATGTGTGACGATCCTCGCAATTCAGAGCCGGAACGTATCGTCCCGGTGAAAAAGTGCTGCATCCGATTGCTCGCAAAATCACCGCTTTGGGTACTTGCGCTGATCACATTGGGATTGAGCGGCATCGCCCGCGCCCAGACCGGCACCTTCCTCGATCGCCAGTGGCCCAGCGATCTGCGCGTCGCGGACTACAACGTCAACTGGGATTCGATCTTCCCTGACGACGACCCGGCCAATCATTCCTTCCGCTGCTGCAACAACGTCGCCGAGTTCCGCCGGCTGATCGCCGCCATCAATCCGGACATCATGACGCTTCAGGAAATCAACGGGAGCCGGCCCGTCAGCGACGTCACCGCCATCTTCAACGAGGTGCTGCCCCTCCCCGGCGGCGCGAGCTGGCACGGCGCGATCGGGTACAGCAACGTCACGGTCAGCCGATGGCCGCTCTCGATGATCGCCACGCAGACGACGCCCGCCGGCGACCTGCCGCGCATCATGACTCTCATCAACCTGCCGGACGACCGCTTCGCGCGCGACCTCTACATCATCAACGAGCATTTCAAGTGTTGCAGCGGCGCCACCAATGACAACCGCCGCCAGAAACAGGCCGACTCCATCGTCGCTTGGATGCGCGACGCCCGCACCGCCGGCGGCTCAATCACCCTCTCCGCCGGCACGCCGATCGTCGTCATCGGCGATCTCAACATGGTCGGCTCGCTGTCGCCGCTGAACACGGTGATCTGCGGCGATATCAGCGATAATGCAACCTACGGGCCGGACTCCCCGCCCGACTGGGACGCCTCTTGCAGCACCGACGCCCATCCGCTGCACAACGTCGCCGGCCCGGCTGACTACACCTGGCGCAGCGATGGCAGCGGCTTCGACCCCGGTCGGCTGGATTACGCGATCCACACTGACAGCGCCATCACCGCGGCCAAGCGCTTCGTGCTCAACACCGTCGCCATGTCCCCCGCTGAGCTGGCCGCCACGGGCCTTCAGGCAAACGACGTGGTGCTGAACCCGCCGGGTGACTTCGACCATCTACCGCTGGTTTTTGATTTTCGCCTGACTGTCCCCGTCGCCCCCAACGGCGACGTCAACCTCGACGGCGCTACCAACGGCCGCGACATCGACTGGTTTATCCGCCTCTTGTTGACCGGCCCGAACAACGACCCGCTCCGCATCGCCAAGGGGGATTTCGACGGCAACGGCGTGGTAGAGGCCGCGGACCTGCCTTCGTTTGTCAATGCGATGTTGATTTCATAGACTGCATTTAGACAGCACACAGCGGCGGCACGCGCGTGTGGTAGTCCGTCGCCTGTTGATACGCATGCGCCGCGCGGAGCAGCCGGGCTTCTTCAAAGTGCGGGGCCATCAGTTGCAGGCCGATCGGCAGCCCGCCGCCGGTGAAGCCGCAGGGGATCGACGCGGCGGGAATGCCCGCGAGGTTGGCCGCAGTCGTGTAAATATCCGCCAGGTACATTTGCAGCGGGTCATCGCATTTCTCGCCGAGGCGAAAGGCCGCCGTCGGCGTCGTGGGCGACACGATTACATCGCACTTCTGGAACGCATCGCGAAAGTCCCGCGCGATCAGCGTCCGCACCTTCAGCGCCTTCAGGTAATACGCGTCGTAGTAACCGCTCGACAATGCATACGTGCCCAGCATGATCCGCCGCGCCACCTCCGGCCCGAAGCCCTCGGCCCGGCTCGCGGCGACCATCTCGATGAAATCGCCCGGTTCGGCCGTGCGATGCCCGAAGTGCACGCCGTCGTACCGCGCCAGGTTGCTCGATGCCTCGGCCGTGCAGATGAGGTAATAACAGGCGATTGTATATTTTGTGTGCGGCAGCGAAAGCTCCACGACGCTCGCGCCCAGCTTGCGATACTGCTCGATCGCGGCCTCAACCGCCGCGCGGACCTCGCCGTCCAGACCCTCACCGAAGTACTCGCGCGGCACACCAAGCCGCAACGAACCCAGCGGTTTGCCCAGCTCCGCCAAATAATCCGGCACCGGCTGATCCACGCTCGTTGAATCGCGCCGGTCCTTCCCCGCGATACAGCCCAGCACGCGGGCCAGCCCCTCGGCGCTCGTGGCGCACGGCGCGACGTGATCCAGACTGCTCGCGAACGCCACCAATCCGTAGCGCGAAACGCGCCCGTACGTCGGCTTCAAGCCGCACACGCCGCAGAACGACGCCGGCTGCCGGATCGACCCGCCCGTGTCCGACCCCAGCGCGTACGGCACGAGCCGCGCCGCCACGGCCGCGACCGATCCGCCCGATGATCCGCCGGGCACGCGCTCAACGTCCCACGGATTGCGCGTCGGAAAGTACGCCGAATTCTCGGTCGACGAACCCATCGCGAACTCGTCGGTGTTGGTCTTGGCGACGATCACCGCCCCGGCATCCAGCAATCGCTCGACGCAATGCGCGTTGTAAGGCGATTTGAAACCCGCCAGCATCTTCGACCCGCAGGTCGTCGTGCCCGCGTCGGTGCAGAAGACATCCTTCACCGCGACCGGCACACCCTGCAACGCGCCGCGCGGCCCGCCGCGCGACGTCGCGGTATCCAGATCCGCCGCTCGCTTCCGCGCGGAATCTTCCAAGACGCTGATCGCGCAATGAAGCTTCGGATCGAGCCGCGCGATGCGCTCGAGCGACGCGGCAACTTGCTGAACCGCCGACTCGCTCATGCCGACCCCTGATCGAGCAGCTTGGGAACTTTGAAGTACGGCGTGTCGCGCTGCGGCGCGTTGGCCAGCGTGCGATCGGCGCCAAGCGATTCACCTGGCATGTCCTCGCGCCAGACGTTCGCCACCGGCAGCGGGTGCGCCGTTGGCTCCACGCCATCCGTGTTGACCTCGTTGAGTAGCGCGACATACGTCAGGATGTCGCCGAGTTGACCGGCATAGACCGCGAGCCGATCCGGCGGCAGCTTCAGCCGCGCCAGGTGCGCGATGTGCTCAACCTGTTTGGGATCAATGGCGGGCATGGACGAATCAAACCTCGTGCGCGGAAGCTTGCACGGGCTTGGCGGAGATGTCCAGCGATTGAATGAGGATCCGCGATGACCGCGTCAGGCCGAGACGGCCTCGGGCTTCCAGTTGCGCCGCACCGGCTTCACGACCAGCCCCATGCGAATCGCCTTGGTGGAGACAAGAATCCGGGTCACCCGGCCGTCGACCACGGCGCGAACCTTCTGGAGATTCGGCTTGAACTTCCGCTTGGTGCGGCCCGTGACCTTCGTTCCGACGCCGCCCAGGTACTTGGCCTTGCCGCGATGGGTATACTGGCGGCCGGTGGTCGTCTTCTTGCCGGTGAACTTACAAACGCGTGGCATGCTGCACCTCGACGGTGTCCAAATCCCAACAGTTCCGTAGAATCAGGCAAGTGTAAGTCGGATCGCACTTTTTTCAAGTGCTCGCCGAGGCTCATTCGCCGGGGGCGGCCGGTCTGGTTCCGATAACCAATGTCGGATTCGCCCGGACCGGACCCAACTGCCGGCAATGAACCCCGCCGGGCCGCGTTAGGCCCCCTGTGAGGTCGGAGATGAATGACGCCTCGTTGCGGCAGGCGATTGAGCTGGCCAAACGCGGCGACGCCCCGGCCATGCACTGGCTGGTCGATCAGTTCGCGGGCCGAATCTTCGGGTTCTTTTACCGCTCGACCAGTTCGCGGGCCGACGCCGAGGACTTGATGCAGGAGGTCTTCGTGCGCGTGGTGCGGATGCTGGCCCATTACCAGGACGACGGCCGATTCGAGTCATGGTTGTTTCGAATCGCCGCGAATCTGGTTCGAGACCGCGTCCGGCAGCAGCGTCGCCGACCGCGTCACCTTTCGGGTCACGGCTCGGATTCAGCCGAGCGCGGCAACGACTCGCTCGTCCTCGACGAGTTGGCCGGTCAGGAGCCGGCGGCCGACGCCCGCATGGCGCTGGGCGAGGATGTGGACGCATTGAACGCAGCCTTGGCGCAGCTTCCGGACGGCGAACGGGAAGTGATCATGTTAAGACATTTTTCGCAGATGTCGTTTAAGGAGATCGCCGAGGCGACGGGCACGCCGCTGGGAACGGCGTTGGCGCGTGGGCATCGCGGCCTGCGCCGGTTGCGCGAGTTGATGGAATCGTCTGAAACGGACCGCCCCGCCCGGCAATCGGGCGGCAAGTTGAGCGTTTAGCAGGCAGGAGCCGAGCCATGCAGGCGTTTGATCCGGACAATCTGGAACGCGAGATCGCCGAGGGCGAGCGGTGGCTGCGTCAGTTTGAGACGCCGACGCCCTCGTCGAAGGCCCTCGCGAACCTGAAGGACGTCTTGATCGTGGAAATGGGTAGGGACCGTATGGGGGTTCGGGCCGCCCCCATGCGGCGATTCTCTGGTTTGCACGGTTCGCTGGCGGCCGCAGCGGCGCTGCTTTTGGCCGTTGGCATCGGCTGGTACTCCGTCCCCGGGCAGGGTCGTTCGGCATGGACGACGGCGGAAACGGGCGAGCCGATTCCGCTGTCGGTCGATGCGAGCGAGCAGTTGAGCCGCTACAGCGACTGGGAGCGCGAGCTCTCGGCGCTGGAGTCCGAGTCGCTGGACGATGTGCTGTCGGGTGTGCGCGAGGCGGCCCTGGAGATGGGGGCATGAACGTGGGGACGGTTGGATCGCAGACAATTCGCTGACGTAGGCGGGTCAAGGGTGTGGGTGGTGCGCGTCGGCAGCCGCCGGCGCGGGCAGTCAGTCAAGCAAAGGGCAAGAACATGAACGGGCGATTCAGGTTTGCAGTAGCGGGCATGATGGGATTGGCGCTGGGTGTCAGCTTTTTGGCAGTTCAGTCGGCGCGGGCGACCGTGCCGCCGGACGATCAGCCGGGCGCCATGGACGAAGATCGACCGCCGCGCCGGGGTCCGATGGGCGGACCGCGGATGCACGACGGTCCGCCGCCAGGTCACCACGAAGACGGCATGGAGGGTGGACCGGGCCGGCCGATGCGCGAGCGCCGCGGCGAAGGTCCGGACGGCGGCCGCCGCTGGCGCGAGGGGCCGCCCGAGCTGACCGACGAGATGCTGGACAAGGTCATGGCACTGGTCGCGGACAAGTTCCCGATCATGCATCAGCGGCTCACGCGACTGCGCGAAGAGAACCCCGAGCGCTTCCGCCGCGCGATCGGCCGCATGGTCGGCGTCTATCACGAATATCAGATGCTCAAGGAGCGCCACCCTGAAATGGCCGAGACGCTGATTGACGAGATCCGCGGCGAGCAGCAGCTTGGCGAGTTGATCGAGCAATACCGCTCGGCCTCGGGCGATGCGGCGAAGCAGGCGCAGGTCGAAACATCCATGCGCGAAGCGGTTCGCACGCAGGTCAACCTGATGCTCAAGCGGCGCGAGGCGCGACTGGCGGATTTTGCTTCCCGCATCGCGCAGCAGCAGGAGCGTCTGGCCGAGGAGCAGGCCAAGCTGGCCGACGAAAAGACACGCGTCGATGAACTGGTCAACCAGCGGCTGGAGGACATCAAGGCCGGCAAGATGCCGCCGAAGCACGGCCCGTTTGAGGGGCGCGGCTTCGGACCGGGGCGACCGGGCAAGCCGGGCGGTCCCGATGGCCCCGGGCTGGGCAGCCCCGACGAGCGTCGTATGCGGATGCGCGACGGCAAAGGCCCGCGGCATCCGCGGCCGCGACCGGATGAGGACATGCCGCCGGAAGATGGCGACATGCCGCCGCCGCCCCCGCCGCCGGGCGACTGATTCGAACGGATCAACCATCGCGGCGAAGAATTCACAGCCCGGGCTTCCACCCGTGGCCAGTGGCTCGACAGATCAGTGAGCGCCGCCTATCTTGGACGTGTTGGCGAAACGAGCCGCCGACACACAACATGAGAGTGACATCCACGCGAAGTACGTGGGTGGAGTGGGCCTGCGGTCGCTTGTCGGCCGCGGGCCATTTTTCTGCGCTGTGCCGGAAGATTGCGCAATTCGCGAGGGTGCGTCAGGGACGCACCCTACCTCTTCCTGTCCACTGTTCACTGACCACTGACCACTGACCCCTGCCCCCTCAATCGAACGACTTCACGAACGCGATACCCGTGCCGCCCTGCGTGCTGGCATACGGCGCGATCTTCCAGCCGAAGAAATCCGGATCGCGGCCCGACGCGACGCTGTGCCCGACGACCGTGCCAAGCACGGCACCCATGACCACGTCGGAAAAATAGTGCTCGCCGTCTTCGATGCGCTCGTAGCCTGCCAGCGCGGCCAGCGCATACAACGGAATGCCGACCGCATGACCGTATGCCTCATGCATGACACTCGCCACGACAAAACTGCTCGACGTATGGCCCGAAGGCAGCGTCCCGCGCTCGCCGTTCGGCGCCCGGTCATACGATGCCGCCTGCCCCAGCATCACCGTCACGCCATTGATAGCCAGCGCCGAGAACAGCGTTTTGCCTACTTCGTACGTCTTGTCATCCAGACGCTGCTGACCGATGAGGTACCACGCACCGGCCAGGGCGAAGTGCGTGCCGGGATTGCCGATCGCCCCGAATGCGTCGCGCCAGTCCTCCTTGAAGTGGTGGTGTGCCGGCCGCCAGTCGCCCTCTTTGTTGAAGTGCCGCTCGATGGAGTAATCGACGCCTGATTCCTTGATCGCGATCGCTCCGCCCAGCGTGCCGCCGAGAATGACCAGATTGATCGGGTTGGCATAGACGCGCTTCGTGTCGCGCCACAGATCGGCCGGGGCGTTCTTCACGTCGCGCTTGACCGTCTCCCAGAAGGACGGCAGCGGCGGACGACGCAGATACTTGTCTTCTTTCTCATTCCAATCGATCTCCGATCCGCCGGCGGAATTCGCCCCCTCGCCGGCGTCGCCCAGCAGCAGGATCGTCTCGTCGAAGTCCAACTGCGCCGCCTGCGCCAGCGTCACCATGCGATCCTGCCCGGCCGCTTCCATCGCTCCATTCGCCGTCGACGCCGCCATCGTGACAGGCTGGTTCAGCCGAACCGTCGCGCCGCGAGCGGGCACGGAACGTCGCCATGCCCGATCCCCGTCCGCGCGAGGCAGGTCGTCAGCGCTCGCCAGCCGCTGGCGCTCGATCCGGTCCAGCCGACCCGCCAGACCCTGCGGCGCGATGCTTGCCGACCGCTCGCTGCAACCAGCCAGGGATGCCAGCAACACCGCTGTACAAGATATAGAAAGGGTGATTCGTGACATGACCATGCCTCCTGGAAGAACCGAGGCCGCCTCGCGCCGTCCGTGGCGCATCGGCAGAATAGTATCCCCAGGCTGAGCCCGGCTCAACCATTCGGCAGAATCACGGCCTTGCCCGTGCGCCAGAGCGCCACTTCCTCCAGCGCCTCGTTCACCTGATCCAGCCGGAATCGATGCGTGATCAGCTCATGAAACGGGAAGCGATCCTTCCGCGCCCGCAGGAAGGTCAGCGCCCGCGCCCAATGCACCGGCTCCGAGCCGTACGACCCGTGAATCTCCAGCTCGCGCTTCGTGATGTGATGCGGGTTCAGCATCACCGGTCCCGCGTCGCAGTACTGCCCCAGCACCATGTACCGTCCGCCGTCCCGCGCCAGCGGCCAGCCCTCGGCCACCGCGGCCGGATGCCCCACGCACTCCACCACGCAATCGGCCCCCAGCCCGCCCGTGTGCTCCAGCACGATGCCGCGCCGCTTGTCCGCGTCGCGCACTTCGTCGATATCAATGCAAATGTCTGCTCCAAACCGCCGGCATCGCTCCAGCCGCTCGCGCGGTCCGCCGATCGCGATGATCGGCCGGCAGCCCGCATCGGCCGCGATCGCCAGCGCCGCCAGCCCCACCGGCCCGGCCCCCTGGATCACCACGCTCTCGCCCCAGCGATACGGCATCTTCTCGCAGGCATGCACCGCTGTGACCAGCGCACAGCCCGCGCCGATCAGCGACTCGCTCGGCAGATCGTCCGGCAAATTGAAGATCGCCGTCCCGGCGCGCAGGTGATGATACTGCCCGTATCCGCCCAGAAAATGCGGCGGCGCGTTGCACGGCGTGTTCACTCCGTAGGCCTTGCGATTCAGGCACCGCGCCGGAAGTTTATACAAACGACAATATCGACACTGCCCGCACGTCATCCCCACTGTCCACGACACGCGATCCCCCGACCGCAGCGGCTGGCCCAGCCAGTCGGCCGCCTCGCCCCCCACGCCATGCACCCGCCCCACCGTCTCATGCCCCATGATCAGCGGCAGCGGCACGGGCAACTGGCCCTCGTGCAAATGGACATCCGTCCCGCAGACCCCGGCCATCTCGACCTTCACCAGCACCTCGCCGGGGGCCAGGTCGGTCGGAAGCGGGAACTCCTCCACGCGAATCGGCTGCTTGAAAGCGTGCATCACGGCGGCTTGAGCGGTCTGGGTCATGATGCCCGTGATTCTGTCGGCACTCGACGAAACCGTCAAAGCACCGCCGTGATGCCCACCGCGCTTGAGTTTCGAAAGGCCGCACGGCACAATACGTTGTATCCCGTACCGACCCGGTGAGCCTCAAACCCAGGAGCATCTCCACATGTCCTTCGCGCTTCCAAACGCACTGCGTTCATTCTTAACCCTGCGCGCGTCGCGCGCGGCCGTCTGCTGCCTGACCGCCGCAGCCGCCCTCTCCTGCACCGCCCTTGCCCGTGCCGAGAGCGGCTGGACCCGCTGGGGCGGCCCCAATCAGGACTGGAAAATCAAGTGCGGCAAGCTCGCCGGCGAATGGCCCGATAGCGGCCCGAAAAAAGTCTGGACGCGCGAACTGGGCGAGGGTTACTCGTCCATCAGCGAGGAGAACGGCAAGCTCTACACCATGTATCGCGAAGAAGGCGAAGATGGCAAGGAAGTCGCCATCTGTCTTGATGCCAAGACCGGCGAGACCGTCTGGGAGCGCAAGTACAAAGCCAAGCCGTCGGATGAACACGTCATGGAATTCGGCGCCGGCCCGCGCGCCACGCCGCTCATCTGTGACGACCGCGTCTACACCATCGGCGTGTCGGGCATCATGCACTGCCTGAACAAGGCCGACGGTAAGGTCATCTGGAAGCACGACCTGTGGAAGGAGTTCAAGGGCACCGTGCTCAACCACGGCTACTCCTCCAGCGCCCTTGACTACGGCGACACCGTCATCGCCATGGTCGGCGGCAAGGGCCACAGCCTCATGGCCTTCCGCAAGGACAACGGAAAGGTCGTCTGGAAGAAGCAGGATTTCAAGAACAGCTACTCCACGCCCATGATCATCAACGTCGACGGCCAGGACCAGTTGCTCTGCTTCATGGCCGAGGAGCTGGCGGCACTGAACCCCGAGAACGGCGAGTTGCTCTGGCGCGTGGAACACAAAAACCAGTGGGGCCAGAACGTCTGCCTGCCGGTCTGGGACGCGAAGGACCACCTGCTTTTCATCACGTCGGTGGCCCAGGGCGGCAGCAAGTGCCTGAAGCTGTCGCGCGACGGCGATGAGACCCGGGTCGAAGAGGTCTGGGCCAACCCCAAATTGCAGATTCATCACTCGAACGCGATCCGCCTCGGCGACACGATCTACACCTCGTCGGGCGGGCGCGGCCCCGGCATCTTCTACGCCGTCGACGTCAAGACCGGCGACATCCGCTGGAAGGAACGCGGTTTCGCCAAGGCGACATTCGTCTATGGCGACGGCAAATTCTTTGTCGTCGATGAAGACGGAAACGTCGGCCTCGTCGAGCCGGACCCCGAATCGTTCAAGATCAAGGCCAGCGTGCCCCTGCTCACCAAGGCCGCATGGACCCATCCGACCCTCGTCGGCAAGCGGCTCTATGTGCGCGATCGCAAGGTCATCATGGCCCTGGATGTCGGCGCCAAGTCCTGATGACGTGCTGCCGTATCAATAGCAGCCTGACTTCTCTCGGCCCGGGCTTCTCGCTCGGGCCTGATTCTATGGATCCAACTCGGCACAACGCCCGCGCCGGAAGCGGCGATGGATCAGAAATGGGATTGCGGTAGCCAGCAGCGCGAGGGTGGCCGGCTCGGGGACGGGATTGATGGTGATAGGGATTTGGATTTGGCCCTCGCCGAGCCATTCGGCGCCGGGCGGGAGCGCTGTATGACCGAGGCGAACACCGACTTGCTACGGCAGCGCCTGCGACGGCTTTCGTCATACTTGCCGCACTTTGAAGCCGACGGGTTCCAGTTTGGACGCTGGACTTCCTCGGACGCCAGCCGTCCGGGCGAGTTTGTCATGCCCACGTTTGAGTTCAGCGCCGTCGCCTCTGAATTCATTCACGCCGCATACGACGCACAATGGGTGCAAAAGAACTTTGATTGGTCGAAGTGGATGGCGGAGCCGGAGGCAACCAGCCTCCGCGACGATCCGGCAGTCCTGGCGCGCGCCACGCCCGATCAAATCGCACGACTCCTGACCGTTCTGATCCGACAGGAGCGATTCTGCGAAGGGTCACTGGCATCGGCACACAAATCTGGATTACCTGGGGGAATCCTGCGCCGAGCAGCGGCACTGGAATCCGAATTGTCGACCGAGAAATAGACTCGCCAACCGCCTCGGGAGGTTCAAGCGATTACAAATAACAAGGCCACCGGGTCGCCAGCTGGCGATCGCAGGGGCCTCTTGAAAGTCTCCGTCGTGATCAGGCCGGGCCATCCCCAGTCCAATCACGCACAACGTCTTAGATCGGCAGGGGCGACGGAACCGGGAACAGGATCCAACGGAAGAGTACATTGAAGAACCACAATCCCGACAGGAACATGAAGATTTCCATCGTTCGACCTCCCGTTCGACTGGGCGCTCGCGCCGACCGCCTCGTGTCGACATCCTGCGAGCGTGCCAAGAGAGCTTAGTATCTGGATCTTCTGTGTCAACTTACGGCCGGGTGGTGGTGACCTTCCCCCCGGAAGCGGATCCAGGTCATGAGTTACGATTGGGGATGGTGTGCCCGCCGAAGAAGCGGAGCCCATGCACGGGCGCTCGCAGTTGTAGCCAATCGCAAATCAGCGTCAACGAGGGCCGAAGCTGCCGTCGCTGCCTGCATCCATGATGACCCGGATGCAAGCCATCCATCCGTCATCCGGCGCGATGCAGTATGACACACTTTCGCGGATCGGCCGAGCGCACTGCGGAATTCCACGGACAAATGCGTAGATTCAGGCTCAAGCAATGGCCGGATCGAGCGCCGGTGCCGAGACCAAACACGATGGATGCGGCTCGAAGAAATCACCAGGTCCCGGCGCGGCCTAGTGCGATCCGAACTCAAGGTTCTTGCGAAACGCCCGTGCGAACAGGCCGTGCAGCCGGGCCAGGACATACATACCGTAGAAATAGAATGCCATGACCGCGCCCCAGGCGACAAGGGCGAGGCCGACCTGAAGCAGATTGCCCTCTTTCGAGCCGGCCGACATCTGGCTGATCTTGGGGATGAACCAGTCGTGGACGATGGCCCAGAACGCGCCACCGAACATGATGCCATAAACGACGAGGATCACCACGAGGAACAGATAGTGTACGTGCGTGCGGGCGATGCCCTTGGCCACGTTCACCGGGTTGATGCCCTGCGACACCGACCCCAGCGCGATGCCCACGAGATTCATCGGGATGCCGAGCGAAATCACCAGCAATCCAATGAAGAACCCCGCGCCGCCCTTCTCAAGCAGGTCGGTCGCATTGGTCTCCATGACGAACTCGACCGGCGTCTTGCCCAGCGTCAGGAATACGACGATGCTCAACATCACAGCGAAATAGACATTCAGAACAATGTACGCCACGACGCTCTTGCCCCACTGGGCCGGACCCCAGGCCAGATTCGGCGGCGCCTCCTGGCCGACCGTCGTCGTGCGCACCACATCGAGAAACGTGTGGATCGCCACGGCCGAGAAGAAGAACACCTCGAGCGCGAAGATTCCCATCAACATGAGCGACGCGGTGCTCAAATCGCCGGTCTGCTCGGCGCTTTCGGTCCCAGCGGCGCTTTGCTGCATCAGGTACGTGAGCGACGTGAAGATCACCACGGGCAACAGCCCCGCGCCGACGGCGATCCCCGCCGCGTTCAGCAGCGACGCGATCGCAGGGATCGGATACGCCATCGCATTGCCGATGCCGCCGTAGAACGTCGCGACGGAGGACGGACCGCTCTGCCGCCGGGGCGATGGCCCGCCGCCCTTGACCATCGAGGGAATTGGATTCCAGCAATTGGAACAAAGCACTTCGGTGTACGGGTCTTTGGCCTTGGTCGGCTTCTGGCAGTTCGGGCAGATGCGGACATTCGGATCGCTCTTGGAGACTTCTTTCTGCGCGGCGGCGGTGACGGCATCCTGCGCCGCTTTCAGCTCGTCTCCCTCCATCTCGCCGGCCTGCTTCTCCAGCGCGGCGAGGCTCTCCAGATCGAGATCGCCTCCGGCGCTTCCACTGCGCAGCGAGGCCTGGAGCTTCGGCACGGTGAAAGCGCGGTTGCACGCGGGGCAGCGAATGGCGCGGCCCGCATACTTGTCGGCGATCTGCAGGGCCTTCTGGCACCGCGGGCAACGCAGCTTCATGTCGGCACGTCCTCCGTCGCCCCGGCCTCGAGGCGAATTCCCAGCGGGGCAAATTCTAAGCTGAAATCAAAACTGGAGTAAGGTCCGCCCCCGAACCGGCCCGGTCACTGTCCGCTGCTCGCAGACGGCAGGAGCGCTTTGCGCACTTCCTCGACCAGCTGATCCACCATGAACGGCTTGAACAGCACGGCGCTCAACCCCTCGGGCCGCGCGCGGACGATCGAATGATTCGGGTCGTAACCGAAGCCGGTCATCAGAATAACGGGACAGTCGGCCCGCTTGTCGCGAGCCGCGGAGAACACCTCGTACCCGTTCTTGTGCGGCATGCGAATGTCGGACAGGACCAGATCGTAGTCGTTTTGCTCGATGCGCGCGATGGCTTCACTCCCGTCGGAGGCCATGTCGATTGTGCCGCCTCGCCGCGTCAGCAGTTCGGCGATGGTCTCGCGGATCGTCTGATCGTCATCGGCGACGAGGATGCGCTTGCCGTTGATCAGCGGATCGATCGGCGTGGCGTCGCTGTGACGGCCGAGGATGCCGGAGCGCGTCGTCCCGGCGGCCTTGATGCGCTTGCTGATCTCCTTTGCGTTCTCACAGATCGCGGCGATCCGGCGGCGGAGCGAATCGTTGCCGATGTACTCGTCCATGATCCCCTGCGACTCGGCGATGATGTCGTTCACCGGCCCGGCCACTTCGCTGCACACGTCGTCCACCAATTGCCCGCTGAATTCGTAACGCTCAATGATGAGCAGGTCCAGCGTGTTCAGGGCGATCGCGACGTAGCGCGCCAGAATCTCCGCGAACTGCTTGTCGTCATCGTTAAAGGCGTTGATTTCGTCGGACTCGATGTCCAGCACGCCGATGACCGAATCGCGCAGCCGCAAGGGCACGGTCAACGAGCTGCCCGTCGTGTCCAGCCCCTGAAGGTAGTACGGATCCGTCGAAGTATTTGTACAGATGTAGCTTTGACCCGTCGCCGCCACGTGCCCGCTCGTGCCGTTGCCGGTCGCCTCCGCGTAGATCTCGTACTCCCGGCTCTTCTTCGACAGCCCGTGATGAAACACAAAATCCAGCTTGTTCGTCTTCTTGTCGATCAGCAGCACGGCGAACTTGTCGAAATTCAGCAACTCCTTCAAGTACCGGTGCATCTTCTCTTCCAGCAGCGCGATGCGCTGCTCGACGTTCATCCCCGCGAACGCCTCCGCGTCGATCCGCGCCAGCTCCCGGCCCGCAAGATCGATCGCGTCGATCTTCTTCTGCAGGCGCCGGCTGTGTGTCACGTCCCACACCACCGCCGCCACCTGCGACACTTCGCCTCGATGATTCAGAACCGGCGTCACCGTCAGATCGAAATACTGATCCTGGCCACCCGTCAGGCTGAAGCGCCGCGCCCGGTGATACGACGGCTGCTCGGGATCCGTCTCAACCGGCCCGCCGAAGGTCTTCGCGCAAACCTCGCAGACCTTTTCGCGAAGGTCCGGCGGGTAGCTCTGCATCTTGGGATTCGACCAGACCAGTCGGCCGTCCAACCCGACAATACAGACGCCCTGCCCGATGGTCTCAAGCAGCAACGTCGCCTGATGATTGATCGAGGCGCGCTCCAGCGCCAGGAAATCGCGCTGGTCACTGATGACGAGGTCGTATTGTCCGTCGCGTAGCGCCACCAGCGCCTCGTCAAATGACGAGACGGTGCGAACCTCGGCTTCGGGAAAAATCTGGGAAACGCGGTCAGTGGAGGGCGAACCCGGGCGGCTCAAGACGAGAATTCGTGAATGAGTCGCCGTACCGTTCATCGCGTACAAACCCGCTGATTGAGTACCATGCCGGGGTGATGCGGATACTCTATCCAGTCAGAAAACATCAGCAGCGACCCCCGGATTGCAGCCATGCGAAAACCTTTCACCAAGGCTTCTATGCTGGATTCTATCACGCGGGCCACGTTCGCTCCAAGCCCCCTTCCCTTTTTGGCTTAGCAAGGCGGTGCGTGATTTTGCGCGCCATCGTTCTCTTATCGACCGGATAGTGCGGGTGACCCCACGGAAGGCCTGCAATGGGCCAATCCAAGCCCGGAATTGCGTTCGAGTCCTGCTGGGGGACGAGGCAAGGCGGAGTGAATGGTGGGTCCGACCATGGACCGCCTCCCGGCGGAATCGCCTGGGCCGGCAACCGGGAGTCGGAAATTCGTTGATTAGCTTAGCTGAACGCTGGCGAGACCGCTCGGAACGTCGTCGCAGAAATCAAAGATCTTATCCAGCCCGGTAACGAGAAAGACACCCCATACGCCGGTCTTGATGCCACAAAGGCGAAGCTTACCCGGGGCCGAGCTGCTCATCATTTTCCGCAGTTTTAACAACTTGGCGATGTTGGACGAGTTCAGGTAGTTCACCGCATTGAAATCGAGGACCACATGGCAGCCGCCGCGCCGCTCCACCGTCTCATGCAGCGAGTTCAAATCGTCGGAAAAGAGGGGGTCGTCCTGCAGTTCCGCGAGAATGATGTTGTCGGACCAGTCTTTCAGAGACATTGCATCTGCCCCAATGAAGGCTCGAAATTCCCCCACTAGCGACCGCCACGGTATCGGTGCCCGAAAGGGCTGTCAACTCGGTGCCCGCCCGAGCGGCCGTTGATCAATCGGGCGCAACGTGCAGGTAAGCCGCAATGCGGTCCAGGGTACGCGGGCCGATACCCTTCACCGCGATCAGGTCGCGAACGCGAAGCGGCCTTCCGGCGTTCTCGCGGTAATCGACGATTCGTCGGGCAAGGCTCTCGCCGACACCCGGCAATTGCGCCAATTCAAACCAGGCTGCCCGATTTAGGTCCAGCCCCCCGGACACTTCGGTACTGCGATTGCCCGCAGCCCGGAATCCAGGTTCAGGACTGGGCTGGAATGCACCAATGGATCCCAGCAGAATAACGAGGGTGAAAAGGACCAACGGTAATAGCGACCGATTCCACTCTTCCCGGCGCTCCGCTAAGTCCCAGAGGCCTGCAACTGGCTCGGCTTGATCGGTGTACATATCCTTCGCGAGGCTAACAGATTATGGCGACCAAGGAACAGAAACCGGGGTCTTTGCCGCGGTGTCCGGCAATCAAACGAACAAGCTGCGACCATGGGTTTTCGGACCTAATACAGCGGACATTCACGTATCAGGGGTTATGGTACGTCGTTGAATAGTTTACGTCTAACGTTCTTGCGTTAGCGCTGTCTAGTTTGAAGAATTGGATGCCCCGCCTGTAACGGGTCGAGCCTTTGTGGGAGTGATCGGCGCGTCGCAATCGCTCGCAAAGGTTCGCATTCCAGAAAAGCCAGGTCAACACCAACGTCCTTCTGGATGGGGTTCATCAGTTCAGGACCAACAATGTATCGCGCTCAATTCGTCGAAGGGGCACAGCGGCTCGCGCCGCGCGGTCGCCGCACCAACTCATTCCGAAAGCCAAATGTCCGCTCCACCGAACGGCCGCCGGCTGACCGTCCATCGGTAGAGGACGTGGCGCGGTTCGTGCCGGAGCAGCCCCAATCGCTGGTCCGCCACGAGGCGTGGATCAAGGCGGCGATTCTCGCGGTGTGTGTCATCGTCGCTGCCGTGGTGGCGATGAGCGGGAAGTTCTCACTTCGCCATTCGCTCTTTTCCGGGAGTATTCTGGGCACGACTTTCTGGTATTCGGCGATTCTCTACGGCGGTCTGATGTACGGCGTGCTCGTCTGGCGCGTCGTCATGTGGCGGCGGTACAAGCCGATGGACGCGGTGCCCGAGAAGCACCTGCCGTCTTTGACGGTCATCATTCCCGCTTTCAACGAAGGCGCGCTGGTTCGTCAGTCGATCCTGTCCGTCGCGGCCAATCGCTATCCGCGCCACAAGCTGGAAATCTTCGCCATTGATGACGGCAGCAGCGACGATACGTGGCTGCACATTCGCGCGGCGGCCGCCGAAGTGGACCCCCGCATTCGCATCACCACGCACAAGCAACCGAAGAACATGGGCAAGCGCCACGCGCTCTATCACGGCTTCATGCACGGTCGCGGCGACGTGTTCGTCTCCATCGACTCCGACAGCGTGCTGCACCCCGAGGCCCTGCGAAATGCGGTGTCTCCGGTCGTGCGCAACCCTCGCATCGGCGCGGTGGCCGGCTGCGTTGAGGTCATGAACCCGCGGCAAAGCGTCATCACGCGGTTCCTCAAGACCACGTTCAGCCTGTCGTTCAAGTTTGTTCGCGCGTATCAGAACCAGTATTACGGCGTCTTCTGCACGCCGGGCGCCTTGAGCGTCTATCGCGCCGACGTCGTCCGCAAAGTCGCGGACGAATGGCTGAATCAGCACTTCCTCGGTCTGCCTTGCACGACCGGCGAAGACCGCGCCATGACGAACCTCATCCTGCGCGAAGGCTGGCTGACGGCCTATCAGCAGAACGCCGTGGTGTACAGCCAGATGCCGCACACGTACCCCGGCATGGTGCGCATGCTGCTCCGCTGGGGGCGCAGCAACATCCGTGAGACGATCATCCTTTTCCGCTTCCTGTTCAAGCGGTTCCGCAGCGAATACCTCCGCACGTTTCAGTTTCAAATGGTGCTGGTCGCGCTGACGCTTGTCCTCCCGCCGTTCATGATCTTCAACAGCACCCTGCTGCTCTTCACCAGCTACGGCTACGTGATCCACCAGTTGGGGATGCTGCTGATTTACGGCGCAACCATGGCGACGATTTACTACATCAACGAGCGCGACAGCGACTGGATCTGGCTGTTCCTGTACGAGTTCAGCTGGGTGCCGGGCTTCTCGTGGATCATTCCCTACTCGGCCTTCACGCTTCGCAACACCGGTTGGCTGACGCGCGGCAATGCAGCACCAGCCGACCAGGGGAACGATACGGATGCGGGAGCGCTCGCCGCAGCACCGACATTGCATCTGCCAGTTGCCGCGAGGAGCGTTCCGGCCGCCGTGCAACAGGGGCCGGCGCTCAATCCGGCCGTCGCCCTGGCGCGCTAACGATCCAAGCCCCGAGCGCGAGCGAGTGGGCACCCAGTGCGATTAGTTCAGAGTCATTTCTCGCACGATCGCCTCGTCGTGTGCGCTCCCGGTTCAGACCATGTGTAGCTTCGATTCGGAATCTGCTTTCAACAGCGCGCCTGTTCATCTACCATTCCGGTGTCATGACGGGCAAGACACACGAAAACAAGGGCCTTCATTCCCCATCGGACGACGTCGACGATGAAATCGTCGCGCCCGTCGCACCCGCCGCGCCGATTGAAGACCCGTCCGTCATTGCCGCTGACGACGCGGCCAGCATTCAAACGCTTGAATCCCCCGAAGACGAATCGCGCCCGCGCGTGCAGATCATCGTCCGCCGACGCCTGCCCGGCGCGAGGCTCGACAAATACTTGACGGGCCGATTCCCGAAGGTCTCACGCACGACCATTCAGCGGCTCATCAAGCAGGGTGATATTCTCGTCAACGGCCGCCCGACCAAGAACAGCTACGAGATGGAAGGCGACGACGTGATTGATATCACGTTTCCGCCGCCGCCGGTGTATGACGTTTCGCCGGAGGATATCCCGCTCGACATCATTTACGAGGACGACTTCGTTCTCGCGCTGAACAAACCCGTGGGCATCATTTGCCACCCGGCCAGTCGCACGCAGGGCGGCACGATCGCCAACGCGCTGGCGTTCTATTGCAAGAGCCTGTCACGCGGGGGCGATGTCTTTCGCCCCGGCATCGTCCATCGGCTGGACAAGAATACGACCGGCGTGATGATCGTCGCCAAGACCGACGAGGCTCACTGGCGTCTCGCGGCGCAATTCGAGAATCGCACGACGACCAAAGTCTATATCGCGGTCGTGCACGGTAACCCCGAGTTTGACGAAGACGTGATCGACGTGCCCATCGGCCAGCACCCCACGGTGCATGATCGCTACGTCGCCAGCGGCCTCGCCGAGCGCATGGGCGGCAAATTCGAGAAAAAACTCGGCAAGAGCGCCGTCACGCGCTACAAGGTGCTGAAGCGGTATCAGGGCTTCTCGCTGGTGGAGCTGCATCCACGCACCGGCCGCACGCATCAGTTGCGCATACACATGTCACATATCCGGCACCCGATTGTCGGCGATCCGTTCTACGGCGGGCGAAACGTCTCGCTGCGCGACGTAACCGGGCGGCCTGCCGACAGCGCTGAGCCGCGCTTCTGCCGACAGATGCTGCACGCGCAGCGACTGGTGGTGCAGCACCCGATCCACCAGACGCCGCTGGAGATAATCGCCCCGGTCGCCCCGGACATGCAGGAGTTGATTGACTTGTTGGAGACTCGGCCGCTGATTCATCCGACGGGACCGAAGCGGGGGCGGTAGAGCGAATTGAAGTGCGACAGACCTATATAGACCTATGTCGGAAAACCGGTATTTCACCGTTTCGCATTAGGACTGTTTCCAATCAATCAGGTTCTTCCCTACCCTGTAATGTCTTGCCTCACAGTTCAACTGGAATCTGCGGACGGTTTTTTGTGAGAGACT
>CAZQCF010000040.1:0-31929 GCA_964592235.1 uncultured Planctomycetaceae bacterium
TCACGCCGGGGCCGAACATCTGCTCCAGATACTTCGTGGGCACCCAGCGTGGCGTGATGTAGTAACCGTTCGGCTCGGTGCCGAACTGCGGATATAGCGGGAGCGCGACTTTGGCCACGTGAACAAGGTAATAGAGCGGGTTGTTCCGATCTTCGACCCAGGTGCTATCTTCGTTCACCTTGACGAGACCCTGCATGCGAACTTGTCCGACGCACGCTGCCATGCAGCGGGTCTCCATCGGCACGCCGTCCGATTCAGGATCGGTTCCTTCCACGCGCGGATAGCAGGCGATGCACTTTTCGCTCGTGCGCGTCGTTCCGCGGTAGAGAGACTTCTTGTACGGGCAGGCCTCCACGCACTTTCGATAACCACGGCACTCCTGCTGATCGATCAGCACGATGCCGTCTTCGGGCCGCTTGTAGATCGCGTTGCGTGGACACGCAGCGAGGCAGGCCGGATAGCTGCAGTGATTGCACAAGCGCGCCAGGTAGAAGAACCATGCCTTGTGCTTCTGATCCCCGTCCAGCGATTCGCCGCCGCCAAAGTCCATCGGCTTGTTGCGTCCGGCCTGGGGCGTGTCTTCGTGAATATTGGGGGCGCTCCACTCCTCTTCGGTCGGCAGATAGCCGAGAACGAGATTAGGCTGACCACCGCGCGCGACGATCTCGGGCGCTTCGAAGATCGTTTTTGCGTTGAGTTCGCCATAGGGACTGCGCGCATCACCGTTTGACGGCCGTTCCCACTTTACGCCGGTGGGATTGGCTTGACCGAGCAGATCGAGAATCTTGACGTCCCAGTGTTGGGGGTAGCCGCCATAAGGTTTCGTTTCGACGTTCGTCCACCACATGTGCTCCTGGCCCTTGGAAAAGGTCCAGGTACTCTTGCACGCCATGGTGCAGGTCTGGCAACCGATGCAGCGGTTGATGTTGATGACGAAGGCGAACTGCTCCTTCGGGGCGGCCTGCGGATACGGATAGCCCATCGGTCGGCCAAGTTGCCAGTTGTAGACGGTGTTCATATTCGGCTCCTATCACTCCAGGACCGGCAGGCTCCAAGATCCGCATGGTTCTTGATCGACTTGCGTTCGAACGCCACGAGGCCCGCGTATCAGCATCTGCTCCTGAATCATCCCGAGTATCGCTTCGCGCCCCAACTGCCCAATCGCCATGCTCGGACCTGCAAACTCGCCACTCTCGAACAATGCGGCGATCGCCTCCACGCTTAGCCCCATTCGGACGTACTCCTCGACAAAGCACGCGGCCATCTCGCGGACGGCGCCCGGATCATCGACCTGCAACTCGACGCCGGTCAGCGTCATGGGATCAGTCGCATCAGGATCGTCGTACGGCATGATCAGAACTCCTCGAATACGGGTTGATCGGTGGCTGCTTCTTCACCCACAAAGCCGCCCGCGAGATACTTATTCATCAAGTCGTTCTCGCCGCCCGGCGACATCCCGGTTGTGGCCGGCAGCCAGATTCCCTTGCCGCCCAGTCCGCCATCCTCCGCCTTCACGACGCGCACGAGAGTCTCTTTCGGCACCGTATTGATGGCATGGTTGTCGGCCTCGCCTCCGAAGATGAAGCTCATGAATGCCTTAGCCTTGTGGAAGAGCGTGTCGGTTTGATGCATCGGCATGTGCCAATTTCGTGTCAAGCTCTGTTGCGATCCGTATCGCAGATTCGCCTGATAACCGTCTTCGCACAGGGCGCGTCCGTCAGCCCGGGTCTCATGCGCCTTGACACTTTTCTCCGTCGCGATGTACGGTGCGTGCTTGATCATGATGCAACTGTACGGGTACGCCGGGTTGTAGACGGCTCGCAGCATGAGTCGGGCGACCTTGTAGAACGGATCGTTTGGCTTCGCGCCGACGTACGGACGATCCGCCGGGTTCGCATCAACGTAAACGTAGTCGCCGTTGTTGATTCCCAGGTCCTTCGCGGCCTGCGGGTTGATGTGCATCTGGTGTTCGCCGACGTACGGCGCACGCTTATCCTGGCGATGCGGATCGCCGAAACTGCTGTCGTAGATCATGTGCCAGTCGACATTGCTCCAGGACGAATGCACTCGATGACGCGTCTTGGGCGTCAGCGCATAGAACTTGAAACCCTTCGTCCAGAGAAAGTTCTGGGTTTTCTTCACTTCGCGCCAGGGCATCTTGATATTGCGCACCGTCCGTTCATCCCAGTGCTCTGCGTCCGAGCTGATGCCGTAATCGTTGGGCCGGATGTAGGGGTTGCTCGAAACGATCACGTTCGGCAGGTAGGGTGTCGCCTCCGTCCCCTCACGGTGCACGATGAAGTTTTCGCCATACTCGAGTGCCTCGGGAATGTCAGCGTATGCGTGGAGCCGACCGGTATCCGTGAAGAACGGCTCGCTGTCGTGCACCTGTTCCCAGAATGGAATTCGGGGGTACGTCCGGAAGAGCATCAGGGCGGCGCCGGGCGGCCCGTATTTGCCGCCCAGGATGTCGTCCAGTTTGTAGCCCGCGGTCGTGGTGCAGGTGTCCAGTAGCCGCTGCAGGTAGACGCGTCGTTTACCCTCGTGTTCAAACTTGAAGCAGTTGTAGAATTTCTGCTTCCATTCACCGCCGAGCTGCTCACCGACGGCCTTGGCGACATTCGCGAGAATCCAAAGGTCGTCTTTGGAATCAAAAACAGGCTTGATGCCGCCCTTCCAGATTTGAAGGAACGGATTGGAGCACGACGCTGTGACCTCCAGATCCTCGAACTCCACCCAGCTATTCGCCGGCAGACCAAAATCGGCGTATTGGACCGATGAGGTCATCACGATGTCCTGCGAGATAATCATCTCGATGTTCGGATTGACGTTCTTGAACATCTCGTAGGCGTGCTTGGCGTTGTTGAATAGATTGACGTTTGTGAATTGAAGTGCCTTGGTCGGCGTCGGCATGTGCGTCTTGCCGGTGAAGACTTTTCGCCCGTCCTTCGGCGTATGGACGATCAGCGGCCGATCCCCGTGGTTCCAGTAGGCCGGCTCCTCGTCTTTTGTGTAGGCATGGGCATGGACGCCTTTTCCCGGCGCCTTTTCGTCCAGCAATAATTCAAACGGGTCCTCCGCCACCCATCCCTTGAAGCCGGGGCCCGTGATGGCGCTTCCCTGGAATAGTGCCGCTTTGTAGTTGCCGGCCCATCCGTGAACGCCGGCCCCCGGCTTGCCGATGTTGCCAGTCAACAACATGGGCAACAGCGCCGCGCGATTCGCTTCGGTTGCGTGGAACCAGTGATTGATTCCCTCGCCCTGATGAATGGCGACCGGTCCGCCGGCCTTCGTGACTTCCCAGATATCCTGTGCCATTCGCTCGATGAGTTCCTTCGGCGAATGCGTGATTTCGGCGACGCTCTCGACGTCGTAGTCTTCCAAGTGAATCTGGTACATCGACCACAGAGTCATGACCTCGACTTCGCTGCCGTCGGCGAGTTTGATCTTCCATGTACCCTTCAGCGCCGGGTCGATGCCGCGGTCGCGCAGGCGCTGGCCGACATCGTCGCGGGTGATGGCAACCGGTTTGTCCGATTTCGCATCCCACACCACGCGGTCGCCGAGCTTCTCGTGCTGCTCGGCTGTCAGCCCCTGCACGCGCATGCTCGGACCGTCTTTCGACAGCGAACTCTTGTACCCCGGAAACACCTCGTCAGCCCGCAGCCGCTTGAGATTGTCCGTCCGCACCAGCAGCGGAAAATCGGTAAACGCCTTGACGAACGCCTCGTCGTACCAGCCGTTGTCGATCATCAGCCGCGTGATGCCGAGCCACAGCGCCGCGTCAGTTGCCGGTCGAATCGGGATCCAATAGTCCGCCTTGGTACTCGGCGCGCCGTACTCCGGCGCGATGACGACAATCCGCCCGCCGCGCTCCATGCACTCGATGAACCAGTGCGAATCCGGCAGCTTGTTTTCCACCAGATTCTTGCCATCCATGATAATGAGCTTGCTGAACCGCAGATCGTTGAAATCGCAATCCGAATTCTGCAGGCCATGCACCCAGGGCTGCCCCGGCGTCTGGTCACCGTGCCAGGTGTAGTTGCTCCAGTTTCGGCCGGCTTTCGCTTTGTCCGGGCCGACTTTGCGAATCGCCGCGTCGAGCAGGGCCATGGAGTTGTTCAGACGATACATGCCGTACTTGCCGAGCACGCCGAGCAAACCCATGCCGCCGCGCATCTTGAACGTGCGCGTGCCGGCGCCGGCCATCGCCTCGATCATCTCCTCGGGGTAGCCCTGCTCGCGGAGCAGCGCCGCCCCGGCCTCGCCACTGTAGCGCCGGGCGATGGCGACGTAGCCTTTGGCGATGTACGTCAGCGCGCTGTCCCAGTCGATCTTGAGATGTACATCCGTTCCCCGGCTGTCGAACTTGTACTTCGTCTTGTTCTCTGCGGTCAGCGGTGGAAAGTCGTCATCGGCCCATTCCTTCCATCCCTTGCGAATGATCGGATGCTTGAGACGATAGGGGCCGTACACAAGCCGGTGAAACGTATAGCCCTTGGCGCACTGCCGTGGATTCCAGTTGGCGGTGGCCTTGTTGCCGTAGAGATCGGCGTATTTTTCGGCGTCGTATTGGGAGCCCATGCGGACGATCACGCCATTGCGCACATATGCCATCACGCGGCAGGCGTGCGTGTCGTTCGGCGAGCAAACCCAACTGAACTTGCCGTCATAGGCGTACTGGTCACGGTAAATCTTCTCCCAGTCCCGCGCCGGATAGCCCGCCAGCGGATTGCCCACGTCGGGTCGCGCCGCCAGCAGTTGGAGCGGCCATCCGAGGATCCCGGAGGATCCGGCCGCCAGAACAACGCCGCCCTGAATGAACTCGCGTCGAGACGGTTTGCTCTTTTTGTCGGAAGCCATGCTGAATACTCCCTGATCGGGCCTTGAGGCGACTTTGGCCTCGCGTCACTCTATGACCAGTCGCTGCCAGATGCTGATGTTCTTCTTACCGTCGCGGTCGCCGGCGCTGCCGTCCCAGATGGCGAACGAAACCGGCAGGTAATCGCCGGCGCGGAAAAGGCGCTCGTCCGGCTCCGCGGCTTCGCCGTGGTTGCAGGGCAGCTCCAGCGTGCGCCGTAACTGCACCATCCACACGCCACGTTCGTACACCGCCTGGCCCTGAACCACCTGCACGTTGGCGGGCTTGCCCGTCAGCGTCCCCGGGCCGCGCGCCACGAGGCATTCCACCGGTGTCTTCAGCGTCGGGTCGGACACGAGATTCCCCGCGCCCCAGGCCGTGATGTACGTCGAATTGTGTTCGGTGATGCTCCCGTGCGGCCAGTCCACGAGCGACATATCCTTGGCACGAATCGGGCACTCGTCGTACAGGTCGACGGCGCGCTGCGGGAACGCCGCATCCACGTCCTGATAGCCATCGGCGATGTTCTTCTCGCGATCGGCCTTCCACATCCAAATGTTCACGCCGCCATGCTGCGTGGCATCGCCCATGTAGAAAGGCGGATCACTGGACAGCGAGAACTGAATCGCAACGGCGTCACGGAACTCCTCGGTCTTCACGGCCCGGGCATCGGGCGTCGGGTCCAGCCAGGTCAGGCGCAGCGCCAGTTCTTCGTCGTTGTGCAGGGCCTGCACGACCAGCCCCTCGATTCGCGCCTCGGTCCACCACAACGGCGTCAGGCCGACGTACACCGGGCGCGCCTGGTTCCATCCGGCGTCCTTGGGGTTCGCGGGCAGCGGACCGGACACGCGCGGCGCGGTAATGGTGCTTTGTCGAAGCTGGGCGCGGCCCTGCGATCCTTCGCGCGCCAGCGACTGGACGTAATGAATGAGATCCCAGACTTCTTCGTCGGTGAAGTTGCCTTCCGACGCCGGCATCGGCGTGCCGCGCATCCCCTTGACGATCCGGCAATACAGGTCCGGCCCTTCCATGCTGCCCTTGAAGATCCCGTCAACAAACGAACGGGGCGGCGCCGGGTAACCTTCGTCATCGAATTTCACCGCTTCGGGGAGTGGTCGTCCGTCGGCGCCATGACACGAGGCGCATGCTTCGAGGTAGACGCGGCGACCGTTGAACCAGCGAAGATCATCAAAGGCCGGTTCCGGCGGGATGACGACCGCCGGACCGGGCTGCGTGCGCTGCACCAGCAAATCCTGCACTTCGTCTTTTTCGAGCGAGCCGTCCGCCACGCCCGCGTCCAATTCCGCCTGAACCGCCGCGACATGAATGTGTCGCACATAGGCCACCAGGGCCTTTAGATCGGCGCTGGGCAGATGCCCCCACGGCGGCATGGCCGAGCCGGGCATGCCGCGAACGATCGTCCGCAGAAGATCGTTGTCGGACGGAATCTGGTTCTGGGTGGTCGTGAGTTTGAACTTGCCGAGCTTGAGGTTTCTCGGTCGCGGATTCATGAGGTATGCGAATTTGCCCATTCCGTCGCCGGCCTCTCCATGACAAATGACGCAATGCTTGGCAAACAGCGCCATCCCCCGCGCCGCTTCAGGCGAGAGCGACGTTGTGCCAGGCGTGGCGTTCGCGCTGGGCGATGGATCGGACGCCGCAATGTGCGACTCGTTTGCGGCGCTCGGCCGATCCGTCGTGTTGACGCTCGCCGTCACGTCGACGGGTCTGGGCGCGCGAACGACCTGCGAGGCGCAGTAAGAAAACATGCCGAGGATGGTGGCGGCCCAGACGGCCGGAAAGAGTCGGTTTCGCGTGGTGAGGGTCAACATGGTCGGTCGTCCTCCGTCAGTCGCCCAATTTATGATTACTTGATCGTCTTGTCAACTATTGCCGCTGTAAAAAATCACGGGGTCAGCCGCCGCCGGCCACCGCTCAAGCCCGTTTCGTCGATCTCGCCCAGGGTGGTCTTCTCCAGCATCGTGCGGTAAGCACTCGAAATGGGCTTCCAGAACTCGTGAAAGCCGCATGGCATCTGGTCGTTGCACTTCGGCTGGCCAAACGGGCAACGGGAGCGATCCAGCACGTCATCAAACGGTGAGAGAACGTCCACCAGTTTGATCCGATGGGCCGGTCGGGCGAGACGGAACCCGCCGCCGACGCCCCGTGCCGAATCGAGCAGCCCGGCCCGGACCGCATCACGGAGTATTCGCGAGAGGTAATGCAGCGGCACGCCGGTGCGAGCCGCGATGTCCTTCGCCAGCACCGGGTGCTCGTCGCCGTGCTTCGCGATGAACACGAAAGCACGAAGGGCATATTGGGCGGTCATCGAGAGCATAATCTACCTCTTGACGATCAAGTCCCCTTCAGTGTCGCCGTCGGCGCGCCCTTGTCAAGCCAGCCCGTGCAGCCCCGGCGCGTGACCTGTCACCTTTGCCACACCACCACGAGGTCCGAACTGACGGCCTCCTCAAACGGCTCCTGCCCGTAGCCGCCCCACACGCCCGCGGCTTCGCCGCCGAACGCCCGGATGGCTCCGGTCACCATCGCCTGTGAAACGTCCAGGAAATCCGCCGAATGTGTACGACTCGTCAGGCCGTCGGCGCCAAGCGTCAATTCCACGACGCTCACGTAGCCACGATCGCCGCAACGGTGAACACCCTTCAACAAGACCGTGGGGGCACCCGAATGCTCGCTGCAAAGCACTTTCTGCCAGTGAATCGGTCCACTCGGCAGTGACCGCAGATTCAGCACCTGAATGATCCCCAGCCCGCCCGGCCGCATCGTGGTTGCCATCGATCCCACGACGTGGTTCAACGCCTCGCCGTCTTCGACCAGTGCCAGCGAATTGCCTACGCATACGATCGCATCGAATGGTTCCTGGATTTGAAGCGGCTGCAAGAACGATCGCTCCACCCAGCGCAGTCGCTCGCCTTCTCCATGACGTTGCCGGCACCGCGCCAGCATGGTGGCACTCACGTCCGCTCCCACGACGTCCAGCCCCCACGAGTGAAACATCGCCGCGTGATGACCCGTCCCACAGCCCCAATCCAGCACGCGCCGCGCGCCGATCGATTCAAACCAGGATCGGAAAAACGGCGCCTCCCGCGCCAGCCGGCGGGGCCAGTCGATCAGGCGATCGTAAACATCAGCCAGATCGTCAAATCGGGTTGTGGACGACGCGTCAGGCATGTTGCAACACCGGTAAGGACACCCCGCGTACGGAGCTCGCAGACGCAATCTCACCCGCACCGACGGCCGTGTTCAATTCCGCCAGCAGGTCATCCAGGTCCAACTGGTGGTGCGCGGCCGCCATCCGAACGGAAACGGCCCGGGCCATTGTCTTGCGCATCACCGGATTGGCCAGGGGAGCGAATCCTTTTCCGATCAGAAGCGGAAGCGTCTGGGGATACCACTCCACAATCTGGCCGATCTTATCTTCGGCTGTGATCCGACGCGGACGCTCGGCGGCGTCCTGCTCGGCCGGCTTCCAGCCGTTCATGATCCGCCACAGATGCAGGCCCCAGATGGCGATGCCCGAGACTTCCAGCAGGCCGCTGATCCCGGCAACGGGAAAGGCCCATTCGCCGAAATCGGTGGCGATCTGAAACGCGACCCGCATGAAGCAACCGACGTTGACGAGAACGAACGGAACCCACAATGACGACAGGCGTCGAATATCGACGCCGTTCAGCGTCGGGACGACCTTGGCGGCCATGCCGAGAATCATCAGGCTGATGAAGCCGACGGTGATCGCGTGGCGCACCGCGCCGTAGTAGGCGTGAGAGAAGCCGATCGCGCCGGCGTTTTGCCCGCTTTCGGACAGGTTTTCCGTGCCCGGCAAGACGGTTCGCATGTAGAGCGGCGCGAGCGCGAGCAGAATCATGGACGTATGAAGCCAGGCGACCGCGGCGCGGACGAACTTCGAGCTGCGATCGCGCTGGGCCGGATGGGCCAGCAGTCCCCATCGGAAGGTGAGCGCGATGCTGGCGCCGGCGAGCGCCAGCATTGAGGCATACATCGGCATGGCCCATGCGTGGTTCCCGGATCGTCGCATGAGCAGGAAGAAGCCTGCTTCGCCGAGTACAGCGGCGATCAGGACGCCTAGCGCGCCGCGAACCAGCGCCTGACTTGGGGCGGCGAAGCCGAAGAGTGCGGGAAACATTCGAATGCCGACGCCGAGGATGATCAGCAGCGCGAATCCGTGGATTTGCAGATCGCGCAGAGGCGCCTGGTAGGTCGCAATGATGCGCAGAAGCTCGGCACGATTCGGCGCGGTCGTCGTGGCGTACATGAGGGCAAGATCGTAGATCGCCTGGACGAAAAAGAAGGCCAGCGCGGCGAGGATGTATGCGTCGTGTGCGGCGTAGGGCTTTCCGCTCCGTTGAAAGGTGCGCAGCAGCACGGTGATGAAGATTCCGATGGCGGCGATTTCGGCGAAGCTCGCGGAGACGGCCAGCTCGCGCAGAAGGGGCCATTGATGAAGCGGCTCACCGACCGCACGCGCCATGACCCCGAAGACCATCAGATAGAAGCTGAAGTTGGCGAGGTCCGGCCGCCACAAGCTGGTGTGCCGCATTCGAGGAAACGCCTGATAGGCGAAGCCCATCACGAACAGACCAACCCAGCCGAAGATCTGCGCATGCCCGTGCGCGTTGATATCGTGGATCGAGATCGCAGTGAACGACCGCCCCGCGCCAATGCGCAGCAGCAGAAACGCGCCCCATACGGCGCCGGCGGTCAGAATCACCGCGACGCCCGCCTTGAAGAATCGCCGGTAGATGGTGTCGGCCAGGTGGTCAAGCGAATCATCATCGGCCTGGCCGACGGCGGGGATCGAGGCCGGATCGCGAAGACCGTGATTCAGTTCGTGAAGGAGTTGCTCAAGGTTCACGCCGTGAGCCTGGGCGAAATAGGCAATCGACTCGGCCGGACCGTGCGCGCCGCCGCAGCCTCGCAGGCCGTATCGATCAAACAGGGGGCGGATCTGCGGGTAAGCGCGCAGAACATCCGGCAACATCTGGTCGGGTTGGATGACCTGTTGCGGTTGGGGGGAGGTCATGAGCTGACTCCGGGTTCGGCCGATCGCTGCCGAGTTCCGGCCATCGCAGCGATCGGCGGGCCTAAACTTGATATCTTGACATCTATGTCAATAATACATCCGCTTTGCGGACTTGTCAACCAGTCTTGTGATCGACTTGCAAACGCGATCACGTTTTCACCGAACCTTCGGCAGCCAAACGAGTTGCGACGAAAAGACCGCCTCGCATGGCCGTGGATTTCGGCTCCATCTTCTTTGCGGCGTTCCGGCCAACGCGCAGGACGCCCTTCCTTCCGGATCGAGGCTGGCCAGTTGAACTAGCTTCATAGATCCCCGGCCGATATACTTGACATCATGGTCAAGAAGTCTGTTGCGACCCGCCGCCCTGCCCCGCCCCGCCGGCGCCGCTTTTCCCGCCGCCGCGCGATCTCTCTCGGCGCGGTCTATCTCCTTTTCCTCGTGCACCTGCTTCACTGGAAGCTCGCCGGTCGCACCCTCGCGCCGCTCGAACTCAACGAAGTGATGTACACGCTCGAACTGGGCATCGTGACCGCGGGGTTTGTCTTCATGGCCGTTGTCATGGTCGCGACGGTTTTCTTCGGGCGGTTCTTTTGCTCCTGGGGCTGCCATATCCTGGCGCTAGAGGATCTCGCCGCCTGGCTGCTGGCGAAAATTCGAATTCATCCCAAGCCGATCCGCTCGCGGCTCCTGAAGTGGGTGCCCGTCGCCGCCATGTTGTACATGTTCGTCTGGCCCCAGATCCAGCGCTGGCTCGAGCGGCGACCGTTGCCCGCCCTTCATCTTCGTACCGATGAACAAGGATGGGCCTCGTTTCTGACCACCGACTTCTGGCGCAATCTCCCCGGGCCGGGCGTGACCCTGCTAACGTTCTTTGTATGTGGATTCGCCATGATCTACGTTCTCGGCTCGCGCGGCTTCTGCACCTATGCCTGCCCCTACGGCGCTATCTTTCGCATCGCCGATCGCTTCGCGCCGGGACGGATCGTCGCACGCGGCGACTGCTCCCAATGCGGCAAGTGCACCGCAGTGTGTCAATCCCATGTCCTCGTCCATCGTGAATTGGCCGCGTTCGGCCGCGTCACCGATCCAGCCTGTCTGAAGGACCTCGACTGCATCGCCGCTTGCCCCGACGGCCGCATTGCGTACGGAATGGCCGCGCCCGCGATTCTGACGATCGGCCGAAGTACTCCGATCGCCCGGCCCGTGTACGACTTCTCGTGGGCGGAAGAACTGATGATGGCCGCCGTCGTCGTCGCGTCGATTCTGACGTTTCGCGGGTTGTACGAGATGTTTCCGTTCCTTCTCACGCTCGCCATGGCGTGCATCCTTGCCTATTGGGGCGTGCTGGTCCTTCGATTCCTGCGACGGAGCGACCTGCGTTTTAACCGCGTGATTCTCAAGGCGGGCGGACGAGCATCTCCCACAGGCTGGACGTTCGTAGCAGCCAGCTTGGGAATGTTGGTCTTTTCAATCCACAGTGCAATTATCCGATACCACGAGTACCGCGGACAGCGCGCGTATGACGCAGCCGTACGTCATGGTGCGGAGCCAGACAAGGCGCGGACCGAAGCGAATCTCCTGACCGCAATGGAACATCTCGAAATCTGCGAGCGATGGGGGCTTGTTCGCCCCGCCGGACCCACCCGCCGTTTGGCGGCGGTCCACGCATCCCGCGCCGCCTCCCTCGCGGACCTCGGACAGTTCGGCGATGCCGTCGGGCACCTCGCTCGTTCGGTCGAGCTGGACCCGCAAAACGCGCAAACCCAGTACAACCTCGGGGTCCTCTGCGCGGCCGCCGGCCGGAAACGCGACGCCATCGGCCCGTACAACCGTGCCATCGAACTGGCCCCGCACGACGCGGACGCGCGAAACAACCTCGGATTACTCCTCGCCGAATTCGGTGATTGGCAAGGGGCTGAGCGCCACCTGCTGGAGGCGATTCGACTCCAGCCTGAATTCGCCGCGCCGCGCTTCAACCTGGGGCGCGTGTATCTGTCGCTCGGGCGAATCGAAGAAGGCCGGCGCGCTCTACAGTCGGCCGCAGCGCTGGATTCCACTTACACTGTTCACGTCCAACAGCTTTTGCGAGGGCAGATAAGTGAATGACGTCTTGAAGTCGTACCGTCGGAGTACGAAATGCCTAGCGCGCGGGGATTGCGGGCGCGATTATTCGCTGGACAGGATCGATGACGCGGTGTTATCGTCCGGCCCGTCGCCTTGGATCTACGCTGGCGCTGCGAAGGTTTCAGCGCATCACATCTCGGACGTTCGCGACATGGGAGCGCATGCATGGTAACCGACTCGGTCGCTTCAAACGGCACAACCCGTCGAGGACTGCTCTCGTGGATTCTCATGGGCGTCGGCCTGATCGCGGGCTATGGCGCGGGTGCATTTCACTTCTTTCAGTACCTCGTTCCATTGCGCCGCCAGGGACGCCGCCGCGAGATGTTCATCGGCACGCTTGATGATCTGCCGCTGGGCACGACGCGGACCGTGCGCGATTCCCGCGGGCAGGAGATCATCGTCGCGCGGATCGCCGAGAATCCGGACGACCCAGTGAAGGATTTTCGCGCGTTGTCCACCAAGTGCCCGCACCTGGGTTGCAAGGTCCACTGGGAGGCCGGCGCCGATCGGTTCCGCTGCCCCTGCCACGAGGGGATTTTCGACAAGAACGGCGTCGCGGTGTCAGGTCCGCCGGCGCAGGAAAAGAAGAACCTCATCGAGTACGACGTTCGCGTCGACGCGCGGACGCGATGGGTCTTTGTCATGGTCGCGGAGGATTCGCCCTATGGCGCATGATCCCGTCGCAGGCGAGCAGCACGTTCGAGCGGCCGGCGGTCGACTCTGGCAACTGTTGCCCGTCGACTGGGGCAAGGTGCAGGAAGTCACCAACGAGCCGGTCCCCGGTCACATCAAGCGTTGGTGGTTCGCACTGGGCGGCACGCCGGCGTACTTGTTTCTCATCCAGATCACGACAGGAATCCTGCTGTCATTTTACTACGTTCCGTCGCCCGATCACGCCTACGACAGCGTCAACGCCATCACCTACGCCGTGCCCTACGGCTGGTTCATTCGCAGCATTCACAAATGGGCCGCGAACCTGATGGTCATCACGGTGCTCCTGCATATGTGCCGCGTGTTTTTTTCCTGTGGGTTTCGACACCCGCGACAGATCAACTGGGTGATCGGCTGCGGCCTGCTGCTCTGCACGCTTTCGCTGGGTTTCACCGGCTACTCGCTCATTCAAGAGCAGCTAAGCTACTGGGGCATCACCGTCGCGTCCGAGCTGGTTGCCAACGTCCCACTGATCGGTCCGGCCCTGGCGACGTTCATGCGCGGCGGCGAGGAGATCGGACCGAACACGCTCACGCGTATGTACAACCTGCACGTCGGCATCCTGCCGGTCGTCACGATCATCCTCATCGGGTTGCACGTCGCCGTCCTGCGGTTGCACGGAGTTTCGGACTTGTCCTTCAGCGATCCGCGTATGCGTACGACCGAACATGTCACGCTCGCGCGGAATCTGCTCGGTGTCAAACTCATGGCCCTGCTGGCCGCCGTTGGCGCATTGGCCTGCCTGTACATGGCCGCTTTTCGCGCCGCGCCGCTCACCCTCGTCGCGTACGACCTTAGTGCGCAAAGCGCCCGGCTCCTGTGGATGGTCAGCGGCGTACTCGTAGCGACCGCCTCCGTGCTGCTGTTCCGCGGACACACTTACGGCCTGCTGCTTTGGCTGGCGATGAGCATCCTCGCCATCGGTAAGCTTGTGTTTGACCTCACGCATCGCGAGGCCCTGGTCCCGGCGGGCTGGGTGGCGTTGTCGGTCGTCCTTGCGGTGACGACGGTCTACGGCATCAGCCGTCAGGACCGCTTCATCGAGGGCAAGGGCGAGGACAAGCCCTTTAACTTCTTTCCCGACCACATCATCACGGAGCTGCTCATCGGCACTCTGCTGTTGTTCCTGCTCACGCTGATGACCCTGGTCTTTCCTGCGGGACTCGGCGAGAAAGCGAATCCGCTCGTCACGCCGGATCACATCAAGCCCGAGTGGTATTTCTTCTTCCAATTCCGCATGCTCAAGCTGACGGGGCTGAACACGGCCGTCATTCTCTCGGGCCTGCTCGTCGGCATGATCGTGCTCTGGCCATGGATCGACGCGCTGCTGGAGCGCTTCGCACCGAAAAAAGATCTCGGCATCTACGTCGGCATCATTGCCTTTGTGACCTTCTTGACTTTCACGGTCTGGGAATCGCTGGTTTGAAAGCAGGTGAGTGAGGAAACTGCATGTCCCTGAACATGAAGCGAATCATTGTTTTTGTCCTCGGCGTCGCGCTGTGCGCCGCGCTCATCATGGTGGCCGAAACCGAATCGCGCCGGCACCTGTCGCCGCACAAGATGCCGATGTCGACGGTTCTCGCGCTCACGCCCGAGTCCAGCCGCAACTGCGTCGACTGCCACGCCCAGTCTTCCCCGGCCATCATCGAACATTGGAAAGGCAGCACCCATGCGCACAAAGGTGTAGGCTGCGTCGAGTGCCATCAAGCCGAAAAGGGCGACGCCGACGGCTTCGACCATTACGGCGTTCACGTTGCAACGGTGGTCTCGCCGCGCGATTGCGCCCGCTGCCACGTCAAGGAGTCCGAAGAATTCGCCCGGAGTCACCATTCAAAAGGCGGCAACATCCTCGCCTCGCTCGACAACATTCTCGCGGAGACCGCGGAAGGCATGCGGGGGTTTTTTAACCCGCACTCGCCCACGCCCGGCATGGAGATCACCCAGGTCAACGGAATGGCCAGCGCCACGCTCGGATGCCGACAATGCCACGGCGGCAAGGTCGGACTGATGACCAAGGACGGCGGAATGGTCACGGTGGACGATCTGAAGCCTGGGCCGGATGGGAAGCCGACCAATACGATCGTCCTCGCAAACCTCGTTCGGAACGAAGAGGGCAAACCGCGCTATCACCCCGACACCTGGCCGAACACGGGCATCGGTCGAATCAACCTCGATGGCTCGCTCGGTTCGTGCTCGGCCTGCCATAGCCGGCACGACTTCTCTCCGCGGCGGGCGCGGCAGCCCGAAAGTTGCGGCAAGTGTCACATGGGGCCGGACCATCCGCAGAAGGAAATCTACGAAGAATCCAAACACGGCATCGCCTTCCGCGATCTGAAGGACCAGATGAATCTCGATGCGGAGTCATGGGTGCTCGGCAAGGACTACTCCGCCGCGCCGACCTGCGCCACGTGCCACATGTCTGGCAACACCAAGAACGGCGGCCAGATCACACACGACCCCGGCGAGCGCATCAGTTGGACCAATCGCCCGCCGATCAGCCTCGTCATGGACGTCGACAAGGATCACAAGATTGTGACCGAGACCGACCCGGCGAAGCGCGCGGCGCTGATTGTCGATACGGCCGAGCAGAAGCGCAACCGGATGAAGGACGTTTGCCTCCATTGCCACACGCCCGACTACGTGAACGGGTTCTATAAGCAATACGACGACCTCGTCGTGCTCTTCAATGAAAAGTTCGCCAAGGCCGGAAAGAAAGTGATCACGGCCTTCTACGAGCAGGGTCTGCTCACGAAGCTGGACTTCGACGAAGAGATTGAATGGACCTGGTACCTTCTCTGGCATCACGAGGGCCGGCGCGCGCGAATGGGCGCCTCGATGATGGGGCCGGACTACACGCACTGGCACGGAATGTTCGAAGTGGCCGAGCGGTTCTACGTCGAATTCGTGCCGCAGGCCGAGCACTTGATCGCCAAGGCGGCCGCGGAAGGCAAGCAGAAGGAAGCGGATGCCGTGAACGCCGTGCTCCAGGAGATCTTGAGCCGGCCGGAGCATTCATGGAAGTCGTACCAGAATCCGCTGACGTCCAAGAGTCGACCGGGCCATTGAAGGCAGGTCCATGAAGACCATCATCGAGCCGTTTCGGATCAAATCGGTCGAGCCGATCCGAATGACCACGCGCGAGCAGCGGGAGCGCATCCTCCGCGAGGCGCATTTCAATCTGTTTCTCGTGCCGGCCCAGGACGTGTTGATTGATCTTCTCACGGATAGCGGCACAGGGGCGATGTCTTCCGAGCAGTGGGCCGGCATCATGCGCGGCGACGAGTCGTACGCCGGCGCAACGAGTTTCTTCCGGTTCCAGGAGCGCATCACCGAGCTGACCGGCTTCGATCACGTCCTGCCGACGCATCAGGGCCGGGCGAGCGAACGCATCCTGTTCGAACTCGTAGGCGGTCCGGGCAAGGTCGTGCCCAACAACGCGCATTTCGATACGACGCGCGCGAACGTCGAGCATTCCGGCGCGCGAGCCGTCGATCTGCCCATCCCCGAGGCCGCCGATCCGGCCAACCGTCATCCGTTCAAGGGGAATATGGACGTAGCGGCGCTGCGGCGACTGATCACGGAAGTGGGCGCGGAGCGGATCCCCCTGGTGATGGTCACAATCACGAACAACAGCGGCGGCGGGCAGCCGGTCAGCCTCGAGAACCTTCGGGCGGTGAAGGCGGTGTGCCGCGAGCATGGGCTGCCGCTGTTTCTCGACGCATGTCGCTTTTCGGAGAACGCCTATTTCATCAAGCGGCGCGAGCCGGGCATGGCCGACCGCTCAATCCGAGAGATCGTGCACGAAGTCTTCGCGCTGGCCGACGGCGTGACCATCAGCGCCAAGAAGGACGGCCTCGTTAACATCGGAGGCCTGCTTCTGCTGCGCGACGAGAAGCTGTTGCACGCGGCCAGCAACCTGCTCATTCTCACCGAGGGGTTCATTACGTACGGCGGCCTGGCCGGGCGCGACCTGGAAGCCATGGCCCAGGGCTTTGAGGAAGTCGTGCAGGAAGACTACCTCGCGTATCGAATTCGCAGCGTGGAATACCTCGGGGAAAAACTGACTGCTTTGGGAATCCCGATTGTCCAGCCGCCGGGGGGCCATGCGATTTACATCGATGCCGCGGCGCTGTGCCCGCGGATTCCCGCGCACCAGTTTCCGGGCCAGGCGGTGGTCTGCGCGCTCTATCGAGTCGGCGGAATCCGTTCCGTCGAAATCGGTTCCGTGATGTTCGGCGCCGCGCCACCTTCGACCGCTCGAACATCCGAATCGGTGTCGCCGGGCGCGGTTCGGCCGCGTCTCGAGCTGGTCCGCCTCGCGATGCCCAGGCGGGTTTATACGCAGAGCCACATCGACTACGTCATCGAAGCGGCGGCGGAAGTTTTCGCACAGCGCAACGCGCTGCGAGGACTTCGCATGACGTATGAGCCGCCCGTGCTACGGCATTTCACGGCGCGATTCGCGGAACTGGAACCGGGGGCCTGAAATCGGTTGACATGCCGGGGGTCGTTCCGGTATATTTCTTGATAACTTTATCAAGTAGTTGCTTGAAACCGGAGGCGGTCCCATGCGTCCACCATCCCCCGCATCACACGTGTTAACAACGGTCTTGATTGCCGCCCTCGGCGCAGTCGCCCGTGCCGAACAGATCTCCGGCTTCGTCCTGCGACAGGGCGACTTCGCACCCATCGCCGGCGCCAAGGTCACCCTTCAGGCGACGACGACACACGTCTTCACGCAGGCCGACGGCTCGTTCACCCTACCCGCGCCCGCCGGCTCCGAGCGCGTCGTTGTCGGCGCCGCCAAGGGCTACTTCAACGCCGGCGTCACCCTCACGCCTCCCGCTTCAGGCGTGCAGATCTTTCTCGAAGCGGTGCCACAGGAAGACGATCCCAATTACACCTTCCACGAGCCGATCGAAGCCTGCGGCTTTTGCCACCCCAACCAGTTCAACGAGTGGAACGACTCACCCATGGCCCGCGGCGGGTTGAACACCTGGGTCCATGACATCTACAACGGAATGGGAACGCCGGGAGGCCTCGGCGGATTTGTCTATACCCGCGACTCCATCTACGCCCCGACCAATCCCAACTCCGAATGCGCCTCCTGTCACCAGCCCGAATCCTGGATCCCCACTCCGTTCAGTCGCATGGAAGGACCCCAGGACCCCAACTACCCCTCCCCCGCCGCCGCCCACGGCATCTCGTGCAGCGTCTGTCACAAGATCGCCGACGTCGACGTCTCGCGAATTGACTTCCCCGGCATTTTCCCCGGCGCCGTCGTCTTCACGCGCCCTTCCGGCCAGTTCCCCAACGAAGTCATGTACGGCATGCTCGGCGATGCGACTTACAACGTCCCGACGCTCATGCGACCGTCCTACCAGCCGCAACTCGCGGCCGAAGTCTGCGGCGCCTGCCATCAGGATCGAAGCGACCCCGACGAAAACCACACTTACACCGGCCCCATCTCCGAGCCGACCTACACCGAGTGGGCCGATTCGCCGTATAGCGACCCGCAATCGCCGATGTATGCCAATTGCATCACCTGCCACATGCCGCCCACCAAGCATACGACGCTTTGCGAAGTCATCTGGCCGCCGCTGGAACGGGAAATCGGAACGATTCGCTCGCACGACATTCGCGGAACGACGCCTCTGTTTCTCGAGAATGCCGTCTCCCTGGGAATGACCACGTCGTCCGGCGGCGGCGGCGCGCTCACGGTGAACGTCACCCTCACCAACACCGGCACCGGCCATCACGTGCCCACCGGCGTCACCACGCGCAACATGATCCTGCTGGTTGAAGCCTGGCCCGACGGCGGCGATCCGATCAACGATCTGCTTCCGCTCGCGGACGGCTCCACGGTTCACATGCTCGCAGGGGTCGGGAATCCGGCACAAGGTTACTACGCCGGCCGGCCGGGCAAACTTTACGCCAAAGTCCCGCACGATGCCCAGAACAACTTTCCGGCGTTCTTCACCGACGCGACCGGCAACATCTTTGATAATCGCCTCGCCGCTCTCGAATCGGACGCCACGCAATACACATTCACACTCCCTCCTGTCAATGGCGACGTGCGCGTGCGCGCCCGGCTGCTCTACCGCCGTGCCTGGCGTGCGCTCGTGGACGCCAAACAATGGACGCTGGACGGCCACGGTAACCCGCTCGGCGACGTACAGCCGCCACACTACGGCCATCTGATGGAGCTGGCGGAAACCACCGTTCCTCATTGCGCGACGCCGGGCAACGGCGACGTGAATGGCGATGGGTTCGTCAACGGTCTGGACATCGCTCCGTTTGTTGACATGGTGCTGAACCACCCGTTCGGACCTGCCACGCCTGCCTTCTGCGCCGCGAACATCCAAGTCGATTTGTCGCTTGATCTGACCGATGTCGACCTGTTCGTAACGAGCCTCTTAAGCCGGTAATGGTGATAAACGGATTCTTCCGGCGTCATCGCCGTGTGTTTCTTATCCGGCGGTGTGCCACAGCCGTTTCGCATCAAGGCAGCCGTTTGGCCCTTGGATTGTGGGGGCGCGAGAGTACGCGGATTGAGACATCCGGCGGGATCAAGCTAAGGCCGCGGCGAGCAAGGCATTAACGCGCATCGGGGTGAATAAAGACGACCAGAAGTGACATGGGTAGGGCCGGAATTGAACCGGCGACACACGGATTTTCAGTCCGTTGCTTAAATTGTCTAACTTCCGCCGATGACGGGGCTTATACAGTCTGCGATTGCTGCTTGGCGAAAAGGTTGGCGAACATCGCCCTCGATGACGCGGACCTCACCCATTTTCGGCGGGCTGCTGCGCCACTACTACCGCCGCGCGGCGTGACCGGACCGATGAATGGAATTCACTTCGCGCGGCCGTCGAATTGATCTCATCGAAGTCGCTTATTTCAACACGAGCCAAATCTGGTAGAATGCTCTTACGCGCAGACGGCACATCGCATTGGTTTCGCTCGCAGCCGCGCCGAATCGCTCGCGAACTCAACGACCAAAACCCTCCTTCGAAGCCGAATGGGAAGCCCTCCGACATTCTGCACCCACTCCGGCGGACTCCCGCGCTTCCGACGCGTGGTCGTGTTCTACGAACGCAACCTCCTGATGTTTCAGGCGTTTATCCACGTCGCTTGCCCCTTCATCATCATCGTGATGCAGCCTTGAAACGTGTTCCGAGGTCTCTTCGGTTTCGCGGTCCGCCTTCATTCTGCTTCGATTTGTATCGCCGCGCATTTCGTCCGGGACAGCACCCCGCCATGTTGACACAGGTCGCATCCAAGCTGACAATTCCACCATGCGTTGCGCAGGATTGGCATTCTTGCTCTTGGGCAGCCAGTTGACCGGGGTGTTGCCGCCGCCGTTGGAAGTTGCTGGCGACGGGGTCCCGCGGGCCTGCTGCTGCTGCAGCGCCGGCCAGCCATGCGCCTGCCCGTGTTCGCGGACAGGCTCACCTTCAGACGCGCCATCACGGCGAGAGGCGCAGCTTTGCTCCTGCGACGAGTCGGCCCCGGCTCTTCCGGCTGCTCCCGTCGCGAGCGCAAACAAGCCGCAGGTTTCGGACGCGCGAGTCACCGCTGCCACCCATGCTGTAACTCATCAAACAACGCATCGGCTTGTCTACCTTCGGAACCATGATCCGCCCAGCGGCCCGGACCTGGACCGCCTTCCCATACTTCTGATCTGATCCCAGCCCAGTCCCCGCGCCCTTTCCGCGCGCGCCGGCGATGGCGCTTGCTCGCGCTATCGAGTCTTTCCGTGATTCCTTGAGGATCCCGACGCCTCATGGCGGAACCGGATTGATCCTTCGTCAAAGTGGAATCACAGAATGATCCTATTTTTTGTGGCGCCCGCCGCGGCGGGTGAATCACAGGCGGGACGCCCGTGCCACAGATTCATTCTCATGGCGGCATTACTTAGCTGCCCGGCCAAGTCCGTGAATTTTGAGTAGGTGAGTATCCAATGCACAGGCGCAACGATTCTGGCACATGCGTGCGGGGCATGAGGTTGCCGGCCACATTGCTGGTCGCGGTGCTGCTTGCCGGCTGCGCGTCGCTCGATTCGAGGTCATGGATCACGGACGCGGCCAAGCTGGCAGAGCAACAGACGGGCCATGAGCCGGAGTGGTACGCGCCCTGGGACGACAAGCCGCCGGCGTGGAGCGACGAATCGGTGCTCACGCTGGAGCAGGCGCTGGTCATGGCGCTGCGAAACAACCGTGAGCTTCGCGGGGATTTGTCCCAGATCGGCCAGGCGAACGCCGACCTGGTACAGGCGGGGCTGTTAAGCAATCCGGTCATCAATTTCATGGTGATGTTCCCTTCGGGCGGCGGACGGTCGATGCTGCGGTCCAATGCGCTTCCCATGCAGCAGTTGCAGGACCTGTGGCTGATTCCGGCGAGAAAGGAAGTGGCCCAGGCGGAATTGCAGAAGGCCGTCGTGCGGGCGGCGCAGCGTGCCGTGGAGCTCGCCGCAGCCGTCAAGCGCGTCTATGCGGAGATTCAGTTTGCCGAGCGATCGCACGAGTTGGTTCGAGCCAACTTGGAGCTGGTTTCCCAGTCGATGGACATAATTCGCGCTCGCCAGAGCGCCGGAAAAGCCAGTCAGGCCGAATTCAACCTGGCGCGAATTCGCCATCAACGACTGCGATCAGAGCTGTTGAGCGTCGAGATTGGACTGACAACGTCCAAGCAGGAGTTGCTCCAGCTCATGGGCATGGCCTCGGCGTCGGACGCGTGGAAGCCGAAGGCGCTCGATGAGTCGGCCGGCCTCGTGTGGGATCCGCCCTCCGAGTTTGCGGCCGTCGAGTGGGCCGCCGAACAGCGCCTCGACTTGAAGGCCGCCGAGTGGAGCGTCGTGGTGGCGGAGCGGCGCGTGGGGCTGGCTCACCGGGAAGGCTGGCCGGAGGTGTCGCTGGGTTTTTCCTTCGAGCGGTCACCGGCAGGCAAGTCGCCGGGCGTGCGTCGGCGGTTTTTGGGAGCCGAAGGGGCGGCCCGAGCGGCGGACATCGCCGGGGACAAGGTGAGTGCCGCGGACGAAGCGCGCGGGGCGCTGGGCCGCCTGGCCACGCAAGGCCCGCGCCGCGAAGTCAAGTGGGTGCTGGGGCCGATGTTCGAAATGGAACTCCCGATCTTCGACTGGAACCAGGCTCAATCGGCTCGCGCCGCGCACGAATTGGAGCAGCGCACTGCAGAATACGAGGCCGCGCTCCAATCAGCCATTCTAGAAGTCCGGCGGGCGCTGGCGCGGTATCGCGAGGCGCACCGACAGGCGCGGCTGTTCCGTGAATCGATCCTTCCGGAAGTGATGCAGAACCTGGAGCTGTCACGGCAGGCCTACATCGGCGGCCAGACCGATCTGACCATCTACCTCCAGGCACAAGAGGACGCGATTACTACGCGCTCGCGGCTGCTCGAATACGTTCGCGATATTTCCGTGAACACGGCAGAATTGGAACGGGCTGTGGGCGGCAGCCTGCCGCGGGCCACGGCAACCAGCCAGGCGTCGACATCGGCCCCGGCGGACGCCGATGCCAGCGAGCCAACCGGCGAGACACCCAACCCGCAGGAATCACTACCATGACGACTTCTTTACCCATGCCCGGCGGCGAGCCTCCGAAAAGCTGGCCGACCCACCTGTTCTACAGCGCGCGACGCATGCGGTTTGTCCGCGTGCTTGTCTTCTCGGCACTGTGGCTGCTGACAATCTGGGTCGCCCGATG
The DNA here is from genome assembly GCA_964592235.1 of uncultured Planctomycetaceae bacterium. Lineage (GTDB taxonomy): Bacteria > Planctomycetota > Phycisphaerae > UBA1845 > UTPLA1 > PLA3. Next base: position 22,481 of record CAZQCF010000040.1, read on the forward strand.
CAGCGTGACGCAGGGAGGCGCCCCCGGCAGCGCGGCGGGTCACGCGACGGGCGGAGCGCCGGCGGCCGTTACCTCCTGGACCTGTTCGATGCACCCGCACATCAAGTTGCCGGATGCAGGTCAGTGCCCGATCTGCTTCATGGATCTGATTCCGGTGCAGTCGGATGATACGGCGTCGCAGGATCTGCCGATCGTGAGTCTGTCACCACGGGCGCGCCGGCTGGCGAAAGTCGAAACGACCAAGGCGCAGCGCCGGGCGCTGGCGCACGACATTGACATGGTCGGCAAGATCGCGCCGGACGAGACACGGATCACGTTCATCAGCAGTTACATTCCAGGACGGCTCGACCGCCTCTACGTGGACTACACGGGCATTCCCGTGCGCAGGGGAGACCACCTTGCCGAGATTTACAGTCCCGATCTGCTGGTGGCCCAGCGGGAATTCCTGCTGGCACTGGAGGCGCTGGATCGGTCGCGCCCGGGGACGGGCGAGGCGGCGATGCCGCGTGAGGCGGCCCAGTCCGTGTTCGACGCGGCCCGGCGAAAGCTCGAGCTGTGGGGCATTCCCGAAGATGAGATCGCTCGCCTTCAGCGGGATCGCCAGCCGTCGGATCACATGCGAATCGACTCGCCGGTCGAGGGCTGGGTGATCGAACGCCAGAGTTATCGCGGCATGTATGTCGAAACGGGGACACGGCTCTTTACCGTCGTCGATCTGAAGCGCATCTGGGTGATGCTGGACGCCTACGAAATGGATGTGCCATTTATACGACATGGACAGGCTGTGCGGTTTGAGACCGAATCGGTGCCCGGCCGCACCTTCGAAGGGCGCGTCGCCTACGTCGATCCGGTCCTCAACGAAACCACGCGCACCGTCCGGGTTCGGCTGAACATTGACAACGACGACCTGTTGCTGCGGCCCGGCATGTTCGTCCGCGCCCGGCTGACGGTGAGTTTGGCGGAGGACGGCCGCGTGGCCAGCAACGATCTGGCCGGCCGCTGGGTCTGTCCGATGCACCCGGAAGTGGTGCGCGACGGACCGGCGGCATGCGATCAGTGCGGGATGGCCCTGGTGCAGGCCGAATCGGCCGGTTACGCGAGCACGACAGCGCCGTCGGGAGAAGCGTTGGCCGTGCCGAGCACGGCGGTTCTGCTGACGGGTCGCCGCGCGGTGGTTCATGTGCAACACGGGCGCGGGGAGCAGTATGAATACGAGGGGCGCGTCGTCGAGTTGGGCATGCGAGCGGGCGACTGGTACATCGTCCAATCCGGATTGAAGGAGGGCGACGAGGTGGTCACGCGCGGAGCGTTGCAGATCGACTCGGCCGTGCAGATACAGGCCAGGCCCAGCATGATGCAGCCGGCCGAGCCGGCGTCCGACATCGACAGCGCAGAGCCTGCGGAGCCGCCCGTTGCGTCGCGCGCCATCACCGGCGCGGCGTATCACGGTGCGGCCCGAGGGGTGATCGAGGCTTACTTGGACTTGGCGGCAGGGCTGGCCGCCGATGATTTAGCGCGGTCGCGTCGAGCGGCCACTGCATTGCACGGTGCCGCGAGCGAAGCACGCGCCGCGGGACTGGGCGACGCCGACGCCGCGGAGTTCAACCGGCTGATGAAAGACATCGCGAGCGCGGCGCACGGGCTTAGTCAGGCGTCGATCGAGAATCTGCGCCTCCGGCTGACCACGATCTCGGGCGCGGTCGAGACCTACCTGCGGACGTTCGGACATGATCGGCCGGAGCCGCTGTTTCGCACGTACTGTCCGATGGCGTTCGAGAACAAGGGGGCGTACTGGCTTCAGGCCCGGCGGCAGATCGACAATCCGTATTTCGGAGCCGTCATGCTGCGCTGCGGCGAGGTCAGGGCGGCCCTGGGCGCCGACGGCAAGGAGGCGAAGTGATGGCAGATCCGGTCCATCCCGGCGATCCAGCGGCATCCGGCGGGTTCATTGATCGAATTGTTGACTACTGTCTTCATAACAAGCTGGTGGTGGCGCTGATCCTTGGGTTCGTGCTCCTGTGGGGCTATCGCGTCATGCCGTTCCGCACCGCCGGCGACGCCGTCCCACGCGACCCCATCCCCGTGGACGCCATTCCCGACATCGGCGAGAACCAGCAGGTGGTCTTCACCGAATGGCCGGGGCGATCGCCACAGGATGTCGAGGATCAAATCACGTATCCCCTGACGACGACGCTTCAGGGTACGCCGGGCTTCAAGACAATCCGCGCGTTTTCAATGTTCGGCTTCTCCGTCGTCTATGTGATCTTCGATGATCAGCACGATTTCTACTGGTGCCGAGGTCGGCTCCTGGAGAAGCTGAATATCGCCCAGCAGCGGCTGCCGCCGAGCGTCGTGCCGTCGCTGGGACCAGACGCCACCGGGCTGGGTCAGGTCTTCTGGTACACGTTGGAAGGGTCGGCCGGCGGGTACGACCTGATGGAACTTCGCAGTATCCAGGACTGGTATGTGCGGTATGCACTCCAGGGGATACCGGGGGTGAGCGAGGTGGCCAGCGTGGGGGGGCATGTGCGCGAGTATCAGATCGACGTCGATCCGGACGCGATGCGGGCGCACGGAGTGAAGCTTCAGGATGTGTTTATGGCGGTGCAGCGCGCCAACATCGACGTGGGCGCCGAGACGATCGAGTGGAACGGCGTGGAGTACATCGTCCGTGGCAAGGGGTTCGTCAAGTCGGTCGCCGATGTGGAAAACGTCGTGGTACGGGTGACAGCGAACGTCCCGATCTATGTCAAGAACGTGGCCCGCGTGCAGATCGGCCCGGCCCTTCGGCGCGGCATGTTGGACAAGGACGGCGCCGAGGCGGTCGGCGGCGTCGTGCTGGTTCGCTACGGCGCCAACCCGCTGGAGGTCATCGAGCGCGTCAAGGCCAAGGTGCGGGAACTTGGTCCGGGGCTGCCGAGCCGGACGCTGCCGGACGGAACGGTCTCGCAGGTGCGCATCGTGCCCTTCTATGACCGCACCGTACTGATTCACGAGACGCTCGATACGCTTAGCGCAGCGCTGTACGAGCAGATTCTTATCACTACGTTTGTCGTGCTCATGTTCCTGCGGCACCTGCGAAGTTGCGTGGTCATCAGCCTGACCATGCCGCTAGCGGTGATGGTGTGTTTCATCTTAATGAGCGTCACCGGGGTGGACTCGAACCTGATGAGCCTGGGCGGCATCGCCATCGCGATCGGAACGCTCGTGGACATGGGCATCATTCTCACAGAGAACATCGTCCGGCACATCGACGAATCCGGCAACAAGCGCCCGCTGGTCGACTGTATCTCCATCGCCTCGCGCGAGATCGGCTCGGCCGTGACGACGGCCATCCTCATGACCGTCATCGCGTTTTTACCGATCTTCGCGCTCGAAGGTCCGGAAGGAAAGTTGTTCCGCCCGCTGGCCTACACCAAATCATTCGCGCTGCTTGGTTCGCTGCTTGTCGCCATTCTCATCTTGCCGTCGCTGGCGCACATCGTGTTCGCGCCGCTGTCGATCGGTCGCGGCCTGCGCCGTTGGGGGCCGCCGTTCGTGGTCATCGCCATCGGCATAGGTTCGCTGATGCTGGGCTGGTATTGGGCGTCCCTGGCGGCCCTGCTCTATGCGGCGTACGCACTCATCGAGCCGCGACTTTCGCCGCGCGCCTTGCGCTGGTCGGCCTTGTCGGGCAGCCTCCTTGCAATGGCCATTGTGCTCTACATGCTGACCGATCATTGGATGCCGCTGGGGCCCAGCGCCGGACTGCTGCGCAATCTGGTCATCGTGCTGGGCATCAACCTGGCCTGGGCCAGCATTCGAATCGTATTCGTGGACTTTTATCCGTATTTCCTTCGCCTGTTCCTGGATCACAAGGCGGCGTTTCTCGCGGTGCCGGCGGCCATCGTGCTGTTCGGCCTGGTCGTGTGGCAGGGCTTCGGCCGCACGTTTGCTTGGCTGCCCGCGCCGCGCCCCGCGGCGTCTGGCCAAGAGGGGACACTGTATTCGAGCTTGTGGACGGCCGGCGTGCACGTCTTTCCCGGCTTGGGCCGGGAGTTCATGCCGCCGCTGGACGAAGGGTCGTTTCTATACATGCCGACCCTTATGCCTCACGCCGGCATCAGCGCCGCGCTCGACGCCGTCTCCGCACAGGACAAGGCCATCCGCGCCATCCCCGAGGTCGAGAACGTTGTCGGGAAGATTGGGCGCGCGGAGACGGCGATCGATCCGGCGCCGGTGTCGATGATCGAAACAGTAATCACCTACAAGACGGAGTATCGCAGGGACCCCGAAACAGGCGCGTTGGTGCTCGACGCCGAGGGACGGCCGATTCGACAATGGCGGGACCACATCCGAAGCAGCGCCGACATCTGGAACGAGGTTCAGAAAGCTGCGGAGTTTCCCGGCGTGACGGGCGCGCCGCTGCTTCAGCCCATCGCGGCACGTCTGGTCATGCTTCAATCAGGCATGCGCGCGCCGATGGGCGTCAAGGTTTTCGGTAATTCGCTGGAGCAGATTGAAAAGGCGGGGTTCCAGATCGCCGAGATTCTCCGGCAGATTCCGGGCGTCGAACCGGCGACGGTAATTCCGGATCGCGTCGTGGGGAAGCCGTACCTGGAGATCGCGATCGACCGTGCGCGCATGGCACGATACGGCGTGAATATTCGAGACGTTCAGGACGTGATCGAAATCGCCGTCGGCGGCATCCGTGCGACGACAACAGTCGAGGGCCGCGAGCGTTATCCGATCCGCATTCGTTACGCGCGCGACCTGCGCGACAACGTGGAGGCCATCGGGCGCATCATGGTGCCGGGTTCGTCCGGTGAGCAGGTGCCCCTCGGCCAGCTCGCCCGGATCGAATACCAGAAAGGCCCGCAGGAGATCAAAAGCGAGGACAATTTCCTTGTTTCGTATGTCTTGTTCGACAAGCGGCCGGGCTACGCAGAGGTGGACGTCGTCGAAGAAGCCCAGCGCGTGCTTCAACACAAGATCGACCAGGGCGAGGTGACCCTGCCCGTGGGCGTACACTACAAATTCGCAGGCGCGTACGAGAACCAGGTGCGATTCCAAAAGCGGCTGAACATCATCCTGCCGGTCAGCCTGTTCCTGCTGTTTCTGCTCCTCTATTTCCAATTTCGCTCGGTGCCTATTTCCCTCATCGTCTTCACTGCCATTCCCGTCGCATGGGCCGGGGGATTCATCGGCCTGTGGCTGATCGCCCAGCCCTGGTTTCTGGATGTCTCCGTCTTTGGGCAGAACCTCCGCGAATTGCTGCACTTCCAGTCCTACAACCTTAGCGCCGCTGTCTGGGTCGGCTTCATCGCCCTTTTCAGCGTCACCGCTGACGACGGCGTCGTGCTGGCGACCTATCTCAACCAGGAATTCGAGCGGATTCCCGCCCGCACGCCGACCGAAGTGCGAGCCAACGTCATCGCCGCAGGTGTCCGCCGCGTGCGCCCCTGCCTCATGACCTCCGCCACCACTGTCCTGTCGCTCATGCCCATTCTGACCAGCGATGGCCGCGGGGCCGACCTGATGATCCCTATTGCCCTGCCGGCTATCGGCGGCCTGTCCATCGAGCTGTTGTCGCTGTTCGTGTTGCCGGTGTGTTATGCGATGTATCGCGAATGGAAGCTCCGGGTGCCAACATGATGCCGCTCCCGGCAACACAGTGCGAGTACATCGCAAGGACGGCCGTTCGGCGGTCGCGCGCGACTCCGCCGCGTCGAGGGTTCCTCGCCCGAACAGTCGAAGCCGTTCACGTCGCTTCGGGCAGGTATCGGCTGCCCGGCCGACCACAAAATCATCAAACGTCTCTATCGCCTCCGGGGTACGGAGGGGTCCCAGGCCGCCGTGGGCAAGGATCGTGCAGGCGAGCCGATTGCCCGTGCCGACCGATGAAGGGTCGCCGACCCAGGGTGCGGATTACTCCCCTTTGCTGTGTGAAACCCCACCCAAGGGGGCCCGCACCTTGCGGAAGGAGCTCGTCACGAGAGTGTGCTTCGCCCGGACTTCCTGGTCAATCGATCAGCCTTGTTTTGTTGGGTCTGGACCAGGGCAGGATTCTGATAATCGATGTACCGCGCGGGCAAGATCGCGGCCCGGCGGCGAGGCGGCCGGTTCGATGCTCGCGCCTCATCGCATCGTACGCGGACGAGCCGCGCGCAAGAGGTAGGTCGTTCAGGCATGTCACTTGCACAACCGATTCCAGCCATCGGCCTGATAGTCCCGGGGGCGAGGATGCCCGATCAGAGCAAGGAAGGGCTCGTCTGCGATGTGAGGGCGCAGGCTCCTGTTCGCGGCTCGCGCGGATTGAAGCGCGACGGAGTAAATCGTTTCGCGCTGGCGTGGCTTGTATCCCGCATGCGGCGTGGGTGGCACGCCGGCGACCGGAGCAGCTCAATCCACTTCTGCGCGCCGCGGGAATGCTCGGTTGGAGGCTGCGATAAGTCTAACACGTACGTCAATCTGGAAGAATGTTACATACATGCGCCGGCTACGACCCGCGGTGACCGAGGGCAGAACCATGAGACAATTGTGGAATCTGCGTCCGTTTCTCCTCCGACCCTGCGCGGTGAGGGTCGTGATGTCCAGCACGCTTGTGGTGGCCGTCTGCTGCGGGAACTTCAGCCTGTTCCAGGTGGCATCGACTCCTGTGGTAATTCGGGCTTCGCGCACGGGGTGTTCCGAGACGAACAACTCCCGAATGGTCGCGTTCACCGCCGAGAGCGAGAACGAAGACCAGACTTACCACTGGTATTTCACGGACGGCATGGTCTTGCATGGACAGCGCGTCGTGCATGCATTTCCGGGGCTTGGCGAATTCCACTTCACGCTCTCGGTCGGCAATGAACTGATACCGGGCAGCGTAACCGTTCCGGTGCGCGGCCCCGTCGACGGCTTTCCAGACCCCTTCGGAGATCGCTGCGTTCCCAATGAGGGCGACACCCATGTACCTACGGGGACGCGCGTCTTGTATCGCACCAACCCGCCTGCATCAGGCGGACACTACAACGCCCCCGGGCTGTCGCCAGCCGTACCCGGGGTTTACGACACCGACGCGGTGCAGCCCGAAGTATGGGTACATAATCTCGAGCACGGCCACGTGGTCATCCTCTTTGACTGCGACGGAAGTTGCTCAAGCGATTTTTTGAAACAGCTTGAGGATGTCCTGGCGGCTGCCCCGCCCAGCAAGTTCGGAAACAAGAAGCTCGTCATCACCCGGTACGTCGGTTTGCCTGTGAGAGTCATGGCCGTCGCCTGGGACTACCAACGAGATTTTGACAGCGTAGACCAGGCCGGCCTGTTGGCATTTTATGCTCGACACGTGGATGAAGGGCCGGAAGACGAGCCTTGATCGCGCTGTCATTGGGACGTGACAGGAGGATCGAACCAGCGTTCCGTGGAGCATCGCAGTGGATAATCGGATGGTCGGATGCATGCAAAGCACCTCGCTGCAGGGCGCCTCGAGTCATTCCGGCAGGAACGTGGATCCTTGCCGGCAGTCTGATCGCTCGCCGGAGCACCGGTTCCTTTTTGCCATGGGGGATGTTGCCTTTGTTGCGGCCGTCGGGGCGCAGGCGGCACTGGTGATGCATACGATGCACGACTTGGGTCTTGCGTTTGTGTGGGCGTCCATTCTGGGCATGGCGGCCGCCATGGCCATTCAAATGCTCATGGCGTTCGTCGTTGCGCCACTGTTAGGCTCGATCGAGTCGATGAGGCCGTCGATGGTCGTGGCCATGGTAGTGCCGATGCTGCTGGATGTGGTCGAGTTGGCCGGCTGGCGGCCGGACATGCGAGTTTCAGCCCAGCTCGGAGCGGGGTTTGGCGTGTCCTACGCAGCATACCTGATGTTCTACGGAGCGCGCTGCCGGCGGCGGTTTTCGGCGCTGGTCGGTCGTGGGGTGTGCCCATAATGAGCCGTGTCTGGGATCTTCGGGCGAGGCTGTACGACTTTTGCGAAGGCTCGCAACTGCGGCGCGGAGCGCGAAAGGCGGCGCTGTTCCGGAAGATGCGCGGGCGCGTTTTGTTTGTTGCCGTCGGCACGGGCATCGACATCACGCGATTTCCGAGGAGGCGCCACATCGTCGGCATCGATATCAGCGCCGAGATGCTTCGACGGGCGGAGCGCCGACGCGCCAGCTATGACGGCACGCTGACCTTTGTACGATCCGACGCCGAGCGGCTCTGCTTTGCGGATTCGACCTTCGACACGGTGGTCAGTTCCTGCACGATGTGTTCGGTCCCGAACCCGGTTGCAGCGCTTCGAGAGTTCCACCGCGTGTTGCGACCCGGCGGAAGCCTCCTGATGTTCGAGCACGTGCGAAGCAGGAGTCTCTCCCTCGGGCTTGCGCTCGACGCGATGACGCTCTGGACGCGCCGCCTGGGGACTGAGATGAATCGAGACACGATGGCCAATGTTACGGCTGCGGGTTTCAAGATCGAGCGGGTCGAAAGCGTTTACCTGGACATCGTCCTTTCGATCCAGGCTGCCAAGGCGATGCCTGCGAGCCCTCGGAAGACTGCGTAGCGTCAAACATCCACGCATAGTTACCCGCGTACTCAATCGGCGATCGCTGTGGGCCGTATGATGGAGGTAGCCGGCGTTCGGCAGTCGGTGGTAGACGAGAAGGGTTGATTCGGTGCGAAGCGTACAGTGATACACGCCGCTCACATTCACCCGCTTGTCGATCGGCCGCGCCGACGAGTGAACTCGGTTGTCGCGCATCACGTTGCTTGGCGAAACCGGGTAGAATGGTCTTGCGCGCCGAAGGCACGCAGCCTTGGTCTTGCTTGCGATTGGACCGCTTTACCCGAAAACTCATCAATCAAAATCTTCCTCCGAAGCCGAAAGGGAAGCACTTCAACATTTTGGACCCGCTCCGCTGGACCCGCGCGGGCTGGATGAACAGCAGCTCCGGGCCGAGTTCATTCTTCACGACCGCGACACGAAGTTTTCGTTCGCGTTCGACAAATTGCTTCGAAGCGCCGGCATCGTACCCATCCGAACGCCGCTGCTCGCGCCGAATGCCAACGCGTTCGTGGAATCGTGGATCGGCTCGTTCAAGCGGGAATGCCTGAACCATTTCATGTGCTTTGGCCTCGGCCATCTCGACCACATCAAACGTGAGTACGCTGACTTCCACAACACCCATCGGCCGCACCAGGGCCTGGGGAATCGAACGGTTCCGGAGGCAGCGACAGGCCCGCCAGTCCACGCGCTCGATTCGACCGGTCCGCCGGTTGAACCTGTGAATGCAGTGCTGAAAGATTCGAACGACATTTGCTGCCGCCGCTTCCTCGGCGGGCTGCTGCGGCATTACTACCGCCGCGCGGCGTGACCAAGCAATAGATTTTGATCTGAAAGCAGTCGCTCATTTCAACCCGAGCCATATCGGGTAGAATACGCTTGCGCGCAAAAGGCAAATCGCCTTGGTTTCGTTCACAGTCGCGCCGAATCGCTC
>CAZQCF010000041.1:0-31533 GCA_964592235.1 uncultured Planctomycetaceae bacterium
TTCGTATTGGCCGCTTCTCCCCCCCACCCGACCTCTCCCCCAAGGGGGAGAGGAGTTTTGAAACCGGTTCTAGCCACTGACCACTGCCCCTTAATCCATCCGCTCCAGCACCAGCATTACGACGCGCGGGCGGATGAAACCATCCGGAATTGACTCCGGCAGTTCGATAGGCCAATCCGCCGCGCCGTAGAAGCTCCCAAACGACGCGTAGCGCAGCGTGATCGGCAGCTTTTCCGGCACGCGCGCCGGCGGCACACAACGGACGATGGATTTGTCCTGCGCGATGGCGCGCTTCAGGAGCGGCGCGGCGTCAATCGTCATCGTGCCGGCCAGCGGCTTCTCCAGCACGGGGCGCGCGGCCAGCCAGAGCGGACCCGCTTCCACCGGTCCACTTTCCGGCGCGGTGGCCCCATCGGGTGCGGTGCTCGTTCCGCGAATCAGCTCGCTCGTCGCAGCCCAGCCATCCCACGGGGCAGCCGTCAGGGCGATGGAGAACGTCGCGGGGGAGCCGAGCACGCCCGGTCGCTGCGCGATGCGACCTTCCCCCAGCGGTGTTTTACCCAGCAGCACGCGGTAGGGCGCGTCGGGCTTTTCGTGAACATCGGCCGGCAGTTCCAGGTCAATCGGCGGCAGCGCGATCGTCCAGCGGGTCGGCAGGCTCCACGTGGTCACCGGGCCGCCCGCGTCGGGATCGACCTGCCTCGCCCGCGCCGTCACCGTCTCGACGACGGCCAGCACGCCGTAGCGGCCTTCCACCGCCGTACCTCGACGCAAGTCGATTTCTTTCAGGCGCTCGAGCCGTTGTTCCGGCTCCGTCGCACCGGCCAGGCGCTGCCGATCCTGCGGCGTCATGTGCCCCAGTTCATGCAGCCAGCGCCGCGCGGCGACGGCCTGCGCTCCCTTCAGCGCTCGGCCCAGCGCGTCGAGCTCGCCGGGATGGACGCCGGCTCGCAGCGCCGCCAGGAGTCGCCAGCGCTCGTCCGACGGCTCCGCCCCGGCTCGGCGCGACAGGTACTCCAGCGCGGGCTTCACGCAGTCAATGGTTTCCTGGCGCAGCAGAAAGCCCGCGAAGGCCGCCAGCGTGTCGGTCGGCGGATTCTTCATTTGCAGCAGGGCCGCGACGTGCGCCGAACGCGGTTCACCCGGAGGACAACTCGCCACGAGTCGCGCCGCATGTTCCGCCAGCCCGCGCCGCAGCAGTTGCTCTGCCGCGCCGAGGCAAACCTCCGCTTCGTTGCTGACGGACTTGTCCGCCGCGTGCCGACTGCTCGGACCACTCGACCCACCCGCCGGGGATTTCATCGCCGTCGCCACGTTGCTCAACGCATCCACCAGCGGATCGTGCGAAGTCAGGAGCACAATGACGGGGAACGGGTTCGGCTCGCGCGGCGCGAGGTCCTTGCCCGCGATGCGCAGCAGCAGACGCGACGCGGCCTCGCGCACCGGCGACGAAGCAGCTGGAGCGGTCGCATCGCGCCAAAGTCGCGCGAAGGAATCAGAATAGACCAACTCGCCGATGGAAAGTCGATTCAGCGCCGTCAGCAGTGCAAGACGCCGGTCCTCCGTCGGGAGCGAACCCCACGCCGTCAGCAGCGGATCAGCCGGGCCGCTTAATACGACCTTCCGCCGTTCGAGTTCCCGCGCCAGGGCGTCGGCCAGTTTGTCCGTTGCGCGCGGCACGAGTTGCCGCGTCAGGTCCGTCGCCCAGGGGCTGTCCGGGAGCGCGGGCAACCGCTTCACCAGCGCTTCCAGGGCCGTCGACGAGAACTGCGAAAGATCCACGGGCTTGTCCGCCGCGCGGGGATCGTTCGGATCGACGCCGGATGACCCCGCGCGCTCCGCATCGGCAGGCGTCGCGCCGGGCGCAAAGGGCCACGGACCGAGTGACAGTATAATATCACTGGCCGCGTCCGTCGCCGTCGGATCCGCCCCGGTCAAGACCTGCGAGCAGATCAGCATCGCCAATCCGCGGCGCGTTCGCTCCTCGCCGACCAGGCCCATCCAGAAAACGCCGCCCTCGCGCCGCCCCAGGCCAAGCTCGACGTTGTCCAGCCACGCCTTCTGCAACGCCGCATCCTTCGCCAGGCGCTGCTGCGCTGCGGGTGCGATCCAATCCGAGGGCGCAAAGTTCTCCAGCGGTTCGGCGAAGTACGCCCACGCCGCAGCGCGCACGGCGGGTCGATCCGAGGCGCCGGCCTCCAGCATGCGCCCGTCGAGGTCCGCCAGAAACGCCGGATCGACCCGCGCGGGCCACATTCGTCGCGCCCGCGCCAGCCGGTGCACCGCCAGCGCCGCGTGCGCCGGCGAACCGTTCCTCGCCGTATTCAAGACATCCATCAACATCGGCGCGACCGCGCCGCGCGGCCCGTTCGATGCGCCGCGTTCCCCGGCCGGCTCGGTCATCGGCGGAGAAGGCAGCGGCTCGCGCGCCTTGCGAATCGCCGTCAAGTCAAGGGTCTCCTCCCCGCCCTCGGCCCATGTCCAAGTCAGCCGCGTCGATTCGTTCGTCACCTCCACGACGAATGCCGCCATGCCGCTCGCGGGAATCGTCATGCTGCGCGACGGCCGGCGCTCGTTCGATCCGCGCGGGGCCGACTCCGCGCCGCGCGGTCCTGTCTGATTGCGAACCGTCACCTGCGGTCGGCCGGCGGCGGGCTTCAGTTCCCACCGTTCGTAGAGCGGGTCCTGATCAAGCAGCGCGAGATCGACCGGCCCGAGCGGCTCGGGCAGCAATCGAATCCCCCAAACGCCGCGAAACTCCTTCGCGCGCATCGCGCTGCGCGTCATCGTGCGAGGCGCCGCGTCGAATTCGTATCGAAATGGAATGGTCAGGAATACGCGATCAGCCTCGGCCGTCACCGTCGCGCCTTCATCGCGGATGGCGCTGGAGATCAGCTCGTTGGTCAGCGCCGGGGAAAGGTCGACCTGCAGCCAACGGGAATCCTCGGCGCGCGCAGCGCGAGTTACCGCCAATGCCCAGGCTACGAGCGGCACGCAGACCACGGCCCATCTCCAGCGAAAGTTGATCGCCACCAGTGTATTCTATCGCACCGGAGACCGAGGATCGACCGTGCGCGAAGCAGTTCAACCCATCCGCCATCGCTGGAATCTCTCGCCCGCCGCGGCCATTCGACTGCAGCGCGCGCTGGCCGATCGCGTCGTCGAACGCGCCAGGTTCGTGAGGTCCGTTCAACTTGTCGCCGGGGGCGATGCAGCCTTTGTTGCGGGCGATACACAGATCATCGCGGCCTGGGTTGTCTGGGACGTTCGCAACCAAACGGTGATCGAGTCGGCATCGGTTCGGCGCGCGGTGAGGTTTCCCTATGTGCCGGGATTGCTCTCGTTTCGCGAAGCGCCCGCACTGCTTGCCGCGGCGAGGAAACTCCGATCCTCGCCCGATGTTTTTATCCTCGATGGACACGGCCGGGCGCATCCTCGACGCCTCGGCATCGCTTCGCACGTTGGGCTTTGGCTCGGTCGACCGACCATCGGGTGCGCGAAGAGTCGGCTTTGCGGCGAACACGCAGAGCCGGGCAATGCCGGGGGCGACGCCGTCGATCTTCGGCTCAACCGTGAGCGGATCAGCCGGGTGCTGCGGACGCGCTCGGGCGTAAAGCCGGTCTTTGTCAGCGTCGGTCACCTCGTTCGACTGGCGGACGCGGTGCAGATCGTGTTACGATGTTGCGCGGGCTACCGTCTGCCGGAGCCGACCCGCCTGGCGCACCAGCTCGTCACGCAACTTCGCAGGGATTCATCCGCTTGAATGGCGCCGCGGCGCGCGGGAGCGAGAGCGGGAGCACTATTGAACTATCATGCTGGAGGAACGATGAAGACTCGATCCATTCGTCGCCACGTTGCATTCGCCTGCTTCACAATCAGCCTGTCCGTCATGGCGAGTACCTTCGCCGCCGATCAACTGTGGACGCCGCAGCACGTGGCCAGGCTGCGCACGGTCACCAGCGCCGTGATGTCTCCCGACGGAACGCACATCGCCTACACGTTGCTGGTGCCCCGCGACCCGTACGACAAGGATTTTGACGACGGCGGAGCCTGGTCGGAGCTGCACGTCGTCGGCGTCGATGGCAGCGCGCCGCGTCCCTTTATCGTCGGCGAGGTCAACATCGACAGCGTGCAGTGGTCGCGCGATAGCCGCGCGCTGTACTTCCTCGCTAAGCGCGGCAAGGACAAGGAGAGATCGCTCTATCGCATTCCCATCGACGGCGGCGAGGCCGTGCGCGTGTTGAAGCACGAAACCGCCATCGGCTCGTACGCGCTCTCGCCGGATGAGACGCTCGTCGCGTTTCTGGCCGAACCCAAGAAGCCTAAAGAGAAAAAAGACCTCGAGGAAAAAGGCTTCGCAGCCGAGATCGTCGAGGAGGACCTCACTCCAACGCTCGTCTGGACGGCCGAGCTGCGCGCAGGCGCGGCGAAACCCAAGTCGTTCGAGATCGACGGGTCGGCCTCCGAGCTGTCGTGGAGCCCGGTCGGTGACCGGCTGGCCGTCGCACTCGCGCCGACACCGTTGGTGGATGACGAATACATGAAGCGCCGCGTTCACGTGCTCGATGCCTCAAGCGGCGACGTGGTCGTGAAGTTCGAGAACCCCGGCAAGCTCGGCGACGTGCGCTGGAATCCGGACGGGCGACGGCTGGCCATGATCTCCGCAGAGGACGTGAATGACCCATCGCCCGGGCGGCTGCTGATCGGCGAACTGGAAACAGGCAAACTGAAGGACGCCCTGCCGAACTTCGAAGGACACGTTTCCGGCATCGCCTGGCAGGACGCCGACACGGTCATGTACGTCGCCGATGTCGGCCTGGACGCCATGCTCGGCAAGGTGAAGGCCGACGGCAGTGAGCAGAAGACGATTGTCGCACCCGGTGCCGCAGCCGTGCTGACGAGCATCACGCTCTCCAAAGATGGCCAGATCGGCGCGTTCATCGGCAATCACGCTTCGCACCCCGGCGAGGTCTTTGTGATGAAGCACGGCGATGCCGGACCGAAGCGCCTGACCGACAGCAACCCGTGGATCGCCGACATGAAGTTCGCCCCGCAGGAGGCGATCACCTACAAGGCGCGCGACGGTCTGGAGATTCAGGGCATCCTGGTCCGCCCGCTAGAGGCCGCGTCGAACGGCAAGCAACCGCTGATTCTCTACGTTCACGGCGGACCCGAAGCACACGAAGCAAACGGCTGGATGACCAACTATTCCCGCCCCGGTCAAGTCGCCGCCGCGCGCGGGTTCGCCGTCTTCTACCCCAACTATCGCGGCAGCACCGGTCGCGGCGTCGTTTTCAGCAAGATGGGCCAGGGCGACGAGGCCGGTCGCGAGTTCGACGATCTGGTCGACGCCGTGAAGCATCTCGTCGCAGCGGGTCTCGCCGACGAGAAAAAAGTCGGCATCACGGGCGGGTCGTACGGCGGCTACGCATCGGCCTGGGGCGCGACGGCCCAGAGTGAGCATTTCGCCGCCAGCGTCATGTTCGTCGGCATCAGCAACACGATCTCGAAGAAGGGCACGACGGATATTCCGAACGAGGACTATCTCGTCCACACGCGATCCCACCTATGGGACGAAGGCAGATGGCAGTTCTTCCTCGAGCGCAGCCCGGTGTATCACGTCAAGAAGGCGCGGACGCCGATTCTCATCCTCGCCGGCAAGAACGACCCGCGCGTGCATCCCAGCCAGTCCATGGAGCTATATCGACATTTGAAGACACTTAATCAGGCACCGGTGCGGCTGGTCTTCTACCCCGGCGAGCAGCACGGCAACCGCAAAGCCGCAGCGCGGCTCGATTACAACCTGCGCATGCTTCAATGGTTCGAGCACTACCTCAAAGGTCCCGGTGGCGCCCCGCCGGACATGAAGATCGACTACGAGCTGCCGAAGGACGAGTAGGGTGGGAATCGCTCGCCGTGAATCTGCCTGACAGGCGCGGTGGGCAGTTCCCGCCCAACGGCTTCAGCGTCGACGGCGCCGCGCGACGACAATCCACGCGCCGACTACGGCCGTCATCATGCCCATGCCCGGTCCGCACGAAACGCCGCATGGCGGACTGCCGCCGTTCATGTTGGTGTTCTCGTTGTCGACCGGCAAGGCGTTCACCGTGATCGTCGCCACGGCCGCCGCCTGGCAGCCAAGCGAATCGGTGACGGTCAATTGCGCGTTGAACACGCCGGGCGCATCAAACTGAAACGCCGGGTTCGCCTCGGTGAAGGCTTCATTCACCCCGGGGCCGAGCAGCATCCACGCGAACGTGTACGGCGGAACACCTCCGCTCGCCGGATCCTCCGCGCCCAGCACGGCCGACTCGCCCGCGTTGATCGCTTGCGCCGCGCCGGCGTCGGCCGTCACCGGATCAGGATCGCACTCATCGGGCACGCTGTTACCGTTGCAGTCGTCCGACGTGTTTGAACTGATATCCATCGCGTCGAACACGCCGTTGTTGTTGCAATCCGTCTTGGTGTAAGTCCACATATCGGTGATGAACGTGTTACCGCTCAAGTCGGTCACGCCGGTGTCGTCAAGCACGACGGTCACGGTGCCGTCGGCCGGCGGCGCGAAACCGCTGAAGATGAACGGCCCGGCCCCGCTGCCGGTGAGATTCGCCGCCGGCGAGCCGTTGACCGTGAGCCGCGCGGCCTGCAATCCGGCGATGTTCTCGTCGAAGGTCACGCTGATTGATGAAAAATTGCCAACGTTCGCGCCTGGCGCCGGATTGGTGCTGTCGATGCCCGGTTTCATGTTGTCGGCCGCCAGCCCGCCGGTGGACAGGCCGAAGGCGACGACGACATCCGTCGCTTCGTTTCCAAAACCGACGCCTTCGCCGAGTTCAAACTCGTCAACCGTGAAAGTGTTGTCCAAGTCGTCCATCGTGCCGAGGATGCCGTCGTTACCGACGCCGGCGAGGTTCTCCAGGTCGCCACCCTGGTCCATGATGCAGGCCGTCGCGTTGTCATTCCGCGTGTGCCAGCAACCGAGAAAATGACCCGCTTCGTGCGCGACCACGTTGCCGACGACCTTGCCGATCGCGTCGATCAACGACAGGCTCGCATCGCGAGGCAGGCTCAACACGGAGTTGGGATTGCTCGCCGCCGCGCTAAGCAGATCGAGCAGCACGATCGCCGTGTCATCGGTGCTGACGTTGCCGGGGTCGATGAACTCGGCGATGCCGATCGTGCTGATGCCGGTCTGGGCGATGGTGCCGCCGACGATCACTCGGGAGACGTTCGCCTGGCCAAACGGGTCGGGATGGTCGCGGCTGTTGCGAATCTCGATGTCGTAGTGGCCGACCATCATGTCGTTGGGAAAATCGCCGTTCAAGGCCGCGTCACGCAGATTGTCGAAGATATGATCGAGTCGCGCGAGGATGGCATCGATGACGGCATCTTCGTCGGCAGGCCCCAGGCCCCACCCGGCGAGGAAGTCCGAAAGCGGCGACATGGTCGCCGATGTTCGTCCCTCACCGAACAGCGCGTTGGCATTGATCGTCGCGCCGTTAAAGTCGATGAACAGAATCTGCCGCACGGGGGTTGGAAAGACTGTCTCAATCTGCGCGCGACGTAGCCGAAGTCGCAGGGTATAGCTGTTGCTCGAGGTGCTGCCCAACGACGAGACCGCGAAGAAAAAGTCGTCGTCCGCCGGGGCGATAAACGTCATCGCCGAATCCGTTGATCGGGTCGCAGCCGGCCACGGGGAACCGGGTGGATATATCCCATTCAAGCCGCCGTGGTTGTTGTTTGAAAAAATCTGTACGCCCGTTGAATTGAATACGCCCAGCACCGTATCCGGTCCGCCGGCCGGCGTCACGGTCGCCGCGCCGATGATGTCGCCCTTCTTGAGTGTCACGCGAAAGGCATCCAGGTCGTTTGACGGATCGATCATTCCGGTCACGTCGACATCGACATCCTCACCCATGCCCGTACCGAGCGGCAGCACATTGGCTGTGCCCGTCGATCCGTTCGGCTCCGTCTCGGCAAAGCCGATCAGTGCCAGCGGCCCGATCGGCGGCGCGGGATCGGGCGCGACCGGCCGGCCCGCAGGATATTTGCAGAAGGCGATGCCGCCGTCGCCCGTCCCCGCCGTGGTGCGCGAGGCCGCGTCGGACGGCGCAACAATGACAAGCGGGCGCGAATCGTCGGCCTGAACGGTCGGGGCAGTTACCAGACAAATGGCCACAACCAACGCACTCGCGCGCATGGACCTTCCTCCTCAACCGAACTTGACCGACTATCCAGGGAGCTGCCCGCGCAGTCGCTCAACTTCCGCTTCCAGCTCTTTGACTTGCTTTACCAGGTCCGGCAGCTTGCCGAACACCGCCCACGAGCGCAGCACTTCCTTGCGGTTGAACGCCGGCGCGCCAGCCACCGATGTATCGCTCGGCACGTCGTTCATCACGCCCGCCATGGCCGCGACCTGCACGTTGTCGCCGATGGTCAGATGCCCCGCCACGCCCGCCTTCCCCGCCATCGTCACGTGGTTGCCCACGATCACGCTGCCGGCCAGACCGACCTGCGCGACGAACATGCAATGCTGACCGATCTTGGTGCCGTGGCCGATGGCGATCTGATTGCTGAATTTCGTACCGGGGCCGATGAAGGTCCGCCCCAGCGTCGCGCGGTCGATGGAGCAGTTCGCGCCGATCTCCACGTCGTCCCCGATCTCAACAACGCCGATCTGCGGAATCTTGATCCACTTGCCGCCATAGGGCGCGTAGCCGAGGCCGTCCTCGCCGATCGTCGAATTGGCATGAATCGCGACGCGATGACCCAGGATGCAACCGTCGTAGATCACGACATTTGAATACAATGTGCAGTCATCGCCGATCCGGCAGCCCGGCCCGATGAAACAGCCGGGGTAGATCGTCGCGTTACGGCCGAGGGTAACGTTCTCGCCGATGGTCACACCATGAAAGATGTTGGCGTTTTCGCCGATGACGGCCGAAGGATGCACGACGGCACGCGAATCGATTGCCCGCCTGTCCCCATCCACCATCGGATGCCGACGATAGCCGTGCAGGTGAACCACGACCGCGCACATCGCCGCGTACGGGTCCTTCGTGCGCAGCAGCGCCAGCCCCGACGGCGCGGCTTGATCCGTGGCGACGATGACCGCGCCGGCCTTCGTCGTGCCGAGCATTTTTTCGTACTTGGCATTGGAGAGGAAGCTGATTTCGTCCGGTCCGGCTTCCTCCAGCGTGGCCACCCCGCGCACCGTCCGCGCGGCGTCGCCCTCGACCGTCGCCGGCATGTTCAGTTTGGTGAGTGCGTCTGCCAGTGCCTGGAGCGTTTGTCCCATGCGCGCGTCGCCCCCTCCGTGTTTCGGGCGGGTCGAATGCTAACGACGCATCCCGCGGAATGTCAAACACAGGCCGCGAACTCGCCACGTTCCGCCCCCCCTGGCGACCGCCGCGACGCTTCAACTACTTGTATAATCCTCACGATGACGACGGACATCGAAAACGCCGCGCCGCACCCGTCGCTCCTGACTCGCGCCTGGCTCGCCGCGCCCGACTGGCTTTTTCGCGCCCTCGGTGCGACGACGTTTTTCGGCTACCTGCTCCTGCAAATCCCCGAGTACTTCAACGACTTCTGGAAGGTCGGCGCGTATTTCCATTTCGACGACCACCGCACCTTGCACCTGCCCTGGGGCCGCATCCTGATCGACGTCACGTACCTACTCATCGCGCTGGCGTTTTGCGTCCGTGTGCCGCCGCGGCAACGTGCCGACCGCCCGATTCAGATCATCCTCCCATTTGCCGCCGCGTTCTGGCCGTTTCTTCCGTTCCTGATGGATGCCGCCGGCAAGTGGACCGGAGCAACGTGGCACACGGGATACAAGCAGTTCATGATGGACCCTGCGACTTGGACCGCCCATCGCTTCCTGATCGGCTCGGGTCTGATTCTCCTGGGCAACGCGCTGGATGTCTGGGGCTACGGCACATTGCTGCGCTCGTGCAGCATCGTGGCCGAGGCGCGCGAATTGAAAGTGACGGGGCCCTATCGGATTGTTCGTCACCCGATTTACCTGGGGCAGATGCTGGCGCAGTCGGGCGTGTGGTTGTTCTATGCGCAGCGGCACTGGGTCTGGGCGGCGTTTCTGTTCTGCTTCATCGCAATGCAGCTCTGGCGTTCGCGCGTCGAGGACGCGGTACTGGAGCGGCATTTCGGTCCGCGCTACACCGCCTGGAAGGCGCAAACCTTCTGGTTTGTCTGACGCGCTGCGCGCCGCTGCCCTCGGACGGCGCTGCGGTTAGAATATGCAGGGCTGGCCCGAGGAACATCCGACATGAGTCTGGCAACTATTGTGGTGGTTGAGGACGAACCCGCGATCCGCGCAGGGGTGGTGGCGGCGCTGCGGGCCGGCGGCTATGAGCCGATCGAAGCCGCCGACGGCGAAGCGGGGCTGTCGCAGGCGCGGCGCGACGGCGTCCACATGGTGTTGCTTGATCTCATGCTCCCGAAAATGGACGGCATGATCGTGTTGAAGGAGATTCGCAAGACGCATCCGACGTTGCCTGTGATCATTCTCACGGCGCGCGGCGGCGAGAACGACCGCGTCGCCGGGTTGAAGCTCGGTGCGGACGATTACGTCGTGAAGCCGTTCTCGGCGAGAGAGCTGGTGGCGCGGGTCGAAGCCGTGCTTCGGCGCAGCCCCGAGCGGCCGCAGATTGTCTCGCGTCTGACATTCGGAACGGGCGAGGCCGACCTGGAGCGCCGGGAGTTGAAGAACGGAACGACCCGCGCGTCGCTGTCCGAGATGGAGAACGCGATTCTGTCGCACCTGGCGGCGAATCCGGGGCGCGCGATCTCGCGCGAGGAGCTTCTGACGCGCGTCTGGGGGCTGCCGGGCGGCGGCGTGGAGACGCGGACGATCGATATGCACATCGCCCGCCTGCGCGCCAAGCTCGATGAGATCAGCGGCGAGCAGGGCCGGGAGTACATCGTCACCGTGCGCGGAAAAGGTTACATGCTCGGCGACGGCGTGCGCGCGGCGGCGTCGGAGGGTCGATCGTGAGCCTGGCCCATGCAACGGGCAAGAAGGCATGGACGGCCATCGCCGTCATCTGGCTGCTGGTCTGCGGCGGGCTGGGCTGGGCGACGGATGCGGCCATTCAGCTTGAGCGATTTGAGGCCCGCGCCGAGCAGGCACGCGAGGAAGAAGCTGCCATAAAACTGGCACTAGCCCGCATCGAGCGCAGCGTCGCCGTCGTGCTGGAGCGCGAGAACTCCCGCCCCTACGAACACTTTCGCCCTTATTACAACCTCGCCCACCCGCTGCACGCGGGCGATCTCTCCGAGCTGCGCCAACCGATCAAGCTCGCCTCGCCGCTTCGCACCCTGCCCGAAGCGCCAAGCTGGCTGCTGCTGCACTTTCAGGCGTCCGAATTGCAGGGCTGGAGCTCGCCCCAGCTTGAGGCCGGCGACGCCGCCGCGCCCGCCGCCGGCGTCTTCCCCGCCGCCGATCGCGAGCGCATGACCACGGCCGAAAACTGGCTGGCTTCGCTCAAGGAGAACTATTCCCCCTCGGCCCTGCAGCACCTGCTGGAAGAATCGCTGTCGTTCTACGCCGCGATCAATCGCTACGGCGATCCGGCGCAGACGCCGCCGACAACCGGAGCCCACAGCGTGAATCGTGACACGGGTCAATTTGCCCGCCGCGGCGAGCGCCTGCTGGAGATGACGCGGCAAATGGGCGAAACCTGCGAGCCGGAGACCGTCGCGCTGGACAATCTTCAGGCCGGCGAGAGCCTGCGCGGCGTCGATCCCGCCGACGACTGCGTCCCGCTTTTGCGCACCCCGATGATCCCCGTCTGGCTCGACATTACCCGCGACGGGCGTTTGCAACTCGCGCTGGTGCGCTCGATGAGCGTGCAAACCAGCCAGTTCTGCACGTTGCAGGGCGTGCTGCTCGACTGGGAACGCATGCACACTCAATTGGAAAACATGATCGCCGAACGCCTGCCCGGCGCGCGGCTGGTTCCGCTCCGGCCTGGCAACACCCTGACGCCCGCGGTCCTCGGAACCATGATGCAGAACATCCCCGCGTGGCTGGAAATTCCGCCGCGCCCCGCGCCGCCCTTCACGCTTTCCACGGGTTTGCGCTATGGCCTCGTCATTGCCTGGCTGGCGACGCTGATCGCGCTGCTCGGCATCACTTATGGCACACTCAAGTTTGTTTCACTGACCGAGCGGCGCATGCAGTTTGTCGCCGCCGTCACACACGAGCTGCGCACGCCGCTCACCTCGTTCCAACTCTACAGCGACCTGCTCCGCGACATGCCCGAGGAGAACGCCGAGCTGCGCCGGCAATACGCCGAAGCGCTGCAGCAGGAATCCCGTCGCCTGGCCCGACTCGTCGAAAACGTGCTGGCCTACGCCCGCGTTCAGGACCGCCGGGCCGCTCTGAATGTCAGCGATCTGTCACCCGCACAGGTACTCGATCTGGCCGGCGCCGGGGGCAAACCCATCGCCCTGAAGCACAACAAGTCGCTCGTGCTGGAGAATCGCTGCCCGCCGGACCTGCGACTGCGCACCGACGGCGAATTTGTCCTGCAGATCCTGCTGAATCTCATCGAAAACGCCTGCAAGTACAGCGCCGGCGCAGGCGACAATCGAGTCTGGATCACGGCCTCCGCCGATCGCGACCACACCGTCCGATTCGAGGTCGAGGATGCCGGCGAAGGCGTGCGTCCTCGCGATCGAAAGCTCATCTTTCGACCGTTCCGCCGAAGCGATGCGTCCGCCGACACCACCGGCGGCATCGGCCTGGGCCTGGCCCTTTCGCGCCATTGGGCGCAGACGCTCGGCGGCAGCCTGATCCTGCAGCGCAGCAGCCGAAACGGCGCCGCGCTCTCGTGTTTCTCGCTGCGAATTCCAACCCATCCGTAACGCGGCGCGTTGATCCATAAACCGCGATTTCACGCGCCACCAACCGGCTCATTTTGCCGCGCGCCGCGCAGAACTCGCCTGTTCAACTGCGCCCCGCCCACGGACCGATACACACTCGGTCCAGAAACAATGCACCGGTCGATGCACCGAACGATGCGCCGTTCCGCAAAGGAGTGCCCGTGAGCGAAGCCATGGCAATCGGTTATCCCGTCGCTCCCAAGTCCGTCGTCTCGCAGTCTCCGTCCGCCTGGTCCGGCCATCTCACGCGATTCATCAACTACCTCGTCACCGAGTGCGGTCTCGCCGCGAACACCATCGAGGCGTACCAGCGCGATCTTCGCTCGTTCATCGCCGAGCTGGACGTGCAATGCGTGATGCGCGCCGAAGATCTGCGTCTGCAAGCGGTTCGCGCATTTCTCGTGCGCCTGGGCGAGCGAAAGCTGGCGCTTTCCAGCATCGCGCGGCACCTCGTCTCGGTGAAGATGTTTCTGCGCTATCTGCACATGACCGGCACGCTGCGCGAAGACATCAGCGCGCTGCTGGAGACGCCCCGCAAATGGCAAACGCTGCCCGACACGCTTCACCGCTCACAGGTCGAAGCGCTCCTTGCCGCGCCGCAGCCGGGCGAGCCGTTCTTCGCGCGCGATCGCGCGATTCTGGAAGTCCTTTACGCGTCGGGAATGCGCGTGTCCGAGCTGGCCGGGTTGAAGATCCGCGATCTGAACCTAAGCGTCGGATACGTGCGCGTTTTCGGCAAGGGCGGACGCGAGCGAATCGTGCCGCTTGGCGGGCACGCCATCGAATCGGTCCGCCAATACCTTCGCGGCCTGCGCGGCGTGCTGACCGAGTCCACCGATGCCGACGGCGCCCTATTCGTCACGCGCACGGGAAAACCGATGGACCGCACCAACATCTGGCGACTGGTGAATCGCTGCTCGCTGGCGGCCGGTCTCCCCGCGCCGGTCGGTCCGCACACCCTGCGGCACTGCTTCGCTACTCACATGCTGGAGGGCGGCGCCGATCTGCGCGTCGTGCAGGAGCTGCTGGGCCACGCCGACGTGGCGACGACTCAAATCTATACTCACGTCGATAAAAGCCGCCTCAAGTCCATCCACCAGAAGTTTCATCCGCGGCAGTAATCGCGCGCACGGCATGGCCGCGGCATGAGGAGGCCCGGTTCAATGGTCCGTGCCTCCGCCCGAGTCGCCGCCGGAATCTCCCCCGTGATCGCCGCCGCTCGAATGCCCCCCATCGCCGTTGAATCCCGGCCGCTCCGGCGGAAGCTGATGCATCGCCCATACGTCGCCGTCCTCCGTCGGCTCCGATCGATTACGGAGTAGGTACATTCGATACCGTCGCGAAAAGTGCACCACCGCCGCCGCCCCCACACAGAACACGAGCAGCAGCACGATGCTCCACAGCACGATCTGATTCAACCGCCGGACACGCGGATCATGCCGTAGCGCCTCCGCACCCGACGGTTGAGTCGTCGCGGTTGACTTCCCCGGCTCAACGACTGTCTGGCCGGCGCGGCTCGTTAGATCCATTGAGCCGCTCGAATCAGGCGCTTCCGGCTGCCCCGCCGGCGCCTGAACCGCCATCACGAGCCATGCGGTCCAAACCGCCGCGCACCGCGCGCCGCGTACTCGCCCCGCGGACTGGCGACCGCCGGCGCGATCCATCACATGATCCCCGCCCACAGGCCCGACCGCGGATTCCCCAGACCGCTCTCCGCCAGCGCCTGAAGCGACTCCCGCTGCAGCGGCGTCAGCGACGCAGGCGCCACAATCTTGACAACTGCGTAAAAATCACCGCGGCCCTCGCCTTTCGGGTTCGGCATGCCCAGACCCGCCAGCCGCAGCTTCGATCCGCTGCTTGTCCCCGGCGGGATGGTCACCGTCCGCGGACCATCCGGCGTCGGCAGGTCCACCTTCGCCCCCAGGGCCGCTTCAACAATCGACACCGGCACTTCCAGGTAGAGATCATCCGAGTCCCGGCGAAAGTACGGATGCGGCGACACCTCGCACCGCACGAACAAGTCCCCCGCGGCGCGCCGGCCCGACCCCGGCTGACCCTTCCCGCGCACCCGGATGCGCTGACCCGGTCGAACTCCCGCGGGGATACGCACTTCGATCGTCTCGCTTCGACGACCGCCGCTCAACTCCAATTGCAGCATCGTTCCGCGCAGAGCCTGATCAAAACTCAACGTCACCGTATGCTCGATGTCCCGCCCGCCCCCGGTCGCCGCCTCCTCGAACGGCGACTCGCTGCCGCGCCCCCGGAACATCTGCTCGAAGATTGAACCAACTCCCGCCCGCGATCCACCCGACCGGCCCGCGAAGTTGAAAAGATCCGCGAAGTCCGACAAGTCCACCGGCACGCCGTCCGTCGTGCTCCATGTTCCGCCGCCTTCGGCACGAGGATCGATCCCCGCATGGCCGAACTGGTCGTACCGGGTACGTTTGGCCGCGTCGGACAATACGTCGTACGCCTCCTGCACTTCCTTAAAGCGCGCCTCGGCGTCCTTGCTCTGCTTGTTCTGATCGGGGTGATACTGCTTCGCGAGCCGGCGGTAGGCCCGCTTGATCTCGGCCTCGCTCGCCCCGCGCGATAGGCCCAGGACCTCGTAGTAATCTCGCTTGGACATGGATGGATGCAGGCTCGAAAAGCAGGACCGACTCTCGGCAACCCTGCCTCCCCGCAATTATAGATGCCTAGCGACCGGCCTCGCAAACGGCGCCAACGCACCGCACCGCGCCGCGCCCGCGTGCATCCATCTTTCGCCGCGACTACCATTGCATCCCGGCGGGGACCCGGCGCGGTTGCCGAATCGCCCCGACCCGCGTGAAGGATCACGTCATGAAAGTCGCATGCGGACAGATGCGCGCCGTCACAATGCGGGATGCCGCGACCGTCTGGCCGATTGTCGAGCGCCACGCCGAGCAGGCCCGCCAGATCAGCGCCGACTTGCTTGTGCTGCCCGAAACAACGTACCCCGCCTATTGGCTCGAATCGGTCGAGCGCTACATGCAAGCGGACATCGAGCGATCGACCGCCGTGCTAACGCGCATCGGACAGATCGCCCGACGCCACGCGATGTGGATCGTCGCGGGTTTCGTCGAGGAGCGCGAGGGCAAGCTGCACAACAGCGCGGCCGTCTTCGACCGGCGCGGCGAGCTGATTCATATCGCCCGCAAAAGCTTCCTATGGGATTGCGACAACCGGTGGTTTGAGCCGGGCTGGCAGATCGCGGCGTTCGACTCCGAGTTCGGGCGCATGGGCGTGCTCATCTGCGCCGACTGCCGCGCGCCGGAAGTCGCCGCAACGCTGGTATCGGACGGCGCGCGAATTCTGCTGTTGCCGACGGCGTGGGTCAACGCCGGCCCGCGCGGCATTTATCGAAACGTCCATCCCGAGTTTCTGGTTCGTGCCCGCGCGATGGAGTTCGGCGTGCCGATCGTCTGCTGCAGCAAGAGCGGCGCCGAAGGGGACAAGCTGGAGTACGTCGGCCAAAGTCGCGTCGTGAATGCCGATGGCGAGACCCTCGCCGCCGCCCCCGCGGAAGGCGACCCGCTGATCGTCGCCGAGATCGCGCCAGGTCGACCGCGCCCGCCGCACGTTTCGGAACGTGACATGCGTAGATTATTCGCACCGCCTACAAAGGTCCCCGACGATCGACTTGGTACGCAGGTTGAAGTGAACCCCGCCGGGTCGATGGACACGCTCATCACTGATCTGGTGAACGCCGGCGGCCGCATGGCGAACCTGGATAGCACCGAGGCTGCGTCGTTCGTGAGGGGGCGATGCGAAGCGCTTCAGGGCGCGTCGATCCTCTGGTTTGACGGTCCGCCCGCCGATGAATCGCTGCTTCGCGCTCGGGCGGCGGAAAATCGCGTCGTCGTCATCGCCGCGGACGAGCGCGTCCGCCTGATTGTTTCGCCGGACGGAAACGTCGCATGGCGCGAAGACGCGCGAGGCTCCGGTGCATCCGGCGCACCCGTGACCCTCAACCTCGCCGACGCCGAGGTCAAGCTCTATACCCCGTCGACCAACCTCTGGGTTCAGCGCCGCGTCGCCTGCTATCGGCTCGGCCGGCCCATGGAGTCCGCGACGGCGGACGCGCTCGGTTCGGCGGCCCGCTCCGGTTGAACCTGAACCAGCGAATGGGCCGGCGGAATGACGTCACGGCCGGGATCAGCGCGCCTGATTTCAATAAGGCGATTGTCACGAATCGACCCGTCGAATTGCTCCACCGTCACCCGCGCCGTGCGATCCCGTAGCGCCGCGGCATCGGGCAGCACGAACTCGCGCACCGCTGACTGCCCCGGCCCCAGGGCTCGGATCAACCGCTGCTCCTCCGCGCGCCCGGGAGCAATCAAGACGCAGCGGAGATTCAAGGGCAATTCGGTTCGGTTCGTCACACGATGAAACACGCGCAGCGCCGCACCTTCCGTGCGAGTCAAGACGTTGACATCCAGCGCCGCGCTGCCCACGTCCACCGCGGCGCGCAAGACCAACCCGTCCAGTTCGTCACCCGCCACCTCCAATCGGCCAACCAGCTCCACCGGTCCCGAAGGCTGATTGCTCGGCACCCGCACCAGCAAAGGCGTCGCCTGCTCCCCTTTGGCACCGAGGCTCACTCGCACATCCGGAGGCGAGACCTCCCAGCCCTCCGGCGCGGACAGGTGAATCAAGCCGTGCAGCGGCGTTGCATGCGGGTTGAAGAATCGCAGGTTTACGGCTTGTGGACGCGGCCCGGCATTGACCAACGCAGGATTCACCGTGAACCGCGCCAGCGCCAGGACGCGCGGCCCGGGAACACCCGTCAGGATACTCGGGATCGCCCCTATCGGCAGCGTTCGCCCGCGATCGGCGCGCCCCATCGCCAGCGGCCGGCCGGTCGCGTCATAATACTGACACCCCTCGCCGATATCCCAGGTGATTGCATCGTCATCGCCCGGTGCCCCACGGCCGTCACGCCACATTGCCACGAAGCACGTCCCGCGGGACGAATCCTGCAGCACCCATCCGCGGACGCCTTCGCCCGGCGACACCGGCGCCAGCGGATCACACTCGCGCAACACGGAACCCAGCGCCGCCACAACGGGTAACTCCGCGGTCGGTTCCAACCGCCCCCAGCCGTTTTCCTTGCGATAGTGCCACGGCTGTTGCACCCAAACTGTTCGAGCGCCCTCACACCGGCCAAGCAGGATGCGCTGTGCAAACTCCGCCAGGCCCGCGTCCCGGTCGTCCGGCAGCCTGGAGAGCGAGGAAACCGTCAACCAGTCCACGCGCGGATTGTCCAGCGATCGCTGATTTCGCGCCGCCACCTGCGGCCGCTCCTGGTAGCTCACCAGTACGTCGCTCGCTGTGTTCGATAAGCGCGTGTCGCCAAGCAACCGCGGCGTCACGAGCCGCCCCGCGCCGATCAACGAGTCCAACTCGCGCTGAACAGCCTTCGCCGCCTCGTCGAGTGCGCGCGATTCAAACGTTGGCGCGGCATCATCGCCACCGATCTGCCAAAACCCGACCTGCGAGCCGAACCGCGTCACCGTCAGCGCCAGATACGGCCGCCAGACGGACGCCGGCCCGCGCAGGACATCGAGAAGGCCGACGCGCGGAGAATCGTATTGCGCGACGAGGCCCGCCGGAGTATCTTGAAGAACCCCAACCACGAGGACGCCGCGCTGACGCAGCCCCTCCACCAGCGCCGTGGCGACATCGTCCCCCTTCAGGACCGCGTCATCCGAGAGATCTGCTCGCCAAAGCGGCAGCTTCACGGCCGCTGGACGAAGAACGTCAATGAGGGACAGTACGTCCGCAAGCTCCTCGCGCGCCGGCAACTTGAGGATCAGTCCGATGCCCCGCGCGATCTCCGTCGGGTTTCCGCGCGGCAGCGTCGCACGAAGTCCATCGGGTGGCGCCGGTTCGGATGCGACGCAGGCGAACGACCGCGAAGCCGCCGCCAGCAAGCGTCCTTCGCCGGTCACCTCCACGCGCGCTGTATAGCAACCGGGGACCAATCCGCCCAGATTCATCTCCATCGCGCCCGACGGCGGACGTTGAGCCTCCACCGGGCGGCGAAGAACTTCCCGGCCGCCGGCGTCCGTCACCGTCAACGTCGTCGCGAGATCCGTCGCGCAGAAATCCTCCACGCCGATCCGCAGGCGCGGCGGCGATCCGACAAAGACACCCGTCGCCGCGACCGGTTCAAGCGTAATGCCCGGAACCAGTGTCACCTCAATGTCATCAAACCACGCCCCGCCCAAAACCCCCTGGCGGATCACCGGGAATACCCGCCGGTCCGAATCAGCCGGTGCCGAACCCGATCGAACCGCACAGGCCAGCCCCATCCATCGCGCGCCTTCCACTCCGGCGCGTAGGCGCACTGTGACCCGCGCCCAGGGCGACTGGCTCCCGCCTGCGGCCCGCACCGCCTCACTCGCCCGCCGGCTGCCGGGGATCTCGCGCATCGCGTAGTCAAGATAAAACGCCTCGAGCGTTGCCGACGCGAAGCAAAGCCCGTCTACGCGAATTGAGCCTGTGATCTCGTAGTCACAGCTCGCGACCACATCAAGTGTCCGCGTGACATACTCCGCAGCCGTCGCACCGCCGGTCAAGTCCAGGCGCAGCGCCGGCGCCGTCGAGGCGCCTGTTTTGTCTATACGAATGTCAGCAAACCGCGGATAACCCGGCCCTTCCACGCGACGCCATCCGATCGGCATGGTCTCATAGTTGCCGAGGCGCGCCTCGTCGAAGTCAAAGGACTTCAGGACTCGATTCGAGGAGATAGCAACGCCATCCTGCCTCACTGCCCCGTCGCCCGGCGCGCGCGCCCCTGCGCTGGCGGCCACAAACCCGCACAGGCCCGCCAGAACGTGAATGCCCCTCGTGCGCACAGAGGTCCCCCGGTGTGAACTGGACGTGTTGGACACTCGCCAGGACGAATCTCATATCGGGGAGCGCGCGGCAGGCCTTCAGGCTCGAGCCATGGAGCATTTCCGCCAATGGCGCGCGGTTATCGAACGTGACGCGTCGGCATTGGCGTCCGTTGAAACGGATCACCGATAAACAAATCGGTGCCAGCCCTGCCATTCTCAACGGAGACCCCTGGAATGAGCCGCTCAATTCGACTTGGCCGCACAATGCGCAACAGACTCGGTTTCGTCGCGTTGTTCACCATGGGCCTGACCCTGCTCTGCGGCTGCGAATGGGATTCCGACCTGTTCAAACGGTTTCGCGAAGGGGTCGGCCCGGGGTTTGTTGAAGGTGCTACGCAGTCCGCCTTGAACCCGCAGGACCCCGATGCCGGGCTTCGGCAGGCCTGGGCAGCGTTTTGGGAAGGGATCGGGGGGATCATCCAACCCAGGTCAGCATCGTCCGGCGGCTAGGAAATAGCACTGACGTGGAACTGATTGATATTAACGATTTTGTAACGACCACACCAACGCGACATTATTATATGATGTAAATGCTTTTATGACAATAGTTTACATGTGCGATACGGATTAGCATGTTCACTGAATACAAGAAAGTGACCGATTTGAATGTTTTTTATCTTGGAATAGGGCAAAATCCTGGTTAGAATTTCGAACAGCCGAGAACATTTTTCCGTTCTCGCTGGTATACAACCTTTGGAAGACGTGCCCGGTCTAAACAAGCGGGCTGAAAGTTGGGTAGCTTGATGGCCATGCTGCGAGTCACAACCAAGCCTTCGGATCGTCGGGCCCTGGCGGGATGGATGATCCCTCCCCCCTATGTGGCCAATGATGAGCTGCGTAGCCGAGGGGTGGAGCAGCGTCTCTTTGCCAACTGGCCTGGTGCGGCGGAGGGCAGCGGTCGCGTCACGTTCGAAGAGGAGACCCTGCTTTTCAAGCAGTTGCACTTCAGCGGCTATGCGTTGAGCAAGATCTATCGCGCAGCCCATCGCGACCCCACTCCGTCGTTGAGGAAGCGCTATGCCCTCTGGCTGCATCGCTACCATCAGATTCGATCGCGCCTGACCGAGGGCAACCTCGGCCTCGTGTACGACCTGATTGGTCGCACGCGGTTTGAGAACCTCGATCGTGAAGAACTGACCAGCGAAGGCATGATGGCTTTGCTCCGCGCGGTCGATACGTTCGACCCGTGGCGAGGATTCCGATTCAGCACCTACGCCTGCAACGCGATCCTGCGAGCTTTTTCGCGGGCCGCGCTGCAGGATACCAAGCGTCGCAGCAAGGTCGCCGGTCCGTGGGACCCCGACTTCGAGGAGAGCGACCTGCCCGAAGCCCGAAAGGCAGACCAGCGGGCGCTCTTCAGCGAGCGGCTGCAGCGCATCCTGCGACTGGACAACGCGGAACTGACCGACATTGAGAAGACTGTGCTTGCACGGCGATTCCCAATGGAGCAGGGCCGGCAACGCCAGACGCTGGAAGACATCGGCCGGCAGATGCGCGTCAGCAAGGAGCGCGTCCGCCAGATTCAGCTCGGCGCCATCGCCAAGCTGCGCAAGGCCATCGCCGAGGACATGGTCCTCCAATAAGGCGATCGCATCGCGGCGATTCCATTTACCACTCGCCCGTCGGAATGACCTTCCGGCGGGCTTTTTTCTTGCTTGGGCACGGCAGCGGTTTTCCCGGCCGGTTGATTTGCTCCGTCCCCCAATTCGGCCGATACTGACTCGTCTGCATGAGTTCAACCGCCAACACGAACGGGTCGGGGCAGCGTCACTGGGTGGATCGCCTGGTCCGCGCCGAGCCGCGCGCGCCGTGGATGGTCCCGTACCTCGCTTACCTGTTCTTCTTCATGCTCACCGACCTGTTCCCGAAGCAGCTCGGACATGTCGCCATTGTTCTGCATACGCTCGCAGCGCTGTACGTCGCGTGGCTATTCCGCCGGCATCTACCGTCGCTGGGTCGGCCGCACCTGCTCACGTCGCTCGCCGTGGGTGTCGGCGCCGCATGGCTGTGGGTGGCCGGCCAGCACTGGCTCGACGGTGTCACGGTCGGTGGAATGAATCTCGGTGGGCAGTTCCCGCTGTTCAACAAGATGACGTTTCTGTTTCCCTCGGGCGGCGAGCCGGCCAATCCGCACGCCGATTACGGTGACGGGGCGGCGTTCTGGGCCCACGTCGTGCTGAAGATCACGCGCGCGTGCACGGCCGTGCCGATTGTCGAGGAGCTGTTCTGGCGCGGGTTCATCCTGCGGGCGTTCGTAAAATGGGAGCGGTTCGACGAGGTGCCGCTGGGCACGTTCACGCTGTACTCATTTCTGGGCAGCTCGGTGCTTTCGATCCTGCAACATCCGAACAACTGGGGCGTCAGCGTGGCGTGCTGGATGCTCTTCAACGCCGTGTTCATCTGGCGGCGCAGTCTGATGTGCCTGATCCTGACGCACGCGATCACGAATCTCGTGTTGTATATCTATGTGGTGCAGTCGGGCGACTGGCGATTCTGGTGATTCCACGCAGTCGTGGCTACCGCGTTCGACAAAATTATCAAGTCACTTCGATCGCGCTTTTCCCGTCGATTCTCTCGCCGGGCGAAACGTCAATGCCCCGACCAGGACGCCCAGCGCCAGTCCAACGCCCCCAAAAAACTCGGGCGAAGGTGGGCCCCAACCGCCGTACATCTCGTAAAGCTGGACGCACACCAAAACCCCTGTGGTCATTCCAAGGCCCGCGAAGAGTGATATGTGCAGACTTAAGTCGCGATGTTTCCCTCGCACCAGGAGATAGACAAGACCGCAGAACAGCGTGACCGGCCAAAGGAACATCAGGAAATCAACCAGCATCCATTGCAGCTTCAACGATCTGCTGAATCGCACCGAGTCATCGATCTCGCGGGGACAAGTATCTGAATTGCCGTAGTTTGCCTGAAAATCCTCAACGCCCGGAAGTGCCGGCGGCGACCATAGCGGGCGGCGGCCGAGGTCGATGTACCAACTGCAGTTTTGCCGGGTCATGGCCGCCTCCCATCGTGCCTCGTACGCGACCGCAACCGCGCTGGTTGTGCAGCCGGCAAGAAGGAGCACACGCATCGCATGAACCGCACCGTTGGCGCGCCGAGGCTGGGGCGCGTTTTCAATCAGCGGCTCACTTGAGTCAGGCAACCTGTTCGACCGGTTCATGACAACGACCCCGGCCTCGTCCTGAATTGGCGGCGCGACATGGGGAGTTTGCAGCTAATAAGTTGACACGCCGGACATCACACCCGCGCACAGACCCGTGAAACCGAAAAAGAGCGGAAACGGCGGCCCCCATCCGCCGCCGACCATCCAAAGCCCCATGCACAGAACCAGCGCATAAGTGAGCCAGCGTCCGACGGCCCAGCCGACGTGCAAAACAAAATCGCGACGCTCCCCGCGTATCGCGCAGTAGATCAATCCAGCCGCTCCGGTGACAGCCCAAATGCACAGCAGGACTTCAATCAGCATCGATGGCAACATCGGCGCGACCCAAGCCGCGGTCTGCGGCGATGGGGTTCGAGAAGCATTACCATCGCCGCCTGGGGAGCGCTCTCGGTCCACCGCAATCCGCGGCAACGGAGGTGGCAACCAGATCGGCGCTCGAACCGTCGGCAACATTTGAATACCGTCACCCATCGATGCCATTGGTTGCCACTGGAATGCGCAGAGGAACCAGGCGATGCATACGGCGATTGCGAAGATGAGCGATCGACGCAGGAGCGTCATGCCATGCCCAAACCAGTTGACCGCCCGCACGCTTTGCCGCCCAGGCAGGGGTTGCTCTTGGGAAGACTTCGCGCCGGCGAGCCTCGTCAAAGCACAAGGATCGATACCGTCGCCCGCATTCAATCAATACGCAGATTGTTGTCAACCCGGGAAATTGATTTCGGTCGTGTGAAAGTCAAATCCGAATCCTCGCCGCAGATAAAAAGCCGGAAGAACTGGTCTTGAATCACCTCTTCCGATTGCTTGAGGAATGGCCGTAAATCGGAATGCCATGGGATCGGCATAGTAAAAAAGTCAGCCGCCGGTCGAAGGGCGACCGGCGGCTGTTGGAGGTCCAAGATTACACTTTGATGTCATCAGCCGACAATCGGCAGACGACGGGTAGAGGTCTTAGCGTCGGCGGCGAATGAGGCCGAGGGCGCCCAGACCGAGCAGAGCGAGCGTCGAGGGTTCCGGCGTGACCTGGATTCGGAGGAAACCAGCATCCCACGTACCATCGACCGCATTGGGCACGTCGTCGAAGCTCTCATGGAAGTCCATGCGAAGCAATCCGTTCGGCAACGGAATGACCGGAATCTGGACGTCCGGGAGCTTGATCACCGGGTTGGAGAACGTTCCGGTACCCGGGGTGTTGACGCCAGCACCCGGCCGCAGGAACAGGCCCGTGCCGTCCGGATTGATGTTGTCATCAAAATAGACGCGCAATTCGCTCTGCCAG
This sequence comes from uncultured Planctomycetaceae bacterium, assembly GCA_964592235.1. Lineage (GTDB taxonomy): Bacteria > Planctomycetota > Phycisphaerae > UBA1845 > UTPLA1 > PLA3. Next base: position 24,284 of record CAZQCF010000041.1, read on the forward strand.
CTGCCACCCAGGCCAGTCAGCGTGACATCCCAGCCGATGCCGTTCATGTCGACCGGCGTACCCGAAGGCAGACCGACGCATGCAGCAACGTCAAGGACGACGATCGTGTTGTCAGGATCGGGATATCCATCCCAACTCTGAATGCCTGCAACGTTGAAGTTGCAGAGCTGGCCAACTTCCGGCGTCGCCAGACCGCTGTAGTCCTGCGCGGCAGGCGCATCAGCCTTCTGGGCCTGCATCGGGCCAAGCTGCGTCAACAGCTGGGCCGAGGCAACGCTGGTTGTGGCCATGACAGCCAAAACACCCACTAGCACTCGTTTCACGGTTCTCCTCCTTACTAAAAAGACCGGATCCAAATTCTTTCGCCGCTCACCCTCACAGGTGGATTACTGCGACAATCCTCGTGGCAATGGGTCCCGAAGAACTTGCAGGCCTCAAATGAGCCCCGCTTTTCCGCAGACGAACCCTCGTACTATCACGCACGATATCAGAAACGCACACACAATTCAAGCTTTCGGAGCATCAAACTTCAAAAATTTCGATTCTCGCAGGCGATCATAACCTCATGCGGCGCCGTGGATTGCTGAATTCTTCGCACGGATGAGTGCGCAGCCCCAAACTTTTGGAGCGGTCACAACTTCTTCGCTCTGAACGGCTTACACGAATAGAGATTGATTCGACGGGGGAAAGAATGTTCTCGGACCTACCGCGGTTCCGCGGAGACTTCGATTCCATTCACAATCACCCCCGTACAGTGGCTGGTGTATTCGAGTGGATCGCCGTCGTAGAGTGCAAGGTCGGCATCCTTGCCGATCTCGAGTGTTCCGACCCGGTCGGCAATACCGAGAATCTTCGCCGCATGCACGGTGACCGTGCCCAGGGCCTGTTCGAACGTCAGCCCGTTCGCCGCAGCAACCGCCGCCTCGAACAACGCGACGCGAGTCTTCGGAACGTAGCTTTCGAATCCGCTTTGAAGCGCGACGGGAATGCCGGCCTTGATCAATTTCGCGGCAGTCTCCATGCTCAAGTTCTCCGTCTCGCCCGGTCCGCTGCGCGTCATGGTCGGATGAAGGATCACCGGAACACCGGCCTTCTTGATCTCGTCCATGATCAGGTACGACTCGGCGGCGCCGTCCAGCACGATCCTGATCTTGAATTCACTCGCGACGCGCAGCGCCGACACCATATCCGTCGCGCGGTGCGCCGTCACCAGCAGCGGCCACTCGCCATCGAGCACCCGCACCAAAGCCTCCATGCGCAGGTCTCGATCAGGCCTCTTTTTCTCATCCTCTAATTTTAATTTGCGTCGATATTCACTCGCTCGGACGAGCTGCTCGCGCAGGATCGCGACGGCCTTTGATCGCGTGCCGGGCACTTTCTTCTCCACGTCGCGGCCCTTGGCGCGCGCATCGTCGCCGAGCGTGCAGGCCAGCATCGCGGTCGGCCGAACGAGTGCGTCTTCCACCGTGTTGCCGGCGGTCTTGACGATGAGCGTCTGCCCGGAGATGACGGTGCCGGGCGCGTGGCCGGTATGAAGCGTGGTGATGCCGAATCCGCGTACCCACTCAATCAGCCGCTCGCGCGGGTTGTAGGAGTCCAGGGCGCGAAGCTCTGGCTGAATCGGTTCGCTGGCGTCGAACTGGTCCTGGTCCTGATCCTGGTTCAAGTAGCCGGTCAGCCCCACTACGCTGTGCGCGTCGATCAGCCCGGGGGTCACGACTTTGGCAGAGATGGTTCGCAGCCCCACCGGGATTTTGACTTCCGACTCCGGTCCGACGCGCGTGATGCGGTTTCCTTCGGTCAGCACGACGCCGTTCTTGATCGGCGGGCCCGCCATGGTGTAGACCGTCTCGCCCCGAATGGCGAGCTGCGCGGACGCGGGGCGCGCCGCCCCAAGCAGCGCCGTCCAGGCAGCCAGGATAATCAAACGCCGAGTACCGCTTACAAAATTCCTCTCCCTCATGGCGGAGCGGGGCGCCACGACGGCGCTTCGATCGCGTGAGGAGGGAAAGCGACTCCATCGGAGTGATTCACCCTCACCCCGGCCCTCCCCCTGGAAGGGAGAGGGTGTGATGGAACAACTTCCATGCAGCTTCAAGATTCGACGTGACATCAGCGGTGCTCCTCCCGGCCTTCAAAGCAGCACAGGTGCATTCCCTGCTCCTTGCCGGCGCCGTAGCCGCCGACGGCGTAGAGCAGGTCCTTTGGATCGCTGCGATCAAACACCTTCACACCCTCGACGTACGTTTCTAATACTTTTGTATAGACACTAAACGGATCACCCGACAGGACGATGAAATCCGCGTCCTTTCCAGCCGAGAGCGTGCCGACGCGGTGCCCGAGGTCGAGCATCTTCGCGCCGGCCATGGTCAGGGCGTACAGGGCCCTCTCGCGCGACATGCCGGCCCGAACGCCCAGTGCGGCCGAGCGGAAAAAGTGGCGGGAGTCATTGATCCAATCATCGGTGTGAAAAGCCGTGAGCACGCCGGCGCGTTCCAGCACGGCCCCGGTCTCCATGCGCATGTCCATGGCTTCGATCTTTCCGCCTGGGCTGTCGACGAGGATGATCGAACAGGGCACGTTGGCCCGTGCGATTTCGTTCGGCACCTTCCACGCCTCGCTGACGTGGTGCAGAACCACCCGGAACTTGAATTCGTCCGCGAGCCGCAGCACCGTGAGAATGTCGTCGGCGCGATGCGTGTGATGATGAACGATGCGCTTGCCATCGAGCACTTCGAGCAGAGCCTCCATCTCCAGGTCGCGATCAGGTAGCTTCTCCGGATCGCCGTTGGCCTGCTGCAGCTTGCGGCGATAGTCCTGTGCTTTCAGGAACTTCTCGCGCACCAGCGCCGCCGATTTCGAACGCGTGCCAGGAAACGGCGCCTCGCGCTGCGAATTGGTCCCGTTGGCCATTTTCATGCCGCCCAGGATCGCCCCCGATTCATCGTGAATGGCCATCTCCTCGATCGTGCCGGACTTGCGCGTCTTGAGATAGATCGTCTGGCCACTCAACAAGTGCCCCGAACCCGGCATGACGTTCATGGTGGTGATCCCGCCGGCGCGGGCACGAATGAAACCCGGGTCGCGCACGTTGACGGAGTCCAGCACGCGCACGCTCGGCTGGATCGGCGCGCTGCCGTCGCCGCCCCAACCGCCGCCGATGTGACTGTGCGTGTCAACAAGACCGGGCATGATGAACTTGCCGGTCGCGTCGATTCGATCCGCATCGGCAGGAATGGACGTCGCGTCGGAAGGACCGGCGGCAACGATCTTGCCTTCGTGAAAAACGAGCGTGCCCTTTAAGATCACCGGCCCGTCGATCGGGATGATTCGGCCGCCGATGAGGGCGACCGGTTTTTCCTGTCCCAAGACCGCGGCGCAGCAACACGCCACACACCATGCCCCGACGCACATCCTTCTCATCCAGGTTCCTCCATCCCGATTCCGCGGCGTCCAGACGACGAACGGCCTGTCATGTGCGCCAGATCATAACACATGCGCAGGAGCTTATAATCCTCCTGCCGGGCCGCACCGAGGCAAGTCGCGCCATGTTCCAAGCGATCCACCACCTGCGACGACCAATCCTGCCCGAGCGCGCCGAGCGGAGCCGCGCGGCGTTTACGTTGATCGAACTACTGGTGGTCATTTCCCTGATCGCCGTGCTGCTGGCGATTCTGCTGCCGGCGCTGCGCGGCGCGCGGGAGCAGGGCAAGGTCGTGCGCTGCCTTGCGAACCTGCGCGGCATCGCGCAGGCCACGCTTATGTACATCGAGAGCGAGAAGCGCGCCGTGCTCCCGTTCTACCAGATTCCGCCGCACGCGGCTTACGCGGGCCAGGTTGAGCTTTACACGCCACTCGTGTTCGGTGGCTATCGTTCGACGAAGCCGTCGCCCGATGGATTCGTACTCGATGCGAGCCTTTATCCGGCGCAACTGCGGCCGCTCAACGCCTTCGTCGACCCGACCGCTTCCGCGTCGTTTGCGCCGTCCGATCGCGGGCGCGATGTGATCAAGCTGTATCAGTGCCCGGGCGACCGGACTTACTCGACCTCGGTGATCGGCGCCGATCCCGTGGACGTGCTCGACGAGCCGCTCGCTTCGCACGAGGCCAACGGGAGCAGTTACTGTCTCAACTCGCGTTTCATGCAGGGCTACGCGGGTGGAAACGGGACCTTTCTGATCGAGGATTCGCCGGAGTATTCGCTCCGCCTGGCCGAGTCGGGGGCGTTCGTCGGCGGCAAGGCGTCGCGATTTATCCTGTGGATGGAGCAGGGATTTTACAGCGCGGCATACCGCGCGGAGCCGACGCTCCCGAACGGCGCAGCCCCGCAGCGCGAGGGGTGGCACCGGCGTTTCTCCGGCTGGGCCGCGGGATTCGCCGACGGGCGCGCGGAATATGGGTATTACGATACCCGCCTGATTTTTGGCCTTGGGGGGACAATCTGGCAACCCTGACAGATGGTCAAGATTCATGCGGGATCGTGGCGGCCGCTCCGCCGGCCGCCGAATGTGGACAGCGAATTGTGGCGCGCCTTATACTCCCGCTGGCAGGCAGTTAACCAGCACGCGCAGGGAGTCTTGGAATATGCAGAAAGTTAAGCTCGGAATTATCGTCGGGGCGTTGGTCCTCGCGGGTGTGTTTACGTTCATTTGCAATAAGGATCAGGAACCCATCGAGGTGGCGAATGACGATCCGAAGTCGCCGTGGCTGTGTGCGGCGTGTAACCACCAGTTCGAGATGAACAGCAAGGAAGAGTACGAGGCATCTCAAAAAGTACCGAACACCATGCCGCCATTCATTTGTCCGCAATGCAAGGCGCGGGAAGCCTGGCGCGCAAACATCTGCGAAGAATGCAGCACGGCGTTTTTCGGTGCAGAAGTTCCCAATTCCACCGGGGTCTGTCCCAAGTGCAACCCGGACGCAAAACCCAAGCCGCCTGAAGAGGTCGAAGAGGAGCAGCAAACGGGCGAAGAGGCGGTCAGCGACCCGGCGAAGCAACGAGTCCGCCGGGCCATTTAGGGCTCCGGCTGCCGATCGCCGGCCAGGTGGCACCGGCGACAATTGGGAAGTGTTCTGCGTGGCTGATTCGTTTGAATCAGCGCCGATCGTGCCCCGTCGGCATGTTATACTGGAACGCGCATGGGAGGTGGAGCGATGCCCGCACACAAGCCATCGAGTTCTCGTCGCAACGTCCAATTCGGGCTTCCCGCGTTTACGCTGATCGAGTTGCTGGTCGTCATTGCGATCATTGCGCTCATGGTCTCGATCCTGCTGCCCGCACTGAACAAGGCGAAGAACGAAGGCACGAAGGCATCTTGCATCAACAACCTGCGCGAGATTCTTAGCGGTAGTCAGATGTACTTCGACGATAGCGGCAACCACGGGCTGGTTCCGTGGTATCAGATGCCGGTCCATGAGCAGTTCAACTCGGTCAACTTTGTCACGCCCTGGGTCTTTGGCGGGTTTCGCGCGCCGGCCCCCGACACGACCGACAGCAACTGGCAGAATCGCGATTCCAACGCCTACCCTGCGCAGATTCGCCCGCTAAACAAATTCATCGATCGCACGGCGACCGCCGATGTTCTGAATCTGTCCGTGCGCGGCCGGGACATCATCAAGACCTTCATCTGCCCCGGCGATCGATCCGCGACGACTGTCTCTATCGCGGGTGATCCGGTCGATCTCGACCCCGAGCAGGCGCGCAGCTCGTGGCAATCCAACGGCAGCAGCTTCACCCTCAATTCACGGTTCTACCAGGGCTACTTCGGCAACAATTTTAACGGCCCCCTGAACAACCCCGATCGACGCGACGCCGCCAACTCCCGCATCGCGCGGCACATGGTCGGCGGCGGCGCATCCCGATTCGTCTTCTGGATGGAACAGGGCATGTACGCCTCGCTGCACTCGGCCGCGCCGACCTACAACCAAAGCCAGGCCGGCGCCCCGCGGTTCGGCTGGCATCGAAAGTTCTCCACCTGGAGCGCCGGCTTCGCCGACGGCCACGCCCAGCACGGCTATTTTGACACACGTATTATCTACGGCATGGACGGCACGATCTGGCAGCCCAATTTCGCCGGTCCACCGGACATGTAATCGTGTTCCCGTTCGCCGGCACGCGCTGACTCCACCCATGCCCTTCCACTGGCGTCGATACGTGACGGCGGCCTCGTTCCGATCTTTTCGCCGCGACGGTGCCCTGCTACGATGCCGAACATGAATTCCAAAGAGATTCTCAAACAGCTTCAATCCCTCGGAAACGACAAAGTTCGCGCCCACAACACCAGGTATGGCGCCGGCAAGAACCAGTTCGGCGTGCTGCACGGCGATATTCGCAAACTCGCCAAGAAGATCAAGGTTAACCACGAATTGGGACTCGAGCTTTGGAAGACCGGCAACGTTGACGCCCAGCTTCTGGCAATCCTGATTCTTCAGCCGAAGTCCCTGACGGCGAAGGAATTGGAGAAGCTGGTGAAGTCCGCCGCCTTCTCGCACGTGGCGGACTGGCTGCACTCCTACGTCGTGAAGCTCCACCCCGACAAGGAGACGCTGCGCCAAAGATGGATGACGACCGATCATCCCATGGCCGCGCGATTCGGCTGGGGTCTGACCGCCGGGCGCGTCGCGAAAGACCCGAAGGGCCTGGACCTCGACGCGCTACTGAATCGAATCGAGTCCGAAATGGCGACGGCCGACCCGCTCGTGCAATGGACGATGAACACCACGCTCGCGGAGATCGGCATTCACCATCCCAAACTCCGCAAACGTGCGATTGCGATCGGCGAGAAGATCGGTCTTTACAAGGACTGGCCGGTCTCGAAGGGCTGCACGCCGCCCTATGCGCCAATCTGGATCAATGCGATGGTGAAGCGGAAGGGATGAACGGCGCCGCAAATGGGTGATCAACCGCAACCTGTCCTGTCGCTTGATGCGGGCAGGATCATTCCCACCCGGCGCTTGCAAACCAGAATTCAGCCACCCGATCCAGAGGCGAAGGTGCTTCCAGCCACATGACCAACCAAGTCCCTTACTCCTGGCAAGTCAGAACGTGCCATTCGGCCGCATGGACATGCCTGGGCGCCTCGGTACAATCGTGCCAACAGAAGCGGTGCAGGAGTGCATCATTCGGCGTGATGCCATCGACCCGCATGATGCAAGGAAACGAAAATCAGTCACCCTGCCCGACATAGCCGCCAACGCGGGCGTAATTCAGTGGTAGAATGCCAGCTTCCCAAGCTGGACGTCGTGGGTTC
>CAZQCF010000042.1:0-30796 GCA_964592235.1 uncultured Planctomycetaceae bacterium
GAACTCAAAAAACGCAGACGGGCAGCTTAACTTAATGCCATTCGGGACGCAGCTCATTTCACGGGCTCTTTTTCTCGCTTCATCGGCCGGTCGTAGTCGCGTAGGGTGGGTCAGCCTCATCGACCCACCACTCACTTTGGCCGCGGAGCCCGACTACCTCGCCAGAGATTATTGTACGACGCCGGCGGCTGTACACAATGTGACAAATAGCTGTATTGTGAATCCCGGCGGTTCGATCGCCCGCCGCGCAATCGGCACGACCGGGCCGAACGATTTCGGTTTGCCAAGTCCATGGTGGGTCGATGAGACCGACCCACCCTACCGAACTTTGGCCGCGGAGCCCGGCTACCTCGCCGGAGATTATTGTACGACGCCGGCGGCTGTACACAATGTGACAAATAGCTGTATTGTGAATCCCGGCGGTTCGATCGCCCGCCGCGCAATCGGCACGACCGGGCCGAACGATTTCGGTTTGCCAAGTCCATGGTGGGTCGATGAGACCGACCCACCCTACCGAACTTATTCACGCTTCATCTTGGTGGCCAGCGTCGAGGTCCGCGCGTTCTGTTTGCGCGATTCGACGGGCGCCGCCGGGGGCGATTTTGTCGCGAACGCCGCCCGCTTGCCGATGGCCAGCCCCTCCCGTGGTTTCAACGTGGCGCCAAGCTCAATGAACTTCGCGACCAATCCGGTCCAGCCGGTCTGGTGGCTCGCACCGATCCCCGCGCCGTTGTCGCCGTGGAAATACTCGTAGAAGAGTAAATGGTCGCGCCAATGCGGGTCGGTCTGAAACTTCTCGACGCCGCCAAAAACGGGCCGGCGACCCGACGAATCGCGCAGGAAGATTCGCGTCAGCCGGGCGTTGATTTCCATCGCGACTTCGAACAGGTTCATCTGCCTGCCCGATCCGGTCGGGCATTCGATGCGGAAGTTGTCACCGTAGTAGAGGTAGTAGTTCAACAAGGCGCGAATGATCATGGCGTTGACGGGCATCCAAACCGGCCCGCGCCAGTTTGAGTTGCCGCCGAACGCGCCCGTGGTGGATTCGGCCGGGGCATAATCCACGCGATGCTCCACCCCTTCGACCTCGACCACGAACGGATTCTTCTCGTGGAACTTTGAGATGGAGCGAATGCCATAGGGGCTGAAGAACTCCTGCTCGTCGAGCATTTTTGTGAGCACGCGGCGCAGCCGATCGGGGTTGAGCAGCGCGATGATTCCGCGATGGTCCACGCCCTCGTGTTCCGGCCCCGTCGGATGAATGTACTTGAGCAAGTCGGGCATCTGTCGCAATCGCTCCCGCACCGACAGGACCGCGTTGTACGCCTTCTCCCTCTGCCAGGGTTCGATCACCGTCGTCGCGCAGAGCGGCAACAGCCCCACCATGGAACGCACCTTGAGCCGTCGCGCCGTCCCGTCGGGCAGTCGCAGCACGTCGTAATAAAACCCGTCTTCTTCGTCCCACATGCCCTCCTCGCCGGGGCGATTCATGGCGGCCGCGATCCACAGGAAATGATCGAGAAACTTCTCACAAAGATGCTCATAGACCGGATCGTGCGCTGCCAGCTCGACGCCGAGTTCGATCATGTTCTGACAGAAGAAGGCCATCCAGGCCGTACCGTCGGCCTGTTCGAGATGACCTCCGGTTGGGAGCGGCGCGCTGCGGTCGAAGACGCCGATGTTGTCCAGCCCGAGGAAGCCGCCTTCGAAGACGTTCTTGCCGAATCGATCTTTGCGGTTGACCCACCAGGTGAAATTCAGCAGCAGCCGTTGGAACGCGGACTTGAGGAATGGGATATCCAAGGTGCCCGTTCGAGCCTGTTCGGCGCGCGCGAGAAAGAGCGTCGCAAAGGCATGAACCGGCGGATTCACGTCGCTGAAATTCCACTCGTAGGCCGGCATCTGACCACTGGGGTGCAGGTAGCGGCCGGAGAGCATCAGCTCAAGCTGATCTTTCGCGAAGTCGGGATCGACGATTCCCAGTGCAATCGTGTGAAACGCCAGGTCCCACGCCGCGTACCAGGGATACTCCCATTTGTCGGGCATCGAGATGATGTGGTCGTTGATCATGTGGACCCATTCTCGATTGCGGAACTGCCTGCTGTTGGACTTGAGCGGATGGGCGCGGTGCTCTTCCAGCCATCGGTTGGCGTCGAACTGGTAATACTGCTTGGTCCACAGCATGCCGGCCAGCGCCTGGCGCATGACGCGGATCGCATCCGCATCGCAGTTTTCCGGAATGACGGAGGCGTAGAACTCATCCGCTTCGCGAATGCGCTGATCAAAGAGCTGATCAAAGGACGCCCCGAAGGCGTCGGCCATGATCGACGCGTCCCATTCGCCGGCGGCGCGCGACGACACATCGCGTAATCGCAGACGAATTTCGTGCATCGCGCCGGCCGGGATGGTCAACGGATAATGGGCCGCGGCCTTCGTGCCGGTCTGCCGCGGGTTCACCAAGTCTGCCCGCCCATGCACGACCGCGTTATGAATGCCGTCTTTGACGTAGGGTGTGGTGTTGGACGTTCCGAACAACCGCTCCATGTTAGTTTCGTTCTCGGTGAACAACATCGCGCCGGCGCCCTCGCACGCCAGCGCGTGCACGCCCAGATCGCAGTGCGCTGCGGCGATGAGTGCGCCGTCGCTTAGGCCCGCCACGGCCTTCAACTGCGGTCGGGGTCCCGTTTGCAACTCGGACCAGGTGTTGCGATACCACAGCGTGGGCAGGACCTGGAGCGACGCGGCTTGCGGCCCGCGGTTGTGGATACGTATGCGGATCAGGATGTCGTCGGGCGTGGCCTTCGCGTATTCCACGAACACATCGAAGTAGCGATCTTCATTAAAGACGCCCGTATCGATAAGCTCGTATTCGAAGTCCGTTCGGCTGCGCTGCGCGTTGGTGGCGACGATCTCGTCATAGGGAAACGCCGCCTGGGGATACTTGTACAGGTACTTCATGTACGAATGGGTCGGCGTGCTGTCGAGGTAGTAGTAATACTCCTTTACGTCCTCGCCGTGATTGCCCTCTCGGTTCGTCAGGCCGAAGAGGCGCTCCTTGAGAATCGGGTCCTTTCCGTTCCACAGCGCCAGGGCGAAACAAAGGCGCTGATGATCGTCGGAGATGCCGGCCAGACCATCCTCGCCCCAGCGATAGGCGCGCGACCGCGCGTGATCGTGCGGAAAGTACTCCCACGCGCTGCCGTCCTCGCTGTAATCCTCGCGGACGGTTCCCCAATGACGCTCGCTAAGATACGGCCCCCACTTCCGCCAGTCTGCGGTTCCTTCCCGAGCCTGATTCAGGCGATTGACTTCCATGTTCATAAAGGTACTCCTGGGAGGATGTGACAACGCCATCTTGCATCCGCCTGGACGGCGATGCAACCGTCATACTGCGGCCCTTCATGGATGCCGCGTTATCGCCCGCCCACTGCATTCCGCCTCGAAACCGACGGCCATTGCGGATTGATGGGACATACGACGCTTCCATCCTTGAGCACCAAGCCGAGAAAGCGGGTTCAACCGTGGAAAGTTCCACAACCGGCTGCCCGGCCTGACACATCGAACGGGACGAGAAGGAATCGAGGGAGTGCCATGATCCATTGCAACGATCGACTCAACGATGATTCGACCGCCGACATCCGCGACCTGCTCGATCGATGGTACATCGCGGCATCGGGTTCAGGGAGCCTCTGGCTTCAGCCCCGCGGCCCGAATTTGAGCCTGCGGGAGTTCTGTCTCGTCTTCAAGCGCATTGCCAAGATATTCGAGTACCACCGGTTTGACGCCGTGATCTTCTATTTCGACGGGATCGAAGCGCCGCGCAGCCTGTGGATGATCATCATGCGTCTCTTGACGGCCCTGGCGCAGCGCTTACAGACCGCGTGCCGCGTTATTCGCACCGACCGCCCGTCTTCCACCCGTGGCGCGATTCATGAGCTTGCTGACTTGAGCACGCTATCGCCCAAGTCGAACTCCAGGGCGGCGACCATGAAGCTGGACGGCGTTTCGGTCGTTATCGAGCCGCAAGCGAATTGGAATATACGCCCGGACGGGCGAGCCTGATTACGCAGTCAGGGTGGAGGGCGATTGGTATCCTTCCTGCCCTCCGCCCTGGCTTGCAACGGCGAAAGAAACCCGCTCAACGGTCAAGCTTGAGTTTTGATTCGGCGTCACGGATAATCCGTTTGCGGAACGGCATGGAGTCCGATTCCCCGCGACGGATGCATGGAACACGGTAAATCTTCACCCGCGACGCAGATCCTGGCGGCCCTGCCCACTTCTGAACCGTCCGTCGTTGCCGCGCAACTGCTTCCCCTTGTCTACGACGAATTGCGAAACCTCGCCGCGCGGTATCTGCGACGCGAGCGCCGGGGCCACACGCTCGACCCCACCGGCCTGGTTCACGAAGCGTTCATGCGCCTGGTCGATCAATCTCGCGTCGATTGGCAGGGAAAGACGCACTTTCTGGCTGTCTCCGCCGAAGCCATGCGCCGCATCCTGATCGACCACGCCCGCGCGCGAAAGCGAACCAAGCGCGGGAAGGACTGGCGGCGCGTGGCCTTCGACCAAGTCGTATCCGAGCTTGCCCTGCTGGACACGGACATCATCGATTTTCGCGATGCCCTTCAAAAGCTGGCCACCCTGGATGCCCGTCAGGCGCGCGTGGTTGAGCTGCGACTGTTTGCCGGCCTGTCGATGGAAGAGATCGCCACCGTCCTGGAAGTCTCCAAGCGCACGGTCGAAGGCGATTGGACCCACGCAAAGGCCTGGCTTCGCGCGGAGATGGGGCCGGATGAATCGCCGTGACGCCTGAACAACACGCACGAATCAAGGCGATCTTCATTGAGGCCTGCGGGCTTTCTCCCGATCAGCAGGCCGCATTCGTCAACAGCGCCTGCGGCGACGATGCAGCCCTGCGCCGCCACGTCGAGCGGCTCCTCTCCAATCATCTTCCCAACCGCGCGTCGAACGCCTCGACGGTGGATCTGGCTGCGGCGCGACGCGAGGAAGATCTCAATTACATCACGGAGTTGCCGGATTTCACGACCGGCACGATCGTTGCGGAGCGCTATCGGATCGTGGCGCCGCTGGGCGAGGGCGGCATGGGCCGCGTCTACCGCGCTGAAGACATGCGTCTTCACCAAGCCGTCGCCCTCAAGTTTCTTCCGCGCCTGCACATGCTCGACCCCTCCTGGCGCGGGCGCGTCGAACGCGAGGTAAAGCTCGCACGAGACGTCGCCCATCCCCACGTCTGCCGGCTCTACGATCTTGGGGAGATCGACGGTCTGCCGTACATCTCCATGGAATATGTCGACGGCGAGGACCTGGGGTCGCTGTTGCGACGAGTCGGACGCGTGCCCGGTCAGCGCGCGATCGACCTCGCGCGGCAGATTTGCGCCGGGCTGGCCGCCGCGCACGTTCACGGCGTGCTGCACCGCGACCTGAAACCCGCAAACGTCATGATCGACGGCAAAGGCCAGGCGCGCCTCACCGACTTCGGCCTTGCCGTGCAAGTCGGGCACGTCGATCGCGCGGAGATTCGCGCGGGCACGCCTCGCTACATGGCGCCGGAGCAACTCGCGGGCATCGAAGTGAGCGAGCGGAGCGACCTGTATTCGCTGGGACTCGTGCTGTATGAACTGTTCACCGGGCAGCCGGCCTTCACCGCCGACCATCCCGCCCAGTACTTGAAACTGCATCGCACGGAAGATCCGCCCGAGCCATCCAAAATCGTGTCAACGATCGACCCGCAGGTGGAGGCCGTCATCCTCGCGTGCATGGCCAAAGACCCCGCCAAGCGCCCACCGTCCGCGTTGCACGTGGCCGCCGCATTGCCGGGAGGCGACTTGCTGGCGTCGGCCATCGATGCGGGACAAATTCCCACGCGCGAGATGCTGGCGGCGGCAGCAGCCGTCGGGTCCATTCGCCCGCGCGCGGTGCCGTGGCTTGCGGCGGGCGCGGTGGTGCTTTTCGTCCTTGCGGTGTTGATCGGACGAGGCTCGCACCCCATCGCACAGCACGGCGGCGCGCTCGCACCGGACATCCTGCGCGAACGCGCCCGCGAAGTCATTCGTGGCGCGGGTTACTCGTCGATTCAAACCGAGTGCGAAGGCCGATTCGTCTTCGCCGGCGATCTGGACGCGCCACAAGGCGAACCGGTTCGCAACGGCTGGATCCACGCCCTGCCTCGCTGCTCCGTCACGTCGCTCTTGTATGTGTACCGTGAATGGAATCCGACGGGGACGACAAACGTGTCGGTTCGATTCCCGTTTGTTTCATCGTCCAGGTCAATCATCGCATGCGAAGCGCCGGCCGGCGGGATGATTGTCGTGCTCGATGGCCGCGGTCGGCTTCTGCATTTTGAGTCGCGCCGCGCTGCATCGCCGGAGAACTCGGCGAGCGAATCCTCCGTGGACTGGGCGGCAATTGCAAAGCTCTCAACGCTGCCATCGGCCGCGTTCGCGCAACACGCCGCGGACGCAAGCACGGCGGGCATGAAAGCAGGATCACACGATTGGGTTCAAGTGCAGGGAACGGATGCTGCGGACGAAATGCTTGTTCAGCTCAAGTCGAGCGCCGGACAACTTCGATACCTCACACTTTGCCCGGCGATTGCGAGCGGCGTGAGCGATGCGACTTCGAGCGGCTCACCCCGCAGACTGGCGAGTCTGGGTCGCAACGGCGTGTTTCTCCTGCTCCTCTTTGCCGCCCTGCCCGCGGCGTGGCGCAATCTGAAGCGCCGTGGCGACATCAGCGGTGCAGCGCGTCTCGGCGCCGCCGTGGTGTGCTTGCGCCTGGCGGGCCAGCTCATGTCGATCCAGTCCGTCGCCGATGGACCAGCTTCGGTGGAAAAAATCACGACCGCGTTTGCGTCCTCGCTCTGCGAAGGTGCGATCATTGCGATTTTCTACATGGCGCTCGAGTCCTACGCGCGCCGATACTGGCCGCGCGTGCTCGGTTCGTGGAGCCGATTGCTCGCCGGGCATGTGCGCGATCCGATCGTCGGTCGGGATGTCCTGATCGGCTGCGTGCTCGGAACCTATTGGGCGCTGCTTCTCATGCTGGATCGGCAACTGCCGGTGTGGATGGGCTGGAATGTGCGCGAACAGGGGCGGCTCGTCCGCGGGCTGGATAGCCTGCTCGGCGCCCGGTTCGCGCTGAATGGTTTGCTGGACGCCGTCATCAGCGCGTTCTATCAAGGCCTGACGGCGCTCATGCTGCTGGTTGCCTTCAAATGGCTCGTCGGCCGCAAGCCGTGGCTCGTGATGGGGTTGACTTGGTGCGTTGCGGCGGTGATGTACGCGCCGAATGCGTCGCATCCTGTCACCGCGTGGACCCTGATGGCCATCGGCGGGGTCGGCGTCGCCGTCTTCGTCCTGATACGGCTTGGCCTTGTGACGCTGCTGACCGGGCTGCTGCTGGTGGGCATCCTCGGGACCTACCCGATCACGTCTGACGCCGACTCGTGGTACATGGGCTACGGTCTGTTTGCGGCTGCGGTCACGCTGGGCCTGACTGCGTGGTCCGTTATGGAATCGCTCCGAAAGCCGTCTTACTCGTCGTAATTTTTCCAACCCGTTTGACGCCGGTTTTGCGTAATTATCCCCACATCGGGCCAAGCGAAAATTCTTTCAGAAATTCAACGTGGTTCCCAGGCTGGCTTGTCGCGTTGGCTGTTGGGCGAGTTGATTCCGCGTGCCGGCCGGCGGAGCAATTGGTTTATCCGGGAATGTTCCCCGGGTACGCCGGCTGCCGCGGAGTCGTCCGACAGGAGACGACCTATGAAGTTGCGGCGAATGAAGAAGCTTCTCCTTGCTGTGAGCGGACTGGCGATTTATCAGGTCGCCGGTTGCGGTCTTTCGGAGCAGCTGATCGAGCAATTGCAGAACTTTCAGAACATTTTTCAGAACCTGCCGGGGATGGGCGGCTGACCGGCGCGTCGGTTGCGGCGTCGGCATTCCGGCCGGCGCCGCAACCACCCGGGCGTCCATGAGCCGGAATTGAGTCAATTGTAACACACGTGCGCCGCACGAGCCGGCTTCGCGCGATGAACAAGGGAAAGACGAGCCCACTGGGGATCGGCCCGGTCCGGGCATCAGGAGACGTTTATGTCAATGCAGCAATCCGTTCGCATCATCGGCACGGGCAGCTACCTGCCCGGCGACCCGGTTCCAAACGATCGCATCGAAGCGGTGCTCGGGCGCCTGGATCGGGCGCCGGCCAAGGTGTTAAGCTTCGTGGACAGCATGGGGCCGCGCATGCTGGAACGCAGCGGCATCGCCGCGCGGCACTTCGCCATCGATCCGGAGACGGGCAATCTGACGCACTCCTTCGCCACGCTGGCCGAAGTGGCGGCCCGCAACGCGATTCAGATGGCCGGCATCACGCCGCAGGAGATCGACCTCCTCATCATCTCCTGCCCGTCGTATGACCAGAGCACACCGCCGACCAGCGCGCTGCTTCAGGAGCGGCTGGGCATCGCCGCCTGCGCCGAGATGGAGATTCACTCCAACTGCTCGGGCATGGGCAAGGGCATGCAGGTCGCGCTGGATTCGCTTCGCAACGGACGCTACCGGACAGCCCTGGTCTGCTACAGCCAGTTGTCATCGGTGTACCTGCGAAGCTGTTACTTCAACCAGCCGAAGATGGACAAGGTCAACGCGGCCCTTCGGTGGATTCTCGCCGACGGCGCCGGCGCGGTCATCATGCGCGCCGACGAATCGGCCGCTTCAAACGGTGAGCGGGGCATCGTCCTCGGTACGTTTGTCGAATCCGTCGGCGGCGGGCGGCCCCTGGGCATGCGAGCCGGCGGCGCCGCGGCCGATCTGATGGAGCGAACCTGCCAGATTCCCGAGCTGTACGGCGAAGGAAAGCACCACCTCTGGCAGGATTTCAATGCAGTCAATGACTCGGCCGCGCCGCTGCTGCTGGAAGGCCTGCTCCGGTTTACGTCGAAGCTTGGAATCCCTTCCAGCTCCGTGGATCACTACGTCGTTTCGATTCCGTCGCTGAAATTGTACGAGGATCACATCCCCGCGTTTCTCGACAAACTGGGAATCACCCGCGAGCAGATCCAGTTCCGTTGCGGGCGCATCGGCTACGTCGGCGGCGCCGCCACGCTTGTCCATCTCGACCAGATGGTGCGGGCCGGCGAGATCAAATCAGGCCAGCTCGTCGTCGTCCATGCGGTGGAGTCCAGTAAGTGGATGACGGCCGGCTTTGCCATGCGTTGGTAAAGTGCCCCGGGGCGCCGGGGGGCGCCCTTCTTGCTCTCTGCTCCTGCGCAGGTCGCCCGTGCGTCACGTCAATTCCGCCACCCTTCATCCCCCTGACAAAGTTATGACACCACGGAATGGACAGCGGCCCACGGAGCGAGATTGGCCGACGTCTCTTGATGCCGTCCGCCGGTTTCTCGATGACTGGTACTTCTTTATCACGGAGCGGGGCCGGCTTTATGTGCGGCCGCAGAAGCAGCATGTCGTCAAGAACGATGTCCTGCTGTATCTGCGACACCTCGATTACCTGGGTGAAGACCGGCTGCCGGGCGTGATGACCTTCGACTTTTCGCACGTCGCTCTCGCGCCGTCGCGATGGATGGAAATCGCCGACACGCTTCAGCATTACGCGACCCGTCACGCCCTTGCGACGGTCGTCCTCTCCGGCGACGGACGCACGGGGGGAATCAGCGTTTTAATCAAGCCGTCCGGGCTGCGTGATGCCAGTTCGCCCCGGCAACTGGTTAACATGAGCCGCTGCGAAACTGCATGAAACTAACACGTCACCCTTCGTGACTCTGGCGCGACGGCACTGGGCGGGAGCTGCCGTCATCCGTTGCGTTCTTAGTTCGCCGAGCCGCGCTCCACCCGGCGCGGCGGCATGCGCTGAAACATCCGGTGCACGCCGTCTTCCACTCGCTTCTTTCGCTCATCGGGCGGCGCGTTCGCCAGGATGCGGGCCGTCGCATACGCCTCCCAGATCACTTTCCGGGACGCCGGATCAAGAAGCCGGACCACGACCGTGCCCACGGGGTGCTCGATGCCGTGCGCGCTGACGCTCGCGTCGGTCTCCTTGTCGCGCGTCAGGTGATACTCGATCCAGAAACCCGCGGCGGCGGTGTCGGACTTCTCAAAGCCCTTCTTCGTCAATTCCGACTCGATCGTATCAACGACGAGCTTGTGAACGTCGGCGTTGTAAACCGTCGAATCGCGCCCGTGGACCCAGGCGTAGAGCGTTTCGAGACCGCCCGCACGAATCGCCGGGCCGTCTCGCGCCTCGACCTGGACCGGCCCACCCTCGGAGCAACCCGCCGCCCATGCCATGATTCCGACACCGAGTGAAAGAACAAACCTTCGCATGAATTTTCTCCCAAAGCGCCTCGTGGTGATCACTTTTTCCTGTGAACCGTGACGACGGTGATGTCATCGGACTGCGGATAGTCCCCGGCATGACGGCGCACGGCCTCAAGGACCGTCGCCCCAGTCTCCTCCGCACTCAACGCGCCGGCCTTTTCGAGACAGGCCACCAGCCTCGACTCGTCAAACAACTGTTGCTGCGCATCGAACGCTTCCGTGACGCCGTCGGTGTACAGGACGAGCGTCTCACCCGGATTGAGCCGAATCGATTCGCAGCCGATTTCGATACCCGCCATCACACCCGCCACCATCGCCGTGGAATTCAGGACCAGTTGCGGGGCCGCGCCGGGACGAATCAACACCGGCGGCGGGTGCCCGGCGTTGGCACAGCATACGTCTCCCGTCGCCGGGTCAATGATCATGCAGAGCATCGTCACGAACATGCCGCGCGGGTTCTGCACGACGAGCGCGTCGTTCACCTGCAAGAGAATCTCATCCGGCGTGCGATGCTGCCGCGCCATCGTGCGCACGAGCGTCGTCGTCACCGCCATGAACAGCGCCGCGGGAATCCCCTTCCCCGAGACGTCTCCCACGGCCACCAGCAATCGGCCGTCGTCGAGTTTGAGAACTTCGTAGAGATCGCCGCCCACTTCCCGCGCCGGTACGAGCTTTCCGTAAACGTCGAGATGGGTCTCTTTCACAGTCGCCGCGATGTTCGACGGCAGGATGCCGAGTTGGATGTCGCGCGCGACGGCCAGTTCGGCTGCCATCTTCTCCTTGACGGCGTCGGAATAGGCCTTGGCCTTGAGCAGCGAACGAACCCGCGCCTTGACCTCCAGCACTTCGAAGGGCTTGGTGAGGTAATCGTTGCCGCCCGCCTCAAACCCCTGTGTCTTGTCCTTCACTTCATCCAGGGAGCTAAGAAACATCACCGGGATATCTTGTGTCTTTGAATTGGCACGAAGCCGCCGGCAGACTTCGTAGCCGTCCATCCCCGGCATCACGATGTCCAGCAGGACCAGATCCGGCGGGGATTTCTCGATGCTCTTCAGCGCCGATTCGCCATTCAGCGCAACGGCCAGTTTGTGGTCGGTCTGCAAGGCTTCCACAAGCACGTCGACGTTGGCCTTCACGTCGTCGACGATCAACACGCGGCAGTCGGAAAGTTCCTTCACTGAATCGTCTCCCGTTGCTGCTTCAAGAGGCGAGCGACCGCCTGCGCCGCGTCGTCGAACTCGTACCCCTCCACCATCCCGCGAATGCGCGCCACGTCATCACCCAACGCCGCCGATTCGCCGGAGCCGTTCAGATCGGCCAGTGCCTGCGCTGAAGCGGCAGGGTCCGATTCATTCAGCGCCGCGGCAAGCCGCTCCAGTGCCGCACAAAACTTCCGCGAGTCAAACGGCCCGGTCGCGGCGCTCGTCGAAGTAGCCGCGTCAGGGCGAAGCGAATCAATGGATCGAAACACGCGCGCCGCCTGCTCGGCGACAGGTCCGTAAAGCGCCGACAGCTCGCTCTGCCCGTCTCGTGCGGCCTGTTCGAGCGTCTTGGCCGTCGCACGCAACTCATCCGCGCCAAGATTCCCGGCCGCCCCGGCAATGGCGTGTGCCAAGCGGGCGACGGCCGAATGGTCGGCCGAACGAACCGCCGCCGCCAAATCGTCCAGGGTCTGTTTCTGACCATCCGCGAAACGGATCAGCATCTTGCGCAGGCTGGCGAACTCCAGACCCAATCGGGCCATCGCCCCGGCAAGGTTCAAGCCGTCAAGTGACGGGATGGCGTCAGTCGAGTAGGTGGAGGCCGATTGACCGGGGTCCGATGATTGAGGCGCGCCCTGCTTCCCGGAGGGGAGCCACTTGCGAAGCGTCGTGAGCATGGCGGCGCGATCGATCGGCTTGGTGATGTGGTCGTTCATACCCGCAGCGATGCAAGCGTCCAGATCCTGCTTCATGGCGTTGGCGGTCATGGCGATGATTGGAATCGACTTGAACGAAACATCCGCGCGCAGCCGGCGCGTCGCCTCGAGGCCGTCCATCTCCGGCATCTGCATGTCCATGAGAATCGCGGCATAGCGGCCGGGGTCCTGCCGGGCCATGTCGATCGCCTCTCGCCCGTTGTTCGCGATCTCCAGATCGATCCCCAGGCGCGAAAGCAGCTCCATAGCGACCATCTGGTTGGCCTCGTTGTCCTCCGCCAGCAACGCACGAACGCCCTCAAACTCCCGCTCCAGCGGCAGATCCAGCGCGCGGCGGACCGTGTGCGCCCGCGCCCCCTGTGCCTCGACGAGCGAGTTGAACAGCGACGATGCCGTGATCGGCTTCGGGAGAAAGACATTCACCCCGATCTCGGCACACCTCGCTTCTTCTTCCTTCCCTGCATACGCACTGATCATGATGATCGGAAGCGATCGCGTTTCAGCGCGTGCACGAATCCGCTCGGCCGCCGCGATGCCGTCCATGCCCGGCAGCATCCAATCCAGAACAATCATCCCGAATGGATCTTGGCCGGCCGCGTGATTCCGCTGTTCGAGCAAAGCGAGCGCCTCTTCGGCCGATCCGACGGCCGTCACCGGAATCGACCAGCCCGAGAGAAGCGTGCAAAGCAGTTCGCGACTCGTCTCGCTGTCGTCCACCACGAGCACCGGCCGCTCGCGCAGATTGTTTGGCGCGGCGCGCCGCGGTGCCGGCTGCGAGGGATCAAATCCAATTCGCGCGGTGAAGACGAACGTCGTGCCGGCGCCCGGAGCGCTTTCAAACGTGATGTCGCCGCCCATCATGCGCGCGAGGCGGCGGCTGATCGCCAGCCCCAGGCCGGTGCCGCCGAACTTGCGCGTGGTCGACGTATCCGCCTGACTGAATGCTTCGAACAATCGTCCCTTTTGATCGTCGGAGATGCCGATTCCGGTGTCGCGCACGGTGAAGCACAGGTCAAGCGTCTCGGGCATCGCGGCGCCGTTCTCATCGGCCGCGGGCGTCGCGGAGATCTTCACCGCCACTTCCCCCTTGCTCGTGAACTTGAAGGCGTTGCCGATCAGGTTGGTCAGCACCTGCCGGAAGCGCAGCGCATCGCCGATGAGATGATCGGGCACGTCCGACGGAACGTGGACGATCAACTCCACGTGCTTCTCCATGACCTTTGTGCGGAACGTCTCCGTCACGTGCTCCAGTTCGTGGCGCAGACTGAACGGCGCCGCTTCCAGCTCGAGCTTGTCCGCTTCGATCTTGGAAAAATCCAGAATGTCATTGATGATCCCGAGCAGGTTGCGCGCCGACGCATGGGCGACGCTGATGTACTGCTGCTGTTTGGGCGTCAGTTCGGTCTCCAACGCCAGCCCGGACATGTTGATGATCGCATTCATCGGCGTGCGAATCTCGTGGCTCATCGTCGCGAGGAACGTGCTCTTCGCCATCGTCGCGGCCTCGGCAGCCTCTTTGGCCTGACGCAGCGCTTCCTGCTGTTTCTTGCGCTCCGACACATCGCGAATGGAGACGGCGATCTGCAATCGACCGTTGGCGCGGACGGGGCTTAGGCCGATTTCCGTTGGGAACAAGCTGCCGTCCTTGCGACGGGCCGAAAGCTCGCGGCCGACGCCCATGTCGCGCGCCGTGGGATTGCCGATGTACGCGTCGCGCAGCGCCACGTGCGACGGACGCACCGAGTCGGGCACGAGAATCTCGATCGGCTGGCCGATGAGTTCGTCACGCGAGTAGCCGAACAACACTTCAACCTGCTGGTTGGCGAGGCGAATCACGCCGTCGTCATCGACGACCATCATGCCGTCTGGCGCGGATTCCAGCACGCTACGGTAGAACAGTTCCGTCTCACGCAGACGGCTCTCGGCTTCCTTGCGCTCCGTGATGTCGGTGAAGCTGATGACCGCGCCCACGACGACGCCGTCCTTTAATACAGGCGTCGCGCCATACTCCACGGGAAAGCCCGAACCGTCCTTTCGCCAGAGGAACTCATCATCCACGCGACTGCTTTCGCCGCGCCGATAGGCCGCGTACATCGGGCATTCTTCGATCGGGTACCGGCTGCCGTCGGGACGACGGTGATGGATCAGGTCATGTGAATGCTGCCCGGTCAGCTCGGGGGTCGTGTAACCAAGCATGCGGCAAGCCGTCGGGTTGACGAATGTGATCGCCCCTGCGGTATCGACGCCGAAGATGCCCTCGGCCGTGGACTCGAGCAATAGGCGAACGCGCTCGAGCAGCTCCTGGGTCTTGAGATTACGCAGCAGGATTTCGAGATTCAGCGCAGCGGCCCGGGCGGCTTCATCGAGCAGAGTTTGCTGAATCTCCGTCAGCGGCGTGAACGCGGCAATCTCAAGCACGCCAACCGCTCGATCGGCTGACAACAGCGGAACAGCAAGGATGACTCGCGGCCTCGCGCCGCCGACGCCCGACGTGATCCGCACGTAATCGTCCGGAACGTTCGTGAGCGTGATGGCTTTCTTGTCGCGGGCGCACTGGCCGACGACACCCTGACCAATCAAGAACGCCCTGCCGGCGCCGTCGGGGAGTTCGTAACCGTATCCACCGGCGAATTCGAGGCGATCGGCATCCTCGCGAAGCACGTACAGCGCGCCGCACCCCGCCTGCAGCAGCGGGACCAGGTACGAAAGCAGACGATGCGCGAAATCGCCCGCTTGGCCGGCCTCCTGAAGCAGGCGCGATGCCTCGGCCACGTGGCTCTTCACCCACCGCTGGGTTTCCACTTCATCCGCGGCACGGCGATACGAGTCCAGCGAGCGTGCGACTTCGCCCAGCTCTGAATCCTCGTTCACGTAGCCGATCTGAACTCCTTCCTTGTGGGTCAGCAGGTCTCGAAGGGTCTGATTGAGGTCGGCCAGCGGATTGACCACGCGACGCCGGTAGAACATCAGCAGCGACCCCACCACCGCGCACCCGTTCAACAGCAAGGCGGTGAGTGCACACCCGGCCATCGTCCGCGCCCGAAAGGCAAGCTGGTCAGCGTGAGTGGTCAGCCGGGTATCGACCAGCTCGTGGCATTGCGTGATCGGCTGCATGATCGCGAGCTTGGCTTTCTGGTATTCCTCGCCATAGACCATCGCGAGCGCCGTGGCATTGTCCTTGCGCGCGGCGGCGTCGAACGCGCGATTCTCCAGCGAGACGAGGCTGTCCGAGTTCGCCTTTGCCTCTTCAAGGAGTTTGTCTTCTTCCTCCGTGAGCTCGAGTCGGGACAGTGCTTCCACAGCCTCGTCGCGGCTGCGCTCGATTTCCAGTTCGTACTGATAGTCCTTTTGGAACCGTGAGTCGCTCGTCGCAGCAAAGCCGCGCACCGCCGACGTCAGTCGATCGCTCCCGATGGCCAGCCGTGTAAGCATCTGCAGCGCGATGCGACGCTCCGCGTAATTACGCTCCTGCATGGTGCGAAAGTACAACGAACCGAGCGAGCAGCCGATCGCCGCCACCGAAAGGATGGTGACGCTGATCGTAATGACCTGACTGGTTCGCTTGATGCGCATGTTGAGGGGCCATCGACGCCGGCGATTGCTCTTCAGAGCAGCCCGCCATGTCATTATCACGTTTTAGTCACGAATTCTCAAACGGATGGAGCGGACTACACAGATCGCGCGCTACGCCGCAGCAAGGGGTTACGTCCCAATGGACTGCATCTGCTTCTGAAGCTCGATCATCGGTTGCAGGTTCATTCGAAGTGACCCCTTGCCCACGCTGTCCAAGTGGGCCGTCAGCAGGATGACCGCCGAGTAGGTAATTGCTAACGCGGCGCAGATCAGGAAGTTGTGCCGATCGGCCAGGCCGAATTGAAACCCCACCGTCGCCATGGTGAACACCGTGACCACGAGAAGACCGAACCAGATGGTCTCGGGGATGCGATACTGAGCCGTCGTCGTGGCGCGGGCCGTATGAAGATCGAATACGGTGTTCAGCGACTCGATGAACATCGCAACAATCTCCGAATTGCCGTCGCGCTGGGCGATGGCGATCGCGTGCGACCACATCTTGTTATGAAGTTCGATCGATTCAGCAAGCAACTTGTCGGCGTCGGCGCGGGTGGCGGGCGGCGCCGCGCGCGAGTCCACGTAGCGACGCAACAGGGCGATCATTTCAGTACGATGCGGCTCGACCATTAACCGCGAACGCAACGCCGCCGTCCGAATGGCATTCACTTCGTCCAGCAGCAATTGCTTGCGCGTATCAAACCGTGACGCGGCGATGCCAAACGTAAAGGCGAGGACAAACGCGAGCAACCCCAGCATCGCCGCAACCACCGAACCCACGCCGCCTTCGGACTCGCCCTGCGACCGTCGTCGACGAAACTGGCCGACCTTGAATCCGGCCCAGATCGAACCCAGAACGACCACGACGCTGATGCCAAACATGGCGAGGGGAGGGAGCCAATCGAGAAAATGAGACGCTTGCATATAAAGCACCCCGGTCTCGGCCTCGTCGAAGACCCGCTCAACGTAGCTCTCGATCGAGATTGGTTCAATGGCGGACCGAGTTCGGCTACCCAACTAAACAACGCGTTAAGCCAAGCCGGCAGGGGACGCTTTTGGAACCCGATTTGCAGATCGGCGGCGACGGCACCGGTGCGCAAAACCAAATAAACCCTGTGCACGATTCAACGCAGCGAGCGACAATTCCTTGCCCAGCTTAACATCGCCGCTGCCGAAGATTTGCGGATGCCGCGGCATGGCGGGGCGGCACAGAGTTCTCGATGGATTCCACCCTCGGATAAACTTTGTCCCAAGCCACTGGCAACGCTTCGGGCTGGCATTACGATTGCACCTGAAATCGAAAGGCGGCAAGGAAGCTCTTGTGGCATGGATGCCCATCCCGGCGTTGCCTCGGAGTGGAGACGGCAGATGGGTCCACGATACGTTGTTGGGTTCACGCTGTTCGCGGGCCTGGCGGTCAGTGGCTGCAGCGGTGACAAGTCAGCCAATCAGGCCGCTCCACCCCCACCCGAGGTCCACGTCAGCAAGGTCGTCATTCGAGATGTGACGGACTACGGCGAATACACCGGCCGCTCGGATGCGACCGAAACCGTCGACGTGCGGTCGCGCGTGACGGGCTACCTTCGGGAAGTCGCGTTTCGAGACGGCGACGAGGTCAAAAAAGGCGACGTACTCTTTCAGATCGACCCGCGACCCTTCGAAGCCGCGCTCAAGAATGCCGAAGGTCAGAAGCTGCAATGGCAGGCGCGTCAGGCCCGGGCGCAGGCGGATGTCGCGCGCTATGAGAAGCTCGTCCCAACCGGCGCCGCCACCGCGCAGGACCTCGACAAGGTAAGAGCCGATCTCGGCGAAGCGACGGCCGCGATCCAGTCCGCCGAAGCCGAAATGGACCAGGCCAAACTCGATCTTGAGTTCTCCCGCATCACCGCGCCCATCTCGGGCCAGATCTCGCGTGCGTTGATCACGCAAGGCAATCTTGTTCGTGGCAACGCTGACTTGCTCACGACCATTGTGACGCTCGACCCGGTTTCGGTGTATTTCAACGTCAACGAACGCGACCTGCTCCAGTTTCGCGACCGGGCCTTTGCCATGTCTCCAGGCGGCAAATCGTTGCCGGATCTTCGCGAATGCAAGATACCGGTCCTGGTCGGTCTCGCCAACGAAGAGGGCTATCCGCATGAGGGCCTGATCAACTTTGCCGACAATCGCGTGGATGCATCGACCGGGACGATCCAGGTGCGCGGCCAGTTTGATAACACCAAACGGTACTTCAAGGCGGGGCTGTTTGCCCGCGTCCGCGTACCAGTTAATTCGATTCCCAACGCGATCCTCGTTTCGGACCGCGCCGTCGCCACCGATCAGAGTCAGAAGTTTGTCTATGTCGTAGATGCCCAGAATCTGGCCCAGTACCGCGCGGTGAAACTCGGTCGACTTCAGGACGACGGCCTGCGCGTCGTGACCGACGGCCTCAAGCCCGGCGAGACCGTGATCGTGACCGGCATTCAGCGCGCCCGCCCGGGCAAGCCGGTCTCCCCCAAGCTCATGGACATGCCGCGTATCGGTGTCACGAACACGCCCACAGCGCCAGCGAGCGCGACGGCCAGTCAACCCGCAGCTGCGGAACGTTCCGGTGCCCCGGCACCCGGCACGAAACCCGATCCCACGCGGGCATCCGCGCCCCAGCATTGAGGGAGTCTGACGGATGCTCTCCCGATTTTTTATTGACCGACCGATCTTCTCATCGGTGCTCTCGATCGTCATCACCATCGCGGGACTGGTGTCGCTGTTCGTGCTGCCGGTCGCGCAGTACCCGGAGATCACGCCCCCCACCGTACAGGTGTCGTGCATGTATCCCGGCGCGAGCGCCGGCGTCGTCGCGGACACCGTCGCCGCACCCATCGAACAGCAGGTCAACGGCGTCGAGAACATGCTCTACATGTCGTCGTCCTGCACCAATGACGGCGCATACAACCTCACGGTCACCTTCAAGCTCGGCACCAACCTCGACATGGCCCAGGTGCTCGTTCAGAACCGCGTCTCGATGGCCATGCCGGTTCTGCCGCCCGAGGTCAAGGCCGCGGGCGTCACGACGAAGAAGAAGTCCCCCAACGTCATGCTCGTCGTGAACCTCTTCTCCCCCGACGGGCGGTACGACCAGCTTTATTTGAGTAACTACGCGACGATTCAAATCCGCGACGAGCTGTCTCGCCTCGAGGGCGTCGGCGACGTCACCTATTTCGGCCAGCAGGACTACAGTATGCGCGTCTGGCTCGACCCCGAGAAGCTCGCCGCACTGGGTCTGACCACCAACGACGTGATCAAGTCCCTCCAGGAACAAAACGTCCAGGTCGCCGCAGGACAGATCGGCCAGCAGCCGACTGAACGGCCACTCGACTTTCAATACACCATGAACACGCTCGGCCGGCTCACCACCCCCGAGCAGTTCGGCGAGATCGTTCTCAAGAGCGGCAGCCAGGGTCAGGTGGTGCGCGTAGCCGACGTAGCACGGATTCAACTCGGCGCGAAGAACATGGACCAGCGCTGTACCCTCGACGGCAAGCCCTCCGTCGGTCTGCCGGTTTTTCAATTGCCGGGCTCCAACGCCCTCGACACGGCTGATCGAGTTCGCACGCGCATGGCGCAGCTGAAGCAGAACTTCCCAGAGGGGCTTGACTACGCCATCGTTTACGACACCACGCCGTTCATCAGCGAATCGATCGACGAAGTCATCCACGCTCTGCGCGATGCGTTCATCCTCGTCGGCATCGTCGTACTCGTCTTCCTGCAGAGCTGGCGCGCCACGATCATCCCCATGGTCGCCGTGCCGGTCTCGCTGGTGGGCACGTTCGCGGTCATGACGCTGATGGGCTTTTCGCTCAACAACCTCTCGCTGCTGGGCCTCGTGCTGGCCATCGGCGTCGTCGTGGATGATGCCATCGTCGTCGTGGAGAACGTCGAGCGATGGATCGAACAGGGACTGTCGCCCAAAGAGGCCTCCTACAAGTCGATGGAAGAAGTGACCGTCGCCGTCATCGCCATCGCATTCGGGCTAAGCGCCGTGTTCATCCCCGTGGCCTTCATGGCCGGCATCACCGGCCAGTTCTATCGCCAGTTCGCCCTGACGATCGCGACCTCGACCCTGATCTCCGCCTTCAACTCGCTCACACTTAGCCCGGCGCTCGCTGCCATCATCCTCAAGCCAAAGGCCCACGGCGATGGCCACGGCGCGAGCCATGGCTATGCACTGCCGAAGCTCGGCATCGTCGTGATCGGCGGACTGCTCGCGTTCCTCAAGCTGACGCCGCTGCTGGCTTCGATGTTCGGCCTGTCGGTCGGCGGACACGGCGAGGGCGCACATGGCGCGGCGGATGCGCCGGCCAGTTCCACGGCGCTCTGGGTCCTGCGCACCGTTTCATTCGCCATGGGTTGCAGCGCCGGCTGGTTCCTTGCAGGAACGATCAACCGCGGCCTGGCGAAGTTCTTCAAGCTGTTCAACGATGGTTTCAACCGTCTGACCAACGCATACGCCGGCGTGGTGCGCCTGGCGATTCGCGGCTCGGTCGTCGTCCTGCTCATCTTCGGCGGGTTGCTTTACGCGACCTACTACGGGCTGACGACCGTCCCGACCGGGTTCATTCCGTCGCAAGACAAGGGCTATCTGCTGGCCAACGTGCAGCTTCCCGATGCGGCGTCGCTGGATCGCACCAACGAAGTCGTCGCCCGCCTCGAAGCGATGATTCAGAAAGTGCCGGGCGTGCGGCACACGGTCGGCGTGGCCGGCCAGTCGTCATTGCTGTCAATGAACGGCTCCAACCTCGGCTCGATCTATGTCATCCTCGATCACTTCGAGAATCGCCACGCGCCGGAGTTATACGCCGATCGCATCGCCGCCGACATCCGCAAGTTGGCCTACGTCAGCGTGCCCGAAGCGGAGGTCGCCGTGTTCGGCGCCCCGCCGGTCGACGGTCTCGGCACAGCGGGCGGATTCAAGCTCATGGTCGAAGATCGCGGCGGTCAGGGCCTTCACGCGCTCGCCGAGCAGACGGAGAACCTTGTTGCTCGGGCGCGGGAAGAGCGCGGGCTGGTCGGCGTTTTCACCATGTTCCGCGCCAACACGCCGCAGTTGTACGTCGACATCGACCGCGTCAAGTGCAAGAGCAACGGCGTCGCCTTGAGCGACGTCTTCAACACGCTGCAGACCAATCTCGGTGCTTACTACGTCAACGACTTCAACCAGTTCGGCCGCACATGGCAGGTCAATGCCCAGGCCGAATCGCCCTTCCGCTCGCGCCCGGAAGACGTCGCCCGGCTCCAGGTGCGAAACGCAACGGGTGAAATGGTCCCCCTTGGCGCGGTCGCCGCCGTGCGCGAAGTCACCGGGCCGATGATGATCACGCGCTACAACATGTACCCCGCCGCGCCGATCAACGGCGCCCCCGCGCCGGGTCAAAGCTCCGGTCAGGCCATCGCCACCATGGAGCGCCTCGCCGGGCAGGAAATGTCCCGAGGCATGGCCATGGAATGGACCGAGTTGACGTACATGGAAATTCTCGCCGGCAGCTCGGCAGCGCTCATCTTCCCCCTTTGCGTGTTGTTCGTCTTCCTGACCCACTCGGCCGAGTATGAAAGCTGGGCCTTGCCGCTTGCGATCATCCTCATCGCGCCATTGAGTATCTCCTTTGCCCTGCTCGGCGTCGCCAAGAACGGGATCGACAACAACATCTTCGTGCAGATCGGATTCGTCGTGTTGATCGGTCTGGCCTGCAAGAACGCCGTGCTCATCGTCGAATTCGCCAAGCACGAACAGGATCATGGCAAGTCGCGCTTCGACGCCGCCGTTGATGCCTCGCGCCTGCGGCTGCGGCCGATTCTCATGACCTCGTTCGCCTTCATTCTCGGCGTGGTGCCGCTGGTGCTGGCCAAGGGCGCGGGCGCGGAGATGCGTACCGCGCTGGGCATTGCCGTTTTCGCGGGCATGCTCGGCGTCACCATCTGCGGCATCTTCATCACGCCCGTGTTCTACAACGTCATCATGTGGTTGACCGAGCGGCGGGCCGGGGCAGCATCACCGCACGCGCCCCCCGCGCCGGCGACTCCTGCTACGGAGGGGCATTGATGCGACGCCATGACCGACTGACTCGTTTTCGCCGGTTCACGGGTGTCGCATTGTTAACACTCGCGGCGGCCCCCGGCTGCATGCTCGGTCCGAACTTCGAGAAGCCCGCGCCCCCCATGCAGCAGGAATGGCTGGACCCGAACCATCCCGGCATTCAGCGCGGCCAAGCGGAAGTCACCCAATGGTGGGACGTTTTCAACGATCCCGACCTGAACATCCTTATCCAGCAGGCCTATGAGAATAACCCCTCGCTGCATGCCGCAGCCGTCCGCGTGCTCCAGGCCCAGGCGGCGCGGGGCATCGCCGTCGGCCTCCTCTTTCCGCAGCAGCAGACCGCCAGCGGCAGCGCCTCGTGGACCCAGTCCAGCGAGAACGCCGGAGCGCCCCGGCCGGAGACGAGTGACCTCGCCGGTCGACTCGGCTGGATTCGCGATCCGGCGGGCAAACTGGGCGAGCGCTCGCTCGGCAATCCCGGCATCGACAATCGATTCGGCAACTGGGACATGTTCGGGCTGAACGTCGGATGGGAACTGGACTTGTTCGGTCGATACCGCCGCGGCATCGAATCCGCCGACGCCGCCGTGCTGGCGACGCTCGCGAATTACGACGACGTGCTGGTCAGTCTCATCGCCGAAGTCGCGACGGAGTACGTCCTGCTTCGCACGCTGGAAGAGGAGCTCGACATCGTGCAGCAGAACCTCGCGATTCAAAAAGAGGGGCAGACCGTCGTGCAGAATCGCCGCGACGCCGGCACCGCGACGGAACTTGACCTTGCCCAGTCGCAGGCGCTGGTCTTTGAAACCGAGTCGCTGATCCCCGCCACGGAGGCAAGCATTCAGCAGACGCGCGTGGCGCTTTGCACGCTCCTGGGATTGCCGCCGCAGGACATCAGCACGCTCGTCGGTCGCAAGAGACCGATCCCCGCGCCGCCGGAACAGGTGCACCTGGGCATCCCCGCCGATTTGCTCCGCCGCCGCCCCGATGTGCGCCGCGCCGAATACGTGCTGGCCTCGCAGTGCGCCAACATCGGCATCGCGATGACGGACCTGTACCCGCGGTTCTCGCTGGTCGGCGACATCGGTCTGTCGGCCCAGCATTTTCCCGATTTGTTCCGCGGCAACAGTTTTCAGGTCTTCGCCGGACCATCGGTGCGCTGGGCGATCCTGAACTACGGGCGGCTTGAGAACAACGTGCGCGTGCAGGACGCCGCGTTCCAGGCCCTGCTTGGCGAGTACGAGAACCTCGTCCTCCGGGCACAGGGTGAAGTCGAGCGCGCCTCGGCCGGGCTGGTCGGAGCCCAGCGACAGATCGCCCCGCTCACGTCGAGCGTCGAGGCGGCTGCACGAGCCGTACGTGTGGCACAGGAACAATACAAGGGCGGCATCGCCGACTACATCCGCGTGCTCGTCGCACAGCAGTTCCTCATCTCCGAGCAGTCGCGGCTGGTCGGCACACGCGGCGCCGCGGCCCAGAATCTCGTCACGCTCTATCGCGCGCTGGGCGGCGGCTGGGAAGTGCGCGAAGGCAAGGACCTCGTGCCGCCTCGCATCAAAGACCAGATGAAGAACCGCGCCAACTGGAGGGGCATGCTCGACGCCGACCGCTTCGACACGCCCGCGCCGGCGACCGCTCGATGAACGGCGCGCCGTTTCGCATCCACAAAACAGAAGCCCGCTTCGCCACATGACGCCATCCGATGAAACAGCTCGCACAGATTCGCCCCCCGCACAACCGGATGCCGCAGTGATCCGACGCGCCGGCCCGTTGCAGCAGGTGGCTCGCTTCCTTGCGATTTGCCTCGGCTGGCTCGGCATCGTGGGAGCCGCCGGATGGATGGGGCTGGCCGTCTATTACGCGGATCGACACAGCGCGCCGCCGCGATTCTGGACCGCCCTGCTTGTCGCAGCGGGATCACTTGCTGCCGCGATTCTGATCAAACCGCGGCGCCGCGGCGTGGTGGTGTTCCTTCTGGCCTTCGGTTGCACGATCGCGTGGTTCCTCACATTGCGACCCTCGACCAGCCTCGATTGGGCAGCCGACGTCGCGCGCATGCCCACCGCGACCGTCGATGGGAATCTCGTGCGATTTCACAACGTGCGCAACTTCCAGTATCGCAGCGATACGGATTTTACGCCCGTCTACGAGGACCGCACATACGATCTGACCAGGCTGCGATCCCTCGACTACGTACTCTCCTACTGGTCGGGCCGCGCCATCGCCCACGCCTTCGTGAGCTTCGGCTTTGAAGACGGTTCGTATCTCGCCGTGTCGATTGAAACGCGCAAAGAGAAATTCGAATCCTATTCCGCCGTCGAGGGGTTCTTCCGGCAATACGAGCTGATCTACGTCGTCGCCGACGAGCGCGATTTGATCGGCCTGCGCGCAGCTCATCGCGGCGAGGACGTTTACCTTTTTCGCCTTCGCACGCCGATCAGCAAAGTCCGCGCGGTCTTTCTCGACTACGTCCGCACCGTCAATTCCTTGAACGAGCGGCCGGAATTCTACAACGCGCTGACCGCCAACTGCACCACGAGCATTCTCACGCACCTGCGCCGCGTTCCGCCCTATCCGCCCTTCAGCCTCAAGGTGCTGGTCAGCGGCTACTCGTCGCAGTTTGCGTACGAGACTGGCGCGCTCGACTCGACCCTTACGTTTGAAGAGTTGCAGGCGCGCGGGCGCGTCACGGACCGCGCGAAGGCCGCCATGAACGACCCGAACTTTTCCGCGCGCATTCGCGAGGGGGTCCCGATGCCGCCGCCGATGGATGCGCCGCCAACCGAATGAACTGGAACTGGGAGCCGACTATGACTTCGACCATGACCCGCCTGACCCGACCCCGAACACGCCTTCTTCAATCGCTGCCGTTGTGGCTGGCGTTTGCCACGCTCGGCTGCGGGCAGAAGCTGATGCCGACGCCGAACCTCTACACCGGCTCGACCGGCGACTGCCTGGATTCCGTACCGTCGCAATACCAAAGCAGCAAGGTCGATATCGTCTATGCCACGGATCGTGCGCCGAAGGCCGGACATGATGGCGCATCGTCCTACGGGACAGACCGATCGAATTCCCTTGCCTTTGGTCTATGCACGGTTGAGATCGGCCGCAACCTTTCGTGGCAGGACCTTCTGAAGGAAAGCCGCTCGCAGAATCACTTCCGCGACTTGTCGCTCACGTTTCAGGGCGCGCGCGAGCTGGGCCGTTTTCCCGATTCGCCCGCGCCGGTCGTCCGCGTGAACGGCCACCTGGAAGACGAACCCACGGCGGCTGAAAAAATCTCCGCCGCGACAAAGGACCTCTGCGGACTCATGGCCCAGCGTCTGTCCGGCGACAACGCGAAGAAGGAGGCGTACGTCCTCATTCACGGCTTCAACAACTCGATGGAAGACGCCGCGTTTGTGATAACAGGTTTATGGCACTTTCTGGGCCGGCAGGGCGTGCCGATCATTTACACCTGGCCCGCCGGCGTCGGGTACGCCTACGACCGCGAGTCCGGCGAGTTCACGGTCTATCACCTCAAGCAGTTCCTTCGCGGTCTCGCGTCCTGCGGCGATCTCAAGAAAATGCACTTGATCGCGCACAGCCGAGGGACCGATGTCCTGATGACCGCGCTCCGCGAGTTGAACATCGAATACAAATCCGCCGGCAAATCGCCCGGCGCCGAACTGAAACTCGGCAACGTCGTCCTCGCCGCCGCCGACCTGGATCTGCGCGTCGCGCAACAGCGAATCATCGCCGAGCGCGTCCCGCTCATGGCGGAACGCATGACCATCTACTCCTCGGAGAAGGACCTCGCCCTCGGCGCGGCCGGCATTCTGTTTCGAGCCGGGGACCGCGTCGGACAGATCCGCCCCGAAATCCTGACCGACCAGCAGAAGGCCAATCTCGAAACCGGCCTGCAATTCAACATCATCCAGGCAAAAGTCGCGACCACCTTCCTCGGCCACGACTACTTCCACTCCAACCCCGCCGTCAGCTCTGATCTCATCCTTATGCTGCGCGACAACAAGGATCCCGGCGCGGAGAACGGCCGCCCCCTGACCCGCCAACTGGCCAACTTCTGGGAAATCGTCGACGGCTATCCGCAATCGAGTCGATGAATCGCTACGACGCGACCCCGTCAATCCTGCTGAAATAACGCCGTGCTCAAGTACCGCTCGCCGCTGCTCGGCAGGATCACCACGATCAGCTTGCCGGCCATCTCCGACCGCCGCGCCACCTGGTCGGCCGCGCACAGCGCCGATCCGGACGAGATGCCGCAAAGGATGCCTTCTTCCTTCGCCGCGCGCCGCGCCCAGGCCATCGAGTCGGCCGAGTTCACGCGCACGATCTCATCGTAGATATCTGTATTCAATATCCCCGGCACGAACCCCGCGCCGATGCCCTGAATCATGTGCTTGCCGCGCTGCAGCGGCTGACCCGCGCGATGCTGCGTGAGAATCGGGCTTTCTTCCGGCTCGACCGCAACGCACTTGAAACCCGGCTTCTTCTGCTTCAGCACCTCGCCCGTCCCGGTGATCGTCCCGCCCGTGCCGATTCCCGAGATGAGCACGTCGGCGCGGCCGTCGGTGTCCTCCCATATTTCAACCGCCGTCGTTTTACGATGAATCTCCGGATTCGCCGGGTTGTCGAACTGCTGCGGCATGAAACTGCCGGGCGTCTTCGCCGCCAGCTCCTGCGCCTTCGTGATCGCACCCGGCATGCCCTCGGCCGGCGGCGTCAGCACGAGGTCCGCACCCAGCGCCCGAAGCAACTGCCGCCGCTCCATGCTCATCGACTCGGGCATTACCAGCGTCAGCTTGTAGCCCTTCGCAGCGCACACAAACGCCAGCGCGATGCCCGTGTTCCCGCTGGTCGGCTCAATGATGTGCGTCTGCGCGGTGATCTTCCCCGCCGCCTCGGCCGCCTGGATCATCGACACCCCGATGCGATCCTTCACGCTCGACAGCGGGTTGAAGAACTCCAGTTTCGCATAGACCTCGGCCTTGGACTGAATGATTCGATTGATCCGCACGAGTGGCGTGCGACCGATCGTCTCGGTGATGTTCTGGTACAGCCGTGCCATGTGTAGGGTCCCCTGTTAATCGCCCCGCCCGGCGGCAGCGACGCGGTGTAAGCATTTCCTGCGATAGAGAACGTAGAATCCGACGTTAATGATAGGAAAGCGGGTGTTGTGGCGTCAATTCGGCCCAATCAAGTCGATTGATGTCTTGGCAACCCAAGCCATTCGTACAAAGGAACTTCCCATGGACGATCCCGAACGAATGAAGCAGGAACTGGCGAATCTGGAGCGCGAGAACGCCCAGTTGCGGGCGCGCCTGCGAAACACGCCCTTCGCGAATGAGTCCACCAACCCGGCATTCAATGCGCTGGAGTTCCGCAAGGCGCTCAATTACTACGTTCGCATCAGCCTGCTTTTCCTGGTTCCGATTCAACTGGCCGCGATCATGCTGTGGCTCCGCGGTGGCGTCCCAAAGGGCCTGCCGAACCTCGGACCGATTCCGATTTTCGATTTTGCCGGGTTGAACAGCGGAATCATGCCCGGCATCGGGATCGGCCTGATTTCGGTCGGCGGGCTGGCGATCGGCCTGATCGCCTTCGGCGGCATGGCGGTCGGCGTCTTTGCGTTCGGCGGCGGGTCGTTGGGCGTGTTTGCGTTTGGCGGCGGAGCAATTGGGTTGATCGCCGTCGGCGGTGGAGCCGTAGGATTGGTCTCGCTGGGCGGCGGCGGCGCGGGGATCTATGTATGTGCGGAGCGTGGAACGGGGCGGTACGTTTTTTCAATCCAAAGGCAGGACGACCGTGCCGTCGAGTTCTTCAGCCGCTGGTTGCCTCGCTTGAAAAAGGCCCTGGCGCAGCCGCTTCCGGTCGTCCGGATCGATTCACCGCGAATCTGATCCGAGACGTAAGGGGCGTATTAACAGACGGTTAAGATTATCGTTGACAGGCCCTTCCGGCGGCGATAAACCTTACCCCGGCGTGGTCAAAGGGTGTGAATGGACTCATGCGCGACGTGGCAAGAGTGTATCGGCACCACGCAAGGGAGTTTGAATCATGTCTCGCCGGATGATTCAACGGCTGAAACTGGTATCGGTTGCACTCGGGTTTGGCGTCGCCTTCGGGCCGCTGACCTGCGTGCGCTCGATGGACGAGATCGGCATGCCGGGGTTCGCCGCCGTTGGCGCCCTCGGCGCGGCTGCAACGGTTGTTCAGCATCCCGAGCAGCCCGGTCCGGACCTCTCGTGGCCCGCCTTGCCGATCGAGCATCGGTCAACCGGCGGGTGACGAACCAGCCTGCAAGCGTCGTTCGCACGGTTCATTGCTCGCCTCGTGATGGTCTTGTGCGACGAGCAGAATCCCCCTATCACAATTCAAGATCGGCGCCGTCAGCCGTTTGCCCGGATGACCATTCAGCGCGCATCTCGCCCGTTGGTCGCCGTCCAATCAGTTCGGAGGAAATCGCGTGATGCGAAACGATCGTTTGTACGGGTGGATCGTTTTTGTCTTGCCGGCGCTGGCCGGTTGTGCCGGTCCAAAACCGACCGAGCCGGCCGGGATCGATACCCAGTTCCTTCGCGAATTCGCCGAGACGCGCGGCTATTCCTGCGGCCAGCCGACGGGCTTCGCGCTGACCCCCAACGGCGACGCGATGCTCTTTCTTCGAAGTGGTCCCCGCGATGTGGTGCGCAACCTCTTTGAGATCAGCACAGCCGACGGGTTGATGAAGATTCGCGCAACGGCGGACGATCTGCTGGGCGGCAAGCAAGAAGTTCTAACGGTGGAGGAGAAGGCGCGGCGCGAACGGCAGCGCGTGACCGCGCGCGGGTTGGCATCGTTCAGCCTGTCCGAAGACGGCAAGCTGATTCTCACGAGCTTGAGCGGAAAGTTGTACGTCATCCAGCGCAACGATGGCAAGATCCTGACACTCCCAGACGATCCGGCCGGCACGCCGATCGACCCGAAGTTCTCGCCCGACGGCCGATTCGTGTCGTGCGTACGCGGGCACGATCTGTATGTGATCGAGCTGGCGACCATGACCCAGCGGCGACTCACCGAGGGCGGCACCGCCGATGTCTCGCACGGCCTGGCGGAGTTTGTGGCGCAGGAGGAGATGGGTCGCCCAAGCGGGTACTGGTGGAGCGGCGATTCGCAGTGGATCGCATTTGAAGAAGCGGACGTGCGCGAGGTGGAGACGCTCTACATCGCCGACGCGCGCAACCCGGAGCAGTCGCCGCAAGGCTGGCGCTATCCGCGCGCGGGAACAAGCAATGCCAAGGTGCGACTCGGCATCGTCTCGGTCACGGGTGGCGAACCGCGCTGGGTCGCGTGCGACTGGAATACGTATCCGTACCTTGCGACCGTGCACTGGGGCAAGGATTCGCCGCTGACGATGTACGTCCAGACGCGCGACCAGCGGACGTCGCAACTCCTGATGGTGGATGAAGCCACCGGCCGAACGACAACGCTGTTGACGGAGACGGACGACGCGTGGATCAACATCGACTCGGACATGCCGCGGTGGCTGCCGGGCGGTGAGCAGTTCCTGTGGACGAGCGAGCGCAGCGGCGAATGGGAACTGGAGCTGCGCCGGCGCGATGGATCCGTCGTGAAGACCTACCGCCCCGGCTCGGCGAAGCTGTACGGCGTCGTGTCGGTGGACGGCGCGCGGCGTGAGGTCGTGGTCAGCGGGAGCGTTGACCCGACGCAGACGCACCTGTATCGCATCGCGCTGGACGGCGGGGAAGTCGTCGCGCTGACGCGCGAGCCGGGGAGCCATTCGGGCAAGTTCTCGCGCGATGGAAACGTCTGGGTTCATACCGCCTCGCTGGCCGACGGGACGATCAGCCATTTTGTGCGCGGACGCGATGCGACGCTGCGCGGCGAACTGCCGAGCGGCGCCGAGCAGCCGCCGTTCGTCCCCAAGCCGGAGCTGACGACCGTCGAAACGAATGGACGCACGTATTACGCGTCGATCCTGCGGCCGCGCGGTTTCGACAAGAGTCGCAAATACCCCGTCATCAACTACGTGTACGGCGGGCCGCACAGCAACATGGTCCACGCTTCGGCCCGGGGTTACCTGCGCCAGCAGTGGATCGCGGATCAGGGATTCATCATGGTGTCCATCGACGGGCGCGGGACCGAACGGCGCGGCCGCGAATGGGAGCGCGCCATCGCGCGCAACGTCATCGACGGGCCGCTCGCCGATCAGGCCGACGCGATGCTCGCCCTCGGCGAGAAGTACCGAGAGATGGACCTGTCCCGAGTGGGAATCTACGGATGGTCGTTCGGTGGCTATTTCTCCACGATGGCGGTGCTGAAGCGGCCCGACGTGTTTCATGCCGCCGTGGCCGGTGCGCCGGTGATCGACTGGGTTGATTACGACACGCACTACACCGAGCGGTACATGGGCACGCCGAAGGACAATGCGACGGGATACGAAGCGTGCAGCGCGCTGACGTTCGCGGGCGATCTTCGCCGGCCGCTGCTGCTGATCCACGGCACGACGGATGATAATGTCTATTTCACACACACGCTCAAGATGGCCGAAGCGCTCTTTCTCGCGGGGCGCGAGTACGATTTGCTGGCCCTGGCGGGCTTCACGCACATGGTGCCCGATCCGAACGTGAACGTGCGATTGTATGAGCGGATCGTGCGATACTTCCGCAAGCACCTCGTCGAAACGACGCCGCAACCGGTCGCGGTCGATTCCGAACGGTAGTACCGCCGCATCAAGCAGGTCGCATGCACTTCCGTGGCTCCGCAGCAGCGCATCGATTGAGAGATTGACGGCGCGCTTTCCGAGCCGCCGCATTCATGCGGCGGAATGATCATTTAGAGCGGTTTTCATTCGGGCCTAGCGCCCTTGTGCACTAGGGGTTACGCTGG
>CAZQCF010000043.1:0-28430 GCA_964592235.1 uncultured Planctomycetaceae bacterium
CTTCCAAGCTGGACGTTGCGCGTTCGAGTCGCGTCGCCCGCTGTGCAAGTCCGCCGCCGCGTTGAAGTCCGCATGTCACCCAGCGAAGTTCATCGCCGGTTCATCGCGTTCGACCCTGAAAAGGGCTTTCCCTTTGGACCGTCATTGTTTTACATTTGTCTCCAATGCGGCGAAACCCTGCCGTCTCTTCCCGCCGACGCCGAGCATTGTCGCTGTCGCAACATCATGATCGACTCGGGCCGCCTGTCGGTTCAAGATGAGTCGAAGATGCGTCTCTTCGAAAAAGACACACCGCCGTGACGGGCCCGATGGGCGCCGTGGCGTTCCCATTCGAGGTGTTTGAAGCGCGCTGTGCCGTGAGGTCTGCTCCGAACCGTGACCGAATGGTGCGGGACTCGCCGTTGCGTGGAGCGCCGCGCGATCACCGAAGGCATCAATTTGCACGCGCTCCGGAGGTCGGCGAGATTTCAAGGTGTTTCGCGGCGGCCCCTGGTAATTGCGCGGGCGGAATGCGAATGATGTTATGAAATTTGCGGCCGGCTACTTCGCGTCACGTCGCGCGCTTGCTCGGCAGCCCCAGCGTGACGGACTTCTCGACGGCGCAGAGCGGCGTGCTGCGGCCGGGGGCGGAGAGGAGTTCGTCGATGGTGGTGGCGGCGAAGGTGCGCTGGACCGATTCGATCGCTTCGTCGAGCCGCTTGTGCATGGGGCAGAGATTGGTCCCGTGAGAATCGATCCCGAGTGGGCAACGGTCGATCCTTCGGATCGGGTCGACGGCGTTGATGACTTCCAGAACGGTGATCTGCTCGGCCGGCCGGGAGAGTGTGAATCCGCCGCCGAGACCTCGCCTGGAGAGGACGATCCCTGCCTTTCGCAGGGTCTGGAGGACCTTGGGGAGATAGCCGGGTGGGACTTTGGTGGTGCGTGCGAGGTCGGGCGTGATTTGGGCGTGTCCTTTTGCCATGGCGATGGCGACGACGGCTCGGAGGGCGTATTCGGCGGTGGGAGAAATCACAGGAGGGATCCTTATTGGCTAATTGGACCTTGACATCCAGTTTAGTCGGGCTATAGTGCGGATGTCAAAAGCGTAATTGGACCCAAATACTTTGTTTTAGCGGGAGTGGACTTCCATGCAGAACAAACGCCTCTGGCTGGCCTTCGGGAGCGTCATTGTCGGGTCGTTCTTGGTGCTCGGTTATTACGGCATCGAGCTGTACCGCGAGGCGCCGCCGATCCCCGATCGCGTCGTCACGACCGATGGGCAGGTGCTTTTCACGGGGGCCGACATTCGCGACGGGCAGAACGTCTGGCAGTCGATGGGCGGGCAAGAGGTCGGCAGCATCTGGGGGCACGGGGCTTACGTCGCGCCGGACTGGTCGGCCGACTGGTTGCACCGGGAGTGCGAGTGGTTGCTGGAGCATTGGTCCGGCACGGAGCACGCGTCGAAGTTCGAGGCCTTGCCGGGCGAAGCGCAGGCGGCGTTGAAGCATCGGCTGGCGACGGAGCTGCGCACGAATGCGTACGACGCAGCGCGACATGAGATCGTCGTCTCACCGATCCGGGCGCAGGCGATTGCCGCGGTGAGCGCGCATTACGCGGCGCTGTTTGGAAGTGATCCGGAACTGAACGGCTTGCGCGAGGCGTACGCGATTCCGGCGAACGCGATCAAGTCTGCGGAGCGAATGGAGAAGATGAATGCATTCTTCTTCTGGGCGGCGTGGGCCTGCGGCACGAATCGGCCCGGGATGGACATCACCTACACGAACAACTGGCCGGCGGAGAGCCTGATCGGGAATCGGCCGACGGGGTCGATCGTGATCTGGTCGGTCGTGAGTTTCGTGCTGTTGCTGGCGGGGATTGCGGCGCTGGCGTGGTACTTCGCGTCGCAGCGCGGCAGCGAGCACGACGATCATGCCGTGCCGGCGCGCGATCCGCTCCTGGCGCTGGACCCGACGCCGTCGATGCGTGCGACGCTGAAATACTTCTGGACCGTGGCGGCGCTGATCGTGGCGCAGGTGGGCCTGGGCGCGGTGACGGCGCATTACGGCGTGGAAGGCTCGGGCTTCTACGGCTTCCCGCTGGCGGAATACCTGCCCTATGCAGTGACCCGAACGTGGCACACCCAGCTCGGAATCTTCTGGATCGCGACGGCCTGGCTGGCGACGGGCCTTTTCATCGCGCCGGCTGTGTCCGGCTATGAGCCGCGGTTTCAGAAGTTGGGCGTGAACGTGCTGTTTGTCTGCCTGCTGGTGATCGTGGTCGGGTCGCTGGCCGGGCAGTGGCTGGGCGTGCAGCAGCGGCTGGGCTACACGGCGAATTTCTGGTTCGGCCATCAGGGGCTGGAGTACGTGGATCTTGGGCGATTCTGGCAGTTGTTTCTGTTCGTGGGGTTGTTTCTGTGGCTGTTCCTGATGGGGCGGGCCATGTTGCCGGCACTCAAGCGGCCCGGTGAGAACCGCAGCATGCTGGGTATGTTCTTCCTGTCGTCGACGGCGATCGCGCTGTTCTACGGCGCGGGGCTGATGTGGGGCCGGCAGACGAATCTTGCGATCGTCGAATACTGGCGGTGGTGGGTGGTACACCTGTGGGTCGAGGGCTTCTTCGAGGTCTTCGCGACCGTCGCCATTGCATTTCTGTTCACGCGCATGGGCTTGTTGCGAACGGCGACGGCGTCGGCGGCCGTGCTGTTCTCCAGCACGATCTTCCTAAGCGGCGGCATCATCGGCACGTTTCACCACCTCTATTTCACGGGCACGCCGACCGCCATCCTCGCGCTGGGTGCCACGTTCAGCGCGCTGGAGGTCGTGCCGCTCGTGCTGATCGGCTTTGAGGCGTATGAGAATCTGACGTTGAGCCGGGCGCGGCCGTGGGTGTCGGCGTATCGCTGGCCGATTTACTTTTTCGTGGCGGTGGCGTTCTGGAATCTGGTCGGCGCGGGGCTGTTCGGGTTCCTGATCAATCCGCCGATCGCGTTGTATTACATGCAGGGATTGAACACGACGCCGGTGCATGGGCACACCGCGCTGTTCGGCGTGTACGGCATGCTGGGCATCGGGCTGATGTTGTTCTGCCTGAAGGGGCTGGCGACGCGCAAGGTCTGGCGGACCGGTGTGCTTTCGTTTGCGTTCTGGTCGATCAACGTCGGCCTGGCGCTGATGGTGCTGTTGAGCCTGTTGCCGGTGGGGTTGCTCCAAACTTGGGCGAGCGTGGACAAGGGGATGTGGTACGCGCGTTCGGCGGAGTTCCTGCAAACGCCGACGATGGAAACGCTGCGCTGGCTGCGCGTCGTGGGTGATACGGTGTTCGCGATGGGCATCGTCGCGCTGGGCTGGTTCGTGCTGGGGTTGAAGACCGGCTGGAGCCTGCGTCAGGAGCGCGACGCGGCGCTGGATGCCATGCCGGCGCCGTCGTTGGGCGCGCGGTAAGGCCGGCCGGGCCTTGAGAGAAAGAAACGGGGCGACCGCCTGATCAGCGTGTCGCCCCATGTTCTTAAGTCACGTTGTCGTGCCGCTCATTTGGCACGGCGGATGGCCTAATCGCCGTAGCAGCCCGGTGGGTTGCTGTTGCAGTAGGCGTCGAGCTGATCCTTCAGGGCGAGCAGCTGGTTCTTCGTCGAACCGGTCGTGTTGCTGCCCGGCGGGTATTGACACAGCTTCTGGTTGGCAGTC
Organism: uncultured Planctomycetaceae bacterium; assembly: GCA_964592235.1. Taxonomy (GTDB): domain Bacteria; phylum Planctomycetota; class Phycisphaerae; order UBA1845; family UTPLA1; genus PLA3. Next base: position 3,669 of record CAZQCF010000043.1, read on the forward strand.
GCCACGACCGAAGCGATGTTCCCGGGCTGCGACCCGGTCAGCAGGTTGAACTGCGTCGCGATCACGAACTTCGCCAGATTGGTCGAAGCGTCGTTCGCGGCCTGTCCCCCGCTGGGCTTCTTGTTGGAAAGGATGTTCAGGAGCTGGGTCTTGTTGTACGTGACGCAACCGATCTGCAACGAATTGACCGGCCAGTCATTCAGATGGTTCTTCCAGTAGCCCGGCGTGCGCGGGCAGGGACCCGCCGACACGACCGTGATGCGTTGCGTGCAGGTGACCTGATTGCCGCAGCGGTCGCGGCTCTTCCAGGTTCGCGTGATGACCTTTGGACAGCCGCTGCTGTTCGACGAATCGCAGTACGAAAGCGTCGGGCAGGGGTCGCAGCTGTCGCTGGTCGTGGCGTAACCCGTGACGGACGGGTTGGTGCTCTGGCCGCAGGTCACGGTGATGTCCGGCGGGCACGTGATCGTCGGAGGCGTGTTGTCCACGATCGTGATGAGCTGGGTGCAGGTGGTGGACATGCCACAACTGTCGGTCGCACGCCACACGCGGTTGATGACCTTCGGACAAACACCTGACACGTAATCGCAGTACGTCACGGCCGGGTTCGGGTCGCAGGGGTCGTAGGCCGTCGCCGTGCCCGTGTTGCTCGGCGAGGTCGACTGACCGCACTCGAGCGTCACGTCTGGCGGGCAGGTCAGGGTCGGCGCGGTGGCATTGAGGATGACGATCAACTGCTCGCACTCCGAGAAGTTGCCGCAGGCGTCCGTGGCGGTCCAGGTGCGCGTAATCATGGCCAGCGCGGGGCAGGTTCCCTGGGCCGGTTCATCTTCGTAGGTCAGCTCCGGCGCGACATCGCAATTGTCGGCGATGGTGGGCATTCCGGTGACGCTCGGATCGGTGCTCTGGCCGCAATTGACGACGGTTTCGCCCGGACAAGTCAGGAACTCCGGCGCGGTGTCGTCGGTGATCGTGATGATCTGCGTGTTCGAGACGCTGTTGCCGCAGCCGTCGGCGGCCGTCCAGGTTCGCTCGATGACGCGATCGCCGGCGCAATCGCCAGGAATCTCGCTATCGACGTAAGTGACGCTCGGAGCGGGGTCGCAATCGTCATGGGCCGTCGCCTGGCCGGTGTGGGCCGGGAGCGTCGGCTCGTCGCACGAGAGGTTGATGTTTCCGGGGATCTCGAGCATCGGAGCGTTCGAGTCGGACACCGTGACCTGGGCTTCGCAGGTCGTGGGCGGCGAGACGCCGTCGCTCACCGAGAGGAAAACGGTGCACGAGAAGTTGCAGGTGCTCTGCGTGGTAATCGTGAGCGTGGGGTTGACCGCCGTCGGGTCGCTGATGACCGCGTTCGGGCAGTCGGTGGACCATGAGTAGGTCAACTGGTCGGCGTCGGGATCGTCGGACTGCGACGCGTCGAGTTGGATCGTCGTGACATCGCCTGCGCACTCGGCTTCGTAGGGTCCGTTGGCGGAGCAGAAGGGCGGCTGATTGAGTCGCGGGATCGGGGCGAGCAGACCCTTGGCCTGGCCGTTGAAGTCCTGCTGGAAGGAGCCAATGAAGTTGGACTGCTCGGACGTGAGGGTCACACCGATGTCCTTGCCGGTGAAGAAGAGCGGGGCGAGCACGCCGCCGGTGACCTGGAAGCGGAAGTCGAATTCATCCGCGGCCGTGCCCGTGTCCTGATGACCGAAACCGAGGACTTCGCCGGTAAGCAGAATGCCGGCGTAATCGACCGAACCGTTTCCGTCGGCATCAACTTCACCCTGAACGACCAGATCGTCACCGGGGATACCGCTGACGAGGTTGCCGAAGTTATCGACCTGGATCGAGATCGAGAGCGTCTCGGCCGGTGGCGTGCCCGTGGGGTTGACCAGCCGCGGGGGCGTGGACGCCGAGAAGCGGATGGCGATGGGCGTCGAGACGACGCGGAAGTTCTGGCTGGCGGAGAAATACGAAGTCGACGTCAACCCGGTCGACACGTAGTTCAGCGAAGGGAAAGAGCCGATCAGGGAAATGCCGAGCAGCGCTGCCAAACAGGCACTTGTGTAAAATGCGCCGAGCAGCGCCGAACCGACCGTCGTACTTCTTCGAATACGCATGTTTTTCTTATCCTTGTTCAGTTTGAGTGTGGAGGTAGACCGTCTGCGCCCCGGGCGCAATCCCGTGCCGATGATTTAACTCAAATCAACGTGTGCCCAGGCCCGTTGTCTCCGGCCGGATGCCCGTCGCGGCGTGCATGGTCCGCGGCGGATTCAACTCCAAGCACCTTCTTCAATTCGCGGGAGATCGTCGTCGTACCAGAGCCAGCGCTGCCAGCCCAAAGAGGGCGAGCGCAGTCGGCTCGGGAATCGGCTTAATATCGCATTGGCCGTTGCCAAATCCGGGGCCGAAACCGCCGGTGTTGTCGAAACTCGCGGCGAACGAACCACTGAACGCGCCGCCGTAGTTGGCGTCGAAGTCCAGGCCGATCAGCGTGCCCGGCACGCCGTAGTAACCGGGAATGGCCAGATCGCCGCCCGTCAGTTGAATCACGATTTCCAGAATATCGTAGTTCGCGGGCGTGTCGCCGAAACCGAAAGCGGCGACCGTGCCGGTGAGCAGCGGGTTCACGAGGCCGTATGGCGTGCCGCTAAGCGTGACGCTGCCAGTGACGGAGAACGAACCGCCGGGCGTCAGCACGCCGGCGTTGTCAACCAGGGCGTTCAGGAAGAAGTTGTAGCCCGCAGCGGAAATAACATTGTTCGTCAGGACGCCGTCGTCCATCTGCTGCGCGAAGCCCTGCGCCAAGAACGTCTGGCTGCCGGCGTTGTAATCCACGTCGATGAAACCGACTGTGATGTCCGGCGGCGGAAGAAACGTCAGTCCGAGCAACGAGGCGTTTGCCTCGAATGACAGTGCCAAGACGAGTACGGCGGATGCAGCCCAGTTTCGAAAACGCATAATGAACTTCCCCTCAAATCGAATCCAGTTCCCGTGCGGATGGCCGGCGACATTGAGTCTGACCGATCCCGCTGTGTAGTAATTCTCCACTCCACTTACCCAGCATCTTAATTGATTTCGGACATCGCTGTCAATCGAGTCAAACCATGTTTCTTGGCAAGTCGAGACGGATTGGCGGCACAAATCGCGGTGGCTGGGTGCTGTCACACAGAGGGTGTGGTGAGATTAACTTTGTCGGTGTATGCCAGTGAACACCCCGCGCACGCGAGTGTCCTGTCACACATTATCGCCGCTTTGCCCCATACAGGCTGTGCCGAATATAGGGCCTGGCGCGATCGACGCGTTGCCCGCTTGATTTGTTAGGGCAACAAGAGGCCGACGAAGAGCGGGATGTCCGCTTCGGTAACCAGTCCGTCGCCGGTCATATCACCGGCACAATATGCCACGCCTGGTTGGCCGTCTCCCATTAGCAGTTGCACAAACGCAGCGATGTCCAGTCCGGTTACCGAATCATCGCCATCGATATCACCGCTGCCGGTTGCGAAAACGGAGACTTGAACGACGGCGCTTGTCACTGCGCCGCACGCTCCGGTAACGACGCATTCGTAATCGGCGGCCGTATCACCGGCCGTTGCGGGATCGATGGTCAGGGTGTCGGTGTCGGCCCCGGTGATGTTGCCGCCATTCTCAATCGAATGGCCATTGCGGCGCCATTGGTGTGTGAGTGGCCCGTCGCCGGCCGCGCTGGCGACGAGTTGCACACTTGCGCCGGCGCATGCAAGCGACTGATCCGGCGCAACATCGACGGTCACGGGTGTAAGCAATTCGAGCGCCGCGGACACACTGATAAGACCTCCGCACGGGTTGGTGATCTCTACGTCGTAGTCACCGGCGTCGGCGGCGGTCACGGAGTTGAGAGCAAGCGTGGGAGCATGCTCGCCGGGGATGTTCACGCCACCCTTGCGCCACTTGTAGGACAACGGGGCCATGCCGATCGCCGTCACGCTGAACTCGACCGAGTCTCCTTCGCATGCGGCAATGCCTTGCGGCTGCTGCGTGATTGCGGGGCCGACGAGTTCCGGTTCGCAGGCATCGAGGATGCCATTTGCGTTGCAGTCATGATCGCCGAATGCACTGGGGCCTGTGATGCGCAACTCAAACTCCCCGGCCGACGTGCTCCAGCCCGTGACGCGGACCCAATAAGTCGAACCGGCCGACACGTTCAGCGTGACCTGCGACCCGGAGCCGCCGCCGCAGAAGTCGTCGTCGCACACCAGTTCGTTCACCGTCGTTCCGGGGCAGCCGTCGTGAACGGACATGATGCTGTCATAGGTACTGCCACAAAGTGAGATCGTGGCTTCGCCGTTGGAGGCGGGGTCGTAGCGGAACCAGAGGTCGGGCGGCGTCGCCCCTTTCGGATTGCAAGTGTCCTCACCATTGCTGGCAGCGCCGATCGTCGATCCGGTGTACGTCACACCGGGCAGGACGCGCATGGCCTGCGGGCAGTCTTCGGCGGCGATGACGCCGGCGGCCAGGTCGCACGAGTCGATGACGTTGTTGGCGTCGCAATCCTGCCCGGCGATCTCGCAGAGATCGACCACGCCGTTGACATCGCAGTCGGTGCCACCCGGCTCGCACGTGTCCACGATGCTGTTGTTGTTGCAGTCGCGCTCGGGGTGATCGATCAGCTCACAGGTGTCGAGCACGGTGTTGTTGTTGCAATCATTGCCGGCCAGCTCGCAGGCGTCCAGCGTGTTGTTGGCGTTGCAGTCGAGCGCGGGGTTGGCGGCCAGTTCGCAAACATCAAGCAACTGGTTGCCGTTGCAGTCGTTGCCGTCCAGTTCGGTGATGTCTTCCACCATGTTGCCGTTGCAGTCAACGCCGGCGGGGTCGATCGTGGCAGCGAACATGCCGCGCCCGTGCGTGATGGCGATGAGCGTATCGCTGCCTTTGAAGACCAGCTCATCGACGGCGACGTTGGCCGGTCCGTCGTTGGAGCTGGACCACGTTTCGCCGTAGTCGGTGGACGCGAACACGCCGATGTCGGTGCCGACGTAGAGCCAGCCGAGCAGGGCGGGATGCAGGACAACAGTATCAACCGGGGCGCGCGGAAGCGTTTGCGGGTCGCCGGGCTGGCCGGGGCCGGTGATTTTGGTCCAGTTCGTGCCGCCGTCGGTCGTCTTCCAGAGGTTGTCGGCCTCGTAGCCGGAGAAGCCGACATAGACGCGGTCGTGGTTCGACGGGTCGATGGCGATGCGCTTGCAGGTGCGGTTGGGCAAATTGGGCGTGTTCGTATCGACGCGCGTCCAGGTGGGGTTCGCGTCGGTTCCGTTGGTGGTCTTGTACACGTTTCCGTTGTTGTGCCCGACCCAGACAAGATCGGAGTTGCCCACCGCGACGGCGATGGCCGACACGTTGCTCCCGATGGACGCCTTGATGATGAACCAATTCGGCGGGGAGTTCTTGACGTTGTTCGACCGCCAGAGATTGGCCGCGCCGCCGAGCAGACGGTCGGAATTATTCGGGTCAAGGATAAACGGCGAGATGAAATTGGCCGCACCGCTGCTGGCGTCGGTGAGCGGATTCGGCCCGCTTGCATAGATCGAGCTGGACGAAATCCCGGCGTTCGTACTGCGGTGAATGCGCAGGTACACGTACTCGCCGTAGAAGTAATTGGGGTCGTTCTGGTCGGCCGCGCAATAGCCGCCATCGCCGCCGAACATGGCGGTCCAGTCGAAAGAGCCGGCCGTGCGGAGCGTGCCGTTGTCTTGCGTTCCGCCGACCAGGACGCCGGTGCTGCTGTTGACGGCGCCGCCGTAAAACTGGGTGATGGCGAGGTTGTTGTTGAGGGCGATCCAGCCGGTCGTGCCGGCGACGGTGTAGACGTTGTCGGTGCGGTAGATGCCGCCGTCGTTTCCGAAATAGACGGTGCGGTTGGAGGTGCCGTTGAATCCCGGATGCTCGACGATGGCGTGATGATCGGCGTGCGCCGAGAGCGGCGCGCTGGCCCACTGGCTGATGCGCGTGAGGCTGCTGCCGCCGTTGTTGCTGCCGCGCCAGGCGTCCGGCCCGCCGCCTAATACAATTGTATTGGAATTGGTCGGATCGACCCAGATGGCGTTGTCGTACCAGCCCTGGTTGCCGAGATAATTCGTGCCGGTGTTGCGCAGCGTGTAGCTCTGCCCGCCGTTGGTGGAGCGCCAGACCTCGCCGCCGTTGCGGTTGACGCTGGCGTAGACCGTGCTGGGTGAGCTGCGCGCATAGGCCACTTCAACGCGCCCGCCGCCGGACGTGATTCCCTGGGCCGTCTGCCACGTCACGCCGCCGTCGGTGGAGTAGATCGCCGTGCCGGCGTTGGTACCTGCGACGGCGCGGTTGCCGTCGGTCGGATGAAAGCGCACGTCGTTGGTGCGATCAGGGAAGACCTCGGTCCAGCTCGCGCCGCCGTTGGTCGTGCGGAAGATTTTCTGCTTCGTGGCGGCGAGCATGATCTGATTGCTGGCCGGGCTGATGGCGATGCGATTGACGTAGCCCCACGGGTCCTGCGTCGGATCGGGATTGGTGGGAATGGTGCTGGGGATTTGCGCCCAGGTGACGCCGCCGTCGACGGATTTGAGGATGCCCGCGCCGGGCAGCGAGTCGATGTTGCCGAAGCCCTCGCCCGTGCCTGCGTAGAGCACGTCGGGATTGGTCGGGTCCAGCGCCATGCAGCCGATCGGCAGCGACGGAAGGAAGTCATCCATGAAATCCCAGTGCGCGCCGGCGTTGGTGGTCTTCCAGACGCCGCCGGCCACGCCGCCGACCCACATGATCTCCGGCGTGGTCGGATGAATGAGAATCGAGCGGATGCGCCCGCCGATGTTGCCGGGGCCCAGCTCGGTCCAGCTCATGCTGTCGATGCCGGCGTTGCGGGGTGCGCCGGCCAGCGATCGACGCTTGTCTTCAACCGCGCGGAGCAGGGCATTGGGCGGAATCTTCCCGTTCTCGCTCAACCGCTCGCGGTAGCGGAATTCCATCGCCTCGCCGGGGTGGTCGGGCCGCTCGCCGGCGACCTTCTTCACACGCGGAATGCGCAGCGGCAGCGCGTGCCCGGTGGGGTTCGCCGAGCCGCTCGGATCGGCCGCCGCGAGTCGGGCGTCGTCCGCGCCGAGTCCGCCCCGATCGGTCGACGGCGCACGCAGCGCGGCGCAGCCGGTGAGCATGGCCGGGGCGAGGGTGAGCAGGAGTACAAGGCGCGAAACGACCGGTCGATTCATCATCGGTAGGGTCCTGTGGGTCGTGCGAGGATCGCGGAGGGTCCACTCCACCCGCGAGGCGAACTGTCTGAATTGTACCACGGATGGCGTGTCGGATGGGCAGCGCGATCGACAAAAAAGCCCCCGGCGGGCTGACCGGGGGCTTTGGCGAGTGCAACGGCACCTCTTACGCCTTCACCAGCACCTCGAACCCGCCGCAGGACATGCGTTTGCAGTCGAACGGCATCTTCTTCGGGTCCATCATCTTCGCCAGGCGCGGGTCTTTCATCACCTTGGTGTTGACCTGGTCGCGGTGCTTGCGCGACTTGTAGACAATCCACGAAAAGAAGATCGTCTCACCGGCCTTGGGCTTGATCACCTTCGGGAACGGAATGCCCCATTTCACGTTCAGGTCCTCGCCGACGCACTCGCAGTAATCCAGCGCGCCGTGATCCTTCCAGACCTTGCAGGCCAGCTTGGCGATCTTCTCATACGCCTTTACGTTCTTCTTCGGCACCGGCAGGACGAATCCATCGACGTACGGCATGGTTTGTGCTCCTTGTCTTGTTTCGTGGGACGGTTGCGTGGTGTTTCTTGGTGCGTCGAGGACGCACCCTACGTTAGACTCCCAGCTTCCCCCGCACGCGGTCGGCGGGGTACTTCGCGGCGTTCTTGATCATCTTCTCGCGCACGGCGTCGGACACGTCAATCCCCATCGCGTTCGCGAACGAGAGCGCGTAGCAGAAAATATCGGCCAGTTCCTCGCGGACATTCTGCAGGTCGGCCTCGGACAGATCGCGTGCGGCGGCCGGCGAGAGCCACTGAAAGTGCTCCATCAGTTCGGCCGTCTCGATGGCGATGGACATGGCGAGGTTCTTGGGCGTGTGGAACTGCTGCCAGTCGCGCTCGTCGACGAATCGGCGGAGGGCGTCGCGTAACTCGGCGACGGTTGTCGTTTTGTCGGGCATGGGCGGCTCCGGGGCTGTTGCGAGAATCGTAATCGAAACGCCGAAACGCCGAAACGGCAAAACACCAAAACGGGGGCGAAGGGGCAAGAAGGGGAAAGGGAACAGGATTGGCTAACAGCTAAAATCTAACGGCCAACGGCTAACGGCTCGTGGCTCACGCCTCACGGCTCAATCTCACCGCCGCGGGCTTCAATCAGCCGCCGAAACAAATCCGCCGACGCTTTCGGCGTCAGCCCGCGCGAGGCCGGCTCGAAGCCGAACAGCCCGAACTTCGGCCGATAGCCGTCCATCCATTCGTAGTTGTCGCACAGGCTCCAGAAGTAATAGCCGAACACGGGATAGCCCTGGTCGATCGCCTCCTGCACGGCCGCGAGATGCGTCGCGAGATAAACCGGCCGGCGGTCGTCGCGGTCGTCGGCAATGCCGTTCTCCATGATGGCCATCGGCTTGCCGTAACGGGCGAACATCTCGGCGAGCGCCTCGGTGAGACCTTGCGGATAAATCTCGATGCCCAGATCGCTGTATCCGGACGACGTGCCCGGCTCGCGGCTGGCGGCGCCCTCGACGGTGGCCTGCTGTCGGCCGTAGTACGTGAAGCCGACGATATCGACCTCGTGCGCGACGCCGTCGAGGTGGGCGTAGCTTCCCTCACGGAGGAAGTTGACGAAAAGGCCGAGCGGATCGAGCGGGCTTGGGTGCCAGGCGGTGCGGATGTCGATGCTGATGATGCGGGGCGCCGGCGCGGCGGGCGCCGCGTGTGTCGCATGAATGGCACGGAGGATCTGCGCGGCGACGAGAAAGCCGTCGATGGTGGCGGCGCGGTTGGCGTCGTTCAGATCAAAGCGCCACTCGGCAAAGGGGGGGAAATCGCCCACGACGAACCCGGCGAGCGACTGGATGTTCGGCTCGTTCATCGGCGCGAAGAGATTGCAGTGCGGCGAAAGGGCGACCGCCAGACGCGAGACGTACTCCACCCAGTGCGTCGCGGCGTCGGGGTTCAGCCAGCCGTGCCGCTCGGGCCGGTCAAGATCGGTGAGCCAATCGGGGAAGGTCCAGTGCCATAGGCAAGGCACCGGCTCGATGCCAGCCTCGCGCAGCCGGCGGGCGAAATCGGCGTAGTGGTCGATGGCGGCCTGGTTGAATTCGCCGGGCCGCGGCTCGACGCGCGCCCACTCAATGCCGAAGCGATAATGGGTGACGCCCAGCCATTTCAACGCGTCGATGTCGCGCTGCGTCTCACTGAAGGCATAGGCCGCGTCGCCCTTGGCGTGCGGGATCTTTCCGGTCTCGAAGGCGAGGTCCCAGTCGGTGCGGAAGCAGTCCGCGGCGAGCGGCTCGCAGCCGGGGTCTTCGTTCTGATAGGCGGCGGTCGAGACGCCGTAGGCGATGTCGGGCACGCGCAGGCTGGCGGGCATCGGCGGCAGCACCGGCGGCGGCGGCGCGGGGGCGCAGGCGGCGAAGGAGAGGCACGCGGTTGCGCCGATCAACGTGACGAAGGATCGTGAGCGGGATGCTTGCATGGGTGCATATTCAATCGGGCGAGCGAGGCGGCGATATGGTATCGGAAGATTCGCAATGCTGCTGAAATGAGCGATTATCGCCCGGCGGCCTTCATGAACGCCGCGACGCGTGCCCGGTCCAGCGGCGCGGTGGTGCGACTGCCTTTCTTGAGCGCCGTGCCGACAATCACCGCATCGGCGACGCGAAGCGATTCGCGGACGGTCGCGGCCGTCACGCCCGAGCCGATCCAAATCGGCAGGCCGTGGGCGGCGCTGCGCACGGCACCAAGCTTCGCCAGGTCGGTCGGCTTACCCGTGCCCGTGCCGCTCAAAATAATCGCGTCGGCTCCGGCGCGCTCGGCGGTTTCCTCCACGGCCAGCGCGAGATCGGGCTGGCTGATCGGCGTCGCGTGTTTCACATGCACGTCGGCGGCAATGGCGACATGCGGCGCGACGGCTGCGCGGCGCGTGAGTAGTTCGTTCGCGTTGCCGGTGATGATGCCCTGATCGGTCGCGTAGGCCCCGCTCAAGACGTTCACACGAATGAAAGCTGCGCTGGTGACCGCCGCGACGGCCAGCGCGCCCAGGGCGTCGTTTCGCAGGACGTTGACGCCGATGGGGATCTTCACCGCGCGGGCGACGTGATCGATCACGACGCTCATGGCGGCCAGCGTTTCGGGCGGCACGCTGGTTGAGGCGAACGGCGTATCGCCGAAGTTCTCCACGATGATCGCATCGAATCCGGCGCGGGCCAGCAGCGTCGCCTCGGCGACGGCCTGCCGGGTGATGGCGTCAAGCGGCCGAGCGCTCTGGCGCGAGGGGCGTCGGAATCCGGCAGAGCCGGGCAGCGGAGGCAGATGGACCATGCCGATCAGCCGTAGCTTGCGCAAGGCGGCGGCGGGGGAGTTAGTCTTTTGATTTGGCATGTCGGTTCGTGTGTTCGCGGGGTTTGGGATCCTTGGCCGCAGCCTCGTCCTCGCGCGAGGTCGCCGCGATGGACGGCCCGGTGCGATAGAAGCAGCACGGCGCCAGCCGCCGGGCCTTGGCTTCGTTCACGGTGATTTCGCTCGGCTCGTTCAGATGCACTTCGTGCGGGCAATCGACCGGATGATAGTGCCGCGCGTATTGGCCGGTCAGCACACGTGCCTGTCCGGCGACGCCGTCCAGGCGCCGCCAGATCCCGCGGCCTTCGCTCCAGGCGAGATGTTCGCGCGAAATGTAGTCTTCTGTCTTCGTGCAGGCCCGGTCGCGATCGACCCACGCCAGCCCCTGTTCGATGAGTTCGCCGCCCAGATCGATGCGATTCGGCCCTGCCGCAACGTAGAGCAGCAACTGCCCGTTCTCGTTGCGAAGCTCGGGCTGGCTCGCGGCACCGTCCCACGATTTCTCGCACTTGCGCGTTTTGACAAGCTTCTCAATGTACGCGACAGCCTCGGCCGCCATCGGTTGCCGATCCTCCGGGCAGCAGACGCCCAGCAGACGCACCTTGTCGCCATCGTCCAGCAGCAGCGCCCCGCCGGTCAGAACGCGCTTGACGGTCATCGCCCGCGCCGGGTCGATCCGCGCCGGGGAGGGTTTGATCTGCGCCGGCTGGCTTGCGGCGTTCTTGCCGCGGCCCGATTTCTTCTTGCTGGCGGGTTCTTCTTTCGCCGGCGGCGGCGGCGGTGTGGCCGCGTCCTTCGACTCGCGCGCCTTGCCGGTTGCGATTCGCCGCTCGCATGTGCGGCACAGGCGGCGACCCTGCTCCTCGGCGTCGGCGGCGGACTTAAAGGCGATGCGATTCTCCAGGATGATTTTCTTGCCGGAGGGACAGGCTGCGTCGGCGTGGTAAACCTTGCTGTCCTTGGAACCGTAGCAGGCGCGGTCTTCCGCCCGCACGGCGAGCGGCAAAATGGCGAGCGATCCGAGCAGGATCACGAGCGCATTGCGTGTGATAGCAAGGCTTCGACGTGACACGCGCGGCAGTGTATCACGGGTGGACCGCAGGAATCAATCGGGTCGATTGACGCGACCGCCAAGTGGAAACGAACAAACCTTCATTTGTGTGGGACCGGCTACTAGCCTGTGCCGGACCCGCTCATAGCGGGTCCCACACGTGTTGATCCTTTTGCATCCTACGAAACATCCTGCGGTTCTACTTAGCTTCCAGCCTTGCGAAAGACCGCGACCACGTCTTCGACCGGCACGACGTAAAGCTGATTGTCCCCCTCGAAATCGACCGGGATCGCGTGCTTGGGGTTGAACAGGACTTTGTCGTATTGCTTGATGGGGTAGTCGTTGTCGGCGGCGACTTGCGCCGAGATGGCGACGATGCGCCCGGTCAGCGTGGGAATCTCAATGTTGTCGGGGAGCTGGATGCCGCCCTTGGTGGTCTTCTTGTCGGCATCCTTGCGGATGAGCACGCGCTTGCCCATCGGCTCGACGGTTTCGAGTTTCACGCGCGATGCCGGTTTGGTGTCACTCATGAATGCTCTCACAGGCCGGGGCTGAACGCCGGGGCATTACTTCGCATATTCGCGCAGGAAGCCTTCAAAGGCCCGGCGATGTTCCTCTTCGTCGCCCATGATCGTGATCGCGAGGTCCTGCGTCACGTAATCGCGCCCCTCGCAGAGCTTGATGATCTCCAGGTACAGGTTGCAAGCGTCGTTCTCCGCCTGGATCACGCCCTTGATCACGCTGACAACATCCGTCGTGTCGGCCGGCGGCTGCATGTAGGACTGCTTGAACTTCAATTCGAGCGAGCCGGGGACCTTTCCGCCGATGGTCTTGATCCGATTGCCCAGCAGCGTGCCGTGATTCAGTTCCTCGGTGATGTCGGCCTTGAGCGCCTCCTTGATCTTCTCGGCGCGGACGCCGTCGAGGTGGATGCTGTTCGCGACGTAGTTCAGGACAGTCTCCATCTCCTTGGTGTAGGCCAGTTGCAGCTTCTCAATGATGTCTTGGTTGGACATGGCGATGGCTCCCTGATGGTTGTGCGACCCTTCCTATTGCTCAATCGAAATGCGCTCGCCGGGATTGTAAGTACGGCAGAAGGCGGTGGCAATAATGTCGCCCCGCAGGTGCGTCCGCGAATCCTTCTGTTCCACTTGCTTCCGGCGGCGTTGCGGAAAAAGACATGGCAGCCGCGTGATTTCAATCCGATATTCGATTCGGTCGGAGTACAGTCCGCGCGCTCATTGCGTGCGGATCAGGAGAGGCTCGACGGTTTCGTGCGCCGAGCGCGCGCCGCCGCGCACAAGCATGGGGGGATGAGCTATGTTGTTCGACGAACCTATACCGTTGGAGGACTCTGACGATCCGAACGCGCCGATTCCGCTCGAAGAAACGGCCGGGCAATCCGCGATCATCGTGCCCGAGTCAAAGGCCGACACGTCGGTGCGATGCCGTCGACGCGACGTTCGCCGAACACAAGGGTCGGCCGCGCTTTGCCTCACGCTCGAAAGAGCCAGCGGACGCGTCGACAACGCCGAGTGCCCCGTGCTGAACATCTCCAGGACCGGAGTCGCCATCGTGTTCGATCAGGAGGTCGGCGTGGGCGCATCGGCTTCGGTCGCGTATCGCAGCATCAGCGGACGACCGGTTCACCGAGGCGTGACGGTCCGACAGTGTCGCCCGCGCGAAGACGGTCATTATGACCTCGGACTTCAATTCGACCGGCCCCTGCAATTCGACGAGGCCCGACCGGCGCGGCATGGCCCTGGACGGGAGGTCGCACCGGGGATCCGTGCGCGAAAACTCAAACCGCCAATCAGCGATTGACGCCCGCGAACGCCCTGCGTACCGTGTCCTGCGCAGGGCCTGACGCGGGAGTAGCTGATTTGATAACGAAGATCAGAGCCGCGTTTCAGTTGATGCGGCCGGCTCAATGGATCAAGAACGTTTTCGTCTTCGGCGCGCTGGTGTTCGGCCCGCGCCGGGATGACCCGCATGCCATTCTCACCGCCTGCGCGGCCTTCGGAATCTTCTGCGTCCTCGCTGCATCGGTTTACGCGCTGAATGATCTTCTGGATCGGCGCGAGGATGCGCTCCATCCGACCAAGCGCTTTCGCCCGATCGCCAGCGGCGCGCTCTCACCCGTGGAGGCCGGACTGTTCGCGATCTTGCTCGCGGCCGGGGGGGTCGCGGCGGCGCTGCAACTGCCGCGCGGCTTCGCCCTTACGGCGTGCATCTACGTCGCGCTCAACCTGTTCTATTCGCTCTGGGCAAAACATTTCGTGCTGATGGACGTGATTCTGATCGCCATTGGTTTCGTGCTGCGGGCGCTGGCCGGCGCGCAGGCGATTGATGTGGAAGTTTCGGCGTGGCTCGTTGTCTGCACCTTCACGCTCTGCCTGTTCCTCGGCTTCGGCAAGCGACGATGCGAACTGGCCGTCATGACCACGGGCGATGCACACGCCCATCGCAAGTCGCTCGTTGGTTACACGCCCGAACTGCTCGCGCACCTTCTTTCCGTGACGGGCGGAATCGCTGTCATTACCTTCCTGCTTTACACCCTCGATCCCAACACGCCCTCGCCCAAATCGCTCGTCTTTACCACGCCGCTCGTTTTCTATGCCATCTTCCGTTATGCGTCGGTCATCGAGCAGGGCCAGCGCACCGGCCCGACCGATGTACTCATCAAGGACCGGCCATTTCTCGTCACGGCGATCCTCTGGACCGTCATGACTCTGGGGTTGATCGCATTCGGGCCGGCCGTCGAGAAGCACCTCCCCCGGCTGCGATATCCGGGTATGCCCCCGGCGACCCAACCGGTTCAAGGTGACCCCTCATCCGGTCGATAAGTGCCTGTCATTTCTGTTGTTATGGCAAGATACCCTTGCGGCGATTCCTTTCGCAAGGGAACCGGCACGCGTTTCCGTTCATATTAATGACAGGGGGGCCGAATGGGCTTCGTCTGTTTCAAATTGAGTGGACGCCATCATGACGGTTGGTATCAACGACGACGACCACGCGTTGATCGTCGCGGCGCAGCAGGGTTCGCGCTCGGCGCTGGACGCGCTGATTCGCCGTCATGACCGCTGGGTGCGTCACATCGTCTACCGCGCGCTGGGCAACACGTCAGCGGTAGAAGACGTCGCCCAGCAGGTGTGGACGACGGTCTGGCAGCAGATCGGGACTCTGGTCGATCCTTCCGCATGGCGCGCGTGGTTGTATCGCACCGCGCGAAACGCCGCCATCGACGCCGGTCAGAAGCGCTCGCGCGAACGGCGGAGACGTGCTCCGGTAGATGAGCAGGCACTTCCCGATCGCGAAGGATCTCCGGCGCTGCGGCTCGTAAGGAATGAAGATCACAGCCGCATGCTGGCGGCGATCAACGGGTTGCCGGCGATCTATCGCGAACCGTTTGTGCTGAAGCACTTGGAAGACTGGTCATACGCGCAGATCGGCGAGGCCCTGGGGCTGCCGGTCGATACGGTAGAGACGCGACTGGTACGAGCGCGGCGGCTGCTCCGCTCGGCCCTGAATGGCGTGGGGAATTCGTGATCGCTGATGCAGGTTTTTGACTCGGCGAGGTGGGTGTTGGATGGACATGCGAACGACGGACAATCGAGATTGGAATGACGCGCTGGAGTCGGATTCGCAGGTCGGCCTGACGGTCGATGCGCGCATCGAGCGGCTGATCGTGCGTCACCTGGACAGCGAAATCAGCCCGGCGGAGCAGCGCGAACTGGACGCGGTCTTGCAGTCGGACTCCGCGGCCCGCGAATTGCTGAATGAGTATCGCATGTTGGACGTCCTGGCGAAGCGCACGTTGCGTGCCGACTTCGCCGGTGCGAGGACGGCGGCCGCGCCGCGGCATGTCAGCGGTTTTCGGCTCGCCACCGTCAGCATGCTGGCGACCGCGGCTGCCGTTGTCGTTTTCTCGTTCCTGCCGGATTTGTGGCGCGGCGGCGATGGCGGGTCGCGCAGCGCGGCGCGCCCGGTTCAGCCGAATTCGACCCAGCTGGCGCCGTCGCCGATGCAGGGCGGTGCGCCGGCGTATGTGGAATACCGAAATGAGGATTATCTGCCGAAGCGGCGTCAGCGCGACGTGATGCGCGACGTGATCGGCGTTCGCGGCGACGATCCGAACGTGATTTACGTGTTCGAGCGGAACACGCGCGCGACGCGGGTCGAGCCGATTGTGGCGGATTTTTGACAGGCAGCCGGGCGCGTAGCCCGTCTTGGAAATAAATGCACGAAAGAGCGAGCCGAATTCAAGACGCGCGGCGCATGAAGCGCTCGCGACGTGAGAAACGCTAAAAAGGAGTGTATCCCATGCGATCCATTCGTTGGTTGGCGGTGTTGTGTTGTGCGGCCATTGCGTCGAGTTCGGCGCGGGCCGCGGTCGAAGAGCCGGCAGCCGAGCCGGCGAAGGTCGAATGCAAAGCGGTCGCGAAGATGCGAATCGTGACGGGGGACGCTGATTGCGAGAATGTCGTCGTCGAGGCCTTTGGCAATGGCGACGGCACGTGGGTGACCGAGGACGGCGATCACGTCACGCTGGCGTTTGTGGGCGCGGGTGATCCGGCGGAAGCCGGGGACGGCACGAAAGTCGTCCAGAAGATCCGGGTCGCGGGCGATCCGAACGACCCAAACAGTCAGCCGAAGATTCTGACGTTCTTCGGCAGTGATGATTCGGGTTTGAAGGCGGGCGGTCCCTGGCTGGGCGTGCAGTTCTCGCCGCTTCCCAAGCCGCTGGCGTCGCAGTTGAAGATCGAAAACGGCGTCGGTCTGATGATCGGCAACGTGTACGAAGGCTCGCCCGCCGACGCGGCCGGGCTTCAGCAATACGACGTGATCACGGCCGTGGACGGCCAGAAAGTGTCGAACGACATCGGCGCGTTTCTCGAGAAGGTGAAAGCCTTCCAGCCCGGCGAGGCGCACGCGTTCTCGGTGGTGCGCGGCGGCCAGCCGACGACGGCGAATATCACGATCGGCACGCGCCCGGCGATGGATCAGATGCCCAAGGCCAAGTACGAGTCGGACGTCGAAGAGGTGGTCGGCGGGAACGTGTTCGGCCGCGGCGGCATGTTGCAGAAGGACCCGACCGGCAACTGGACCTTCAAGGGGTTCAACCTGCCGGACGTGCCGGACGTGATGAAGATGATCCCCGATGTGAACGACATGGATTTCAAGTTTAACCTCGCGGTGCCCGGTCCTGGGTCGCACCAGGTCTATGTCGGTAAGAGCCAGGGCAAATCGATCCGCGTCGAGAAGCAGAACGACGGCCCCTACACCGTGACGACGACCGAGACGGTGAACGGCAACACGAACAGCACAACAAAGACGTATGCCACCGAGGACGAACTGAAGGCAGGCGATGCGGAGGCGCACAAGCTGCTTCAGAACGGCCCGTCGATGCACTTCTTCGGCAAGCCGGTGGACGGCAGCAAGTTTGAATGGCGATTCGATGCTGATGCCATGAAGCACCACGGCGAGGCCATGAAGCGCGCCGAAGAGGCCATGAAGAAGCTTCAAGAAAACGGCGGCGCATTCGGTTTCGCCCCCGGCGCGCACGCCGGCGTGATTCTCCAGCGCGCCAAGACCAGTTTCGAGACCCTGCCCGATGGCAAGGTCAAAGTGACGCTGCGCTCCGGCGAGGATGAACTGGTCGATGTGTACGAAAACGCCGACGCGCTGAAGGCGGCGCGGCCGGAGTTGTATGAGAAATACCAGTCGCTTCAGTCGCAGAAGTAGGGCGACGCGCGGCGGGAATTAGCCTGCTCCACTCCACCCTTCCCTGTCGAGCAGTCCCGCAAAGGACTCTTCGACGGCGGAGCAAAACCGCGGTTCTGGCCGGCTCGGGCGCACGACCCCGAGCAGCCCGGGCCGCGGTTTTTCGCGTTTGATACCTGCGGCTTGTGCGCGATTCGACTCGCGCGAATCGCTTGCTCCGTCGCGCTCACACGATTAGAATGCCCGGCTCGATTGACCGAACCGACCCTTCCCGTTTCACAATCGGCGGAGCGGCAACCTGTTAACACCAGAGGAGCGCGTACGTGGGCAAGAATGGAAAAGCGGCCAACGGCCAACATGTCTTCACTTCCGAATCCGTCAGCATGGGCCATCCCGACAAGGTGGCCGATCAGATCTCCGATACCGTCCTTGACGCGCTGTTGGCGAAGGACCCCGACGCGCGCGTGGCCTGTGAAACGCTCGTCACGACCGGACTGGTCGTCGTCGCCGGCGAGATCACCGTCCACAACAAGGCCGCCGAGCTGGCTTTGAACAGCATTGAGAACAACATCCGCGACACGATCCGCGACATCGGCTACACCGACCCGGCCTGCCAGTTCGATCATAAGAGCTGCGCCGTCATCCGCACGATCCACAGCCAATCGGCCGACATCAGCCAGGGCGTCACCGCGAAGAAGGGGAAGGCCCAGGGCGCCGGCGACCAGGGACTGATGTTCGGTTTCGCCTGCCGCGAGACCCGCGCGCTCATGCCGTTGCCGATTCACCTGTCGCACCGATTGGTCGAACGGCTTGCGAAGGTGCGTGAATCGGGCGAGATACCGTGGCTGCGGCCCGACTCTAAGAGCCAGGTCACGATCGAATACAAGGGCAACACGCCCGTCCGCCTGCGGACGATCGTCATCTCCACGCAGCATCAGGATCGGCCCGAGCTGCTTGACCGCAGCGGCAACGTAAACGATCGTTTCCGCAAGACAATCATCGACAAAGTCATCAAGCCCGTCTGCCTCGCCGAGTGCCCGAAGCTGTGGAACAACAAGATCACGTTTCACGTCAATCCCACCGGCCGGTTCGTCATTGGCGGCCCGCACGGCGACACGGGTCTGACGGGCCGCAAGATCATCGTTGACAGCTACGGCGGGCGCGGGGCCCACGGCGGCGGCGCCTTCAGCGGCAAGGACCCGTCCAAAGTCGACCGCTCGGCGACGTACATGGCGCGCTACGTGGCGAAGAACGTCGTCGCGGCCGGACTGGCCGACATCTGCGAGGTGCAGTTGGCCTACGCGATCGGCGTGGCCGATCCGGTCAGCGTCCTGGTCGACACCGAAGGCACGGCTCATGTGCCGGAACACATCATTGAGAAGCTCGTGCGCGATCACTTCCCGTTGACACCGGGCGGCATCATCAGCCATCTGAAGTTGAAGCGCCCGATCTATCGCGAGACGGCGGCGCATGGCCACTTCGGCCGTCCGGGCTTCAGTTGGGAGAAGACGGACATCGCCCCGGCGCTGAAAAAGTCCGCGGCGAAGTGGCTCAAGTAAACGACGAAAAATCGAAACCTCAAAAAAATCGAAACGTTGAAACGCCAAAGAGGCGAAACGGCGATAAGTTCGCGAGGATGCGAAGCTCAAGAAGGAAGCCGACGGATTGCGATCCGTCGGCTTCTTTGCATTTTGAGGGGGGCGGTCCAGACTTCGCGCCGCATCACAGCTTCAACTGAATTCCCGCGATGACCCCTTCGAACACCATCTGACCGTTGAGGTAGGCCTGCGTCGCGCACGAAAACTTGCGTTGTCGCGGATCGACGGCCTTGTTCACAATGATAATTCGCGCGGGGGGAATGACGGCGCCGCGGAACTTCGCGCCGTCGATGCCGCCAAAGCCCATGATCGCGCCGGGGATCGGCACGAAGATGTGCTGGGCGAACGCGGCCAGTTGCGCCGCGGTCTCCATCATCAGCACACCGGGAAAGATCGGACTGCCGGGCATGTGTCCGCGACACCACCACTCGTCGGGGCGCACGTCACGATAGCCCGCCATGATCATGTTCTCGCGATCGACATGGATGATGCCGTCGAGCTGCGACATCTCATAGCGCTGGGGGAGGAAGGAATAAATCTCCTCGCGGCTGTGAAGCACGTTGCCGCAATCCAGCGTGGCGAGATCGAGAATCGGTGGCGGGGGCATGAACGTTGGCTTTCTTGGGGGCGTTGATCGTCCGGCGAAGGCACGGGGTCGCTTCGCGCCCTGGGCGCATAAAAAGAACCGGCCGCGCAATTCGGCCCGATCAGGACCGAGCGCGCGGCCCGAAATCGTGCATCGACGGGTTAGCTGGGCGTGTCGGACGAGCGGACTTCGAGAATCTTCTTCCGCACGGTCTGCGCGGCGTTCTTGATATCCTGCATGGCCTTGCGAACGCGCGTGCCGGCTGCCTTGTTGCCGCCTTCGGCCTTGGCCACGTCGTCCGCGCAGGATTCCACCATCTGCTTCAGTTGCTCGTACTCTTGCATGTGTCTCATCTCCCAGTCATTGCCCGGCCCCGCATTGCTGGGGCCAATTGTGTGTTGTCGCTTCCGAGTCGCGCCGGCTCGGCCAGTCGCATCCGTTCCATCGCCCCCCCTGAACGGGTCGCCGCAGTCTATCGCCGCCAAGGCCGCATTTCAAAGCGCCAATCGCGGTTTGCGATATTCCATGTCTTATTTATTCATTATGATCCAACGCCGCCGCTCGAATGGCGTGTTCCGATCCAATGGGGCTTACCCCTTGCGTAAAACCTGTGAACAGGGTTACACTCCGTGGCTCGATATTTCGAGTCCTGGGGCAGGGGTCCCGGTGCTGTACGTTAGCGGGTACGGTTTGCCTCGTGATCGTGGTTCACGGCCAGGTGTTTCGTGGCCAACGGCTTTCGGCTCGTAGCTCAAGGCTCACAGCCTACTTCGGAGTTTTGACATGCATTATCCTCATCGCAAGAGCTATCGAAAACGCGCCCGCAAGCACGGCTTCCGCGCCCGCATGCGCACCCCCGGCGGTCGAAAGGTCATCGCCCGCAAGCGGAAGATCGGCCGCAAGGTCAACATTCGCTCGAAGTATTGATCTGTCTCCCAACTTGTAGCGAATTCCAGTTAACGTAAGCGTCCGGCCCGCGACCGCCAGGGATCGCGTGGCCATCCTCTGCCATCCCGCGCATCGAATCAGCTTCAAAACCGCGGCGTGTCGATGATTGACGGCACGGGCCACTTTCCGAATTGCGCCGCGAGGTCGGTCACGCCGATGGGGCGGGGGACGGCCAACAGCTCGCCGTACTTGTAACCGCAGGCGGCGCCTTCGTAACCCGCCACCGAGCGGATGTAGTGGATGAGATTCTCCAGCCGGCCCGGCGGGAACTGCGACGCGTAGCACGAGACCGACGCGATCTTCTGCTCGATCGTGTCCGTAATATCGACAACAAGCTGTGATGGATAGTGATGCCCCTCGGCCGATCGCGGGATCGGGCGATAGAGCAGATGATCGACCGCGTGCGGCTTGGTGCCGGCGAAGCGATCGTCCCACTTGGTGAGCTGCGAATAGAACCGCGCGGCCTCAATAATGAGCTGCGACTGGTAGTGATCGGGCGAGGCGGCGACGGTGCGCCCGGCGATGCCGACGACGATGCGCGGCTTGTATTTGCGAATGACCGTCGCGAGGGCGTAGCGTGGCTCGGGGCCGTCCATGAGCACGCGATTGGGCAGGCCGAGCATTTCGAGTACCTGCACGCCGAGCGTGTCGGCGGCGGCGCGCATCTCCTTGTCGCGGATTTCGGGCGAGCCGTGGGGCGTCGGCTCGCCGTTGGTGAGATGGACCATCCCGACGCGATGGCCCTGCTTGACGAGCTTGGCGATGGTTCCGCCGCAGCCGATTTCGAGATCGTCGGGATGCGGTGCGGTGAAGAGAACATCGAGCGTGGCGGAGGCGGACATTCAGCGGTCCCTCTTGTCAGGATGGTTGGACAGCATTCGGGCGAATTGTAGAGAGATCGGTCGGCGAGGTCATCCGCCGGATCGGACCTTGCCGCGACCGCCTTGCGTCGGCGGCGGGGCGGCGCGCGTCTGGGTGGCCTGCGGCGCGGTGCGAGGACCGGGCCGTCGCAGGTTTACGATCATTCCCTCGGCCGAGCGGTTGAAGATGATCGTGGCATCGACGGACTGCTCGGGCTCGAAGTCCGCAACGTCGAGCGCTTCGTCGTTGGGGTTGGTGAACGAGGTGACTTCGGGAATGGTGCGCAGTTTGAGTTTGCGCGTGGCGGGCGCCTTGGGATTGTTCGAGTTTGAGTTGTCCACGCCGGGCCAGTCGCCGGTCTTGGGTTTCGCCTTGAGGACGATGAGATCGTCGGCGATGGATTCGATGCTGCCCTCGACTTCGATGGCGTCGAACTTGAGCGATCGCAATTCGCGCTTGGTGGATTTGTCCTTCCCGTCGCGGTTGACGCCCCATTCGACCGAGCAGTAGAGCCCCTTCTTGAACAGCTCCTGCGCCTCGTCCAAATTGAGCTCGCGGCTGGCCAGCGAAAGCTGCAAGTCTTCGACGCGATGGACGGCGAGCTTCAGCGTGCGGCCGTTCTTCTCAATCGGCTTGATCTTGAGGTAGCCGACAAACTCTTCATTTGCGGCCTTGGCGGGGGTGAAGCCGAGGATGAATCCGGGGAGCGAGCCTTCCAGCTCGGCACTGGCCGGGGGAGTATTGGGTTGCGGTGCGCGCGGTCCGGTCGGTCTGGCGCCGCGTGGACCACCGCCACCCCGTCGCCCCGCGCCGGGCTGGCCGAAGGCGTCGGCAGACACCACGAGGGCGCAACACAGGGCGGTCAGCGCGGCGAAGCGGGAGAATCCAAACCGATTTCGTGCGAACGAGAACATGGGCTGCACTCCAGTTTCGCGGGCGTAGGCGTGAGTCGGCCACTGCACAGGACCGATGACGGCGGCTTGTTGCGTGGAACGATTCTGGGTCGCTCCTGTCCAATAGATTGTATAAGGGGATGGGAGGATAGTTCAAATGCCCGGAAAAAAGGGTACTGGTAGCACTTTGCAAGAGCCGCGCGCGTAAGCAAACGGGTTCTATGCACGTGGCCAACCCGAATCCGCTCCTCGCCACGGCGAGTCTACGACCTGACGATCGCGGCTCGGATCGGGAAGCAGGAGCCACTAAATACCGAGAGGTCGGGTGAGGGAGAAAGGCGTTACCCAAAGTGCATGATTCGCATTCGCCCAACCCCCTCTCTGGAACGGTGAGGGAGTCTTGAAGCTGCCAATCGTTTCGCTGGAAGCCCGATGTCCTCGGGTGAAAACCCGGCCCGCCGGCCTCACGGGATGACGGTGCATTCAAACGCCGATACACTCCCTGATGCTGACTTCGCGAAATGCCGCTTCTGCGGCGCGACGAGCACGGCAAGGATTGCCCCGAATGCGGACGGAACGACGGCTGACGGTCGCGCTGCTGGCCTGGATGTGTCTTGTGACGCTGGCGCCGCGCACGTGCGCCTGGCAATCGCTGGTCGACGATCCGGGCCAGCCTGCGGCGTCTGTGCCGACGGCGCTGCCTCGCGGGTTCTTTCAGCATACGCTGGAGCTTCCTGAAGACGGCCCGCGCAAGTACGCCGTCTATATTCCCCCCCAGTATTTCACCGAGGCGGATCACAAGTGGCCGCTGCTGGTCGTGTTGCACGGCAGCGGCGAGATCGGCGTGGACGGCGTCTCGCCGACGCAGGTCGGGATGGGGCCGTACATTTCGGGCCGGCCCAAGCGGTTTCCGTTCATCGCGGTGTTTCCGCAGGCGCATGCGATGTGGTACCGGGGGAAGGAAGAAATCGCGATCTACCAGACCATCGAAGCCGTCTGCAGGGAATACCGCGTGGATCGCGACCGGATCTATCTGACGGGCTTCTCGATGGGCGGCTTCGGGACGTGGGAGCTGGGGATCCGCCGGCCGGACCTGTTCGCGGCGCTGGTGCCGATCTGTGGCGCGGCGCCGATGGAATACCTGGGCAACCTCGTAAACATGCCGGTGTGGGCGTTTCACGGGGCGAAGGATTCCAACGTGAAGGTGGAAGGCTCGCGCGACGCCGTGGCACGGCTCAAGTCGCTGGGCGGGTCGCCGCATTACACGGAGTTTCCACAGATCGCGCACAATTCGTGGGACACGGCTTATCACACGCCGGATTTATACAAGTGGATGCTTGCCCAGCGTCGCACGGCGCACCCGAAGACAATTGACTACACGTTCCCCAGCGGCGCGATCCAGGTCTGGTGGCTGGCGATCGAGAGCGAACCAAATCGCAAGGCGCCCGCGCACATTCGCGCGACGGTGAAGGACGACGGCGAAGTGATCGTCGAGAGCGAGGGCGTTGGCAGTTTTGCCATCCTGTCGAAATCGGAGCCGATCAAGGTGGGCCAGGACGTGCTGGTGAAGTGGAACGGCGCGGTCGTCTTCAAGGGGCGCTACGAAGGCCCGATGGTCGTGCGGCCCCATCGCGACGCCGCACCCGCCGCGAAGACCACGTCAACGCCTTGATTCCCGCGATCGACTCGAGCGGCCGTCCGCCCGGTTCAGCCGCTATCCGTACCAGGACTCCACGGCGGATGCGACGCGTTCGCAAAGCTCCGGATTATCCAGAACAAACTCCGCGCCGACAAAGAACCCCTGCGCGCGAATCTCGGTGTGCCGGACAATCGCCGGCACGCGCGCCGCATGCGGATCGGCCCAGAAGAGTTTCACCGCCAGCAGCGAGCCGACGGGGTAGGCCGTCTCGGCGAGGAAACCGATGCCTGTGGCCGAGACATTGTCGAGCGTGACGCGATGGTCTTCGACGGTGTGGGTGTCGAGGTTGGCGACAAAGATCGGCACGGAGCGGTGAAACCGCACGGCCTGTCGTCGCTCGCGGTACAGGATCGGCTTGCCCGGTCGGGTGCTTTCCAGGAACCGGCGAATCTCGCGTTCGAAGACGTATGTCACATTCGTCGCGTGGGACTTGATTGGGGGTGTGCCAACGAGTTGGTCCATCGGGGCGCCTCCTGTCGTGGGACGGTTGCCCGGCGCGCGAAAGCAGGCCGCGCGGGGCAAGGGTCCGAATTGGTAGGTTGATTTTTTCGTTCGCGGGAAAAGCGTACAATTCAGCGGCCAAACACGGCATGTCTGAATTCACGCGGGATCGCAGCGAAAACGCATGGCTCGCATTTTTCGGACGGAGGCTGGCCCGCCGCGGCCTGCCCCGGATAAGATGTGATCAATTGGATGTGTCCGACGGACAAGATTGGACGTGTCTGGCGGACAAGATTGGACGAGTTCGGCGACGAGACGTGAACGGCGGACACAGTGCGATCGATCAGTTCTTGCGCCCGTAGCTCAGCAGGATAGAGCAGCGGTTTCCTAAACCGCAGGTCGGAGGTTCGAATCCTCTCGGGCGCGTTT
>CAZQCF010000044.1:0-27943 GCA_964592235.1 uncultured Planctomycetaceae bacterium
CCAGCGTAACCCCTAGTGCACAAGGGCGCTAGGCCCGAATGAAAACCGCTCTAAAACAGCTTGTAGTGGCCAGCGGGCAGTTTTCCGGCGCCAGTGTCTGGCAGAAACGCAGACAGGATTCAACATCGTTTAGCCGGCCATCTTGATGGCTGCGGGTTGGCCGGAGCGGCCGATCCGTGCCGCGATTACGGCGCGGGGTCGTAGCCGAATCCGCCCCACGGATGACATCGCAGCACCCGGCGGATCGCCAGCACCGCGCCGCGCCACGGACCGTTCCGCCGGATTGCGTCGAGCGCGTACTCGCTGCACGACGGCTCGAATCGACAATGCCCCGGCAGCAGCGGCCGGATGGCGAACTGATATGCCCGGATCGTCAGCGCCAGCGCCCAGATCGTTACCGTGTTGATCAGGTACACGATCCGCCCCAGCGGCCGGACAATCAGCCGCACGGCGCGCGCGAGCAGAGCGATCAGGCGATGCAGCGGCGGCGTTGTCCTCGCGGTCGGTCTCATCGCTTCCTCACCGCCATGCGATAAATCGGCCGCCCCTCACGCTCGTACTTGATCTCGTAATTCGTCTCAACGCGTTCGCCCACCACGCCGAACGCCGGATCGTCGAAGTCGATCTCCGCGAACTGGGCCACGCCCCCAAGCACCGCGCGAATCTGCTCGAAATACTCCGCGTGATCGGTCTGCACGGCCAGCCGCCCGCCGGGGACCAGCGCCCGGGCCATGGCCGCGGCCGCGTCGGGCGTGAAGAGCCGCCGCTTGTGGTGGCGCTTCTTGGGCCAGGGGTCGGGGTGGTAGGCATGAATCGCGGTGAGGCATTCCGGCGGCAGGCGGTGCAACAGGAGAATCTTCGCATCGGTGCGGACCATCCGCGCGTTGGTCACGCCCCAGCGTGCCAGTCGATCGGCACAATACTCGCAGAAGGCCCTGGCCCACTCGATGCCGAAAAAGTTGCGGTCGGGGTGCGCCTGGGCCATCCGCAGCAGGAACGCCCCCTTGCCGCAGCCGATCTCCAGCTCTACGGGCCGGTCATTCCCGAAGATCGCGCCGAAATCGACGCGCTCCGCGACCACCTCGGGCGAAAGCAGAATGTCCTCCAGCGTCGGCATGGCGGGATTATACCGCGCTGCCGTTCACCCGGCCCCCGCGATTCGTAGGGTGAGCACCGCCCACCGACCCTTTGTGTGAGTTCGATTGAAGCCCGGCAGGCTGACCCGCCCGATGGCGCATATCCGTTCAGCGGAGTTCGCTGGCTTGGTCGTATCGCCCCGCCATTTCGGAAGGTTTACAATGTGCAAGATGCGGCGGTGGGCCGCTGACCTGGCACCTGAACGTCACACGGGTTGGAGCGGTGATCGGTGGATGGTAATGGTGGGTCGATGAGGCGGCCTCACGTAACGGGACTTAGGCCGAGCGCGACGGCGCAGGGAGCGTCAGATTAAGCTACATCCCCTTTGATATTCCCGTTGATTTTCCGACTGAAGTAGCCATGACGCAAGCGAATGCGGACAGACTATTGCCCTACTCGTTGAAGGGCTTCATGGTTCGAGACACCGGCAAGGGCCGCCGGCTCCTACTGCGCGACGGCGAGGCAAAGGAATCGCAGGCCTTCATGCTTGAGGAAGGTATCCACCACCTCGAGATCAATACCAATTACTATCACGCAGAAGCGCTGGAGCCGCTGGATCGTTTCGACTTCATCGACGGGCTGTTCATCATTCACCGCTGGCTGGTCGATATTTCCGCGATTCATGCCTGTCGGCATATTCGCTATTTGACGCTCAACGGTTCTTCTGGTACGCCGATTGACTATACGTGCTTTCCCGATTTGATCAAATGCATGACTGCCTACGGGAAGCAGAAGGGGTTGTTTGAAAAGACGTCGCTCCAGGAACTGGACCTTACTTCGCTCAAGGCGGATGATCTACATCAACTCAATCAACTGACCAATCTCAAGTCGCTCATCATTCGGTCTTCACGCCTCAAGTCATTAAAGGGCATAGGGGTGTTGTCGAAGTTGAATTTCCTGGGACTGTATTATGTCAACACGCTTGACAATATCAATGGCATCGAGACTCTCGCGAAGCTCGAAACACTTGAAATTGAGGGCTGCAAGAAACTCTTAGGAATCGAGCCAGTTGAGCACTGTCATAACTTAAGGATATTACGCGTGAGTAATTGTGGGGATATCGCGTCACTCCGACCGACCCAAAGCCTCATGAGGCTTGAGCAATGTTCGTTTACAGCATCGACAAGGATTGTAGATGGCGATCTAAGCCCATTGATTCGAAACCCGCCATTGAAGAAGGTGTTGTTCCGCGAGCGAAAGCACTACACTCATCGGAGAAGCGATTTTCCGTCGTATTGAAATGCATCGTTTCAGTCGCGTTGTACTGCAGATAACGCCGTCGCTTGAGTCGAACGGCGGCCAACCTCGGGAGTCAACATGTCAGCCAGTGATGAACTTGCGATTCCAGCTGCCGCCCACGAAGACTCGCGTTCGTGTGAATTGGTTC
The DNA here is from genome assembly GCA_964592235.1 of uncultured Planctomycetaceae bacterium. Classification (GTDB taxonomy): domain Bacteria; phylum Planctomycetota; class Phycisphaerae; order UBA1845; family UTPLA1; genus PLA3. Next base: position 2,525 of record CAZQCF010000044.1, read on the forward strand.
GGGTATGGATCGCCAACAGGCAGCAGCATGTCGTGCTGCGCATCGGCGCGTGGAAGGACCCCGCCGCATGGGGAATCATGCTATGTGACTTGATGAAGCACATCGCCAACGCCTACCACCATGATGATGGCCGAGATACAGCAGCCGCCTTCAATCGTATCAAGGCTGGCTTAGAGGCCGAGTGTGCGAAGGCAACGGATTCTCCGTCGGGGGAAAACATTTGATTGGCACGACCAAGCCGCTTGGCACCAATGAGCCGCCGGCCGGGCTAGCAAATCAAAGGGGACGAGAAAATCAAGAGAAAATCAAAGGCGACATAACTCAATCAGATGCACCCCAATTCAAGGTCTGACTCTATGCAACGGATCGGCTGTACAACCTTGGGCATTTTGTTGCTTTGCGCTTGTACGCCGACAACGAGCGACTCGATTGCTTCGAACAAGTCGGCCGCACAAATCGTCGACGAACTGTTCATGCTTTCCATCCCCTCGAATGAAGACGATCTGTACAATGCGGCAGACGCATTGGTCCGTTCGATTGTTCAGCGGCAGTCTCCAACCCGTTTGTTAGACGTGTATAGAATCTGTGAATCCAAGCTCAAAAGTCAATCGTTGAACCCAAAGCAACGCGTCATTTTACATCAAACCCAAGTTGTCATACTGTTTTACTTGGCTAGTCCAGAAGCCAAGGATGGATGTGCGCTGTTAATCGATCTCAAGAATGATCCAAATTTAAGATTTGATGGAGAAATGGGCTTCAATCTAAAAACTGCAATGAAGGAATGCAGTCGAGGGCAAATGTAATCGACAACGGCAAGCGAGATACCTGGATGGATACACGAAACCGGCAGGTTTCAGGTCGGGGCTCGGAGAAACGTCATGATCGTAGTATTGTAGGTGGGGTTGAACGATTATCCCCATCTAGCGCGCGGTGCGAACACGCCCCTCACACCGTCCCAATCTCTTCAATCTTCTTCGTGAGGCGAAACGCCCGATTGCCGCGCAATTGGCCGAGCCGGCCGATGAACTTGTCCCGCCCTTCGACTTGCAGGCCCATTTCCTCGGTGACCAGCTTGTCGAGCCGGATCAGATCGCCCGGCGCGAGCGACATCAGGTCCGAGAGCGTGATGCGCGTGTGGCCGAGGTATGCGCGAAGGTTGATCTCCGCGGTGCGAAGCTTCTGCGTCACCGCGCGGCGATGGGCCGTGTTGACCGTCCCCCGGCTGTAGGCCAGCCAGCTTTGCGTCGCGAGCTTGCCGATGACCGGCTCAATGACGTTGAACGGGATGCAGATGCTCATCGTGCCGGCGCGGGCGCCGACCTTCAGCTCGAAACCCACTACGACGACGACTTCGTTCGGTGCGACAATCTGCACGAGGTGCGGATTGCTCTCGTGCCCGGCGATGTCGAACTTCACCTCGACCAGCTCGCTCCACGCGTCGGAGAGATTCTCCAGCGCGCGATCGAGAATGCGATTCACCAGCCGCTGCTCGATGATCGTCAGCGGCCGCTGGGGGATGAAGATGTCCGAATTGGTGCCGCCCAGGAGGCGGTCGATGATCGGGAAGACGATCAGCGGGCTGATCTCAAGACACATCTTGCCGGTCAGCGTCTCGGCCGACAGCAAGTTGAAACAGGTCGGGCTGGGCAGCGAATGGATGAACTCGCTGTAAGTAAGCTGCTCGGTCGTGGCGACGTGCGTCTCGACGATGGTCCGCAGGAAGGCCGAGAGCGACGCCCCGAAACTGCGAGCGAATGACTCGTGGATCGACTGCAAGGCCCGCATCTGCTCCTTGCTGACGCGCTCGGGCCGCTTGAAGTCGTACTCGGTGACCTCGCGCCCCTGGCGGCGTCGGTCGCCGGCAAAATCGAATTCGTCGCCGTCGGCATCGGCGGCGACCGCGTCGAGCAGCGCGTTGACTTCGTTCGGATCGAGGACTTCGGTCATGTCCTTGCAGCCCCCCGGGAATGGCGGCGCAATTCCTGCGCCTGCAACGGGTTAAGCCTGCTCTCTTATCGGATGTCCCCGCGAGAATCTCCAGCGGCTTCGGCGTCGAATTGATTCGCCGCCGCCGATTCGCGGGAAAGGGGATCGGCGACGGGCAGGCCGGAAATAATCGCCCCGGTCCGGCACAATACCCCGGCGGACACATCACGCCGGCCAACCCGGCGGACGCACAAGGAGCCTGACCATGTTTCGGAATCACCATCACGCGGAAGTCAGCCCGACCACGGTCGTGAATCGTCGAATGGGCCTGGGGGCCTCGCTGGTCTGGGGCCTGACGGGCATCATCGTGACCGCCATCGTCGCGGGCAGCGGGCTGGCGGTGTATGCGCTGCGCGTCGTGGATCGCCGGGCCGATGGCGCGGTCGATCTCGTGTCGCAGGTGCTGGGCGAGCTGCCGGAGTACCGCGCGGCGCTGCCCCCGGCGCTGGCCGATGCGATCGACGACGTTCGCCGGCCGGACTATCGCAACCAACTGGCGGTGACGACTAAGCTGCTTCCGCGCGAAGGGCGGGACCTTCAATCGGCCTCGGTCGAAGTGCGCAACAGCGGTGAGGAACTCGTCTCGCTGTTGAGCATGCGGATCGTCGGCATGGACAGCGACGGTCAGGCGATCGAAGAGCGCACGACGTACGCGGCGACGCCGATACAGATCGACAACGATTGGCGCGGGCCGCTGCTGCCGGGTGAGACGCGGCGGTTCGTGGTGCGCTGGTGGGCGCATGGCAAAGTGTCGGACGTGACGCATGAGATCACCGATCTGCGCGTGTGGAAAGGGCCGCACGAAGGCGCGGCGGATGACGAAGCGGACGATGCGGACAAAGGTTCGACGGCGTACAAGTCGTATCGCTCGCAGATGCCTAAGAAATCCGCGACGCGCGAGGTCGTAAGTCGGCGTGACAACGATGATTAACCGCGTCGCTTGACCGGCGCGAATTCGACCCTTAGGCTCCTGACGGGCTTTCGCCTCCGTGAATCGCGGGGCCGAAGCCCGTTTGGCTTTATCCCGGCGCGTCGGGTCGCGCGGCCTCGCCTATTTGGTTTAGGAATCTCCCACGTCGATGCAGCATCGCGGACTTGCCAAGATTGATGTCCTGTTGATCGTGCTCGTTGTTATCGCGGGACTGGTCTATCTGTCGCGACAGAGCATTTCGATAACCGGCGGCGGCGCGGCGCAGCGCGAGGCGTGCCTGGCGAACCTGGCGACGATCGGCAAGGGGCTCTCGGCCTATCTGGATGCGAATGATCAACGGTGGCCGTACGTCGCGAAGCTGCGGTCGCTGCCGATGCACAATCCGCCGTGGCCGATCTTGCCGGATGTCTTGAAAACGTACGTGGGCGACGGAGCGGTGGAGGCGTTTCGCTGCCCGGGGGACCAGCGGACGTTGTCAGAAGACAGCCCGCTGGTGAAGCAGTTCGGCCGGCAGACGACGTGGTACGCGACGGAAGGCTCGAGCTATGAGTGGATCTGGGGCGAGGCGTACGGCGGCAAGCGCGTCGGCGAGGAGACGTTGACGAAGGCGAAGGGCTTCGGCCTGGGCCGGGCCGATCAGCCGATGCTGGCGGATTTTGAGGCGTTCCACACGGGGGACGACAAGGGGCCGTTCAACACGCTCAACGCGGACCTGAAGCCGCGCACGGCGCGCACGGCGAATCGATAGGATGACCCCCGGGCGCGTCCGGCGCGGCGGGACGAATGATACAAAAGTAGAGGTAATGGTCGCATGATGACGCAGTTGGATAGTCAAGCCGCGGGCCAGACCACGGGGAACATCGTGAAGCGGCACCGCACGTCGGCCGTCGTCGGGATGACGATCGGCGTGCTGCTGGTCGCGTCGATCGTGACGTACCTGTGGGCGGCGACGCCTGCGCGGCCGAACGTGCAGACGGCCAAGCCGGCCGAGATGGTGACGTTTGTAAGTCACGAGCGCGGGTTGGCGGGGCTGCCGCAGATCGAGCAGGAGCAGTTCATCAAGAGCTGGCAGGGCCGGCTCGCGTCGGACGCGGGTTATCGTGATGCGATGCGCGATTCGTTGAAGGCGTTGAGCGAGGAGGAGCGCAAAGCGTTCGTCACGGCGATGATCCGCGTGATGAAGCGTGCGTTCATCGACGACGCGAAGCGCTATGCGGGGCTATCGCAGCAGGAGCGGTTCAAGTTTGTGCGCGAGCGGCTGACCGAGTACGCGAGCCAGGCGCCGCTGCTGAAGGACCTTACGCGCGACACGGGCTTCAAGCGCGACCTGCCCGGCGGTCAGGACGAAGTGCGCCAGTGGCTGATGGAAAACACCACGGCCGAAGAGCGGGCCATCGGTGAGCCGTACGTCGAGGCGCTCAAGCACATCAGCGAGCAGGATCGCAGGCAGAAGAAGGATTAGGACTCGCCGGGGGATTGGATTGAGTTCGGCGCGATCGTTCGTTGGGCGCCTCGCGTTGGGCGATTCGCAGGATGATCTGTACGGTGGGCATTGCCCACCCTACGGCGAAGGATCGCTCGCCGCGACGCGGCCGAGGGAGCGCGGGAGTGCCGCGTTTCCGTCATCGGCGAGGATCGGTGGGCCGCTCAATTCCGTGATCAGCGGCGCAAGATAAGCCTTCACAAAAGTCGGATGGGTCCAGTCGGTGTGACCGCCGAAATGCCCGGCCCAGCGCATGTCGGCGCTGTAGGGCACCTGGTGCAGCTTGCGATAGAGGGCGGCGACTTCGGTGTCACCCTCGGTGGGTTTCTGGAAGCCGACCGCTCCGGCCGATTGACCGTGTTGCCGGTCGATCGTCCCGGCGACGGTGGTGCCGGCGCGGAGAAAGACCGCGTCGAACTCGGAATAGTAATTGAAGATACCGAAGGTCGTGCGGCGCAGGGCATTGCGCAGATCATAATGCGGGCTGATGGCCGGCGCTAGCAAGACAACCGTCGATACTTGCACGTTCTCCGGCAGGCGCTCGACCGCCATGATCGCCAGGCCGCCGCCGCCGGAATGGCCGACGACGTGCAGCGGGGCGTGCGGATGCTGGGTGCGGTAGGAGATGAGCCGGTTGTTCAGGCGCTGGGCGACGACCTTGTTCCGCTCGTAGTCGGCGAGGTTGATGAGCAGACCGCCGGGGATGGGCGTGCCCCACTCGAAGATTTCGATGCCGCATTCGACGCCGCCATCGGCCAGACCGCGCGCGAGCGACTCGTTGAGGATGCTGCGGCCTTCGATGCCGGGGAGGATCACGACGAGACCTTTTTCCAGCCGCTCGGGTGTGTGCAGGTGATCGAGGCTGCAACCGGTTCCCAGCACGAGAATCGCCAGCGCGGCAATGCCCGCGGCGGCTTCGAGCGCGATGCGAAGGGGTGAAACCGATGCGGGGCGGCGGCGGCGTGGGCCGGGCAGAGACACGGAAGCGGTCAGACCATCCATGGGGAGTCTCTCCAAGGCCGTGCGAGCGAGCGCCGGCAGAGTAATCATCGGCGTTTCAGCGGGCAATGGCTGTGCGATGCTGGGGCGATCTCGCCGAGAAGTTCAGGTGCATGAGCAGAACCCATGCGAGCGAGGACTGGGCCGCCGCGACGACGGCATAGACCCAGACGGGGAGCTGCGGGAAATTGCCGAACTGAATGAGTATCGCCGCGGCAACCATGCTGGCCATCGTGCCGACGAGGACGAGAGCGACGCTGGCGTGGAGCCACGTAACGAGCTTGCTGCTGGGGTGCAGGGCGAAGGTGCCGGAGACGGCGGCTGCGCCGAGAAAAATGATCCAGACCGTGTGGGCGTGATAGCGGGAGAGCTTGAACGCCGCCAGCCAGGCCGACCACGACTGGTGCGGGTTTCGTGGCCAGACCGACCAGAGCAGGGCGACGGCGACACCGAAGGCGAAAACCAGCAGCATGGCGACGGCCGAACGATGGCGCGGATCGACAATGAGCACGCGCAGGCCGGTGACGGCGACGACGCCGGCGATGACGGCGGTGAGCATGATCCAGACAAATGGCGCGATTTCACGGACGGCGCCCTGCTGGGATAGCCGCACCTGAAGCGCCTCCTGCGCGGCGCGCTGTTCGGGCGTCAGGACCGGTTGGCCGCGCCCGGCGATCGATTGAGTCGTCGAGCTGGAGCCGAGGCGGTGCGTGCCTTCGGAGGAGGCATTGGGCGCGCGGAGGTCGGGCTGGGCCGAGGCGCGCGGGTCGGTGACGGGCAGGCCCATGTTGAAGAGCGGGCTGGCCTCGGCGCTGCGGCCGAGGGCGTCGTTGCCGGCGCGGACAAGCGACATCGTGCCGACCGAATGCGACATCGCCAGACCGGCGCTCATGAGCGTCACGGCGTAGGCCAGGTTGAGCACGCCGATCCCCAGCGCCATGTGCAGCAAGACAGCAGCGAGGCACGACAGTTCGAGGGCGATCATCCATCGCCACGGCTCGACGTTGCGCATGCTGATTTCTTCGATGGCGATCGGTGCGGACGCATCGGCCGAGAGTTCGGGAAAGGTGCGCAGCTCGGCGTAACCGGTTTTCACGCAATGGTAGGCGAGCGCGATCAGCACGAGGGCATTGAGGAAATGCACCGTGCGCGCGCGATTCGCCACGATGCCGACGGCTGTCAGAATTAACACGACTGCCCAGGTGCACTCCTCGCCCCAGCGCGAGAGAAACTCCGACGCGGCGGGGAGAAACCGCTGCGCGAGCGTATCCCATTGATACCAGTTCTTCACCGTGCCCAGCGACGCCAGGGCGACCAGCGCCAGGCCGAGTACGCTGCCAGCCGTCACCGTTCGCCCGCGCCGACCGGACTGCGCCAACGCCGCCAGCGCAAGGCAGGCAATCGCGCCGAATCGCCAATCAAATCCCTCGTCAGCCGACAGGCTCGAGATCGCGCCGGCGATCTTGCCGTGCAAGAGCGCGTCCGTCGTATACGCCGTGCCCGCGAACAGAGCCGCCGTGATGATCAAGTAGCTGAATCGCGCGCGGAGCAACTTCGCGCCGGTCAGCGCGAGAATCAGCGCGAACACCCATCGGCCGGTTTCGCTTGCGTAGGCGTGGTTCAGGATTGCCGAGATGTCCACGCCGCCAATCGAAGAAGACCCTTCGGCGGCAAACATCGCCGTGAGTTGCTTCCACCATTCGGCGATGCGCGGGGCAGGGCAGACGGCTAGCCAGCCGGCGGCGATGACAATCGCTATGCCGACGATTCCGGCGCTCCATCCGGGAGGAGCGGTGGCAGATTCATAGACCACGGATACCGACGACTTAGACGCCGCGCCGGGGCCGGAGTAGGACGCGCCCTCCAGCGAGATGAGCGTCGGCCCGCGCTGGTCGGAGGAGTTCCCCGCTACGCCGTAGGTGGAGCGAGGCGGATTGACCGGAGCACCGGCTGCGGACCCGTTGATTGGCGCGCCGACGGATGCGGCGTCGTTCTTGCTAAGTGACAGGTCGGACATTCCAGGCTCCGCGCGGACGGACTCCCCATGGTATACGGGGGTCGGGCGAAATAATTTCGATATCGGCAGGACGGAGCCGCCGGCGGTGCGGCAAAAGCGGCCGGGGAGCCTCGTCGCCGGGGGGAACCTAGTTTTCAGGCCAGTTACGCGGACCGAGGCTGGTGATGAATCCGGGTCCGGTGATCGGCCAATCGGCGAGGTACTGCTTCACGCGTTGCGGGGTGACGGCGTCGATGGCGGCCAACCGCTCGGCGACATCGCGCGGCCGGTCAAAGCTGTTCAGGTCGGAGGCGAGCTGCATAAGGCGGTAGTAGGGGGCCTCGGCCTCGCTGGCGAGGCCGGTCCGCGAGCGGTTCTTGACGCGCTGGACTTCGCCCTCGGTGACGCCCTTGTCGGTCAGCCGAGCGATTTCACTGCGCATCGCGTCGACCATTTGTTGCACTTTGGCCGGTTCGCAGAATCCCCAGATCATCATGAGACCGTTGTCGCCATAAGCGAGCCGCCCGGCCGAGACGTGCGGTGCGATGCCGGCCTGGATGATGTTCCAGTAGAAGCGCGAGTTATGGCCGCCGAGGATGCTGGCGGCAACGTCGGCGACTTCCTGTTCGGGATGATTGGCCGGCGGGGCGGGGTAACACAGCGCAACGGCCTGCTGCTGAAATCGGTCGGTCTTCCGCACAACGACGCCGTCTGCGAGGCGCGGGGGTGGTGTGCGCGCCGGTCGGGCCGGGCCGCGCTGCCAGCCGCCGCAAAGTTGCTGCGCCGTGCCGATGACCTCGCGCGGATCGATCGCGCCGGCGACGAGCAGAATCATGTTGGCCGGGTTATACCGCGCCTGGAAATAGGCGTGCATCGCGTCGCGCGTCAGCGCGCCGACGGTCTCGGCCGTTCCAAGAACGGGCCAGGCGAGCGGATGGCCGGCGTAAATCTTCTCGTGCAGCAGTTCGTATACCTGCCGGTCGATCTGATCGTCCGACATGGCGATCTCTTCGAGGATGACCTTTTTCTCGGTGTCGAATTCGTCGGGCGGCAGGGCCGACTGCATCATGTCGGCGATCAGCTCGATTTGCTTCTCGAGATCGCCGGTGCGCACCCATCCGAAGTAAAATGTCTTTTCCTTGCTGGTGTAGGCGTTGTAGGTGCTGCCGAGGTTGTCGAAGTCGATGGTGATCTGTTGCCACGTCCGCCGGTGCGTGCCCTTGAAGCACATGTGTTCGAGAAAATGCGACACGCCGGCCTGCTCCGGCGACTCATCCCGTGCGCCGGTTCGCACCAGAAAGCCCGCCGCGGCGCTTTGCACGTGCGGCATCGGCTCCATCACGATGCGCAGCCCGTTGTCCAGAACGTGCTCGACAAAACCGCTGCCGGTCATGCCACGGCTCCTTCCAGCGGCCGCGTCCCCAGGGTCAGCACGCACAGCTTGTCGCGGCGGTTGTCCTTCAGATAGCGACGAACGTCGCTAATTGTCACGGCCTCGATGCGGCGGTTCTTCTCCTCGACGGGCATCGGGCGGCCGTAGTGAAACAGATCGCCGCTCAACTCCCCGACGCGGGCGCGCGTGATGTCGCCGTGGGTTTGCGACTTGGCGATGATGCCCGTCTTGGCGCGGCGCAGCTCGTCTTCGGTGACATCCTCTCCGAGACGGTCCACTTCGCGCAGCAGCGTGCGGAAAGTCTGGTCGCAGCGGGCGGGCGTCGTCGATGCGCCCATGAAGAGCATGCCGGCCTGGCGCGGGTGCTCGTCCCAGGCGCTGACCCAATACACCAGGCCCTGCTTCTCGCGCACTTCGACAAACAAGCGCGAGCTCATGCCGTCGCTCAACATGGCCAGCACCAGTTGCTCGACCGGCGCGTCGGCATGGGTCATGGACATGCCCGGCCAGCAAATGAGCATGTGCTGTTGCTCAAGTTCTTTCTGCTGGTGGCGCACGCCGGGTGAGAATTCCATCGCGTACCCGTTGGCCGCCTCGCCGTCGCGCTCGCCGAAACCGCTGAACAGCTCATCCACTCTGCTTGCGAAGCGGTCGACGTCGACGGCGCCGCCGACGGCGATCTGCATCCGCCGCGCCGAGAAGTTGCGCCGCCAGAAGTCAAGCAGATCGTCGCGCCGGATTGACTCCAGGCTCTCCGCAGTGCCAAGTTCGTGTCGCCCAAGGATCGGGCCGTAGGCATGCGGCGCGATGAGCCGCCGCGACAGCTCGCCGGGATCATCCTCCAGGGCGGTGAGTTCCTGCTTACCCAGCTCGACCGCGACGCGGCAGAACTCCTCGGGAAACGTCGGCCGGCGGAGCATCTCGGCGTGAAGCTCCAGCGCCTGCTCGATGTACTCCGGCAGGCAGGCGCAGCGAAAAATCGTCGACTCGCGGCCGACCCGCGACGACGCCTGCGCCCCGATGGCGTCAAACGCGTCGGTCATCTGCTGCGCCGTGTAGCGCTGCGTGCCCTTGTCGATCGTTTCTTCGAGCGTGCCGGCCAAGCCGAGCCGGTCGGCGGGTTCGTGAACCAGGCCCGCGAAAACGCGAAGGTCGTATGCGGCCGTGCGCCGGCCGGGCAGCGGCAGGGCCGCCAGTTCGACGCCGCAGTCCAGCGTCCGATGAACGTAAGTATCAGGCGTAGCCATCGCCCGATTTATAGCGGGGATGCGGGCTATTCGCCAGACGCGTCGTCGCCGGTTGCTTCGGCCGAGCCGGCTGGTGAAACCGACTGCCCGTGCCGTGGTCGAAAGAAGATGCCGACATGGCCGACGCGCGCGACAAACACGCACGGCACGCGCGAGGCGATCTCGCCGCCGGCGAGTTCGACTTCTGCCGCCTCGTCCATCGTCATGCGAATCTTGAGAAGCTCCACGTGGTCGAAGTGCCTGCGAATCGTCTCGATCACTGCATCATTGACGCCGGCCTTGCCGATGGTCATGCGGTGTTTGAGATGATGGGCCTGCGATTTCAGCGATCGGCGTTGGGCCGGGTCCATGCGTGCTCCTGGTGTTTCGGTTGCATTGAAGCAGGGTAGCGCGGCCATAAGTTCGCACGACGAATGCTTCGATCACGGGCGCTGCGGCTGCGCGGGCTCGGGCAGGGCCAGCGGCGCCGGCGCCTCCAGCGAGAACGCGCCGGCCGGCAGCTTCGAGTCGGCCGACAACTCATGATAGTCGCACCCGGCGATGAGCCGCTGCCCGTCGACGCTGGACAGTTTCCATGCGCGAAGCAGGAACGAGTCCTGATCGATCCAGAGCGACAATTCGCGCAGTGGTTTGCCGACACCCTCGGGCCGCGTCAGGACGTAGCAGGGGCGGCCCCCGGCCCACGCAGCGCCCTCGATGCGCCATCCCGGTCGGCCCAGCAGGCCCGATGGTTTTAGCGCATCCTCTCCTTCCACGAAAAGCTCATCGACCAGCATCGGCAAGCCGTCGGTCATTAACAATACAGCGGTCTGTATCGGCGTGCGCGTGAACTGCCGATGGCGTGTGAACCGGCCTTCGCCGCCGCGATAGCTCCACCAGTCCCGCCCCAGCACGATCACCGCGTCGTCGCCGATCTGAAGCTTGCACCGCCCGGGTCGATCGAGCATCCATGCGACGGGCACAACGCGCGGCGACGTCTTGTGATACGCGCTAAGCACGCCGGTCGCCGTGAGCGTGCGGGCACGCCCATAGGCCGCAGCGCAGCGACGAAGCACCTCATCGGCCGTGACGGAATACGACACCAACCCCTCGTCGGGAGCGCGGCGATAAGGATCGACCGGTTCGTTGCAGGCTGTCGAAAGGATGAGCGCCGTCAGCGCCGCGAACCAGGTCGCGCGGCAAGGGCGCCGCGACAGGGTGCGATGGATTGAGGGAGGCGGCCGATTCATGCAGGTGCGATTCGCGTGCGTCCTGCACAAGCGTCCGAGGCCGTCCATGGGTTGTTGATCATCGTGACAGAAGCCGTCGGCGAAGGATTCATGCTAACGTGAATCGCCTGAAGAGACAAATCGCCGCGGTCGCCGTGGAGCGCCGGCCGCGAACCGGCTACACTCGCGCGGGGGCGGCGACCGGATCGCGATGGATTGGCGAGGGCGACATGGCCGGGTCCGTTGGATTATCGCGAGAGAAGTTTGAAGAGGTGGCGCGTCAGCTTCAGGAGCACGTGCGGGTGCGCTTTGACGATGCGATCGTGCAGATCGGCGACGGGCTGCACTACCGCGGCACGAACGTTGTGATCACGTCAAAGGCCTTTACGGGTCAGTTGCCCGAGCAACGTTACGGACTCGTGCTGCGCACGATCCCTGAGGCGTTCTTCAAGAAATACCTGCGCGGGGGTGTGGTCTGGTTTGAACTCGCGCCCGGAGAGAGCGGCAAGGACTACATGCGAATGCCGCGGTCGGAAGACGTCGCGGCGGAGTCGGCCGACGTGCTGGCGCGGATGAAAAAGTCGGGCGTCTTGAAGCAACTGGAAAAGGCCGTCGCCCAGGCAAAAGGGGCGTTGAGTGCCGCGCGGCTGGACCTGCCCCGTCAGTGCATGGAAGCAGCAAAGTGGAGTGCCGACGAAGTGCAGGTGGGCACGCTCGTTTTGATCGGCCGCGGGGCGCTGTGCGATGCGGATTTGCCGCGGGTGTTGTGCGCGCTGACGGACGACGAGTAACGCCGCGCGGCGAGAATCAGATTCCGCCGCCGCCGCCGCCGTCCCCGGTTCCACCGGTCCCGCCGAGGTCCCCGCCGGAAATCAACAGCCGAATCGGCAGCAGGGCGATGCCTTCCAGAACGCTGTAATACGTCGAGGGCAGCGCATTGGCGACGCTTGCAGCAGTGCGATTGAAGCCGGTCTGGCACCAGCCGACGCCTTGAAAGAGCGGCGCAGCGGCGATCAGGACGGAAACACGCCGGACAAATCGGGCGCGGCGGGGGGTTATCTTCATGGGAGGTTCACCTCATTAGGGGCGATTGCGTCGCGCGGGTCACTGTGGGAAGAACGGCTGACGGTTTCCGCCCAGCAGAATCTGGATGACATCCGACGAGGGGAAGCTCGTCAGAAGCGTCTGCTGAACCGATCCGACGACGACGCTGAACGTCGCGCTGGCGATCTGCTGGCCGATCAGGTTCGGGATCGTGCTCAAGTCGCAAGTGCCGGTCGTCTGGCACAACGGCAGCATGGCCGCCGCGACAAGAATCTTCTTCCGCCAGCGATAGAGTTTCATCTTCGTCATGCTCGAACTACCTCCCCGGGCTGCGGCATTGCCCCGACGACGCTGCATCGGGTTGCCTGCGAGTGGATTCCACGGAACATTCAGCTCGCAACGCGAAATAGCATACCGACGCAAGCCCGGTCCGGCAAACTGCGAGCCATTCCTTGATTTCATCGGCGATTCATCGCCTAAAGCGTTAACAAGACTTAGGTTACGCAGGTACCAGCGGGTTTGGTGCGTCCGTGCCATTGGGTAGAATCGCCGCATGGCGCGACGCCCAACTGGGAAACTCACAACCATCTCACGACGTTTGTTGTCGTGGTACGACAGGCATCGGCGCGACCTTCCCTGGCGGGGGACGAGTGATCCGTACGCCGTCTGGTTGAGCGAGATCATGCTCCAGCAGACGCAGGTCGCGACGGTGATTCCGTATTACGAGCGGTTTCTTCGGCGGTTTCCAACGGTGCGCGCCCTGGCGAAAGCATCGCTTGGAGACGTGCTAAAGCTCTGGGCGGGGCTGGGCTACTACTCCCGCGCCCGGAATCTGCATCGAGCTGCGAAAATCATCGCGAGTGAACTGAACGGGGAATTCCCGCGGACGGAGGAAGAGCTTCGCGCTCTGCCGGGGATCGGGCGCTACACGGCCGGGGCGATCGCGTCGATTGCATTTGGCGCGCGGGCGGCGGTCGTGGACGGCAACGTGACGCGGGTGCTTGCGCGGCTGGTTGACCTTCGCGGCGACGTTGCAGAGCGACAGACCCAGGAACAGATTTGGAGCCTCGCGGAGTCGCTGCTGCCGAATCGACGATGTGGCGATTTCAACCAGGCGTTGATGGAGCTGGGGGCGACGGTCTGCACGCCGGGTGCGACCACGTTGTGCGGCGAGTGCCCGGTGGCGACATTGTGTTCCGCGCGGCGGGCTGGGACCGTGGCGGATCGGCCGGTCAAGCGTCGGAAAACGAAAGTCCAGTGCGAGACACATGTGGTCGCGGCGCTTCGGCGGGGCGGGCGTTACCTGTTCGTGCAAAGGCCGGACAACGGTTTGTGGGGAGGGCTGTGGGAGCTGCCCAGCGCGGTAGCGAATGAGCGGTCCATCGAATCGGCGGCGCGGTCGCTGGTTCGTGAGGCCACGCCGGCGCGTGCGCGCGGGCGGAGATTCTGCGACCTTGAACACGTTCTCTCGCATCGGCGTATTCGCATGGTCGGGTATGAGTACGACGCGGCGACGGGCGCGGCGCGTGAGCGACGCGGCTCGTGCCGATGGGTGGCGCTGCGCGATGCCGAGAAGTTGGGTTTGTCGCGTGCGATGCAACGGGTCGTCGAGGCGCTCATGCAACATGGCCGCAAGAAATCGCGGCCACGCCACCCGACGGAATCGTGATTCGAGCCTTTCGCGTCCGTGTGCGGGTGGATAGCTGTCCTGGACGCCGTCCCCGTTCGGTCGCTGTGCGATTGCAGGCTCCGCACGCATGAGCGTTTGTGACGGTCCGGTTGCCTCGATATAGTGCGGCGGCATGTCGACGGAGAATCGTTACCTCGGATCGGCCAAGCTTATCGCCGCCTGCACGCTGCTCTCTCGTGTCACAGGTCTGGCACGCGACATCATCGTCAACCGTGCCTTCGGGCAGAGCTGGGTGCAGGACGCCTTCAACTACGGCTTCCTCGTGCCCAATCTGTTTCGCCGGCTTTTCGGCGAAGGGGCGCTCTCGGCGGTCTTCGTGCCGGTTTTCACCGAGACGCTCGACCAGCGCGGGCGGCCGGCGGCATGGCTGCTGCTGGGACGCGTCGCGGGATTGATGACGCTCGCGCTCACGGTGCTGACTGTGTTGCTGGAGATCGTGGCGCTCGCGGTCTGGCAGTTCGCGCCGGGCGGGCCGATGCGCGCCCTGCAGGCCGGGCTGACGGCGGTCATGCTGCCGTTCATGATCAGCGTCTGCCTGCTGGCGCTGTTCGCGAGCATCCTGAACTGCATCCAGCATTTCACCGTCCCCTCGCTGCTGCCGATTGTGCTCAATCTGTTCATGATCGCCGGCGTCGAGGCGATCGGCCCCGTGATGGGGGCCGCGCCCGAGCAGCGCGTGTACGGCGTCGCCATCTCCGTGCTGGTCGCCGCCGTTGTGCAACTGGCGATTATCTTCCCCGTGCTGCGGCGGCTGGGCGTGACGTGGCGATTCTCGCTGGATACGCACGACCCGGAGCTTCGCCGCATCCTGCGAAGCTTCGTGCCGATTGTGCTGGGGCAGGGGGTTCTGCTGCTTAGCGTGTTTCTCGACGCGCAGATCTGCACGTTCCTGACGCGCGGGCCGGGCATGCCCGAATCGTTCTCCTTTCTCGGTCGAACCGTTGTCTATCCGCTGACGGACGGCGCGTTGTCCGCCATCAACAACGCGCAACGGCTGTATCAGTTCCCGCTCGGCGTGCTGGCGATCTCGCTGGCGACCGCCGCGTTCCCGCTGTTCAGTCTCTATGCGAGCCGGCAGGATTATCCCGGCCTTCGCGCGACGCTGGGTCAGTCGATGCGCGTCGCCATCTTCGAGGGACTTCCGTGCGGCGTGGCGCTGTTCATCCTCGCCGAGCCGATCATTCGTCTGCTCTTTCAGTATGGTCGCTACGACGCGGACGCAACGGCCCGCGCGGCCTACGCGCTGAAATGGTACGCCCTGGGGATGCCCGCGTATTGTTGTCAACACATCGTCCTGCGGGGGTTCTACAGCCTGCGCGACACGCTGACGCCGATGTGGATCAGCTGCGCGCTGGTGGCGGTCAACTTCGTGCTCGTGATGTCACTATTATGGCACCCTGGCATTCGCGAGGCGGCGTTCGGCCTGGGCACGGCGGTTTCGGCCACGCTTCACGTCGCCGTCTCGGTCTGGCTGCTTCGGCGGAAGATGCAGGGGCGCGTCGGCGCGAGATTGTTAATTACGTCAACGATGCGAACGGCGCTGGGGGCGGCGGCCGCGGGCGCGACGGCGTGGGCCGTTGATCGGTGGGTGGCCGGCGTCGATCTGACGGGTATGGGGCGCTTGGCTTCGCGGGGGGTGCAGGTGTTTGTACCGCTGGGCGCCGCGATCGCCGCGTACCTGTTGGTGGCGGCCGTTCTGCGAATGGAGGAGCTTCGCCTCCTGCTGCCGGGGCGGCGTCGAACCGCGTGAATCCGGTATAATCGCCGAGCACTGTCAATTGGAGCCAACCCGTGGAACTTGCCCAGCTCTTGAAGTTCGCCATCGACAACAAGGCTTCGGACCTGCATATCCAGGCCGGCTCGGCGCCCATGATGCGCATCAACGGCTCGGCTCGGTTTGTTCAAGGCACGATGCTGACCGATGTGCAGGTGCGTAATCTGCTCATGGAGATTCTGCCGCCGTCGCGCAAGGCCGACCTCGACCGGGATCTCGTGCAGGGGATTGACTTCTCCTATTCACATTCAGACGTGGGTCGATTCCGATGCAGTGCGTTTCAACATCTCAACGGCTGCGGCGTCGTCCTGCGCGTCATCCAGGGGAAGATCCCGTCGTTTGATGAACTGAAACTACCCCCCGTGATTCACGACATCGCCCGCTCGCAGCGCGGCCTCACGCTCCTGACCGGCACAACCGGCAGCGGCAAGAGCACCACGCTGGCCAGCATGATCGATCTGATCAATGAGACCTATCGCTGCAAGGTCGTGACGATCGAGGACCCGATCGAGTTCGTACACCACAACAAGAAGGCGATGATCTCGCAGATCGAGCTGGGCACGGATACACCATCGTTCGAACAGGCCCTGCGGCAGGCGATGCGGCAGGACCCCGACGTGATCCTGGTCGGCGAGCTGCGCGACGTGCAGACGCTCAAGATCGCCCTGCGCGCGGCCGACACGGGGCACCAGGTCTTCTCGACGCTTCATAGTTCCAACGCGGCGCAGACGATCGAGCGCATCATCGCCATGTTCCCCGCTGACGAGCATTCGATTCTGCTCTCGCAACTGGCGACGAACGTGGAGGCGATTATCTCGCAGCGGCTGGTCACGACGGCGGCGGGCGGGCGGCGGCCGGCGGTGGAAGTGCTTCGCGGAAGCGCCGTGACGGAGAAGTTCATTCAGGAGCGGCGGCTGGGCGAGCTGCTGACGTACATCGAGACCGGTGAGTCGGGTATGCAGAGTTTCGACCAGCACCTGCTGAAAATGTATCAGGACCAGGACATCAGCGGGACGGAGGCGATGCGCTGGGCGACCAATCCCGAGATGATGGGCATGGCCCTGCGCGGCATCCGGCGCATCGGCAGTGGCGGCGAAGTCGTCATGCTGGAAAAGGCGTAGCAGGGGTGGCACGGCCGCGACCTTTTGCGGCCAGGTCTTTGGGACCGACTTTCTCAATCCAGGAACATCCTCGCCCAGGTTTCTACCATCGCCATGCGCCAAAGCGGTGTCGCAGCGCTGTCATCGCCGCGATCGAACCGCTCCATCAGGGCCTTCACGCCGATGGGCCGGAAGCACCCGCGGTTGAAAAAGCTGTCCGACGTGACCGCGTCCACCCACCAGTCGCGGAGCGCCCCGCGCAACCAGGCCGCCTGCGGCGCGCCGTATCCGATCTTGTCCCGGCGAGAGAGAATTTCGTCGGGCACGAGGCCTCGCATCGCGTCGCGCAGCACGGCCTTGCTGACGCCGTCCCGAATTTTCAGCGCGGAAGGCAGTTGCATCGCCAATTCCATTACGCCGCGATCGAGAAAGGGCACGCGCGCCTCGATGGAGTGTGCCATCGAACTGGCATCTTCATAACGCAGCAGGGCGGGCAGACTCTCGCGCAGCAGAATGCGAGCCAGTTCGGCCTCCAGCGCGCCGCCGCCGGCCGCAGGCTCGCCGGTTTCATCGCGCCAGCCCAGCGCCGTTGCCAGCGTGGTCGCATCGTCAACGGTGAACAGCTCCGGCGCGAGCCAGCTCATCGCCGCGCGATCCCGCCGCAGCCGCAGCGAATCGCGCCAGCCAGGCGGCAGCAGCGCCGCCACAACGTGCCCGCGCAGCCGGCCGTCGGCGAACAGTCCCCGCCGCGCCGCCCGGTATTCCCGCAGGAACGCCCCGATTCGGCCGCGCCGAACGAGCGATGCCAGCAACGGCGGCACATGCCCGTGATAGCCGCAGAAAAGTTCATCGCCGCCCTGACCGTCGAGTAAGACTTTTACGCCCGTCTGTTTCGCAAGTCCCATCACTTCCCATTGCAGGTACATCGATGCCGAGCCGACCGGCTGCCCCTGGTGACGCACGAATGCATCCATCACCGCCGCCAGCCGCTCACCGCTCGGTTCAACGCGATGCCATTCCAGCGATCCGGCGGCTTGACTGGCAATCTCGGCATAGCGCGTTTCGTCCATCGCGCGGCCCGGCAGGCAGGCCGTGAAGGCGTGCTGCGACCAGGCATCGGGCGTGTTCTTACCGAGTTGACCCAGCAGCGCAACGATCGACGAACTGTCGATGCCTCCGGAGAGGCACGTGCCGACGGGAACATCGCCGACAAGATGAGACTCGACAGCCGATGCCAGCGCGTCGTGTACGCGCCTCGGGGAATCGGGAAAATCGCGCGGCGAAAGGTCCAGCCGCCAATAACGGCGAAGGATACCCGATGCGCTTGCGCCCTCGCGCCGCTGTAGATTGAGTTCCGCGTAGCACCCCGGGGGAAAGGAGAAAACTCCCGCGAACATCGTCTCCTGTGTGTGATCGACGAGGCCGCGAACGAGAAAATCGCGCAGGCCCGGCTCGCCGGCCTCGCGAGGCGCGCCCGGCAGCGTGAGCAGCGCGGGAATCTCCGAGGCGAAAGCCAGTCCTTTCTCAAAGCGCGCGACGAACAGCGGTTTGATGCCGAGGCGATCGCGCGCGAGCACCGCGCGACCCTCGCGCCAGTCGAAGATCGCCGCGGCCCACATGCCCTCGAAACGTTGAAAGCAATCCGTCCCCCAGGCGCGATAGGCCGCTAGGAATACTTCCGTATCACACCGCCCGCGAAACGCCATGCCCCGCGCCGTCAATTCCTCGCGGAGCGCCGCGTGGTTGTAAATTTCTCCATTGAAGGCCAGCCACACCGCGCAGTCGTCCGACGCCATCGGTTGATGCCCCGCCGGCGACAGGTCCACGATGGCTAGCCGCCGCGCGCCCAGCGCCGCCTGCGCGATGAGATACTCCCATTCGACGGCCTGCCCGGGCGCACTCAATGCTCGCGCCACGGCCGGCCGCCCGCCCAGCCCGAAGGCCACCGCGCCGCCGTCGTCCGGCCCGCGATGATGCAGCCGCTGCGTCATGGCGGTGACCCATTCCGCCGCGCGGGGGTCGAGTTCGTCGAGCATGACACCGGCGATTCCGCACATAGACCCTACCGCGCTCGGGCGTTCGGCAAGCTGTCCGCTCGGACGGCTTCATAAAGACGAATGTACTCATTTGCCACGGTGGCCCGCGAGAAACGATCCCGCGCCCGCGCGCCGATCGCTCGCCAGTCCCATTGAGCGTAGTCCACCGCGCAGCGTTGCACCGCATCGGCCAGCGCCACCGCATCGCGCACGGGCACGACCAAACCATCACCAGGGCCGATCAATGCTGCGCAGCCCGGTACGTCGGTTGTAACCACGGGCCGCCCGCTCGCCAACGCCTCGCAGATCGCCAGCGGATAGTTCTCGCCGTAACTGGGCAGCACGAGCACATGGCTCGCCCGCAGGATCGACGCCACGCCCGCCGAGTCCTGGTACCCGTGAAAGACCGATTGGGCATTGCTTCGCGCCATCGCCGCGCGAAGCTCGGCCTCCATCGGCCCCGTTCCGACAAAGTGCCACACGCAGCGAGTCTCGGGCTGTTTTGCGAGTAACGCCGCCGCGGCGACCAATTCACGCAATCCCTTCTCAACCGTCAGCCGGCCCACGAAAACGACCTGGAAGCGAGATCGCAAGTCGCCTGCTCCGGGAATCTCCGGCGGCGCAGCGGGCTGGAACGCATCCGCCACGAGATTGCCCACGACCCCGATCGGGCCCGAGACACCCGCGGCCTGCATCTCGGATTTCAGATTTGCACTGACAGCCACGACCTGGGCAGCCCGTGCAAGTGCAGAGTGCGTCATCTTTGCGGCACTAGAAGGTCGCAGCAGCAAGGCGAACGGCCCGGTGTGTTCGGTGATCAGCACGCGCGAGGCAAGCGACTCGCTCAAGTGCGTGCACGCCCATCCTGCGGGCAGCGCCGCCATCGCGTGCAGCAGATCGGGCGATCCGTAGCGCTCGGCGTACGCGGCCAGCCCGATCTCCAATCGACGGCGATAGACCCGCATGTGAATGCCCGATCGGCCGAGCGATGTGTGCCGACCGCGCACCCGCACGACCGGAACATCGCCAACCGCTTCCCACTCCACCCGCGCTCGCCAGCGTGCGGAGGTCTCGCGCCAGAACCGCGCGCCGACCAGATCGGGCGTCACGACGCCGACCCGAACGCCGGCCTCGGCCATGGCCCGCGCGAAATCCGGAAAGAACACCCCGTGCAGCGGCCGCTCCGGCGACGGCCACCACGAAGGCACGATCACAACGTGAAGTCCGTCGGCCATAAACTCCGCATCATGCTCGAAACGCTGCGTCCTACCGAATCGTCGGTGATGACCGCCCCGATTTCCACGATAACCGTAGACGCACGGCGAAACAAAAGCTTCAATGTCGCCCATGACTGCGGCGGACGACCATCTCGCAGGGAACCAGGCACCGGCGCGCCGACTGATGTTCGTCTCCTATTGGTATCCGCCGGCGATTGGCGCCGCGGCCGAGCGGATCGGCGCCTTCGCGCGGGTCCTGCCCCGCCACGGCTGGAGCGTCGAGGTCTTGACCGCCCGCCGAACGATCGCACCGCCGGATGTGCCAGGCGTGTCGGTGCATTCCGTCGACGATCCGCGCGGCGGCGCGGTCGAAACGTTCCCCGACTTTGACCCGCGCCGTGTGAGGCAGCCGGGCCTCAAGCGATTCCTCCGCGACTTTATTTTTCCCGATCGCTTCCGGCGTTGGATGAGCGCTGCGGAGCAATTCGCTGTCGCGGCGGCGCGAGAGGCGCGACCCGATGCGATTCTCGCGTCGTTCCCCCCCGCCAGCGCCGCGTGGCTGGGACTGCGGCTGCATCGTGCGAGTGGCGCGCCGTACTTTCTCGATCTGCGCGATACCTGGTTCGGCCCCGGCGGCTATGAGCCGCTGTACGCGTTCGCGAAGCGGCGTCATCAGGCGCTTTACACGGAGTGCGTTCGCGCCGCGGAGGGTGTGATCGCCGTGTCGGACACGATGGCCGACGACATCCTTCGTGAATTCGCGCTGCCGCCTGATCGCGTCGCAGTTATTTCAAACGGGTTCGACCCCGCGCTGCCGCCGATGCCGCTGCCGCCCGCGCCGCCGTCGGCGGATAGCGAGCTGATACTCGCGCACGTCGGCACCGTCATCGCGCGCAATCGACCAGAGTTGTTCCTCGATTCGCTCCGCGAGCTACCGCTGGACGTTGCGCGCGGCATTCGCGTTCGATTCGTCGGAAACCTTTCGCGCGATTACCTCCGCGACGTGGGGTTGGATCAACGCGTCGAAGCCACGGGCCTGTTGCCGCGCGAACAGGCATGGAAGCGAATCGCCGATGCCCATGCGCTGCTGCTGCTTACCGGGCGCGAGGCAGGGCATTGGACCCCGCGTGCTAAGTTG
Source organism: uncultured Planctomycetaceae bacterium (assembly GCA_964592235.1). Lineage (GTDB taxonomy): Bacteria > Planctomycetota > Phycisphaerae > UBA1845 > UTPLA1 > PLA3. Next base: position 23,767 of record CAZQCF010000044.1, read on the forward strand.
TTCGAATATCTCGCGGCTCGTCGGCCGATCCTCTGCCTTGAAGAAGCGCCGGGCAGTTGTGATTTTCGCCTGCTGTCGTCAATCGCACCGGACCGCTCGTTTCGCGCGGCGCTGGGCGATCCGGCCGGTCTGGCCGACGCCGTGCGGCAGGTTCGCGCCTTTTGCGTCGCGCGGGCCGGTGCCGACCTCGTTTTTCCGCCCGCGCTAGGAGAGCACAGCCGCGAGGTGCATGCGGCCCGACTGGCGGAATTTCTGCGAGCGCGGACACCCGGCCGCTAACCCGTGCGGACACGAATGCGGCGAACCCTGTTTCCAATGTTGATAGCGCGGATGAACGGCCAGGCAGTTCGCCCGGCCGTGTTCTCCAATGGGTGGCCTGAATGCGAAGCGCCGATACCGAAGGGATCGCGTCAAACAGGCCCAGCCGAACGGGGTCAGCGAGATTCGCGACCGCCGGCGCTTGAAATCCGGCACGGCTGGCCGCACTATTCCCAGTGAGGCGCGGTCGTACGGGCGAAACGGGTTTCGCTCGAAGTCCCCTGGACTGCCTGATGCCGACGACACGGAGGTAGACTCGGCTTTGCCCCCCTCGCCCGTTCGCATTCCGCAATACTCGCTCTTCGCCATCGCGTTGCTGTCTGCGCTGCCGGCAGGTGCACGCGCGCAGCTGGGCTTGAATCAGCCGGGCGGGACGAGTTCGTCGTTCATCGAACGCCAGCGATCACTCGAGCGAGAAAACCAGCGGCGCTACCAGGAAGCCCTGCCGCTCTCCCAGAAATTTCGGCTTGACTACGGCGGCTGGTTCAATTCGTACTTCTTCCTGTTCGACGACGGATTCAACAGCAGCCGTACGCTCCGCCAGAATGAGCTGCGCGTCTGGACTTCATTCACGGCCGACCGCGGCATCCACGAAGGCTACCTTCGCGTCCGCGCCACGTACTTCGACTGGAACCACGGCGACTCGTTCACCCCGAACGAGGACGATCTCGACGGCCCGAACCTTGAGCGCGGCTGGTACCAGTTCGATGTCGCCAAGGCGCTGCGCCTCAATACCGAATCCAATGCGCCGTTCGAATTGAAGGTCAAGGTCGGACGCGATCTCGTGTACATCGGAACAGGCTACGCGATCGACCTTCCGCTCGATCATGTGCAGGTGCAGGGCGAATGGCTCGACTTTGAAACCACGCTGCTCTACGGCCGCACGCCCGCCAGCACCGAGAACATCGACCGCAGCCGCCCCGTCTCCGACCATTCCGACCGGCGGTTCTGGGTGGTGCAGACCAAGTACAAGGGATGGGACAAGCACGAACCGTTCGCCTACGCCGCGTTTCAGGACGACGACACGCGCGAGGACCCGCCGAACTACCTCCAGAACTATCGGTACGATTCGCAGTACTACGGATTCGGATCCACGGGCCAGGTTATCGACAACTTGAGATATCTGTCGGAATGGGTCATCGAACGCGGCGAGAGCTACGGCAACCGCCGATTCATGTTCACCGACGAGATCAAGGCATGGGGCTTCGACCACCGCCTTGACTACTTCTTCCGCCACCGCACCAAGCCCGTCGTCTCGGCCGAGTACATGTTCGCCAGCGGTGATGCCAATCGGCTGGGCAGCCCCACCAATGCAGTCGGCGGAAACCGCAACGACACGGTCGATCGCGGCTTCAACGGTTTCGGCTTTCGTGATACGGGTATCTCCTTCTCGCCGCGCAATTCCAATCTGCACGTCTGGCGGCTCGGCGGATCGTTTCGCCCGCTGCCCACCATTGAAGCGACCCGCGAACTCGAGTTGGGAACCGATTATTACCTGTACTACAAGCACAAGTCGATTGCCGCCGTCAGCGACGTTCTCGCCGATCAGCAGAGCGGCTACCTCGGCTGGGAAATGGATTACTACGCGAACTGGCGTATTTGGAGCGACCTGGCGTGGACGGTCCGATTCGGCACCTTCTTCCCCGGCGATGCTTTTTCGGACCGCACCACTCGGACCTTTCTCCTGACGGGTATTACATGGTCTTTCTGACGAACAATTTCGTGCCGGCCGCCCGTTTGCGGTGTATAATTGGGCATCAACCGACCCCTTTGCGCATCCTCGCCTGTTTCCTCGCGTTATCTCTGGGTATTGGAATCCTCGGCTGCACCGGTCCGCGCACGTCCGCGCCGCCGGCGAACGCCGCCGAATTGAGCGATGAGGGTTTTCATGCCTACTTGACGGAGGTCGATGTCGTCACGGTCGACGAGGCCTACCGGGCCATGTTGATCCTCGCGGATGGAGAAGACACCAGCGCGAACTTTGAAGAACGGCGACAGAAACTGGAAGATCGGGGCATCACGCGTGCGGCGTGGAAGCTCCAGCCCGAAAACGTGATCGACGTCGGTTCGGTGGCCTTCATGGTCTGCCGAATCTGTCAGATTCACGGCGGCATCAACATGCGGTTGTTTGGCAGTTGGGGCTTGAGCGATCGGCGTTACGCGATGCGCGAATTGATCTATCGCGAAATGCTGATCGACACGGTGGACTACGATTTCATGAGCGGGGCCGCGCTGGCCGCCCTGATGCGCAAGGCCGACGAGATCATGGAGAAGAAGGGGCTGTACGAATCGCCCGGCGTGGAATTGAGCGACGAGCGCGATCGCGACGAGCAGGGCAACCTGATCGTCCCGCCGCCGGTCAAACCGCCGAATCGGCCGAACCAGCCCCAATAAGTGATGAGCCGAGCCGCCCTGGCCGATGGGAAGCCGGGTCGGATCAGAGCGTAAATAGTTGAACCGCAAGAGGTAAGGCGAGCACCCTCGGACCGGAAAAAAGGCGAGAATTCGCATTTGCCTGTCGGGGGTCTCGTAACGTATATCTTTATCTGGACTTCCTGGCGTCCCTCAGGGGGGAGATGGTGCAGCCATGCGTACTCGACGAATGCTTCCGACGGCAATGCTCGCGTTGGCCTTCCTGCCTTCGCCGCAGTCCACCTGGGCCGAAACGCCCGCGTCCGGGCCAGCCGCCCCGGTTGTGAATCAAGGCGACGGCTCGCTGGTGTACGAAGCGGTTGAACTGCAGGGCAACGTCCGCGTCGCGCCGACCGGGACCGACCCGAAGGTGAAGACCGGTTGGTCGCAATTGAAGATGGGCGACACCGTCAAGGCCGGCCAGCAAATCTCCGTCGGCATCCGCAGCAAAGTGAAGCTCGTGGCGCGCCCGGCCGATCCGCCGACCGTGCTGCTGTTTGACCGCCTGTCGCTGGTGAACATCTCCGAATTGCAGATCAAGGACGGCGCCGCGCGCAGCCGCATTCAGTTGGCGCACGGCGCGGTGCGCGCCGGTGTGGCCGAAGGCGCCACGCGCAGCGACATGGAGATCGAGTCGCCCGTGGCCGTGCTGTCCAAGAAAGGCACGGACATCTTCGGGTTCGAGTACGACGGCAACGGCCAGTTCCGCATGTTCCTGACGGAGCAGGGTCGCGGTCTGATCCAGGCGATCCAGACGCAGGCGACTTCGTTCGGCGGTTTGCAGAACTTCCGCTCGCGCTTTGTCACGCCGGGCCAGTTTATCACCCAGGCCCTGACCCGCGCCATCGACAACGTGCAGTTCGACCGCACGGTCAACGTCAACGATGTGTTCGGTCTCGGCGGCGCCGATCAGTTGTTCGCCATGCTCAACGACCGCGGTCTGGGCATCATGCTCAATCCCGGCGGCAACTGGACCAATCTGCTCGGCAACAACAATCCGGCGACCGGCACCGTCACGCCGACCGACCCCACCCAGCAGAACGATCAGTCGGTCCTTCAGCAGTTGAACAACACATCCGGTCCGCGGCCCACACCGGGATTCATCGGTGGTGACTTCGGCATTGGCCAGGGACGCCTGCCCGGCATCGGCCGCACGAGGAACTCTTTCTTTCGCGCGGCCATGAACGGCTCGAAGGGCCTGGGCCGCACGAACTTCAAACGTTGACAACCCGAACGTCAAGCGCTGGCAACGCGAACGTCAATCGCTGGCAATCCGAACGTCAAGCGCTGGCAACCCGAACGTCAATCTCGGACAAATTGCTGAATTCTGCCGCGCGCCGGTCCGAGCCGCCGCAGTCATGCGGCGGAATGCGCCGGGGAGCCCTGTCCTTTGCGAAGCAAAGGGCGGGGCCGCGATGATGAATCGCGTAGGTCGGGTCCGCAGACC
>CAZQCF010000045.1:0-27372 GCA_964592235.1 uncultured Planctomycetaceae bacterium
TCCCGAAAGCTGGCGCGAGGCCGGCGGCAACACCGGCTCGATCCAGGCGCTGAACCAGCAACTGGTTGTCACGCAAACGTCCAGTGCCCATACCCAGTTGCGCGATCTGCTTCGGCAGCTTCGCCAGTCGCGCGCCCTGCAGATCGCCGTCGAAGCGCGTTACATTACCATCACGCGCAACTGGCTCGAGCAGATCGGTGTCGACCTCGACGTCGTGTTGAACAACGGAAACGCCGGGTTCGATCGCACGACCATCCTCGATCCGGCCACCAACAACCCCGTGCTCGTGCCGCGGCAGTTTGTTCGCAACGGCTTCACTCCCGGTGCCCCGGGCGGCGTCGGCATTAACCTCCCGACGCAGCCCTTCGGTCAGCCGTACGGTCAGCCCGGTCTCGTGCCGGCCAACGGCAACGTCGGCCCGGCCATCGGCACGATGACGCCGATTCCGATCGTCAACAATACGCTGGACCTGGCCGCGCCGAGCAACACCAACATCAACGGCACGCTGGGCAGCATCGCGAACAGCACGCCGGCGTTCCAGATTTTCGGCAGCTTCCTCGACAACATCCAGGTTGACTTCCTGCTCCGCGCGACGCAGATCGACCGGCGCTCCAGCGACCTGGACGCGCCCCGCCTCGTGCTGTTCAACGGCCAGCGCGCCGCCTTCGAGGCCTTTATCGAGCAGGACTACATCGCCGCCCTGACGCCCGTCATCGGCGACAACGCCGGCGCCTTCCTTCCGAACATCGCGACGGCCCTGACCGGCCGCTCGCTCGACGTGCAGGCGACCGTCACGGCGGATCGCCGGTATGTCACCATGACCGTGCGAACGTTCACCCGTGTAACCGGCGACTTCCGAACGGTCTTTTTCGGCGGCTCGCAGACGGTCGGATCGGGCTTCATCGAACTGGCCACGCAGACGACGCAACAGGTGCGGACGACCGTCTCGGTGCCCGACGGCGGCACGCTGCTGATCGGCGGCCTGAAGCTCTCGGCCGAGCGCGACATCGACGCGGGCGTGCCGATTCTCTCGCGCATCCCCGTGCTCAAGCGGGCCTTTTCGAACACGTCCAACGTCAAGGACGACCAGGTGCTGCTGATTCTCATCAAGCCGTCGATCATCATTCAGGAAGAGGCAGAGGCCGAGGCGTTCCCGACGCTGACCTCCGCCACCGGCTTGTAACATACGGTCTAGCGGACGATTGGTCTTATTCAGCGGGCCGGTCGATGGCAACCCCATCGGCCGGCCTTATTATTTGCCGATGAATTCCCGGATGCGCGACGACCGCCAACGACGTGGACCGACGACCTCCCACGCCGCGCGACACGTACTACGTCCAATTAGCCGGCGAGCTTGCTTGCAGCGCCCAACGCTATGAATTCATCGCCATCGCAGTTTCTTGAGAACCATGACCCAGCGCGATCCGGCGTCATCTCCGAAATCGGCGCGATCGTCGCCATCGCCGTCGTCATCGCGCTGCTCGGCTGGTTCAAACTCGGCGATCTCGACAGCGGCTACCACCTCGCCTACGGGCGGCACTTCCTTGACACCGGCCGGATCATTGCGCGCGACCCGTTTATCCTCCCCGCGAACGCGCAGGACTTCATCAACGCCAACTGGGGCGCCCAGGTTGTCATGGCCTGGCTGGAGCGCGCGGCTGGTCCGGGCGGTCTCATCGCGCTGCGCAGCGTGTTGCTCGCACTCGTCTTCGTCGGTGTGGCGGCGATCGCACGGGGACTGACAAAATCGTGGCACGTCGTCGCCTGGGCGGGGCTGCTTGCGGCGCTGGGCGCGTACGAGCGGTTCAGCATGCGCCCGGAGTTGTTCAGTCATGCCTTGCTGGTCATTCTCATGGCGGTGCTCGTTCGCGGCGGATCGTCGCGCCGGCAGCTCGCCGGCCTCGGCGCGATGCAGGCTCTCTGGGTCAATCTGCACAGCTACTTCCTCGTCGGACCGCTGGTCACGGCCGCCATGCTCGCCGGTTCGGCGCTGCGGCAATGGCGGCGCCCGGCCGAACCGTCGCGCGCGAAGTTCCTGGCGATCCTGCTCGCCGTGCAGATCACGGCGTGCGCAGTGAATCCGTGGCACGTCCGCGGGGCGATTTTCCCCATCACTACACTTCGCTACTTGAGCCAGCACGACGTGATGGCCTCCGGCCCGCAGGAGCCTCGGGTTAGCGCCTGGTCGGAGATCTCCGAGTTTCATTCGCCATTCAAGTATCTCGGCCAGCCCATCAACGCTCGGACGATCCATGCATACGTGCTGCTCCTGGCAATCGCGGCTGTGGGGTTTGTGCTGTTGCTTCGCCGTGGGCGATGGGGTGAAGCGCTCGTGCTGCTCCTGCTGGCGGCGATGTCGATTCAGATGCGTCGGAACGTCGCGCCGTTTGCGCTGGTCGCCGCGCCGCTTGCGGTCGCTGCCTTGCATCGCGCACTGGCAGATCGTCTGACGCTGATGCACCCGACCGGTCGACTGCTCTCGACCGTGACGGCGCTGCTGCTTGCGGGCTGGTGCAGTGTCGGCATCGTGACCGGCCGCTTTTCTTACACCGAGCGGCGCATCACGCGCGAGTTCGGCAGCGGCTACAGCGATGTGACTTTTCTGCGAGAGGCCGTCTCGTGGCTGGGTCGGCACGATGCGATCCGTCCCAACCTGTTCGTTGACTATTTCTCATCGAGCAACACGCTGCTCTGGTTGCCCGAGCGTTTCAAGCTTTTTGTTGATACAAACACGTTCGCTTACCCCGAGCCAGTCCTCCGCGCCGCATTCGATGTCGGCCTCGGCAAGCTCGACCACAAGACGTTTCTCGACGAGCACGGGATCAACGTCGTGCTGCTCCACGCCGGGCCGGACACGCAGCCGCTGATCCGCAAGCTGGCGCTGGACGTGAACACGTGGTCGCCGGTTTATTTCGATCCGTACGCGGTCATTTATCTGCGCCGCATCCCCGAACACGAAGCGCTGATTCGAGACTACCAACCACGCGAAGACCTGCTCAAACCGGCCGACTGGATCGTGCGGGCGAAGGGCGGCCCCTATCATCGCGCGCTGACGCTGGGAACAATGCTCAACGTGCCGATGACGATCGGCTGGTGGTCGGCGGGGCTGGAGCTGGCCGATGAGGCCATCCGGCTTGCTCCGGATTATCATGAGGCGTGGTATCACAAGGCGGTCGCCGAGGGAAATCTCGCCAAGGCGGCGGCGCGGCGCAATGACTGGGCGGAAATGCGCCGCCGGGTGCAGCGGGCCGTCGATTCGGCGGAGACGGTGCTGAAGTTCGTGCCCGATCACCGCGGCGCGGCGATGATGCGGGATGACCTGCGCCGGACGCTCATGCTCTACTCCGGCGTGGGCAGGTAAGCGTGCGAGCAATTGGGCCGCCCATCCGAGCCGCGACCGCCCATTTCGCGAGCATCCGAGCCGCGACCGTAAGGGAGCGCCGGGAAATCACCTTACAGGAGCGGCCGTGTCATTTGAGACAGAATTCAAGAGAACGGCAAACGGGTGGCACCGTCAACAAGCCCGGGTGCTGGGCGCGCTAATCGTGCTGGCCTTCGCCGCCTCCTGTTCGCCGGATTCACAGCAGGGCGATCGCGCGACCGTCGATTCATTGCAGCGCGGCGCGGCCAAAGCGGTGGACTACGCGCCGGGCGTGCGCATCGACTTTCGTGTGCCGAAAGTGGAGATCGCGTGCGAAGTGATACTGCGCGAGGGACCACTGGAACTGTTCGCCTACAGCAAGGCGCCAGTGCCGAAGGAGCACGAGAGCATTCTCAAGACAAGCGTCCCGTGCAGCACGATCTTCCAGGCGCTCGGCCTGATCGGCCTGCAACCGGGGCACACGGCCCGCTACTTTCCCGAAACGGGTACCGAGCGCGCCGCCAGCGGCGACGCGGTCGAAGTGCGTGTGCGATATGAATTGAACAACCGCGTCGTCGAGCAGTCGGCCTGTGATTGGATGATCGACGTGGCGGCGGGGCGGCCGATGGCGCCGCGGGCCTGGGTGTTCTCGGGGTCGGAGCGCGACAAGTCGAATCGGTTCGCGGCGGACGAGGAAGGCACGCTCGTGACGGTGGTGGATTTCCCCAGTTCGCTGCTTTCGCTGGCCACATCGCATTCGTCCAGCGACACGGATCTGTGGCTGAAGGCGAATACGGACGCGATCCCGCCGCTCGGCACGGCTGTGACGCTGATCCTCCAGCCTGCTAAGAAGTGATTAATGCCGGTTTCAAAACTCCTCTCCCCCTTGGGGGAAAGGTCGGGTGAGGGGGTATAGCCGCTTAGACGGAAGGATTCACCCGCGCCCCAACCCTCTCCCTGAACGCGAGAGGGTATATTAAGAAAGCTCTTACGCCGGCTCGACGGTCGCCGACTCCATGATCTGCGGAGCGCCGGCATCGAAGTCGCGCAGCGCCGTCCGGCCCGCCTCCTGCGGAATGGTCGCTCCAACGATCACACGGCTCATCCATCGCATCGCCGCGTCGAAACACGGCTCGGGGAACTGCACCACCAGTGCGATCGGAGGCGTGTGGCTCGGCACGCGGGCGAATCGCACGTTCAGCCTGCATGGCGGCGCCGCGCGGCGCACCGCCCGCTCGCCCAGGGCGTTGTCGCGGTTGATGAGTGACTCATACGCGGCGCGCCCGATGCGCACATCCTCAAACCAGAAGACCGCCGCGCTGACGCGCGACAGTGCGGCCGGCTCCACGCCGATCAGCTCCATCGTTCCGCGATCGCCGACGTGATGAATGAGCAGCAGTTGGCTTGCCGCGCCGGCCGGTGCAGCGGCGAGTGCCTCTTGCGCCTCGTGCGCCGCGAGACCGACGTGACGAACGCCATCGCGCTCGACCACAAATCGGCCGACGAGATTCTGTTGCGATCGGTCTCGCCCTGGAGGCGATTCAGGTTGTGAATTGTCGGGATTTGTTGGCGTCATGATGGAAAAAGCGGTGCCCTTGGCTCGTCAAATAACGCGTTTCCTGCGGTCGAACCGTGTTTGGCTTGGCCCGCATCGCAGCTTATAATGGAAAAGCGGATCGCACGAGGATTGGAACCGTTTCGACCATCTGGACGTAACGGACTTGGCGCGGTCAGAGGGGGGAGTCCGAAAAAATCAGGCCCGGCAACCGGCCGGGTCGCGTGGTAGTATCAATCCCCGAAACCGTTAGGAACGGATGCCGACGGGTCACGATAATAAACGAACAGGCCGCTTGGCGGCCGAAAGAGTAACGGCGACGAGGCCGCGACGAGTCGAGTCGATGGCGTTGCTTGCTTTGCAGCACAGGGTGTACATGCTCCTAGGACGACGATTCCTAACGATTGGGCTTCTGGGCATGGTTCTGTCCTGGGCGTCGGGCTGTGCCGTGCCGCAGCCGCGCGGTCAGGGCATTTATCAATACGTCACCGAGCCGACCACCAAGGCGGGGTATCACCTCTATCTGCCGGTGGACTATGTTCGTAACAACGGGCGGCACCCGAACCCGCGGATGAAGGGCTGGCCGCTGGTGATGACGTTCCACGGGATGAAGCCGTACGACAACGCGCTGCCGCAGGAGCGCGAATGGGAGAAGGAAGCGGACATCTACGGATATGTGGTGTGTGCACCGGAGCTGAACACGAGCGATTCGTTCATGGAGTACCCCCTGACGCGCGAACACAGTTACGTGCTGCGCGACAAGGAGAATGTGATCGCCATCATGGAGCACGTGTTCCAGACGACGAACACGGATCGCAAGAAGGTGCTGGCGACAAGCTGGTCGTGCGGAGGGTACCTCGCGCACTACTTCCCCAATCGATTCCCCGACCGGTTCGCTGCCATTGCTGTACGTTTGTCTAATTTCTCGGCGGCCCTGCTGACCGATGCGACGGTACCGCTTTACAAAGACCGTGTGCCGGTGGCCATTTTCATCGGCGATGGAGACTTCCCGGCGTGCAAGACCGAGTCGCAGGACGCCGTCGCATGGTACGAGGCGCGTAATTTCAAGACCGTCCGCGGAAAGATGATCGACAACATGGGGCACTCGCGCATCCCGCAGACGGCCGCTGCCTTTTTCGCCGAGCAGATCGGCCTTGAGCCGCTGCATCCCGAGGATGCCGCGCGAACGGTCGCGCAAGTGCAGATGACGGACTACTTCCCGCCGCCGACGCTGTTGGCGCAGTTCGCGCCGCCGTCGTCCCTGGGCCGGCCCCCGACCGCGCTGGCGTACAACGAGCCGGCCTCACGGCGCAATTCACCAACGACGCCACCCGTTCCCCCGAAGACAACGCCGGCGGATTCACCAACGCGAGCGGATTCGAGGGCGTCGCAATCGGCCTTTACGGGCTCAACCGCGGGGCGCGATTACCCGACAGGGCGAGCCCCGACTTATGAGACGGTTGCCGCGCGATCGCGCACCGAGCCGCCGGCCTCCCCACCCGTGCGGCGGGAACGGGCTGCTGACTCGCCCGCGGTGAAACAGCCGGTTCAGCAAGCGGCGCAGACGCCGGCACAGAAGCCTCGATCGGAGCCATCGCAGCCGACCCAACTGGCATCCGCCGCGCGCGATCCGAAGCCGACCGCTGCACCGGCGCCTTCGCCTCGGAGCAACCCGCCGCCATCGAGCGGCGCGCCGGCCAGCACGGTCGCCGCGAAGCCTGCGGCGCCGGCCACGAGCGCGTCGAAGCCGCCACAAACGGAATCCCCCAAACCGTGGAAGGCATCCGAGCCGCCGATGCCGATGTATGCGTCGCGCCCGGTAAGCCGCAACGAAGCAGCGCGGAACGCCGCAGCGATGGAAGCCTCGCGCGGTGCCGCCTCGCGCGATGGCGATCGACATCACTCGGCCGATCGCTCATCCGGGCAATATAGCGTCACGCCGTCAACGGGGCGCATGCCCGGAACGGCCGCCGCACGCTCCGAACCGCCCGCCAGCGCCTCGCGCGCGTTCTCGAATCAGACGCGCGCCAATCGCGTCAACGTGCAGTTGAACGGCCCGGCCGTCGGCACCAGCCCGCACTTCATTCAATACAGCGTGGACCTGCCGAAGGAGAAGCTGGAGGGTGCGGATTTCCTCTGGCTGGACAACGGACTGTGGCTGAACGACGAACCGCGCGGTCACAAGATTCTGACTTCGCCCGGCCATCACAACATCTCGGTCATCGTGGTCACGCGGGATGACGTGGAGTACCGCGGCAACGCGACGGTCCAGGTGCTCGAACCGGGGCCGGGTTCGGCGGCATACTAGGCCATCCTGTTTATTTGCAGCTATCCCAGCCGGCCGGAGCACCCCAAGCGCCAGCGAGCTGGCGCCCTGCGGTCGGTCCATCGCGCTGGCGTGGAATGGTGCGGCGGATCAAGTCGCGTCATAATGCCTTTTCACTACCAGAGGAGAATCTCTATGAGCGACACCCCGGCGATGATTACATTTGACGATTTCGCGAAGATTGATCTGCGCGTGGCGAAGGTGCTGGAGGCGCGGCCGCATCCGAACGCCGATCGCCTTCTGGTGCTGAAGGTTGACGTGGGCGGCGAGCAGCGACAGATCGTCGCGGGCATTCGGCAGTTCTACGAGCCGGAGGGCCTCGTCGGTAAGTCGATCGTCGTCGTGAAGAACCTCGCGCCGCGCGCGATGCGTGGCGAAGAGAGCCAGGGCATGCTGCTGGCCGCCTCGAACGAGGACAAGTCGCAGGTGATTGTGATCTCGCCATCTGCCGAAATCGCGCCGGGGGCGAGAGTTTCGTAGGGCGAGTTCGCCATGATGTAGAATGATTCTTGGTGTGTCACCCTCACCCCGACCCTCTCCCTGGGAGGGAGAGGGGGCGTTCATTGCGGTCCTATCGAAATCGAATCAGCGCTTTGAGCTTTTCATTGGCCCGGCCGGTGTCGATCGACTCCGCGGCAAGCTTGATCCCTTGCTCTAAATTGTTCGCGCGACCGGCGACGACCAGCGCCGCGCCGGCGTTAAGCAGCGTGTGATGCCGCGCGGAGCCGGGCTGACCCGATAGAACCGCGCGAATCATGCCCGCGCTGGCGGCGGAGCTGTCCACCAGCAGCTCGGATGGCTTCGAGCGAGGCAGGCCCGCCTCCTCCGGCGCGAGCGCGTGCTCCGTCAACCGGCCGTCGCGCAGTTCAATGTAGCTGCTTGTCGTCGTCGTGGTCAGATCGCAAAGGCCGTCGTCGCCGTGGACGACCCAGGCATGGACCGCGCCAAGTCGGCGCAGGGCCTCGGCGATCAGCGGAAGCAACTCGGCTCGCGGGACGCCGATGATCTGTCGCGTGACGGCTGCGGGGTTCGTAAGCGGGCCGAGATAATTGAAGATCGTCGGCGTGCCGATCGCACGGCGCACCGGCGCGACGATCGTCATGGCGGGGTGCAGGCGCGCGGCGTGCAGAAAGGCGATGCCGATCTCGCGAAGGCAGTCGCCCAGTCGCGGCGGCGGCAGGTCGGTGACCACGCCCAGCGCTTCAAGCACATCGGCCGACCCGCTGCGGCGCGAGTGCGTGCGGTTGCCGTGCTTGGCGACGGTGGCGCCGGCGCCGGCCGCGACGAACGCCGCGGCGGTGGAGACGTTGAACGTGCTGATGCCGTCACCACCGGTGCCGCAGGTGTCGATGGCGTTCGGATCGACGCAGGGCACGCGCGTGACATGGCGACGCAGGACACGGGCCGCGCCGACGATCTCGTCAATGGTCTCGCCCCGCGCGGCCAGCGCCCGAAGAAATCGTTCGACCGCGTCGGGCGCGAATCGCCCGGCCATCAGTGCCGTGAACAGCGAATCGGTTCGCTCGGCGGTGAGTACTTCGCCGTCGGTGATGCGGCGCGTGGCTTCGTCGATCTCCGTTGCCATGTTGGTGATTGTAATCGTTTCGCGGCGCAGGCAGACGTCGCGCGGGCCGCGGGGGCGGCGTCGCGCGGCGCGGCGGTTTGACCCCGGACGGCCGTGCACGGATAATGCGGTGAGTCGGTCACGCCCGGCGGGCCGCGGGCAGATCAGGCGGAGGTGACCCATGCCGGTGCCGCTCCTGATTGATACAGACGTAGGAATCGATGACGCGGTGGCGATCGCGCTCGCCCTGGCGAGCGACGCCGTGGAGCTGCGCGCCTTGTGCGGGGTCGGCGGCAACGTGCGTCTCGAGCAGGTCATGACGAACATCGGGCGCCTGCTGTCGGCCCTGGCGCCACCGGTGATGCCGATGATTGGCCGTGGGCTGGACCCGCCGCCGGCGCTGGGGCACGCGCTGGCCGACCGGCGCGACATCTTCGGCGAAGACGGTCTTGGCGAATGCGATCTGCCGGGAGTGGCTCCGGCCGCGCGCGATTTTCGCGAGGTCTATCACGAAGCGATTGAGTCGGCCGAAGGCGAGATCGTGCTGGTTTGTCTGGGGCCGCCGACGAATCTGGCGACGCTCTGGCGTGAGTCGCCCGACCTGCTTCGCGCCGCGAGACAGATTTATGTCACCGGCGGGGCCGTGTGGGCGCGCGGCGGGGCCGAGAAAGGCGTGGAGTTCAACTTCCATCGCGATCCTGCATCGGCCGAGGCGCTCCTTCAATCCGGCCTACCGATCACCGTCTCGCCGCTCGACGTGACGTGCCTTGTCTGCTTTGACGAATCGAACGTCGCGCGGATGGCGGCGAGCGGCTATCGCACCGGCGAAGTGCTCGCGCGCATGCTGCCGTTTCCCATCGAGCATGATCCCGCCGGTGGACCGGGGCGCGCTGTGCTGCCCGACCTCGTGACGCTCGGCAGCCTGATCTGGCCCGCGCTGTATCTCAAGACGCGCGCCCGGCTGGAAGTGGCCACGAGCGGGACCGACGCGGGCCGTTGCAAGCCGGCGCTCGGCGGTGATCCCGCGCAGCGCGTCGATCTGCTGACGGCGGTGAACGCCGTCGATCTCCTCGAGAACGTGCTAGAATCGCTCTGCCACGAGGCATTTGTCGTGTGAACGACCGCCCGGATGAGTCCGCATGAGCGTCACCCTTCGCATCTCCGGCATGCATTGCGCGGGTTGTGTTTCCAGCGTCGAGCAGGCGCTTCGCGCCGTGCCGGGCGTGCGCGAGGTCACGGTGCAGTTGCTCACCGAATCGGCCGACGTGCGCGGCGAGCTGCCGGCGGAACGCTCATTGCAGCTTGTTGCGGCGGTGCGAGCAGCGGGTTACGAGGCGCAGCTGCTGACTTCTCCTTCGGCTGCGACGCAGGCGCTGGTCAATGATTCGGCCGCGCGCGAACGATTGCGACGGCATCGCCAGGCACTGGTGCAGGCGATCGGACTGACGCTGCCGATTCTTTTCCTTGAGCACTTTCATCATGCGATGTGGCCCGACACGCGCATCAGCCAGATGCTGTTTCGATTCACCGAGGGCGTGCTGCTGGTCATGCTGATGGTCAGCCCGGCCGGCGCGCCGATCCTGGCGAGCGGATTGCGCGCGGCGTGGCAGCGAACAGGCAACATGGATCTGCTGATCACGCTTGGCGTTTTGGCCGCGGCGGTGGGAAGCGCTTACGGGTCGCTGATGAATGATGCGGCGTATGTTCACTTTCACGCGGCGGCCATGATCCTGGCACTCGTGTGCGTGGGTCGCTACCTGGAGCAGCGGGCGCGCGATCGGGCGGCGGCGGCCATTGCGTCGCTGGCGCAGCGCGCCCCGCGCACGGCGCTGGTGCGCCGCGGGGCGGAACTGGTCAGCGTGCCGGTTGAGCAGATTGTCGTGGGCGATGTCGTGAGCGCGCCGGCGCACGCGGCGATTCCCACCGATGGGGAGGTCATCGAGGGCGAGGCGGCGGTCGACGAGAGTCTGATGACCGGCGAGCCGATGCCGGTCGCCAAGCGGCCGAGGTCAACCGTGCTAGGCGGCACGATGGTGACCGAGGGGATGATTCTCTATCGAGCAACGGGTGTGGGACGGGCGTCGGCCATCGGGCGAATTCTGGAGATGGTCGCGCAGGCGCAATCCGGTAAGACGGCGATGCAGCGCGCGGCGGATCGGGTCGCGGCGGTCTTCACACCGATTGTGCTGGCGGCAGCGTTTGTGACGTTTCTCGGCTGGTGGGCGTGGGGCGGGTCGCCGTCCACGGCGGCGCGGTCGGCGATCGCGGTGCTGGTGGTGGCGTGTCCGTGCGCATTGGGGCTGGCGACGCCGGTGGTCGTGATGGTGGCGTCGGGCACGGCGGCGGTGCGGGGGATTCTCGTGCGCAACGCTTCAATGCTGGAAGCGATGGGGGAGATTGATACCGTTGTATGGGACAAGACGGGCACGCTGACGCAGGGCGCGCCGGAAGTAGAGGCGTTTGAGGCGATCGGCGCCGTATCGGCGAACGACGTCTTGCGATTGGCCGCGGCCGCCGAGCAATTTTCAACGCATCCGCTGGCGCAGGCGCTTGTGCGGCATGCCCGGCGCGAGGGTGTCTCGCTACCGTCGCCGAGCACGTTTGAGAGTCGACCGGGGGGCGGCGTTCGAGCGAGGGTGGAGGGGCGCGAGGTGTGCGTCGGCTCGGCGGCGTTCCTGGCGGAATGCGGCGTTCGTGACGGTCAACGAGAGGTTTCGCGCCGCTGCGCCCCGAACGACATCGGACCGCGCGTCGTGGTCGCGATTGACGCGAAGGTCGCCGGCTGGGTGTCATTTCGTGACACGATCCGCCCGTCGTCGGCGCCGGCGTTGGCACGGCTGCGATCGCGAGGCATGGCGCAGGAGATGCTGACGGGCGATGAGGCCGGCGCGGCCCAGGCCGTGGCGGCTGCCGTCGGAATCGAGCGTGTCGGCAGTGCGATGAGTCCGGCGGGCAAGCAGGCGCGCGTGGCGGAGCTGGTCAGGTCAGGCCGGCGCGTGGCGATGGTCGGCGATGGCGTGAACGACGCCGCGGCGCTGGCCAGTGCGACGGTAGGCGTGGCGTTCGCCGGCGGGGCGGACGTGACGGGCGAGGCGGCCGGGATTCACCTGATCGGTTCGACACCGCATCTTGTGGCCGACACGGTCGATCTGGCTCGCGCCGCTCGGCGTTTGATCCGGCAGAACCTGTGCTGGGCATTCGTTTACAATGCGCTGATGATTCCCTTCGCGGCGACCGGGCGATTGCCCCCGGCGGCGGCTGCGGCGGCGATGGCGGCCAGTTCGTTGACGGTTGTCTTGAATGCGCTGCGCCTGCCGCAGGCGGTGGGTTGGCGGCGAACCGCTGCGAAGGCCGGGACGAGATCGGATGAATCGGCATGAGAGTGTATCGAGGGGTCGCCGGGATTGACGACGCGCTGCGCGGCGCCGTGCTGACCGTTGGCAACTTCGACGGCGTGCATCGGGGGCATCAGCGCATTTTGCGCACGGCGCGGGCGCTGGCGCACGTGTCGTCGTCGGCGGTCGTGGCGATGACCTTCGAACCGCTGCCGCTGGCGATCCTGCGGCCCGAATCGGCCCCGCCCCGTCTGACCCCCTGGGACGAAAAGCTGACCCAACTTCAGCGGGCCGGCGCCGACGCTGTCGTCCGGCTCGATGCCGACTGGCCGCTGCTGTCGCTCTCGGCCGAGGACTTCGTTCGCGAGATTCTCGTGAAGCGGATTCACCCGTCGTACATCGTGGAGGGGCCGAACTTCGGATTCGGCCGCGGGCGTGCGGGGAATGTGGAAACGCTTCGGGCGCTCGCTTCGCGCGGCGGCTTTCAGGTGCGCGAGGTCGAGCCCTATCGGCTCGAACTGACCGGCGATGGAATGGTCGCGGTCTCCAGCACGTTGCTTCGTCGGCTGGTCGCCGCCGGGCGCGTGAAGGATGCGTCCAAGTGTCTGGGCCGGCCGTACGCACTGGTGGGGCAGGTCGTCCACGGCGCGGGCGAAGGGCGCAAGATGGGTTACCCGACGATCAATCTGGAGGTGGCCGAGCAGTTGATTCCGGCGGAAGGAGTCTATGCGGGCTGGGCCGACGTTGCGGGGATGCATCGCCCCGCGGCGATCAGCATCGGCACACGGCCGACGCTGGGCGGCGGCGCGCTGGTGGTGGAGGCGTTTGTGCTGGAGGAGTCGGGCGACTGGTACGCATCTACGGCGCGGCTGGAGTTTGTCGCGCGGCTTCGCGATCAGCGGAAGTTCGCATCGCGCGAGGAATTGACGGCGCAGATCACGCAGGACATAGAGCAGGTGCGGGCATTGACCGCGCGGGAGCCAATCGCCTGAATGAACCGGCCCACGCTGATTGACGTGTCGCAGGTGGTGTCGCGGCTGGAGGCGGCGCAGCGCGTGCTTGTGACGACGCACACGCGGGCCGACGGCGACGCGATCGGGAGTGCCGCAGGATTGGCACGTCTGTTGGCGGGGCGCGGGGCGTCGGTGGCAGTGATGTTGCACGAGCCGGTCCCGGAGCGGTACGCGTTTCTGACGGCGACGCAATCGTGCGACGTATGGGAGGAAGCGGGCATCGCGGAGCGATTGAGTGCGTGCGATCTGCTCGTGATTGTGGACACCTGCGCGACGATGCAACTGGGAAAGCTGCCGGCGGCGCTGGCCGGGGCGCGGTTGGCGACGGTTGCGATCGATCATCACGTGACGCGCGATCCGATCGTGGATGCGGCGTGGGTGGATGAGCGCGCGGCGGCGTGCGCGCAGATGATCGCGGAACTGTGCGAGGCGGCCGGGTGGCCGATGCCGCCGGGCGTGGCGACGCTGCTGTTCAGCGGGCTGGCGACGGACACGGGGTGGTATCGCTTTTCGAATACCGGCGCGAGGGTCTATAAGACGGCGGCGCGGCTGGTGGAATGCGGAGCGCGGCCGAACGAGTTGTACGAGCAATTGTATTTGAATGAGCCGCCGGCGCGGGCGCGGCTGCTGGGCGAAGTGTTCTCGAGTTTTGAGTTGGTGGCCGGGGGTCGGCTGGCGGTGATTCGCGTGACGCAGGCGATGTTGCAGCGAAGCGGCGCGACGCGCGCGATGACGGAGGATTTGATCAACGAACCGCAGCGGGTCGGGAGCGTGCTGGCGTGCGTCATGGCGGTGGAGCCGGAGCCGGGCGAGCCTGTGCGCGTGAGCCTGCGGAGCAAGCGTGACGTGAACGTGGCAGCTATTGCTTCGCAGTTCGGCGGCGGTGGGCACGAGCGGGCTTCGGGCGTGCGCATCGCTGGGGCGTTTGAGGAGGTCGTCGGCCGCGTAACGGAGGCGGTGATTCAGGCCTTGGATGGAGCGGCCAAGTCGGGAGGGGGCGCATGAGCCGTCCGGTGAGTTGGTCGCAGCTTGGTGGCGGACTGGGGCGGCTCCCGGCGGGGCTTCGTCTGATGATCGGCACGTTCGTCGTGATCATCGGTCTGGGGTATCTGGCGGCAGTCGCCAACGTTTATTACAGCCATCGACTGGCGGACGGGGCCGAGGGGTTGGGCCTGGGCGATATCCGCGCGGTTTACGGCGGGATGCGCGCCGCGGACGCGAAAGCGGGCAGCGCGGCGACGTCGCGCATGCTGACGATGGTTCGCGGCGCGATGCGGCAGTACATTGATTCCGACGAAGACTACGCGATTCTCGAGAAATGGCTGGTCGCGGGGGCCGATCCGGCCGGGCTGGATGCGGGCGAGAGCCGGCAGACGCCGCGCCGGGTGCTGATTCGCAACTGTCTGCGGTGTCACGCCATCAGCACGGGGTCGGAGATCGCGCGGAAGGCGCCGTTCGGAAAGGACGAGTTCGATGCCGACGCGGCCATGCTCGCGCGGTTCACGGGAGCCGGCGGGGAAATCGGGAACGCCGAAGGCGAAACCGGCGAACCGGGCATCAAGGCGAATGCCTTCGCGCCGCCGCAATACGATGTGCCGCGCCTGCTGCTGGTGAGCCATCAACACATGCTGGCGATTCCGATTTTCACGGTGTTGATCGGGGGGTTGTTTGCCCTGACGCGATGGCCGGCGCGGTTTCGTGCGGCGCTCGTGCCGCTGCCGATGCTGGCGACGCTGCTGGATTTTTCCGGTTGGTATCTGGCGCGGGTCTGGAGCGGCGGCGCGGTCTTGATCGGCGTCATGGGCGGCGTCTTTGGGCTGGCGTTTGGCGTGCAGATCCTTGCGGTCTTGATTGACCTGGCACGGCCGCCCAGGGGTGAGCCGGGCGTGTAAACGGGCCGGACCCTTCATACGGGTCGAGTCGATCCGCGAGCGGAATTGCGCTTATAATGAGGAATGCACCGCTGGACCGTGCTGCGGCGGTGTGGGAGAGCTCGATGGCGGCCGCATCGCATGTTCATTCCGAAGACCTGCTGGAAAAGCTCCAGTTGCTGCGCGCGAACATCGAATCGGTGTTCATCGGCAAGAGCGAGGCCGTGACGCAGTTGCTGATAGGACTGATCGCGCGGGGCCATGTGCTGATCGACGATGTGCCCGGCGTTGGGAAGACGGTGCTCGCGCGGGCCGTCGCCCGGAGCATCGACTGTCGGTTTTCGCGCATCCAGTTGACACCCGATCTGCTGCCGTCCGACATCCTCGGCGTAAGCATTTACAATGACAAGACGGGCATGTTCGAGTTCAAGCGCGGCCCGGTTTTTGCCAACATCCTTCTTGCCGACGAAATCAACCGCACGACGCCGCGCACGCAGTCAGCCCTGCTGGAAGTCATGAACGAGGCGCAGGTCAGCATCGACGGCCAGACGATGCGCCTGGATCAGCCCTTCATGGTGATCGCGACGCAGAATCCGTTCGAGTTCGAGGGGACGTACTTTCTGCCGGAGAACCAGTTGGATCGGTTCATCCTTCGGATTCGGATAGGTTACCCCGCACGGGAGGATGAACGGTTGATCCTTCGGCAGCAGCCGGAGCGCGCGCCGCTGGAGAGCCTCACGCCCGTGATGCAGGCGACGGACGTGTTGAGGTTGCAGGAGCTGGCGGATCAGGTTCGCGTGGACGACGCGTTGATGGATTACCTTCAGGATCTCGTGGACGCAACGCGCCGGCACGATGCGTTTGAGATCGGCGTTTCGCCGCGCGGGGCGCTGGCGCTGCTTCGGGCGGCGCGAGCGTCGGCGCTGCTGGCCGGTCGGGATTACACCGTGCCGGATGACTTCAAGACGCTGGCGGCGCCGGTGTTCGCCCACCGTGTTGTGAACAAATCGTATCTGCGCGACGGGCACGCGGCGTCCAGCGATCAGGTCCTGCGAGAGCTGATCGAACAAGTACGCGTGCCGGTGTAACGCGCTGCGATTCAGGGGCTCGCCGCCGCCGCGACGACGCCGGATGATTTCCATGTTTCATCGTGTATCACGATGGCTTGCCGGAATTCGGCTGCTGCCCGTGCATCGAATCGGGCTGGGGCGCGGCGGGTTCTTTTTCATTCTCGGCGCCGCGATGATCGGCGCGGCCGGCATGGACGCCGATGCCAATCTACTGATGATCCTGTTCGGGCTTTGCTGCGGCAGCATCGTGTTGAGTTTCTTTGCCGGGTGGCGCGGGTTGCGCGGCCTGCGCGTCGAGCGCGTCGCGCCCGAGACGGTCGTGCAGGGGCAGCCGTTTGAGATTCGCTACACGCTGGCGAATCGGCGCGTATGGGGCTGCGCGCGCGGGGTTCAATTGCAGGACATTAGCGCGTCGCGGCGGCGGTTGACCGTGGCCCACGCGTATGTCCCGGTGCTTCGCCCGGCGGAACAGATCACACTCACCGTCCCCGCGATGGCGACGACGCGCGGGCGCGTGCATCTTTCGCATCTGCGCGTCAGCACGCGATTTCCGTTTTCGATTTTCACGAAGAGCCTGATTCTCCCGCGGCCGCAGGAGATCATCGCGGTACCGCGGTTGTGCCGGATCGCGTCGCCCATTCGCCAGATTCATCGCGCGGCGAACTCGGCATCAAGCGGCGTCGCGATGGCGCGTGCCCGCGGTGATGACGAGTACTATGGAATCCGCGAGTATCGTTCGGGCGATAATCCGCGGCGGATTCACTGGCGGCAAAGCGCGCGCACCGGCCAGCTCATGATCCGCGAGATGTCCCGGTACCAGGACCATCGCATCTGGTGCGTCGTTCATACGCGCGTGGACAAGGGCGATGCGGAGCAGGCCGAGCGTCTGGAACGCGCCATCAGCGCCGCGGCAACGGTGTTGTGCGATGCCCTGGAGCAGGGCGCGCGGGTCGGGCTGATCTGCGATGGGCAACCGTTCAGCGTGATGCCGCCGGGCGCCGGGCGCGCCTATCGGCCGCGGTTGTTGCGAGAACTGGCACTTCGCGCCGGCAGCCCGCAAGCCGAATTGACCGACCCGCTGCGACGATTGACCTGGCCGGCGCGATGGCGGGGGCCGTGCCTGCTGTTCGCAGCGCGGGTGAACGACGATCTTCGCGCGGCGGCGGACTGGCTGGGTCGTCGTGCGGGGCCGACGCTGCTGTTGGCGCCGGGAACGCCGGCATTTGAGACGCACTTTCGATTTGAGGATAGACCCGATTCGTCCGTTCCGCGTCGTCGCGGGTTGCGAAGCGGGTCGCAGGGCTTGGCGCCGGTGCCGGGGGGGATGCGATGATCGCACCCCGCTCGCGGATGCACGTCGGCCTGCTGGCGCTGTCGCTGGTGAACATGTTGCCGGCGCTGGAGGCCGAGGATGCGTGGCAGTATCTCGCGCTGGCGGGCGGCGCGGCGCTCTTCAGCTTTGTTCTGTCGGGGTCGAAATGGAGCGACGCGGTTCGCCCGTCGATGATCACGACCGGTGTTCTGTGCTCGGTCATTTACACCGTCTACGAAATGTTTCTGCGCAGGGATGAGGCGCCGGTGTACATCCTGAATCTGGCGCACTTCATGATCCTGCTTTCCTGCTGCAAATATTTTGAGCTGCGCACGGCGCGCGATGCAGGCATCATCGTGTTGATGGCCTTCCTACTGCTGATCATCGGCGCGTTTGTCAGCGCAAGTCTGCTCTTCGCCGGGGTGGTGCTGGTCGATCTCACGATCGGCGTCGCGTGGTTGCTCGAGTTTCAAAGCCGATGCGAGACACAGCGCGTGGCGCTTTCGGCCGAGCGGATTCGACCACACGCCGCGCCGACCTCGGGAATCGGCGAAGGTCAAGCGCCGGCGCTTCGCAGCCGGCTGACCGGCGCCCTGGGGAGCACGTTAAGCCTCGCCGTGGTTGGGCTGGTTGTTTTCATCGCCATCCCGCGCGGCTGGAGCACGGGGCTGTTCGGTCGGATGCATCGGATGGTTCCGACGGCCGTGAGTGGTTTCACCGATGAAATCACGCTGCGCGATACGGCGATCTTTGAAGACCCGACTCCGGTGATGCGTGTCCGGTTTACGCAGGCCGGGCGCGTGCTGACCGACGAGGACTTCCGGCCGCTGATGCGGGGCAGCACGATGGATCGGTACGTGCGCGGGCGGTGGGAGCGGACGCATAGCTATGCACCGGCCCGGCGGCATGCGCAGCGCGGCATCAGCGTCGAACCGCTATTCAATGTTTCCACGCGCTACGTTCCCACGGACCTGCTCGAGCAGGACATCACGCTCTTCAAACCCGCGCGCGGAAACCTGTTCGCTGCGTATCCGCCGGTCTACTTTGGCTCCGACGATCTTTCCTTTCTCCAGCAGGATCCGATCGATCTCGCGCTCCACACGCCGCAGGTGCCCCAGCGCGATGTGCGATACTTTGTCTATTCCCTCCATCCCGATCGCCCTGCTTTCAATCGGCGCATCGAGTTTGCGCCGCGGACCATTTATCGCCGCGACGAGATCTCCGTGATCGCCCCGCGCGTGGTCGAGTTTGCCGTCGATCTGTGCCGCGACTTCGGCAACGCCCTCGACCCGGCTCAACGAGAGGCCATCGCATCGCGGATCGAAGAGCACTTCGCCCGCGGGCCGTACGTCTATACCCTCTCGCGCGGCCGCCCGCCGCACGGCGTCGATCCCGTCGAGGATTTCCTCTACGCATCAAAGAAGGGCCATTGTGAGTACTTTGCGTCGGCCATGGCGGTCGTCTGCCAGGCGGCAAACATTCCGGCGCGCCTTGTTACAGGTTTCGCCGGCGGCGAGTTTGACCCGGCCTCGGGCACATTTCAGTTTCGTCAGAAGGATGCGCACGCGTGGGTTGAGGTCTTCATTCCGGAAAAAGGCTGGATCCCATTCGATCCAACGCCAGTCGGCGGCGTGCGCGAAGCCGATCACGAAGGCGGGATTTGGGCGCGCGCCACACGATGGGTGGATCTCATGCGTGCCCAGTGGTCGTCCTCGGTTGTTCTATTTGATGCCAGTCGCCGCGGAGGGCTGCTGGCCCATTTCGGCAACTGGTTCCGAGCCTTGGGCGCGGGCGGGCAGGACGGCTCCTTGATCGGCACGATCAAGGCGGTCCTCATGGGGCCGGAGATGATCCGACCCGTCGAGCGGGTCATGTATTGGTTGCTGCTCGTGCTGATTGTTGTGCTGCTCGCGATCATCGTGCGCGTCGTCTGGCTGACGGCGCTGATTGTTCGGGCGTACCTGCCAAGTCCAAGCGGGCCGGCCAGTCGCCGCATGCGTCGGGCCGATGCGCGATTTTATGACCGCCTGCTTGCCTTGCTGGAAAACAAGGGCCATGCCAAGCCCGCCACCCTCACGCCGCTGGAATTTGCCCAACGCCTGGCACGGTCTCATCGCGACTTGAGCGAGATGCCAACCTACGTACACTGGTTCTATGATGTGCAGTTCGGCGAACGCGCCCTGCCGCGCGATCACGTCCGCCAACTCAACGGTTTCCTCCAGCGCTTGCGGGATGACCCCGCCTTCGGCACTCGGTGAAAGGGAGTTCCCATGGTTCGAAGCTGCGACTCGGTCGGTCGGTCTGTTCTCATCGCGTGCTGCGCAATCGCAATGCCGTGGGGCCTTGCCTGCGATTCGGGCAAGCCCGCTACGTCAGGACAATCCGGCTCCGCGACGCCGAGTGACAAACCGGCGTCCTCGCCTTCCCCATCGGGCTCCGCCGGCCAGGTGGCCCAGCCGACCCCGCCCGATCATTACGGCGACCGCGTGGTCGAAGGCATCGTGAAGCTCGGGTCGGCTCTGCCGCCGCCGCGGCCGCTCCAGCTCACGGCCGATCCCGTCTGCGCGCGGCTGCACGGGGGGAAGCCGGTCTTCCCACAGGGGCGCGACGTGGGGGCCGATGGGTTGCTCCCGCATGTATTCGTCTATATCAAGCGCGGAATCGACGGCAAATACACGCCGCCGGCCGAAGCAGTCGTGCTCGACCAGCGCTCGTGCATTTATGTCCCGCATGTGTTCGGGATTCTCTGCGGTCAGACGCTGGAGATTCGCAACGGCGACCCGACGGCGCACAACGTCCACGCCCTGGCCAAGAAGAACGAGGCCTTCAACATCGCGCAGGCCAATCAGGGCGCGAAGGCGACAAAAGTGTTCAATCGGCCCGAGGTCATGCTCAAGATCAAGTGCGACGTGCACAGTTGGATGGAGGCGTATGCCGGCGTGTTGACGCACCCGTTCTTCGCCGTGACGTCCGACGATGGCGCATTTCGCATTGGGCGCCTGCCGCCGGGCAAGTACACCGTTGAGGCGTGGCACGAACTGCTCGGCACGATGTCGCAGGAGGTGGACGTGTCGACTGCTTCGCAGGCCAAATTGGAGTTTGTCTTCAAGAAGTCGCCGTGATTCTCCGAAGCCCAGCGCGGGAATCGAAACGCGCGTCGAAACGAGCCGGATCGTCCCGTGAAAATCAAAAGCCCCAAAAGGAAAAGCCCCAGGCAAGTTGCCTGGGGCTTGTTGTTGATCGAACGAATCACGACAAATTGATGCCGTGTCAACTCAAAGCGTCCGGCGCGGTCGGCGGTTCGACCGAATCCGTCGCCGGATGCCGATGCCCACCGCCATGAGCGGCAGAAGTCCGCCGGCGCCGCAACTGCCCGATCCGACGCCGCAGGCGGTCGGCGTCGGGATCGGCGTCGGGGTCGTGCCCGGTCCGCCGGGAGCCGTGTCGCACAGATCGCCGATGCCGTCATTGTCGCTGTCGCGCTGGAGCGGGTTGGCGATCGTCGGGCAATTGTCGAGATTGTCCGGGATGCCGTCGCCGTCGGTGTCGGTCGGGGCGACTGGGCCACCGCCGTCTCCGCTGATGCAATCAACGAATCCGTCACCATCGAGGTCGATGTCCGGCACGCCGCAACCGCAGACACCCGGCGTCGTCTTGACCGGATCGGCCGGGCAGCCGTCGCAGACATCGCCGGCCGCGTCGGCGTCGGCGTTCGCCTGATCGGCGTTGGCGTTGTTCGGGCAATTGTCGCACGCATCCGCGAACCCGTCGCCGTCGCTGTCAATCTGGCTTGGGTTGAAGATGAGCGGGCAATTGTCGATGTTGTTGGGCACGCCGTCGCCGTCGAGGTCGTTGTCGCACGGGTCGCCCATGCCGTCGTTGTCGCCGTCGGACTGGGACGGATTGGCGATGAACGGACAGTTGTCGCAGGCGTCGCCGATGCCGTCGCCGTCCGTATCGGTCTGCGTCGGATTCGCGTCGTCCGGACAGTTGTCGTTGAAGTCCTGGATGCCGTCGCCGTCCGTATCAACAAAGGCCTCGTTGACGACAACTTGCGTAGAGGTTGCTCCCGTCACAGGCGGCGGGCCCGAAAGCGGGTTCGAGACCGTGAGCGTGACCGTGTAGCCGCCCGGAGGCGACGGATTGTTATAAGTCTTCGTCACCACGGGTAGTGTTGACGTCGTCCCATCGCCGAAGTTCCACAGGAATGTGAGATTCGGGTTGAGCAGGCCCTGCTCGTCGCGCGAACCGCTTCCGTCAAACGTCACGCGCAGCGGCGCCGTGCGATTCGGGTTGATGAGATCGTCGGGGAAACTCACGGCGATCGCCGGGAACAGTTGCGGCACCACGGTCGCATTGATCACCTGGATCGGCGCGCTGTAGGCCGTCTTGCCGGTCGTGACCATCGTGATGCGATCCGGGTTTCCGTTCGGGTTGCCATCCGTGAAGCTCCAGACGCGATACGTCACGGCCGTGCCGGTGCCCGGGTTGCTGGCCAGGCGCAGACGCTTGTTGGTCGGCACAGAGACAATCGTGTAGAAACCCGGCGCCACGCCGACGCCGCCCGTGATACGGACCTGATCGCCGGCGCGGAACTGCGTGGCGATGAAGTTCGCGTTCGGGTCTTCGAGGATGAACTGACCGCCGATCGTGCTGACGGTAGTGGATGCACCGCCGCCGATCAGGGCATTCGAAACGATCGTGAACGCAAGGCCAGCCGACGCGGCGTTGTACGGCACGCCGGTGACGGCATTGGCCTGCTGGCCGGAGATCGTCCCTTCGACGCGCCAGACTTCGGCGCCGGCCGTCGAGTCGTCGATGCAGGTCATGGACCAGCCTTCCAGCTTGGAAGCGGCGATATCGACGGCGATCGCGCCAAGTGTGCCGCGGCCCTTGTTCGTGACATCGGGCCGAGGCGTCGAGTTCTTCGGATCGACGACGCCGTCCTGACCCGGGCCGGGAACGAGTCGTGCATAGAAGCGATACGTTCCGTCGCTCAAGCCGGCGAGCGGAATCTGCCGCGTGCCGTTGACGACGCCGGGATTGCCCTTGATGCCCTGGCTAAGCAGGACGCCGTCGTAGCCGGAGGAATCGTTGTCGGCGTAGATTTCGATGTTCGTTCCGCCGGCGAAGTCGAACGCCTCAAACTGGAGCGGGTAGAGCTGGTTCGGCGCGGTGCCGCCGGGCGGCCGGATGAAGCGCAGCTCGGGCACCTCGCGCGAGTTCCACAGGAACGTCACCAGCGAATGCGTCGGTTGCGTGATGATGTTGGTGATCTGAATGCCGCTTTGCGGATTGACGCCGTACCAGTTGGAGTTCGGATCGGTCACGGCATTCCAAACGTCACCGGTCGTGAACGGATCGCCCGCGTCGCCGGCGTTCTCGCCGTTCTCCAGCTGGTGCAGACCGTCGGCCTGGAGAATGGTGTAGGCGAAGTGGCCGCCGATGCGCTGCTGGAGCGGCAAGCCCTCGAAGTTCGCCCCGAAGTCGGTATGCATGATCATCATGCCGTCGCCGGGGAGGATGCGCGAGAAGTTGACCTGGTCCGGGCTGATCGGAATTTGTCGCGTCAGCCGCCAGAAGTAGAACCGCTCGCCGGGACGATTGAGATTCGTGTAGTAGTACACGGCATGCAGGGGATCAAACGCGTAGTCGGTCAGCACAATGGTCGTCGGCACGCCCGGCGAAATCTCCGTGCGGATGTCATTTGTCTGAATCCACGGTTCGTGCGGCGGGACGGCCGTGGCGCCGGTGCCCTGTTCCTTCAGGAAGGGAGCCGGGTGGACCATCGCGCCCGACATGATGTCCCAGATGCCGACCGGGAAGTTTTCGATTCCGTTGATGTACACGTCGTAGTCGTACAGGTCGGGGTAGCCCTCCCAGACGTGCAGGAACTCATGGGCCATCAGACCGATGCCGAAGTCGCTGACCTGCTGGCCCGATTCGCCAACGCTGTCGATGGCGGTGACGAAGTCGGAGAACTGCGTGGGCACCGTCGCCGGACGCTCGAGCGGCGATGCCGGCGGCAAGTTGTCGTTCACGAGCACCGGCAGATCCATCGCCGGCGCAGGCAACTGGAAGAGACCGCGCCCACCGGCCGCCAGCCCGTCGGCATAGAGGTTGGGCGGCAGGAGAACCGTGCCGGAGCAGAAGAGCGTCCCGCCGACGTCCATCGTGACGTCGTCGAAATCGAAGGCCTCGTCCAGTGCCGCGATCGTGTCTTCGGTCAAGCGTCGGCGATTAAAGGGATATTGGCTGCCCGGTCCGCCGTCGTTGGGGGTTGTCGGGAACATGTCGAGTGCATAGTTTTCCGTGTTTGGCGCACGGCACTCGCCCATGTCGACAAGCCCGTCGAGATTGAAGTCGCGCTTAATGGGACTGGTGCCGGAGACGATATTGATATCCAGCTTGCCGAAAATCGTCGGCGGGGCGCTGGTCGGCTGGGTGTTGATGACAAAGACGTTGTTGAATGGGTCGATAGCGTATATCTGTTCGGCCGGTTGATCGATGTTCGGCGCGAGATCCTGAACGGGCGGCAAGGTCGCCGCCATGTTCCCCGGGGTCACGTCGGCGGTAAAGATGTCGATGATGGCCAGTTGGTTCATGGAGCGGGTGATGCCGTAGAGAATTCCGCCGAACTCCGCACGGAACGCCAGTTGATAAACCGGATCGTCCATCACGCCGACGATGTTCGAGATTCCTGTGCCGGGATCAATGATGTACAGATTGTCGTTGATCAGACTGACGGAGAAAATCTGCCCCGAAAACGAGTCGGCCTCGATGCAGGAGGGAGCAAGGAAATTCACGTTGAAGGCAAACGTGCATTGCCCGGTTGTGCGATCGACCGTGTAAACCTTGCCGAAAAGCCCCGAAAACTGGGTCGTCAGGCAGTACATCACATCCGACGTCGAATTGTACGTCAGCCCCGCAATCTCTTCGTTATTTGGAATGCCCGTCATCTGCCCGATGATCTCGACCGGGAACGGCGTCGTCGAAGCCGCGGTCGGAAAATCAAAGCGAACCAGTTGACGCGCCGCGGCATTCGTCGTGTACGTCTTCATCTCGCTGATCACGTACGCCAACCCGCGACCACCTTCAAAGCTGGTCGGAATGCGCGTTGCCAACTCGACGGTCATCTGATTGCCGGCGTCGAAACCGTTGGCTCCGTGCACGTTGTAGGCCCACGGGCCGGATGGCGGAATGGTGCCGTCGGGGCCGGCCGCGCTGCCGGGTGTGCCGGTGCCGATGTCCTGACCGTAGTAATCGGTACTCGTCGGAGAGGTTACTTCGCCCGGGCGCCCATCGCCGCCATAGAGCGTGCCGCCGAATGTGCCAAGCGTCGGGTGGGCCTGCAAGTGATATCGTGACGACGGCAGGTCGGTGTACTCCGGCGGGCCGTCGTAATGATCGAAGAAACTATCACCATTGGTATCGAGACTATCGGGGTAGATTCGCTCGCCGCCGCCGCTGGGCTGGCCGGGATCGACCGTACCGTCGCCGTACTCACCGTCGCCTTGGGGATCGACCGGGTCCGGCGGAAACGGATTGATCAGGACGGGAGGCGTGTTCGGGTCGCCGTCGTCCGGTTCCTGACAATCGGCGCCAGGCTCAATGGGAACGCCGTCCACGCTGACCGGAACACAGGGAATCATCGGTTGAGCCACGCGGGCGCGCGAACCGCCGGTATTGGGCAGGAACGTGATGGTTCCATCGTTGATGTCGTCCGTCGGTTGTGCCGGATCGAACGGGACCATGTTGGCGATTTCAATTGGGAAACTCGGGGCGCGCGGCGTCGGCGGAACGGGCAGGTTTGCATTGACGTGAACTTCCTGCCAATAGTCGGCCCACCAGCCTTCGTAGTCCCACGGATAAGGATTGAGGAACGAATCGGGCGGGATAGACGTTACATCGAGGACGAATTGGTTCGCATCCGCCCGTTGGATCAACTTGTTACCCGCGCCGGTTGATTCAAGCCAGCGGTCGGGCCCGTCATAGACGTTGTTTCCGCAGCGCGAGATCAGGGCTTGAACGTCTCCGGGATAATTATGACTGATGTAGTCAATTGCGAACTGGCGGCTAAGCGGATCCTGATTCTTCGGGCTGGGGTCGAGCATGATCCATCGATCAGGCGGGAAGCTGACCGTCGGATCGTACTTGACGAGGAAATCCTCAAACGGCTCGGGGAAGTCCCACTGCCCGTCGCGGTCGATGTCCGTGCAGATTTCGGTCTGCTCGATGGTCGTGTTCGTGCCGTTGGCATTGCAGCCCGGCGTCCCCCAGCCGCTGCGCGTTGGCTCCAGCAGGAGGTCGTACCGGCCGTTGTTATTCAAATCCTGGAATCGCTCACCCGGCGTCCACCAGCCGTCTACCAGGCCCGGTGTGCGAACGGTGACCGTCGACAGGGGGGCAACCGGCGTGCCCGTGCCCGGCAGGTTGCCGTTGTAATCGATCAGGATCATCTGCTCGGCTTCGAGCAGGCGCTCCGCTGTTGAAGGAGTGAAATTCCCCGAGTTGTCGGCATCGATGAATTGAATTCGAAACCCATTCAGCGAGGTGGCCCCGGCGATGTTGGTCGCGCCGCCAGGCCCGTTCACGACGTCGCCGATCGGCAGCGCCGGCCAGGGCACTTCCACCCAGCCGTACACGTCGCCGCTCACTGTGACCGTGCGGTAAGAAATCTCGTGCCAGTACTCGGCGAACGACGCGACGCCCGGCTTGACCTTGTCGAAGTACTGATCCCAGACTTGATTCGTATTCGCCAGGACCAATGGGTTGCCGCCGACGCTCTTGCGTGGCACGGAAAGCATGACCACGAAGCGCCGCTCCTCGGCCGATGCCTGACGCACCGAAGCGGGGATGGCCGCCAGCATGCCCACGATTGACAAATAAACAAACGTCTTCGTTATGCGAAGCCTGCGCCGCATCATTCGGTCTCCCACACTCATCGTCGACGGACGAGCAATCCCCACTTGGCTCTCACGGCTGGTTGGCTCGCCTTGCCATCGCTTGCGGTGGCGGGGGCGCGATGGCCGCTCGGGTAGGTCGGTACATCCGGGCTATCTTGCGCAAACCACGACCACGTTCGGCTTGCCCGCTACCGCCCTATTCTATCCCCGCGGGCACTGTCCACCAAAGCGACCGCCTTGCCGAAGTTGCGAAAAACGGACCTGTGGAGGAATCTCGGGCCCTCGCGCAAGTGACCGATAACGCGGCGGTTACGTCCAATCTCGGACCGCCCCGCGCCAGAAAGCGTCGGCGGCGTGGACGGGGGCACTGGGCCGTGAGGCGAAGGACCGGGGGGAAAGGAAGTTGCAGGCCGTCGGTAGTGTGGGCGGAATCCTGTGCACGTCATTTAGCCGGCGGGCTTGCCCGACGTGCGGCGCGGTTCGATCCCCCGCGCGACACCCCGGGTTGTTCGGGTGCCCCATCCTCGCGCAGCGAGGGTGGGGTCGGGATGATTGAACCGGGGATTGAAAAAAGTGTTGCTGCCGCAGGGTGCGTCCGGTCCACGGCGGACCTGCGACTCGACGCACCGAATGAAACGTGTCGGGTCAGCAGACCCGACCTACGGAACGACGAAAACGCGGAACAGCGCAGGGTGGGTATCGCCCGCCTTCAAGACAGACAGCCGTTTGTCAATTTGTGGCGGGCCATGCCCACCCTGCTGGAATCGACGGCCGATCATCGCGACCCCACCCTTTGCTTCGAAAAGGACAGGGCACCCCGGCGCATTCCGCCGCATGACTGCGGCGGCTCGGATCGGCGCGCGATGCACCCATCATCGTGACCCCACCGTTTGCTTCGCACAGGATGGGGCACCCGGGCGAATGGGCTCCATTCCGCCGCATGACTGCGGCGGCTCGGATTGGCGCGCGGGCGAGGCGACCGGCTATTTCTGATACTTATCGTGGCAAGCGCGGGTGCCCCATCCTCGCGCAGCGAGGGTGGGGTCGCGATGATGGGAC
>CAZQCF010000046.1:0-27122 GCA_964592235.1 uncultured Planctomycetaceae bacterium
GGTGGGCGAGGAGATCGAGGATGACCGTGTCGCCATTGAAGTAGGCGCTGGTGTTCTGCCATTGCTGCACGTGTGATGCGTGCATGATCTGGAAGTAACCGTCGTGCAGTGAGGTGATAATCAGGAACGATCCGGTGCCATCGGCTTCATTTCCGGACAGTCGAACTTCGTCGAATTTGAGTCGGATCCACGATGCATCTGGGACGCGAACGGTTTCGGCAAAGACGGCGTCGTTGGAACGACCGATATTCTCCAATGGGCCGGAATCGAGCGGCGTGGGGGCCATTCGGCTTGGGATTTCGCGGGGCTGGGCGAAAGCGGCAGGTAGCCCGACGATGAGTAAGAGAGCGGCCGCACATGAATTTAGAGTAGGTCGGAATGCGTTCATGACAGTCTATTTTAACCACGCACGGATTCAGTTTGAAAGCAGAAACGGCAGAATTTGCCGCTTCCTGGCTGCTTTCGGTCGAATCGCTCGACGACTCGCGGGCATGGCGGACCGAATTTGGGGGCGAAGGTGTGTGCGCGCAACCGCGCGGTGGATTATGGGCTGCGCCGTGGGGCTGGTGCTGTGCGGCTGCAATCGCCCCGGGGCCATCGATGTAGACCTGACGAGTCACCCGGTGCGGTTCCTGATCGATCATCGTGGGTGGCCGCGACCGTTCATGTACCCGCGCGTCACGGAGTTTGCAGTCGCAAGCGAAGAGGACGGGGCGGTGTGGCAGTTGGCGGCAGAATCTGCCGAAGGGGTCCCCGCCAAGGAGTTAGCGATTGTTTATGGCGAGCGGCCGCGCGGTTTTGTGCAGACCGTGCCGACGAGCGGGCGACCGCCGCGCTTGATGGAGGGGCGGACGTATTACGTCGCCGCCGGCGGGCCGAGGTCGGTCTATCGGATTGTGTTTGCGCTTCCGCTAGAACGCGGCATGCCGATGCCGCCGCAGGGAGCAGTGGGAAGTGGTCAGTGAGCAGTGGTCAGAGAAAGCCGAAGGGTGCGTCCTCGACGCACCAATTCCTGTTCGAATCTTACCCGGCGAAAGTCGCGCGATGGTTGTCGCAGGTCGGCAGACGATGCGCGGCGCGGCGTGATGCTTGAAGCGTGATGGAGGCGCTTCATCAGGCGGCACGCAACTTTTTTTTCGCACTCAATCCTCCGAGAAATCGAAACTTAGCGAACGTCTCTCCTGCGAGCGCCGGTTCAATCTTCGCGCGCTGGCACGCCCGATGCCTAGGCCAGACGGCGTCCGGCCCGCGCACTCCGCGCGGCCAGCATGGGTGAGTGTGAATGAACGAACGTGCAGCGACAACCGGCGAATCCTCGCGAGCGCCTTTTGGTTGCGAGGTGAATCGCTGTGAGGCGAACGGATTGCAGCGGCTGGGGGCGGCCGTTCTGCGAAGCGCGATGATTGCTGCGACGCTGCACTTGATCGAATCGCCGACCCGGGAGCGGGCCGAGGAAGCAAAACGCCTCGATCGCTAGAAGCGACGAGGCCGGGCGACAGGAGGTCGCTGGGACATGGTTCAGGGACTTTGGCAGTCGGCCGGCGGCATGCTGGCGCAGGATTACCGGCAGACGCTGCTGGCGAACAACCTGGCCAACGCGGAGACGCCGGGCTTCAAGCCGCAGCGCGTGGGCTTTATGGAGCGGCTCAACGCCGCCCGTGCGCGCGGCGATTTGTCATCGCTTCAGGGGCCATGGGCGAATCTCACCGGGGGCGTCTTCGAGACAAAAATCTATACCGATTTCACGGAAGGCCCGATCGCGCCGTCGGAAAGCCCGTTCGACGTGGCGATCCGCGGCAAGGGGTTTCTGTCCGTGCAGTCGGCCGATGGCCCGCGCTACACGCGCGATGGTCGCATGGTGATGGACCAGGGCGGCGTGCTGCGCCATGCAGCAAGCAACGCGCCGGTCCTTTCGGCCGAGGGACGGGCGATCGTGGTGAATCCGCTGATCGGCGACAAGCCGCACATCGACGCAACAGGCCGCGTCTGGCAGGGCGAGAACGTGGTGGGCCGCTTGGGCGTGGTGGAATTTCCCGACATGCAGGCGCTTCGCGCGGAGGGCGAGAATCTGTTCGACGCAGGTGATCAGTCGGCGCGGGCGAGTCGTGCCGAGATTGTGCCGCGCGCGTACGAGGCATCGGGTGTTCAGCCGACGGCGGCGCTCGTGGAGATGATCGCGGCATCGCGGGCGTACCAGATGAACGCCACGATGATTTCGATGCAGGATCAGTCGCTGGGCCGCGTGGTGAACGACCTGGGCCGGATTGGTTAGGGAGCGTTTGTGATTTAGCCGGCGGGCTTGCTCGCCGTTCGAGAGGTTGGGCATGGGTATTCAGGCACTCTACACCGCAGCAACGGGCATGAAGGCGATGGACTTCAAGCTCGACGTGACGGCGAACAACCTGGCGAACATCGAGACGACGGCGTTTAAGCGCTCGCGCGTGAACTTCGAGGACATCCTGTACCAGACGATCGAGGAGCCGGGCGTGCGGAACGGGCTGGACCAGCCGCTGCCGCTGGGGCAACAGGTGGGTCTGGGCGTGCAGGTGTCCAACACGCAGTTGAACTTCGAGCAGGGGTCGTTTGACCAGACGCTGCAGCCGTTCGACATCGCCATCGAGGGCGACGGTCTGTTCCAGGTTCAGGCGTTCATCGACGGGCAGGAGACGACGGTCTATACGCGGGCGGGCAATTTCACGAAGAACGCCAACGGCGAGCTGGTGCTGGCCAATTCGTTCGGCGCGCGACTGGAGCCGCAGATCACGATCCCGCAGGACGCGGTGGATGTTCAGATTTCGCCGCAGGGGCTGGTGGCGGTGCGGTCGCAGGGCGCGCTGGAGTTTCAGGACATCGGCCAGATTCAATTGGCGCGATTCATCAATCCGTCGGGACTGAAGCAGTTGGGGAAGAACCTGTACGCCCAAACGGATGCGAGCGGCCCGCCGCTGATTGCGAACCCGACGCAGGACGGGACCGGCTCGTTGTTGCAGGCGAACCTCGAATTGTCGAACGTCGATCCGGTGCGCGAGCTGGTCGAGCTGATCCGGACGCAGCGATCGTTTGAGTTGAACTCGCAATCGATCCAGAGCGCCGATCAGACGCTCCAGACCGTGAACAACCTGCGGAGGTTCTAGAAGGCGCAGTGAGTAATGAGTCGTGAGCAGCAGTAGGGTGCGGCCTCGACGCACCAGTTCCGGCCGCAGGGTGGGCACTGCCCATCATGAAGGCGGGATAAGCGATACGGGAAGATTCAGAGACGCAACCATGACACGAGATACGATGACAAACCAGAATGCCGGCGCCGTGCGAGTTGATCGCGCGCGCATCCGCGTCCTGGGTTGCCTGGCGGTCACGCTGGCGGTTTGCGTTTGCGCTGCGCCGATTGACCGCGCGATGGCGGGCGAAGTGCGAATCTGGCCGACGGCGGCGGTATCAGAGCGTGACGTGACGCTTCGGGATGTGGCGGAATTCGTGGATTTCTCACGCCCCGAGCGCGATCGCCTTGAAGCGATGGTCATTGCGCCGTCACCGTGCGAGGGCGGCGAGATGCTCCTGACGATTGAAGACGTTCGTCGGGCGCTGGTGGACGGCGGCGCGAACCTGGCGGAGGTGCGATTGCTTGGCGCGTCGCGGTGCAAGGTGATGCGGCCGCTGGGCGCGCCGCGACGGGTGACGCCGCCGAAGCATTCAGGCGCTGAAGCCGAGGGCGTTCAACACAAGGCAAATCGAGTCAACAGGGCGAAGGCCGAGCCAACGAGAGCGGAGTCGCACCGTGCCGCGCGAACGCTGGAGTCCGCGGTGCGGGAGTTTCTTGCCGCACGGCTGTCAGAGCAGCCCGGTCGCGTGGAGGTTCGCTTCAGCCGGGCCAATCGGTCCGATCTCGCGTTGCCGGCGGAGAGTCATCGATTTGACATTCACGCGGGATCGCCCGTGGCGCCGGGGCTGATCACGCTCGACGTGCAGGCACACGCTGCGGACGGGTCGGTGCGCGCGGTCCCGCTGGTCGCCGAGGTTGCGGTGATGCGGGAAGTCGTCGTCGCGCGGCGGCCGATCAATCGCGGTCGGTTGATCGAGGCGGCTGATCTGGCGGTGCAGGAGCGGCGATTCACGGAGGCGTCGGACATCGGATTGACGGACACGATCGCCGCGGTGGGTCAGCGGGCGCGGGATTTCATTCCGGCTGGCGCAATGGTGACAGCGGGGTCGATTGAAGCCGCACCGGTGGTGGAGCGCGGCGACGCCGTGACGATGTGGATTCGGCGTGGCGGGATCGTCGTGAAGGCTACGGGTCGCGCGCAACAGGCGGGCGGGCTGGGCGACGTGATCTCGGTACGTCGCGATGGGACAAAGCGCAAGCAGGATTTGATCGAAGCCGTGGTGACGGGACCCGGCACGGTGACGATTTCGGATTCGGCCCAATTGGCGAGTCGCTGACGGAGCGAATGTGATGAACCGGTATGTGATGGGACTGGTTGTGCTCGGCATGGCGCCGGCGATGGCGGCGGGGCAGTCGTCGTCGTTGTTTAATCGTGCGCAGCAGCAACCGTCGCAGCAGGCCAGCGCGACAACGCAGCCGGCGATCAACGGAGCGGTTCGAGCGGAGAACGGCGCGGCGATTCCGCAGGTGCCGGTAGTGATTCCGCCGCAGCCTCGCAACCTTGCCCTGGCGCAGTACTCGCTGACGTCGATCGCGCCGCCGGAACCGAAGGCGATCGGCGTGAACGATTTCATCGGGGTGATCGTGCGGCACCGGCTGCGGTATCAGACGGATTCGCGCCTGGAGCAGAAGAACAAGTGGAATCTCCAGTCGAAGCTGGCGGCGTGGTTTCGGTTTCATGACCGCAAACTCGTCCAGCAGGACTTCGAGCGCGGCACGCCCGAGGTCAAGTTCGATCACAAGAACGATATCCAGAACCGCGGCGTGTCCGACCGGCGCGACGTGTTCGAGACGCGCCTGAAGGCGAAAGTCGTGGACGTGAAGCCCAACGGCAACTTGACGATCTTCGCGCTGACCCAGGTGGAGATCGACGACGAGAAACAGTTCATCCTGATGACCGGCGAGTGCAACAAGACCGACATCGCCCCCGACGGCAACGTGACGAGCGACAAGATTTTCAACCTCGTCATCAAGACCGACAACGACGGCGCGGTGCGTGATGCGGTGAAGCGCGGCTGGTTTAAGGAATTTCTTGATACGGCCAAAGCGTTTTAGGGTGCGAGCAGGCATGAGGCAGCGAGTGAGACAACTGAATCAACGCGGCGCAGCGGTTCTGCTGCTGGCGACCGTGACGCTGCTCGGCGCAGCCGCCGAGGCGCGTGCCACGCGCATCGCCGACGTGACGCACCTCCAGGGACGGCGCGAGAACCGGCTGCTGGGCTACGGACTGGTGATCGGTCTTCCGGGCACGGGCGATGGCGGAAAGTATCTCGCATCGGTGATGCAGCTCCAGGCGATGCTCGCCAAGTTTGAGATTCCCGTGCCGGCGGCCGCGCTGGCGGATACGAAGAACGTCGCGATCGTCATGGTCGAAGCGACGCTGCCGGACAACGGCGTGCGCGAGGGCGACCGGATCGACGTGCGCGTGAACTCAACCGGCTCGGCGAAGAGCCTGATGGGTGGCTACCTCGTGCCGACGCCGCTCCAGGGGCCGGGGTTGGATCGCATCTTCGCGTTCGCGTCGGGATCGGTACGGCTGCCCGATCCGGCGGTGAAGACCAGCGGCCTCGTCGTGCAGGGCGCGACGATGGAAGCGGATGTCATCCACAACTACGTGAACGAGGCGAACCAGATCACGCTCGTGATTGAAGACGTGCACGCGAGCCATGCGCTGGCGTCGGTCATCGCGCAGATGATCAACGAGAGCGTGTCGGAAGTCGGGCAGACGCGGCGACTGGCCGAAGCGATCGGCCCGAAGAATGTCGTCGTGACGATTCCCGATGAGGAGCGCGAGCGACCGACAACGTTCATCGGCCGGATCGAGAGTACCGAGCTGCTGATGCCTCCGGGCGAGGCGCGGATCGTGATCAATCGCAAGACGCAGACGATCGCGATT
This sequence comes from uncultured Planctomycetaceae bacterium, assembly GCA_964592235.1. Classification (GTDB taxonomy): domain Bacteria; phylum Planctomycetota; class Phycisphaerae; order UBA1845; family UTPLA1; genus PLA3. The sequence goes on from CAZQCF010000046.1 coordinate 6,054, forward strand.
GGGGATGGCGTGGAGGTCGGACCGGCGGTGATTTCGCACAACGGCATGTCCATCATGACGCGCCAACCTCCGCCCGTACCGACGCCGGACGCGCCGGTCGTCGGCGAGCAGTTCGTCGCGGCGATTCAGGCGGGTGGCGATGGCGGCGGCGCAGGCGAAGCGACGCGGGCGAAATTGCAGGAGTTGGTGGATTCGCTCAACGCGCTGGGTGTGCCGGCGAAGGACATCATTGAGATCGTCGAGAACCTGCACAGGCTGGGCAAAGTGACCGGCAAGCTGGTGGTGGTGGAGTAAGCGCGAGCATGGAAATCAATCCCGCATTCTCGATTCGCCCCCAGGCGGCGCTAAGCCTTGCGGCGGACCCCGCGAGCAACGCGGCCCGCGCGATTGACGCATCGCCGGCGGCCAAGTCCGCGCGGGAGATCGGGCGCGAGCGCGTCGGCGAGCTGGTCGGCAGCATTTTCTACGGCCAACTGATGCGGCAAATGAACCAGTCGAGTTTGCGAAGCGATCTGTTCCACGGCGGCCGCGGCGAAGAGGCGTTCCAGGGGCAGCTCGTGCAGCACCTGGGTGAGCGAATCGGCCGCTCAAAGAACGAACCCGTGGCGAACGCGATTCATCGCTCAATGCAGCGACGGTTAGGGAATGCAGCGGACGGAGCGGCGGCATGACGGCAACATCGAAGAACATCTCGATGCCCGCTTCGCAGAGCGTTGACGCGCTGGCGCGGCTGCTGGATCAGTTGATCGCGCGACACGAGGCGCTGCACACGGTGATCGCGGACAAGCTCGAAGCGATGCGCCGGTCGAATGTCCCGGCGATGCTGGATGCGTCGGCTCGCGAGGCGGCGGTGGCGGATGAGATTCTGAAGCTGGATCAGCAGCGCGCGGCAGTCGCAACGGATCTGGCGAGGCGGATGCAATGGCCGGCCAACGTGACGGTGCGGATTCGCGCACTGGCGGCGCGACTGGAACCGGCGGCGGCAAAGAAGCTGATCGATCGCGCGGACGTGCTGCGGGAGAAGATGCTGGCGGTGGCGCGGGCCAATCGCGTGGTGGAGCTGGTCTGCAAGCAGATGCTTCAGCACATGAAGGCGGTGTTCGCCGACCTCGTGCAGCCGGACGAATCGAACAAAACGTACTCGGCGGGCGGCGGGGTCGATCGACCGGCCGGTCCGCAGGTGTTCAACACGGTGGTATGAGACATGGGTCTTAGTGCAGCACTTGGGATTGGTCGCTCGGCGCTGGCCGCGTATCAGGCGGCGCTGCAGGTGGTCGGCCACAACATCGCCAACGCCGGCACGCCGGGCTACGCGCGGAACGTCGCGAACCTTTCGGCCGTGCCGGGCGCGAGCCTGGGCGTGGGCCAGGTCGGCTACGGCGTGACGGTGACCGGCGTGCGGCGCAACGTGAGCGAAGCGCTCAACGCGCGGCTGCGCACGGCGGGATCCAACGTGCAGTCGTCGGTCGCGCAGCGCGACGTGATGGCGCGAATCGAGGGCATTTTCAATCCGCTGGGCACTACAAATCTCGGCTCGCTGATGGGCGAATTCTTCAAAACCGTCGGCGATTTGCAGAACAATCCGCAAAACACGGCTTCGCGCAGCATCGTCACGACGAGCGCCAGCGCGGTCATCGACAAAATTCGCTCGATGCGGGCCGATCTGCTCGCGCTCCGGACCGACGCCAACCGCGAGATCGAAGTAGCCGTGCAACAGGCCGACCAGCTCGCGTCGCAGATCGCCTCGCTCAACGTGCAGATCAGCACGGCCGAGGCGTCGTCGGGCGGGACGGCCGCCGGTCTGCGCGATCAGCGCGATCAACTGCTCGGTCAGCTTTCCGAATTGTTTGAGATCACCATTCGCGAGCAGCCGTCGGGCGCGGTGAACGTCTATCTCGGCAACGACGCGCTGATTCAGTTCGGCGAGTCGTTCGGGTTGAAGACCACGACAGAGATCGACGCCAGTGGGCTGGCCTCGGTCGTCGTGCGATACAAGCATCACAACGGCCCGGTCGATGCCACGAGCGGGCGCATCCCCGGATTGATCACGGCGCGCGATTCGTACGGCCAGTCGCAATTGGACCGACTCGACGCCATGGCGTCGGCACTGATTCACGAAGTCAACAAGCTGCACGCAAGCGGCAAGGGGTTGCAGGGCTTTTCGAGCGTGACGGGGACGTACGCGGCGTCGGACCCGAGCCTCGCGCTCTCCGCGACGGGCAACGGCATCACGTTCCCGCCGAAGACGGGTTCGTTCTTCATTGACGTGAAAGACGATGCGACGGGTGTCTCGACGCGGCATCAGATTCACATTGACCTGGACGGCATCGGCAGCGATTCGTCGCTCAACTCGGTCGCGGCGGACATCACCGCCAACGTACCGGGCGTGACGGCGACGGTTCTCGCTGACGGTCGCATGCAGCTTTCGGCTGCGACGGGCAGCACGTTTTCCTTCGCGGATGACACGTCGGGCTTTCTGGCGGCGGTGGGCGTGAACACGTTCTTCGCCGGCAGCACAAGCCGCGACATCGAGATCAATTCGGTGGTGAAGAACAATGTCGCGTTTCTGGCGGCGGGCAAGACGGACCTGCCCGGCGACGGGTCGAACGCGACGGACATCGCGGCGCTGCAGAACAAGGTCGTCACGGCGCTGGGCGCATCGTTGAACGAGTACTACGCCTCGACGGTGGCGGAGATCGCGGTCACGTCGGCAAGCACACAGGGCGCGTACGACGCCGGCGCGATTGTATTCGAATCGCTGACGAATCAGCGCGAGAGCATCAGCGGCGTGAACATGGATGAAGAGGCGATTTCGATGATTACGTACCAGCGGGCCTACGAGGGCGCCGCACGGTACATGACCGTCGTGGATGAAATGCTCCAAGTGTTGTTGGGCATCGTACGGTAAGGAACCGAAACGAACATGGGTCTGGGCGGAATCAGTCGAGTTTCGAGCAACATGCAGGCGCTGGCCATGCTCAACCAGCTCCAGCGCAACACCGTGCGCCTGGCGTACGACCAGCAGCGGCTCGCCAGCGGCAAGCAATTGCTTTCCGTCAGCGACAACCCGCTCGCGGCCGAGAAGATCAGCCGGCTCAACCAGTCGCTCCAGCGGCAGGATCAAATCCTCCAGAACCTGCGGCACGCCGACAACTACCTCACGGCGGCCGATTCGTCGCTCGTGGACGTGAGCGACCTGCTGACCCAGGCCGCTCGAATCGCCAGCGAACAGGCCGGCAGCCTGCAAAGCGCCGAGGAGCGCGCGTCGCAGGTCGCGGTTGTGGACGGATTGATCAACCAATTGCTGAACATCGGCAACCGTCAATATCAGGGCGATTACCTGTTCGGCGGGCGACAATCGCGCCTCGCGCCGCTGGCGACGAGCACCGGTCGCGTGACGCTTCAGGGCGACTTCGCAGGCAGGCGAACGCTGGTCGGCGAGGACCTCGCGCTGCCGTTCAGCATTCCGCTGGCGGACCTCTACGGGTTAAACAGCGAAGTGAGCGGCGGGTTCGTCGATTTCGACGTGCAGTTGGACCCGGCCGGGCGCATTAGCGAACTGGGCGGTTTCGCGAATACAGGCATTCGGCTCGGCTCGCTCCGCGTGACGGAGGCCGGTCCGAACATCACGTTTGATGTGGATTTTACCGGCGCCGAGACGATCAACGACCTGATCGCGCGATTCAACGACGCCGCAGCCAACGCCGGCGCGACGTTGAGCCTGGGCGTCAGTCCGGCTGACGGCGGCGCGCTGCGCGTCACGAGCGGCGGCGGCAACGGCATCACCGTCGCGGACATCGGCAACGGGACGACGGCATTTGATCTCGGACTGCGCGGGACGGTCGGCGCGGGCACACCGCTGGACGGCGGCAATCTGAATCGCCGCGTTACGGCTACGACTCGACTGGCGGATTTGCAGCCCGGCGGGCTCGCGTTGCCGGACGGCGTGGTCATCACCAGTGGCAGCAAGACGGTGAACGTGAGCTTCGCCGGCGCGACGCGCGTGCAGGACGTGTTGAACGCGTTGAACTCGGCCGGAGTCGGCGTACGGGCATCGATCGCGGAGGACGGGCGCTCGATTCAGATTGAGAACCTGATCGCAGGCACGCCGCTCATCATCGGTGAGAACGGCACAGGGACCGACGCCCAGGCCCTGGGAATCAAGACGATTGACCGGGGTGTTTCGCTGGCGCGCATGAACAACCAGCGCGGTATTCATCCTGTTAACGGAAATGACATTCGCATTACGAACGCAAACGGTGTTGCGTTTGAAGTTGACTTGACCGGCGCGAAGACCGTCGGCGATGTGATCGATGCGATCAACGCGGCGTCAACATTGGCCGGCGCGGGCGTGACGGCGAGCACGTCGCAGGGCGGGGCGGGTCTTCGGCTGACGGGGCCGGCGGGACCAGACAACCTGACGGTCGAGGCGGTGAACCTGTCGCCGGTGGCGGCCGAGCTGGGCATCCTCAAGAGCGGCTCGCCGACGGCGCTGGAGGGTGACAATGTCGCGCCGTTCATCCAGCCGGGCGTTTTCAGCGCGCTGTATCGGCTGCGCGACGCCCTGTTGTCAGACAGTTCGTCGGAGATCACCGAGGCGGGTTCGCAGATCAACGCGTTGCAGCGCGACATGGCGACGGTGCAGGGCCAGGTCGGCGCGGCGTCGAAGGCGATGCGCGATCGGTTGCAACAGACGGATGACGCGGTGGTGGCGACGCGCATTTTGTTGAGCGAGCTCGAAGAGATTGACTACACGGAAGCGGTGACGCGGTTTCAGCAGGCGCAGACGGCGCTTCAGGCCAGCCTGTTGAGCAGCAGTCGAATATCCAACCTGTCGCTGTTGGACTTCCTGCAATGAGAGGACGCATGGCAGGCAGCGACGGGTTTTCAGGGACGGGCCGATCGGCGGCGCAGCAGCGCCGCGACGGTCGCAACATGCCGCCGGGTCGGCGGCCGGGAGCAGAGGACATGGTCATTGAAACGTCACGGTTCGGAGGAATCGAAGTGGACGATCAACGCTTTTTGAATTTTCCGCGCGGCATTCTGGGCTTCCCCGACGATCGCGAGTTTGCCCTGATTCAGACAGGCGAGAACAGCGCGTTCTACTGGATGCAGGCCGTGCATCGGCCGGAGCTGGCGTTCGTGGTGTGCGACCCGCGGATGTTTCTGCCGGATTACCAGATCGCGATCAAGCCAGAGGACCTGACGCAGATCGGCCTGTCGGACACGGTCGGTTCGCAGGTGTTTGTGATCGTGAACAAGGTGGGCGAGACGCTGACGGCGAACCTGCAGGGTCCGCTGTTGATCAACGTGGCGACGCGCGTGGGCAAGCAACTGGTGCTGTCGGAGAAGAAGTATACGACGCGCCATGAATTGATGAAGCTACCGCAGCGCGGCGTGATGGCCCGGACGGCCTGAAACAGGGAGGTTGGCAGGCGTCGAGGCTGCGCGATGCCTAGGATTGGGTGAGGTGACCTCGCCCGGTCCGAGGGCGCGACGTGCGGCCTCGGAGAGTGTTGAATGCCCGCGGGAGCGCGGCGGCAGGGTTTGCCGCGTGCGGGCGAAAATTGCGGGGCCGCAAGCCTCGCAACCAGGAAGGAGCCTGGCATGCTGGTACTTTCGCGACAGCGCGATGAGACGATCATGATTGGCGACGATATCGAGATTACTATTGTCGATATCAGAGGAGACAAGGTGCGCCTGGGGATCACGGCCCCCTCGCACGTCGCCGTGCACCGGAAGGAAGTGTACGACGCGATCCAGCGGGAGAACCGCGCCGCGGCCAACATCAAGCCCGAGGACCTGCCTCCGGATGCGACGCGTCCGGGCGGCCATCCACCGCCGGGCAACGGGCCGAGGCCGCCGCGAGGACCGCGACGGGGTTGAGGCAGCGAGAGGGGAAAGCGTGGCGGGCGGCTGGAGGAGTCGGCCCGCGAGACCAACGCAGACCTGCACGGTGTGGGCGAGCGACAGCGAACTGGACTGGACTTTGATGGCGGCATGACGCCGCGACACAAGCGACAATCACGGAGGATTGTGATATGTCACGCATTAACACGAACACGGCCTCGATCACCGCGGCGCGCGAATTGACGCGCTCCAACGACCGATTGCTCACGTCTCTGGAGCGGCTCTCCAGCGGCTTGCGCATCAACCGCGGCGCTGACGACCCGGCAGGCTTGATCATCTCGCAGAACCTGCGGTCGGAAATCGAGAGCGTACGCCAGGCTGTCGCCAACTCGCAGCGTGCCGCGAACGTGATCGCCACGACCGAAGGCGCGCTGAACGAAGTGGCCGCCCTGCTGAACGACATTCAGGCGAAGATCGTCGAAGCGGCCAACGTCGGCGCGGTTTCCGACGATGAAATCCGCGCCAACCAGTTGCAGATCGACTCGGCCATCGAGTCCATCACGCGCATCGCCAACACCACCACCTTCGGCGGGCGCAAGCTGCTCAACGGCGCGCTCGGATACGTCACCAGCGGCGTGAACAACGCGCAGGTGACCGACCTGCGCATCAACAACGTCTCATTCGGCACGGCCAGCTACATACCGGTCACGGTCAACGTCATCCAGTCGGCGCAGCATGCGTCGCTGCAATTCCAGACCAGCGCCGTGACGTCGGATGTGACGATCGAGCTGGCCGGTCCGAACGGGGTGACTTCGCTTTCGTTCATCGCCGGGACGGCTGCCAGCGCCATCGGCGCGGCGATCAACCTTGTGAGCGATGCGACGGGTGTGCAAGCGTCGCTGATCAACGGCGCGAACGCCGCCAGTGGCATTGTGCTGGAGTCGATCGCCTACGGCAGCGATGCCTTTGTCCAGGTCACCGAGCTGGGCGGCACGAGCGGCGTCTTCAGTACGGTGGATGAATCCAGCAACGTCGTCCGGCGCGACACCGGCCGCGATGTGTCGGCGACGGTGAATGGCGCCAGCACCCTCGGCAAGGGGCTGAATCTCTTTCTGAATACGACGAGTCTGTCGGTGGAGCTGCGGCTGCAGGAGGCCTTCAACACCGCCGGGTCGAGTTCGTTCACGATCACCGGCGGAGGCGCGATCTTCCAGCTTGGCCCCGGGGTCGACACGAACCAGCAGGTGAACATTGGTGTTCAGTCAACCGCGGCGACCAATCTCGGAAACCTGACCATCGGCTATCTGTCGGACATCGCCAGCGGCGGCGCGCACTCGCTTCTCAATGGCGGCGCGAAGCAGGCGGGTGAGATCGTCGCGGAGGCCATTCGACAGGTGTCGGTGATTCGCGGGCGGCTTGGCGCGTTTGAGAAGAACACGCTCGACACCAACGTGAACCAGCTGCGCATCACGCTGGAGAACCTGACGTCGGCGGAATCGACGATCCGCGATCTGGACTTCGCCCAGGAGACCAGCAACCTGACGCGAAATCAGATTCTCGTGCAGGCCGGAACGAGCATCCTGGCGGTGGCGAATCAGACGCCGCAAAACGTGCTGTCGCTGCTACGGTAAGGCGGGTGACAGGGCACAACCTCCCGGGTGTGGGCACGGTCTGATGGGTTCAGACCGTGCCCACCTCGCTTTTTACGGCTGCCATGCGTGATTGCGAGCGCGTTTCACACCCGGACCGGGGCCGAATGTGGCCTTGGCTGATTGTTTCGTCCATTCAAACCTGATAGGATAGTGGTGGAGCGCATGCTGATTTATTGCGCCCCAGGGCGGACCCCGCAGCCGCCCTCGAAGAGGAGGGGAAGGCGTCATTACCGGCTTCCGGATTTCTCCCTGCCTGCGTGCTCCAGCCTGATGGGTAGTTAGACGACACGATTACTTTAGAGAAGAGGACGATCCATGATTCGACGAATGGCGCTGGGAAGTGTTCTAACGGTGGTGGCGTTGGCGGCGTTCTCCGACGCGGCGCGTGGCCAGCAACTGACGACGGTTCGCGTAGCGAGCGGCCTGTCGAGACCGATCTATGTGACCGCGCCGCCGGGCGACACCAGCCGGCTGTTCATCGTCGAGCAACGCGGCAATCCTGCCGCCACCTCGGCTCGAATCCTCGTGATGGATCTCACGACGAATCCACCGACGGTGCTTGGCGCGCCGTTCCATATTGTGACGGGTCTCGCGACCAGCAACGAGCAAGGTCTGCTTGGCATGGCGTTCGATCCGAATTACCTGTCGAACGGCCGGTTCTACTTGAACTTTACGCTCTCGGGCGGAAGCGGGACGACCGTCATTCAACGACTTGTTGATTCGAATCCGCTGGACAACGTCCATACCGACGCTGCGGGCAGTCCGAACACGGTGATTTCGTATGCTCAACCGTTCTCTAATCACAACGGCGGCTGGATTGGTTTCAGCCCCGTGGATGGGTATCTCTATATTCCAACCGGCGACGGCGGTAGCGCGTGCGATCCGTCACAGCGCGCCCAGAACCTTGGCGTCGTCTTCGGCAAGACGCTTCGTCTCGATGTGTCCGGGGCCGTGGGTTACACCAATCCGCCGACCAATCCCTATGTCGGTGGTGGCGGACTTGGCGAAATCTGGAACTACGGGCTGCGCAATCCCTGGCGGTGCGGCTTTGATCGCGCCAACGGTAACCTCTACATTGGAGACGTCGGGCAGAATCGCCGCGAGGAGATCGACATCGACCCGGCCGGCGTTTCCAATCGCAATTACGGGTGGGATTGCGAGGAAGGCTTTAGTTGTGCCAATCTTTCGTTTGAGTGTTCCGGCTCCATAAACGGCTGCGTTTGCGGCGCGGCGGGCCTGATCGACCCGGTTCATGATTACGACCAGACGGTCGGCTCGCGCTGTGCCGTGACCGGCGGCTACGTCTATCGCGGCTGTCGCATGCCCGGCTTGCAGGGGACCTACTTCTTCGCCGATTATTGCAGCGCGGAAATCTGGTCGATGCCGGCTGGCGGCGGTGCGGTCACCTCGCGCACGGCTGAACTGGCGCCGGGGGGCGGGCTGGCCATCAATCAGATTACCTCGTTTGGGGAAGACGCTCAAGGTGAACTCTATATCTGTGATCAGGGCGGCGAAGTGTTCAAGATCATCCCGCGCGGCGTCGGCGACACGAACGGCGACAATCTCGTCAACCTGAACGACGCCGATTCGTTCGCACTGGCTTGCGTCGATCCCGTGGCCTACGCGCTGGCCTTCCCCGGATTGGACCCGTTCATTCGCGCGAACATGAACGGCGACTGCGAGATCAACGGGCATGACGTCGTTCGCTTCGTGAAGACGCTCGTGCCGTAAGACGGCGCTTGCGTCGTTTCTTGAGTAACCTGTGCGACCCGCGGCTCACCCCCGCGGGTCGTTTTTTGTATACTCCCGACCATGTCGCGTCTGGTGCACACACCCGATGCCCGTTCGCGCCGCCGCGCGCTGGGGCAGGTCTTCACGCCGCGGCTCGTGGCCGATTTCATGGCGCGATGGGTCTGTGCACATCGCCCCGCGCGTGTGCTCGATCCCGCGCTGGGAGAAGGCGTGTTCGTCGACGCGATCCGCGCGATCATGCGTCGCCGACGATGGACGCCGCGAATCGACGCCTTTGAGATTGATCCCGCAGTTGTCTTGCGGTCACCCGGCGAGAATCATTCAATCGGTGACTCCGCCGCGGCGGATCGTCGAACCGCCCGCCGACGGGAACGCGCGGCGCTTTGCACGCGTATCGAAGACTTTCTGCTCGCCGATATCCCGACGCGCTACGACGCCATCATCGCCAACCCGCCCTATGTGCGGCATCACGAATTCGAGTACAGCGAATCGGTGCTGCGGCGATTTGACGCGCTCGCGGGTCGGCGGCTGTCCCGCGCGACCAATCTCTACGGGCTGTTTCTCGTGCGAATCGCGTCACTTCTCGCGCCGGGTGGCCGCGCGGCGGTCATCACTCCCGCGGAATGGCTCAACGCGGACTTCGGCGCGGCGCTGAAAGCGTATCTTCTGGAACGCAATCTGATCGAGGCGCTGATTCAATTCGATTCGTCCTTGCAGGTCTTCCACGGCGCGCTGACGACGGCGGTCATCGTGCTGCTGCGGCGCGGGCGGCGGAGCGGTGAATCGATCGGAATGATGAACCTGAAGTCCCTGGATGATCTCCCGGCGGTGAGCTTGCGCGGCGCTCGACGCCTGCGGCGCGATGAACTGGACCCGTCGCGGAAGTGGTCGCCGCTGTTTGTCGCCGCGCGCGCCGCAGCGCGGGTGGGACGAACGTCGCGATCAGTCGACCAGCGGGAGGCGGCCGGTGCGATCACGCGACTCGGCGATGTGGCGACGTGCTCGCGCGGGATCGCCACCGGGGCGAACATATTTTTCACGCTGCGCGAGTCCGAACGGCGCGCGTGGAAAATCAATCTCGCCGATGTGCGGCTGTGCATCACCAAGGCGGCGCAGATTCGCAGTCACCGGCTTGATGCAGCCGCGCTGCGGCGGCTCGTGGCGCGCGATGAGAGGGTCTATCTTCTGCATCCTCGGCAGCCGCTTCATCCCGCGGTGAAACGCTACCTCGCGTACGGCCGATCGCTGGGCGTGGATCGTCGCCACCTGCCGAGTCATCGGCCGGTCTGGTACATGCCGGAGAATCGCCCGCCGGCGCCGATTCTGATCAGTGTCTTCTCGCGGGGCGATTTTCGCGTGGTGTGGAACAAGGCCCGCGCGCGGAACCTGACCGCGTATCATGGCATTTATCCTCGTGCCGGTGATGGTCGCGGTGAAGGTGATCGCTCCGCCCGCGCGTTGTTTGAGTACCTTCGCAGCGCAGCCGGCCAGCGCGCGATCGCGCTGCATCGTCGCGTTTATGGCGGCGGTTTGTACAAACTCGAACCGCGCGACGTGGAGGCGGTGGAAATAATCGAGAATGGCGAATAGCGAAGAGCGAAAGGTGAGGCTTATGAGAGCGCCTACGAGGGTTCGCGGGTTGATCGCACTCCTTTGCATTCATGCGACCATCGCGGTGACGGTGGCCCTGCCCGTCGCAGTGGGTGACGGCGCCAACGTGCGAGCCAAAGCGCCGGGCACGACGACGCTCCAGGAAATCGACAAGCGAATTGATGTCGCGCTGCCCATGTGGCTCGATTTCTACAAAACCTGTCACGCGAACCCCGAGCTATCGCTCCAGGAAAAGGAATCGGCCGCGCGGATCGCCGCCGCGTTCAGGAAGGCCGGCCTCGCCGTCACCGAGAATTTTGGTGGACACGGCGTCGTCGGCGTGCTGGAGAACGGCAAGGGGTCGACTGTGCTGATTCGCGGCGATATGGATGCCCTGCCTGTTATCGAGGACACGGGTATGCCCTATGCGAGCAAGGTGAAGGTCGAATTGGGCGACGGCTCACACGTCGGCGTCATGCATGCCTGCGGCCACGATGTGCATCAGACTGTTCTCGTGGCGACGGCGCAGATGCTGGCGGGGATGAAAGAACATTGGCATGGCCGGGCGGTGTTCGTGGCGCAGCCCGCCGAGGAGATCGGCCGCGGCGCGGCGATGATGATCGACGCGGGTCTGTTTGAGAAGTTCGGCAAGCCCGACGCCTGCATCGCTCTGCATGTCTCGCACGAGATTCTCGCCGGCACCATCGGCTACACGTCGGGCTGGGTCTATGCCAACGTCGATTCGGTGGACATCACCATCCACGGTCGCGGCGGCCACGGGGCCTATCCGCATCAGGCGGTCGATCCGATCGTGACCGGGGCGCAGGTGGTGCTGGCGTTACAGACGATCGTCAGTCGCCGCATGAACCCGCAGGAGCCGGGCGTCATCACGGTCGGCTCGTTTCACGCGGGCAGCAAGCACAATGTCATCCCTGACGACGCGACGTTGCAACTGACGGTGCGATCATACAAACCCGAGGCGCGAAAGCTGCTGCTGGACTCGATTCGCCAGATTGCGACGGATGTCTGCAAGACGGCGGGCTGCCCGAAACCGCCGACGGTGACAGTGCTGGAGCAGGATCACACGCCGGCGAGTTACAACGACCCGGCGCTGACGGCCGCGTCGGTCGAGGTGTTTCGGGGCGTGTTCGGCGAAGACATGGTGCTGGAGCGGCCGGCGAGCATGGGCGGGGAGGATTTCGGGCAGTTCGCCGCGCGATCCGGCGCGCCGGGGTTCATGTTCAACATCGGCACGGTGAGCGCGGAGGCGTACGCGGCGTCGAAGCAGCCCGGGGCTGACCCGCTGCCGAGCGTGCATTCGGCCAAGTTCGCGCCGGTCCCCGAGCCGACGCTGCGCACCGGCGTGCGGGCGATGACGACGCTGGCGATGAGTTTGTTGAACAAGGAGCAGTAGGGTCCGCTGTGCGGACCGGAAATAGCAGGGCGGGGCGCTTCCAATGCCATCGAATTGAATTACCGCATAACGGCGGATATACTGATTTGATGCAAGACCGATCCTTCAAGATCATTGTCGAAAAGCACGCCGATGGCTATGTTGCGTACCCGCTGGGTCTGCGCGGGGTTGTTGTCGCCGAGGGCGATACATTTGAGGATGCCATGCGCGACGTGCAGTCGGCGATCAAGTTTCACATCGAAACGTTTGGGGCCGATGCGTTTGACGATTCTGATGCCATTGAGGCGTTTGTCGCGGAGACGTCGGTGAGCGCGTAGGGGCGAATGAGAATTAATGGGGCGGGGCGGGAGGCCCCATGAGTCGTTTTCCAATTGACGCGCCGAAGCGCCGTGTGCTCAAAGCGCTTGAGGAGCTTGGATTTTCGATAGTGCGCGAGCGCGAGCATATTGCAATGTTGCGCAAAAACCCCGATGGCTCGACTACTCCGCTGACACTTCCAAACCACCCGACCATCAAGGGCTCGACGCTTCGAACAATCTGTCGGCAAGCCGACATATCGCGCGAACAGTTTCTGATCGCCTTCGAGCGAAGCTGATTCGCATGGGCAAGCACATTCATCTCTACGGCCTTGTGTTTCTCGCACTGGATTGGCTCACAACCTGCCGTCATGGCATTGGTCACATCGCGCCCAGCGGATACTGTTTCGCAATCGGCGGCGGATACATCGAGTACGACTGGGGCTGGGACTGGATTCGCCGGAAGATGATCTGCCACAGCCGCCAGCCGACGGAGGGATGGTTCGTTCACAAGTTGTGTTCGACGGCCCGACGACCCTACGCACGGTTCTACCTGGGATTGTGACTGCCGATTACGTGCCTGCTTATTCACGATTTGCTAAAACGTCTGGTGGCCCGTGGCCGCATTATTAAAGGCAATCGACAGGCGCGACCCGCTGTCACGCTTATTTCCGTCCTATTGCTCGTGGCCGCGACCTGTCACGAGTCCTGCTTTGGCGCGATAATTCTCGGCCTTGCCGCGCTTGCTACATTCACTTTGCTTCCGGGTTTTCTGATCTTCTTGGTTGTCCGCCGCAGGAAGCCGCCAAGTACTCTGCTTTGCCCATGTGGCTACAACCTCACCGGCAACATCTCCGGCATCTGCCCGGAATGTGGAGCGGTAATACACAGCAAGTAGAGGATGTGCACAGATTCTTCGCCTGAAGCGCGTGCGAGGGACTTGCTATCGCCCGAAGGGCGCACGGGCGTTGCCGGCGGCTTCAGCCGCCGGACAAAGAGCCACTGATAGACACGCTCGTCCGGAGGACGAACGAGGCGTGGCTTGGCGTGCGCAGCCGGTGGTCCCTCGTCCGTCCGGCCGGGCGATGGAAAGAAGGAATCAAAAAATCACCGACCACCAGGGGCTTGCTCGCTTCGCTCGCCGCGCCCCTGGCAACGCCCGTGCGCCCTTCGGGCGAATATCATGGAGACCATCTTGCCCTTCTGTTGCCTCCACCGCCGACACCCCCAAACTTCAATCCCCCCGCCGATCCCCCTACAATGCCCCCATTCCCGTTGCCGGAATAGTACGTTTACGGGTTGGGGACCATTGCATGATCGCCGCCATCAAAGACCTTCATCAGCACGTCGGCCAGACCGTCACCCTTCAGGGCTGGCTGTATAACAAGCGCGACTCGGGCAAGATCGCTTTTCTCGTCGTGCGCGACGGGACCGGCCTGTGCCAGTGCGTCGTGGCGAAGTCGCCGGAGACGGAGGCCTTCTTCGAGAAGGCGCGGCATGTTTCACAGGAGTCATCGCTGCGCGTGACGGGACTTGTTCGCGCGAACGAGAAACAGATCGGCGGGCACGAAGTGGACGTGACCGCGCTCGAGATCGTCGGCGAGGCGGTCGATTACCCCATCACGCCCAAGCCTCACGGCATCGAGTTCCTCATGAAGAACCGCCACCTGCATTTTCGCAGCCGGCGGCAGTGGCATATTCTTCGAATCCGGGCGACGCTCGTTGACGAGATCCGCAGCTACTTCAATCGCAACGGGTTCACCCTGATCGACACGCCGATCTTCGCGCCGGCCGCGGGCGAGGGCGCGCAGACGTTGTTCACGGTCGATTACTTCGGCGAGCCGGTTTATTTGGCACAAACCGGGCAGTTGTACGTCGAGGCGGCGTGCATGGCGTTTGGAAAAGTCTATTGCTTCGGGCCGACGTTTCGGGCGGAGAAGAGCAAGACGCGGCGGCATCTCACCGAGTTCTGGATGGTCGAGCCGGAGATTGCGTACGCTGAACTGGATGACGTGATCGCCGTGGCGGAGGATTTCATTTGCTCGATTGTGCAGCGCGTGTTGCGCGACCATCGGGCCGATCTGGAGTTCCTCGGGCGGGACCTGGCCTCGCTCGAAAAGATACAGAAGCCGTTTTATCGCCTGACGCACAAGGCGGCGGCGGAGATTCTCCGCGGCGGCAAGGGCCGGGCGCTGCTGGAAAACGACCTGAAGGTGAAGACCGCGCGGATCGAGGAGATCGGCAAGCTGATGGCCGAGAAGGAGTCGCGCGAGAAGGCGGCCGGCGTGAAACAGTGGGAGCGCGACAAGCTGGTGGCCGAGATGGCCGAGTTGAAGGAGGAGCTGGACGACCTCGAAGTCGAGGTGAAGAACATCCCGCATCACATTCAACTCGCCGAGGGTTTTGATGAGAACGGCGACCTGGGCGGCAGCGACGAGACGATCATCTCGCGGTTGCACGATCGGCCGGTGTTCGTGACGCATTATCCCAAGGGCTGCAAGGCGTTTTACATGAAGCAGAACGCTGACGACCCGACGCGCGTGAACAACGTGGACCTGCTCGCCCCCGACGGTTACGGCGAGATCATCGGCGGCAGCCAGCGCGAGGAGAATCTCGACATTCTGCTGCATCGCGTGAAAGAGGATGAGCTTAACCCGGCGGATTACGAATGGTATTTCGACCTGCGGCGCTACGGCACCGTGCCCCACGGCGGCTTCGGCCTGGGCGTCGAGCGGACGCTGGCCTGGCTGTGCGGCCTGAAGCATATCCGCGAGACGATCCCGTTCCCGCGGATGATGGGGCGGTTTTATCCGTGAATTCGCCGTAGCTCGCTGATGTCAAGTCGGTCCTTGTCACGGCCGGCCGCCGCCTTGTTCTTGCATAGGTCTTCGAGTCCGAGGACCGGCACAGCCAGCCCGTCCAGATTCGCTTCGTACTTGCGCGCATAGCAATCGGAGAAATCGACGCCAGAGATTGTCGTCAGGACCTCGATCCTCAACGGCGGTACGCCCATGCGCGCAATCTTGCGCTCTTGCATGAAGAACTTGGCATCAGCGGAGTCGAATCCAAATGTTTGAAGGGAACGAATCAGTCTGGCGACATTGTCAGGCGTTCGATCCACCCAGACATCCATGTCCGCCGTGGCGCGTACGTATCCATGGAAACCGACCGCATAACCTCCGACAAGCAGGTACCGGACCTCATTCGAGTTCAGCAAGCTGAAGAACTCTCTGAAGTCGGGCGGTAGCCGGATCGTAGCCATAAAGAATCTGCCGCATCAGTTCGACGCCCGCCAGGCGCTCCTCGGGCGTGCGATGCTTCCAATACTCGGCGGAATCGTCCGGGTCGTCCAGCGAAGCCATTTCGAAGGCTGTCCGATCCATTGCGGGGAACGGGCCCGACAGAGGGCTGTCGAGACCGTCAGGGCTGTTGGGGTTTGGTTTCACACTTCCATTGTAACACGGCTGATCGACCGTCTCCACCAAGAAGCGAGGAGATGATGGACTGGGATAGGCGTGATTGGACGGCCCGGACATTAAATTGATCGGCCGAGCGATTGTACCTAAACTGCATCGGACTTATGACCCACCAGACGATCGCCATTCTCGACTTCGGCTCGCAATACCTGCAACTCATCGCGCGGCGGGTGCGCGAGAACCAGGTGCACTCGCTGATCTTCGCGCCCGGCGTGTCGCCCGACGAGCTGCGCAAGCACAACATCATCGGCGTCATCTTGAGCGGCGGGCCCGCGAGTACGTATGAGAAGAACGCTCCGCAGCCGCACGCGAAGCTGTTCGACCTGGGCGTGCCGATTCTCGGCATTTGTTACGGCATGCAGGCGGCGGCGCAGCAGCTTGGCGGGCGCGTCGAGGCGTCGTCGCTGCGCGAGTACGGGCGGGCGAAACTGGAGATAGCCCGGCCCGATCCGATCCTGGCCCATGTTCCGGAATTTACAACGGTCTGGATGTCGCACGGCGACGTGGTTCGCGACTTTGGCGGCGATTTCATCACACTCGCCCGCACGCCCTCCTGTCCCCATGCGGTCGTTCGGCACAAATCCCGTCCGCTGTATGGCGTGCAGTTTCACCCCGAAGTTTCGCACACGCCCGAGGGCAGCCAGATTTTGCGGAACTTCCTGTACGAAATCTGCGGCGCGGCCGGCACCTGGAACCCCGGATCTATCATCGACCAGTCTGTCGAGGCGGTCCGCCGCACCGTCGAACCCGGCGCGAGCGTGATCGTCGGGCTGTCCGGCGGGGTCGATTCGGCCGTCACGGCAGCGCTCATCCATCGCGCGATTCCCGATCGGCTCACATGCATTTTTGTGGACAACGGTCTCTTACGCGCCAACGAGCGGCAGCGCGTCGAAGCGGTGTTTGAGGGTCACTTCCACATGGACCTGCACGTCGTCGATGCCGCGGAGCGATTTCTCGCTCGCCTCGCCGGCGTGACCGATCCGCAGGAAAAGCGCCGCCGCATCGGCCACGAGTTCATCGAGGTGTTCAAGGCCGAGGCGACGCGCATCCCCGGCGCGCACTATCTGGCCCAGGGCACGCTCTATCCAGACGTGATCGAGTCGGGCCACTCGGCCGGTGGCGTGGCCGCGAACATCAAGCTGCATCACAACGTCGGCGGCCTGCCGGCGGAACTGGGCTTCAAGCTCGTCGAGCCGCTTCGCGAACTATTCAAAGACGAAGTACGGATCATCGGTGAAATCCTCGGGCTGCCGGAGGAACTGGTCTGGCGGCATCCGTTCCCCGGGCCGGGCCTTGCGGTGCGCATCATCGGCGAAGTGACGCACGAGCGGTGCGAGCTTCTGCGCGCGGCCGACCGCATCATCATCGAGGAGATCACCGCGTCGGGCTGGTATCGCAAGATCGCGCAGGCCTTCGGCGTGCTGCTGCCGGTGTCGAGTGTCGGCGTCATGGGCGACGGGCGAAGCTACGCCGGGCAGAACGTCATCGTCGTGCGGTTTGTCGAGTCGCGCGATTTCATGACGGCCGACTGGGTGCCGATCGAGCCGGGCGTGCTGGCGGAGATTTCGACACGCATCACGAATGAGGTGGCGGGCGTGAATCGCGTTGTGTACGACATCACGAGCAAACCGCCGGCGACGATTGAGTGGGAATGAGACCGATATTATCCGAACTTGTTTTCCCCGTAGAATCGCCGAATAATACGGTGTATGGCTGCTACCGAGACGATTCAGATTCAGGCGACCCCGGAGTTGCGACAACAGCTTGAGGAGGCCGCTGCGCGATTGAACCTGTCGCTGTCCGCTTATGTGCTTTATCTATACGAGAAAATGGCGCCGGGTCGAGATGGCGCGAGGCTGGATCGACATATTCACGAAGTATTCGGCAAACACGGGGAGCTGATGCGCAGGCTCGCTCAATGAACCCCCAGCCGCGATTCCTTTCCGTCGAAGACGTCACGACGCTTCATCGAATCTGCATCGAGGATCAAGGCGGCGATCCAACTATTCGTGATCGGGCGCTGTTGGAATCTGCAATCGCTACCCCTGCGCAACAAATTCAGGATCAATATCTTCACCCGGACATTCCTTCGATAGCCGCTGCTTACGCCTTTCATATTTGCCGGAATCATCCGTTTGTAGACGGAAACAAGCGCGCCGCGGTTGCAGCGATGATCGCCTTTCTATCGGATAACGGATGGAGCTTTGTCGCACCGATTGATGACGCCGAGGCTGCGATCTTGAGAATGGCGTCAGGCGAGATGGACAAGGCGGAATTCACGGACTGGGCGAAGCGCTACATGAGTCTCAATCCGGAAGTGGAGTAAGCGAAGGCCGGACCGGTGGCATGGCCGCGGCCTTTTGCGGCCATGATGGCGCTGATGGCGGAATGACTCGATGCTTCTATCTACCGGTTGCCAATACGCCGTCGCCGCACTGGTGCGGATCGTACACACCGCCGAACCGGGGCGGTTCTGCCTCGTGAAAGACATCGTCGGTCCGCTCGATGTGCCGCGCGATTATCTTCGCAAGCTGCTGCAACAACTTGTGCGCGGCGGCGTGCTGGCGTCGGCCAAGGGCCGCGGCGGCGGCTTCGCGCTGAACCGCCTCGCGGGTCAGATCACGCTCCGTCACATCGCCGAAGCCATCGATGGCCCCGACCGCGCCTATCGCTGTATGTACGGCTCCATCCAATGCGGCCCGTCACACCCGTGCAATCACCTTCCCGGCTGGGCAGCCGTGCGGCGACAGATGGACGATCTGCTCGATCGCACGACGCTGGCCGACCTCGCGGCGGTGGTGCGGTTTTGATCGTTCCAGCGATATTGTCCACGTGCGCGGTGATGGCGCCGCGCGGGCCGAAGCCCGCGGCTCTTTGCAGGAACACGGCGAGTTGTTTCATGCCCGCGGCTCGTTGTGATAGAGTTTCCGGCCTATGACGACTTCCAATCCGATTCGCGCCCGGTTTGCCCCATCGCCCACGGGATACCTTCACGTCGGCGGAGCGAGGACGGCGCTGTTTAACTGGCTGTTCTGCAAGCACTTCGGCGGCACGTTCATTCTGCGCATCGAGGACACCGACATTCTGCGAAATATCGAAGGGGCCGAGGCCAAGCTGATCGAAGACCTCCGCTGGCTGGGCATCGAGTACGACGAGGGGCCGGATGTCGGCGGGCCGGCCGGGCCGTATCGCCAGTCCGAGCGGCGCGACCTTTACGACGCAGCGGCAAAGAAATTGCTCGCCGAGGGCAAAGCCTATTACGCATTCGACACGCCGGAAGAGCTGGATGCGCTGCGCCGCGAGGCAACGGCAAAAAAAGTCGGCTTTCGATATCCGAGGCCGGCGAACTTCCCCACCGAGACCGACGCGGCGCGGGCGCGGGCCGAGGGGCGGCCGGTCGTCGTGCGATTCGCCGTGCCGGATGAGCCGATCACGATCCACGACGAGATTCTTGGCGACGTGACGTTCGGCGCGGGCGAATTGGAAGACCTCGTCATCGTCAAGAGCAACGGCTGGCCGACGTATCACTTCGCCGTCGTGGTGGACGATGCGCACATGAAGATCAGTCACGTGCTGCGGGCGCAGGAACACCTGATGAACACGCCCAAGCACGTGTTCATGCAGCGCGCGCTGGGTTATCCGTCGCCGGCGTTCGCGCACCTGCCTCTCGTGTTCAACCTCGACGGTTCGAAGATGTCCAAGCGCGACAAGGCCAAGGCAGTGCAGAAGGCGATCACCGATCGCGGTGGGAGGATGTCGCCGCAGTCGCCGGAGGGCGCGGCGTGGCAAGCGTCGCTGGTGTCGGCCGCGGGCGGGGCCGATGTGATTGATCGCTTGAAGAAGGGTGACGCACCGGATTCGGCGACGCTGGATCGGCTGGGTCGATTCCTCGGGGTGCAATTGCCGGAAATTGACGTTCACGATTTTCGTGTGAGCGGCTACCTGCCCGAAGCGCTGGTGAATTTTGTCGCGCTGATCGGCTGGTCGCCCGGGAACGACCGCGAGATCCTCACGCGCGCAGAGATGATCGAGGCATTCTCCATAGATCGCATTAACAAGACGGCCGGCCGTTTCGACCGCGAGAAACTGCTGTCGTTCAACACCACATATGTCGCCGCGGCGACGCCGAACCGGTTGCTGGCGGCGTTTCGCGATTGGGCGGCGGCGAGTGAATCGCCGATGGCGCGGCTGGACGATGCGACAGTCAATCGTGTGCTTGCGGCGTGCAAGGGATTTCGCACGTTTGCCGATGTGGAGTCCAAGGCCGGCGTGCTGTTCGCGGATGATGCAACGGTGGTGTACGACGTCGACGCGGTGAAGAAAGTGCTGGCGAAGAATGACGGCGCGGGATACGCGATGCTCGACCGGCTGCTGCCGGAGCTGGAATCATTAACACCGTGGAGCGCTGAATCGATCGAGGCGTGGGTGAAGACGTTTTGCGAGAAGACCGGAGCCAAGATGGGCGATGTGGCCCAGCCGCTGCGGGTGGCGGTGGCGGGGCGGACGGTCAGCCCGTCGATCGGCGAGACGCTGGCGTTGCTGGGGCGGGAGCGCACACTGGCGCGGATTCGGCGGTGCCTGGACAATCGCTAATGGCGCGATATAATGTTGTTGATAGGTAGATCTGAAATGATCCGACTGAACGACAACTGCACGATTCCTGTATCGGCTTGCGCCGTTTATGCAAGTCGGCAGCAGCGGCGCGCGCCGCGATAATCATACCCTTTTCATCACTACGGTGTTCTCCCCTAACCCTTTAACCGGCGCCGGTTCGCCCTGCGCGGCGACTCCGGGCGCTGAAGAGTACGCTCCGTTTGCGGCCCGCTCCCCATTGTTTGATAATCGACCGACGACCTTTACAGGAATCTGCAACATGACTGCTGACCACGCACCCACGCCCTCGCGGCATTTCATTCACGATCTCATCGTCGCCGACAACGCATCCGGTCGATGGGGCGGCCGCGTCCACACGCGCTTCCCGCCGGAGCCGAACGGCTACCTGCACATCGGCCACGCCAAGTCGATCTGCCTCAACTTCG
>CAZQCF010000047.1:0-27068 GCA_964592235.1 uncultured Planctomycetaceae bacterium
CTCGCGAAGGGCGTCCGGTACCGAACGGGCGAAGAAGAGGTGGCCGAGCCACCCGATCGCGCCCATGCCGGCCGCCGAGACGGCTGCGGTGCCGAGGAATTGCCTGCGGTCCATGTTTCTCCGACAGAAGCGGACACCTGATTCTAGCCTCGGATCCGTTCACCGCGATGCCAATCCTGATCCGGCGACGCGGCCGGTGCGGCGGGGCTACACCCTCAAGATCAGACGTGTGGTCGGGATTCGCTCTCCATCATTCAACGTAGTGCAAATCGCGGCGTGCAATTATGATGCCCGCTTCGTTCTACCTGAATCGCCGCCCGGTTCGTGGGGCGGCCCAGCCGATTCGTTCACGGGAGTGACTCATGCGCAGATTCGTCCGTTCGTATTCATGTTTCGCCGTTTTCGCCGTTGTCGCATCACTGGTCGCGTCGCCTCGCGCCGTCGCCGGCGAGCCGATCACCTACCCCAAGACCAAGACGGTCGATCAGGTGGACGAGCTTCATGGCAAGAAGATCGCCGACCCGTACCGCTGGCTGGAGGACCTCGACGGCGCCGACACGAAGCACTGGGTCGAGGCGCAGAACAAGGTGACCTTCGGCTACCTCGAGACGATCGCGCCGCGCAAGTTGATCAAGGAGCGGCTGACAAAACTGTGGAACTACGAGCGCTTCGGCGCGCCGTTCAAGGAGGGCGGGCGGTACTTCATCTCCAAGAACGACGGCCTGCAGAATCAAAATGTCTTCTACACGATGGAGACGCTCGACGCCGAGCCGCAACTGCTGCTCGATCCCAACACGTTCTCGAAAGACGGCACGGTCGCCCTCTCCGGCATGGCCATCAGCGAGGACGGCAAGCACCTGGCCTATGGCGTGTCGGACGCCGGGTCGGACTGGCAGACGTGGAAGGTAATGGACATCGCGTCGCGCAAGGAACTGCCCGACGTGATCAAGTGGGTGAAGTTTTCCGGGGCCGACTGGACCAAGGACGGCAAGGGGTTCTTCTACAGCCGCTACGACGAGCCGAAAGACGGCAACGCCCTGTCGAAGGTGAATTACTATCACAAGCTGTACTACCACAAGCTGGGCGACCCGCAGGAGAAAGACACGCTCATCTATAAGCGGGATGACCAGAAGGAATGGGGCTTCGGCGGCAGCGTCACCGAGGACGGCCGCTACCTGATCGTGAACATCTGGCTGGGTACGGAGCAGAAGAATCGCGTCTATTACAAGGACCTGGCGAAGGCCGACGCCCAGGTGACGCCGCTTCTCGATGACTTCGACGCCGAGTATGACTTCATCGACAACGAAGGCCCGGTGTTCTGGTTCAAGACGGACCTGAACGCGCCGCGCGGCCGCGTCATCGCCATCGACACGACCCGGCCGCAGCGGGAAAACTGGAAAGAGCTGATCCCCGAGGCGAAGGAGACGCTTCAGGGCGTCGGGGTCGTGGGCGAGAAGTTCTTCTGCAATTATCTGAAGGACGCGCAAACGGAAGTGCGCGTCTGCGGGCTGGACGGCAAGTTCATCCGCAACGTGGATCTGCCGGGGATCGGCTCGGCCGGCGGTTTCGGCGGCAAGCGGAAGGATAAAGAGACGTTTTACTCGTTCACGAGCTTCTCGGTGCCCGGCACGATTTATCGCTACGACATTGAGAAGGGTCGCAGCACCGTCTTCAAGCAGCCGAAGGTGGACTTCAATCCGAACGACTACGACGTGAAGCAGGTGTTCTACAGCAGCAAGGACGGCACCCAGGTGCCGATGTTCATCGTTCATCGCAAGGGCATCAAGCTCGACGGCAACAATCCGACGTATCTCTACGGCTACGGTGGGTTCAACATCTCGCTGACGCCGAGCTTCTCGGTGAGCAACCTCGTGTGGATGGAGATGGGCGGCGTGTATGCGATGGCCAATCTGCGCGGCGGCGGCGAATACGGCAAGGCCTGGCACGACGCCGGCCGGCTGCATAACAAGCAAAACGTCTTCGACGACTTCATCGCCGCGGCCCAGTGGCTCATTGAGAATAAGTACACCCGCCCGGCCAAGCTCTCCATCGGCGGCGGCAGCAACGGCGGCCTGCTGGTCGGCGCGTGCATGACCCAGCGGCCGGAGCTGTTCGGCGCGGCGTTGCCGGCCGTCGGCGTGCTCGACATGCTGCGATTTGAGAAGTTCACCATCGGCTGGGCCTGGCGCAGCGATTACGGCACAGTCGAGAAGAAGGACGACTTCGAGTACATGCTCAAGTATTCGCCGCTGCACAACGTGAAGAAGGGCACGAAGTATCCGGCGACGATGATCACCACCGGCGACCACGATGATCGCGTCGTACCCAATCACAGTTTCAAGTTTGCATCGGCCCTCCAGGCCGCTCACGAGGGCGACAACCCCGTGCTGATTCGCATCGAGACGCGCGCGGGCCACGGCGCCGGCAAACCGACGATGATGATCATCGAGGAGCAGGCCGACCGCTGGGCGTTTCTTGTGAAGGCGCTGGACATGAACGAAGCGGCGATGAAGCTTGGCACGACGAAGCTGGAACCTGCGGAAGCGACTCGCCGCGCGGATTGAACCACGCCAGCAAACGCTTCGTGATCCGGGAAAGCCCCTGGCAGATGCCCGGGGCTTTGAATGCGAAGCGGCGCGCGATGGGTAGAGCGCGATCGCGCACGATTTCGGTTTCGGTGCAATCGCGCGAACGTGGTTTTCGAGTCGATTGAAATGCTCCGCGTCAACGCCGAGTTATCGATCCCGCTGCGTGAACTGCGCTTCACGTTCAGCCGCAGCAGCGGGCCGGGCGGGCAGAACGTCAACAAAGTCTCGACGCGCGTCACGTTGCTCTTCGACGTGGCGAACAGTCCTTCTATATCCGATCTGCAGCGCGAACGAATCTCGCGGGCTCTGGCATCGCGCCTGACACTGGACGGTGTCCTGCGAATTGACGCGGGCGAAGCGCGATCCCAGGTCGCCAACCGGGAGATCGCCGTCGAGCGATTCACGCGGCTGTTGGCCGGCGCACTGCGCGTCCGCAAGAAGCGGACGAAGACCAGGCCGACGCGCGCGTCCGTCGAGCGCCGCCTGGGAGAGAAGTCAAAGCGCAGCGAGCGCAAGCGCTGGCGTTCGGGGCGATCCGGCGATGTCGATTGATCGCGCCGCGCTCGCTCAACGGCCCGCCCAGGCGGATCTGCGACGTGCGCAGTCGCGATGTTGAATTACGAAAGAAAAGGATTGTGCCGCCGCTCGCGCCCGATCGTCGTGACGGGTCCGTGCCCGCTGTAGGACTTGGTCTCATCGGGCAACGCGAACAGGCGCTCCTTGATGTTGCGAATCAGCCGATCGTGGTCGCTGTGATGGAAGTCGGTGCGACCGATGGAGCTGTGAAAGAGGGCGTCGCCGACGATCACAATGCCCGCCGTGGCGCAGTACAGGCTGCGCCCGCCCGGTGAGTGGCCCGATGTGTCAAGGATGTGCCACGTCGAGCCGTCCAGTTCAATCGAGCCGCCGTGCGGCAGATCAAGGCTCTCCTTCACGCCCGTCGAGAACGGAATGCCGATGTCGGCCGAGAGGTTCTCGCGCGGGTCGTTCAGCGCTTTGCTTTCCTCGTCGGCGATGTAGACCGGCAGGCCGCTGAATTGGCCGAGAATCTCGGGAATGCCCGCGATGTGATCCGCGTGAGCATGGGTGAGCACGATTGCCGCGGGTGTGAGGTTTTTCTTCGTCACGCATCGCGCGATCTCGGAGGCCGACGGCGGCAACCCGGGATCGATGATCCAGCACGCGCCGCCGGCGCGGCACGATATAACGTAGGCATTTTCGCCGAAGCTTGGCTCCGTGATGCATTCAATCGATACGGTATTCGCCATGGCGTTGCGCACGAAACTCCGGGGCGGGCGTGTTTACCCCCCGGCAACGTAACACAACATGCGGGGACCGTCGAGCACGAGCACTGCGCCGTCGCGCAGCGAAAGGCCGCTAAAAGCAGACAGCGGCGGCGTCACAATGGACGAACCGCCGGCCGACGCGTTGCCCTCCTTCCGCGCGATGCGCGTTCGGCGCGGCTGCCCGCTCTCCAGGTCGAACGCAAGGATGCGCAGGCTGCGCGAGCGCTCGCGCGTCGCCGGGTCGCCTGGCATGGTCGTTGGCTCATCGGAGATGGCCCCAAACGCCGCATACTCGGCTCGCGCCTCGGCGGCGCCGACCTCGACCACCGCGATCACCGCGTCGCGCGCGACCCGCGGCGGATCGACGCGCAGCAAGCCGTTGACCGTCTGCGACCAGAGCATGCTCCCGTCGGCCGTATCAAGGGCGCTCAATCGATTGGAAGAAGCCGTCATCAGCCTGCCGTCAGACAGTTCGGCCCAGAGCGGGTCTCCGCCCGATTCGACGAGCGGCTGCGAGGTCCAGATCGGCAACCCGTCGCGCAGGTCGTACTTGGTGATTCGCCCGCCATCGTGGCTGATCATGATGCCTTCGTGATCGATCTGGAGCGTGCCGAGCAGAAAGCGCTCGTCGCTGGTCAGTGTCCAGGCCGTCGCGCCGCTGGGCAGGTCGTAGCAGGTGATGACATTAGAGGTAATCGCCAACAGGGAATCCCGCGGCGTGAGCTGGACGGCCTGAATCGGCCAGTCGTCGCCCGGCCGCAGCGTGGCGACAACCCGACCCGACGCGGCCTCCAGCACGGTGATGGCCTGCGATTTCTCCTGCCAGGATGTATGGCAGACGTATGTCTCATTGGCGGCAAGCTGCCCGCCCACGGGGAGTTTCACGGCCGCTCGCCAACGGATGCCGCCATCGACTGGGTCAACTGCGATCAACTCGCCCCGATCATCGGCGCTGTAGAGACTGGTCGGGGTCAAGAGATGCAAGGAATACGAGACGGTCTCCTCCGGATCGGTTCGGGGGTCGGGCGGAGCATCCTCGCCGATGTGCCATTCGACCTTGCCGGTCGAAGCCGCGACGGCAAAGAGTCGCTGCGGCGTGGCGAGGAGCAACCGGTCACGGTTGATGCCCAGCAGCGTCGGCTGCACGGGGGCGGCCGGCGGGTCGGGCCAGGCCATTCGCCCGGTGGTCGCATGGATCAGTTGAATGCGCCCGTCTGCATGGATCGCAGCGCCGGACCATGCTGTCCCGGGCAGGCGGGGGAAAACCGGCTCGAGGATCGCCACGTGATGGCCGAATACGCGCTGGTACACCGCGCCGGCCGAGACGGTGGCGATATCGTGCGCCGGCTCGCGCGGGGCGCCGCCAGGGAAAGTCGCCTGCATGAGTGACTCGAATGTCCGCATCGTGCCGCGATGCTCGAACCGCGCGGTCGGAAACTGCCGCGCGCCACGCGCCAACCATTGTGCCGCCTCGCGCGCCTGCCCGGCGGCCAGCAGCGCGCCGGCGAGTTCGCGAGCAATTTCCGGCCGATCGGATGCCGCGGCGCGCCGAACGCAGCGCCGCAACGCGTCCACCGCCTCGCTCCATTCGCCTTGCCGCGCTGCGAGGCCTGCGAAGCGCCGCAGCGCGATCGTCGCGGCCGCGCTGTTCGGGAACGCGTCGGCCACCTCCAGCAATTCCGCCGCGTCGGGCGACTGCTCCGCCCGTGTCAACCGAGCCTGCGCGCGCCGCTCGATCACGTCGTAGAGGTCATCGCCGTTTTCCCTTCGGAGACGTACGATGCAGATCATCGCGACGTAGCCCGCGGGCTGCCGCGGCACGGCCGACTCCCCAACCGGCTCGTCGCGCGCGGCGGGGGGCAACAAGTTGGCATCGAGTTCCACGCGCAGCCGGCGCAGAGCGGGCGTGTCGAGAATCTGTTGATAGACTTCCGCCGCCTCGCGCAGCTTGCGAAGCCGGCGAAGCACGAATGCCAGCTCCAACCGGTTCGTCACGATTTCCTGCGGGCCGGTCGCGCATTCGCCTCCCAGTTTCAGCAGCGCGGCCGATGCCTCCCATCCTCGGCGCGAATCTTCTTCCGCGACGCCGACGGCGCTTCGGGCCATGTTCGCAAAGGACGTCAATTGCTGATATAGAGTGCGGCGCGCCGATTCGTTGTGCAGGTGTTTCAGTCCACCCAGCCGCTGGACCGCCTCCTGAACGGCGCGCAACGCCCCATCGTAGTCTCGCGTCGAGATCGACAGCTCCGCCATCGCCAGGGCCGGCTGCGCGTCGCGCGGCCGCTCGCGCATTCGGGCGGCGATGCGCTTCAGGGCCGATGCGTGCGAATCCAGCCCGCACACCTCCAGCGCCGACGCCGATATGATCTGGTCCGGCAGTACGAGAATGTTTCCCGCGTCCTCGGTCGACCAGCGGTGCGCCCGGGGCGGGCCGCCGTCGAGGCTCATCTGCACCAGGGCGCGCTCCGTTGGAATCAACAACCCTTCGCTCGTCACCGCGCCGCGGCCGAAGACCTGACCGCTGTCCAGCGGGCGCTGCCAGTCAATCCGCCGCGCCGCGAGGTCGTAACACACCACCTGCGCGCCGGCCAGATACAGCCGATCATCCGCCAGACCGAGGACAACCTCCGGCATGTGCAACGATTCGAGCGACACGCGGAACGCCTCGCGCCCGCTCCGCGCGTCGAACACGAGGATCTGATCGGCATCCAGCGGCGAGACGATCAGCGACTCGCGCCAGACGATCGGCGGCTGGTAATGCCACGCCCTCGCCGGCCGGCCCATCCGCGTCGGCCAAAACCCCTCGGGCGCTTCGGTGTATTGCGACGAATACGTCGCCAGCCACTCGACGCGACCCGTGTGCCGGCTGACGGCGGCCACCGCACCAAGATTGGTCGCGACAAAAACCATATCGCCCCATGCGGCCGGATGCGTCAGCGTCGCGCGGTGATAACCGTAGCTGCCCGTCGCAGCCTCGGCGATGGGGGTCACGCCCTGAACCGCGCCGTCGGCGGCATTGAGCCGCACGAGCAGACAAGCTTCGAAGCCGAATGCCTTCCGCCGCCGCGCAATCGCGAAGAGGGTGTCGTCGATCAGCAGTGGCGCGCCGTCGATGCAGAGATACTCGAACGCGCCGGTCAGTCCTTCCAGGTCGTTGCGCCAGATCAGCTCGCCCGTCGCGGCGTTCAGGCAGACCAGGGTCGCCAGTTTGCCACCCGGCTCTCCCTCGCGCGGCGGCGCAGGGCGCTCCAGGTTCACATATAAGCGTTCGTCTTTCAGCAGGGATGTGAACTGCGGAGGCACGCCGTCCTCGGCCATCCACGCGCCGCCATCATCCTCGGCGCCGTCCGGCGCGTAACGCCAGGCTTCCCGATCCGGGTCGCTCGGATCGATCGCCCAGGCGCGGGTCGCGTCGTGCAAAAAGACAAGTGTACGACCACTGCCGGACGGCGCCTCGCCCGCCACGGCACACGTCGCCAGTAACCGCCCGCTCTGCACGGCCCGGGTCAGCGCGTCGCGCCGCGTGACGGACGACTCGTAGCCCTCAAAGGCGTGCTCCTGCGCGAACCGTTCCCAATCGGTTTTGCGCCACAACCGGGCCTCCGCGCGCGCGGTTGTGCGGCTCGCGTCGCGCCGCTCCGGTCCGCCGCAGAACACCCCAGGCGCCGCGTCAAACATCTCAACCCCTGGTCGCGGACCGGACGCGCCCTCCAGATCGCGCTGCACGTCGCGCAGAAAATCGCGAAGCAACTGCTCGCGCCCCGCCCACACGACGGTCGGCCCGCCGTCCGCCGCGAGTTCGCTCGCCAACTCCTTCAGCGGCTTCGCATCGCCCGACCACGCCGCCGCGCACGCCGCCTTCGCGCGCCATCGCAGCCCGTTGTCCCCTCGTCCCGGATGACGCGACACCAGCTCCAGCCACGCGCGTTGCGCGGCGCGCAGATCTCCGCGCGCCAGCGCACGCTCCGCCGCTTCATCCTGCGCCTCCCCGCCCGCGCGCGTCGCGAATGCGTCATCCGCCACCGACAAGAGCGCCGAAAGCGACATCGACTCGCGAGCGCGCATCAGACGCTCGCGCACCGCAGGCCCGATCGTCTCCTCCAGCGTTTTCGATCCTTCATCGGGCCAGGCGCACATCAGTCGATTCACGTGACGCCGAATCGTCACGTACACGCCGTCTGGGCCTTCGATCAGGAAGTCGCCGCGATGCGTCGCGAGGTCATACAGGGCGGTCGCCGCCGCGGCGTAGCGCCCCCCCTCCGCGAGCCGCACGGCCGCCGTGAGCTTCTCCTGAACCTCGAAGCTTGTATTCAAAAACGCGCCGGCGCTTTGGCGCGTCGGCTCGCTCGGCTCGCCGGTCTGGCCCCTTGCGACCGCCGGCCATATCAAGCAGACCACCACTAATCGATGTGCGATTCGCAACGGTCCTGCCCTTTTCCGGTCGCGACGAGCCGGCGCCGAGTGATCCACAAACCCTATCGGATCATAAGCCCGCTCATGGTTCGACTGTAGCGCGATCGCGCAGCACAAAAAAAGCCGCGATCCCCTCTGGGACCGCGGCTGGGTGAGAACGTCGACTGTTCGGGCAGTCATGCAATGGCCGCTGACGACAGGCCGCGAACGAATAACCACTGTCCCTTACTTATCCCGCTTCTTGGCCTTCTTGCCGTGCTTCTCGAAGAACTTGCAAAGCTCCTCGGCCGACGACTCGGCGAGCGCGCCGTCACCGGTGCGACTCGCTTCGCTCTTGGTCGCGATCTGCACGCGGCCGACCTCGGCCCCGTTGGCCTTCAGGTAGTACAGCACGATGGCGTGCTTATCAGGGAAGACCGACCCGCCCTTGTTGAACCACATGACGTGCGGCTCGACCGTCAGCGTCGGCGAACCGCCGCGGAACGGCGCGTCGTCGCCCATAGTCAGTTCTTCTTTGAGCGCCTTGACCAGCTCGCTCTTGAAGCTCGTCGAGACGAGGCCGCCCAGTTCCGTCTGGGGCTGTTCGATGGTGACGCCGGCGTACTGCGAGTAGCCGCTGGCGCCAGTGCCCGGCACGATGTCAAAATCGCTGCTCGCGCCCTTGGCCTCCTTGAAGGCCCGCTTCGCGACAGTCGTGCAGCCCGAACCGGCCAGCACGGTTACGGCCAGGAATCCGCAGACGATGAACTTGCGCATGATCTCTCCTCCTATCGGTTGCGAGGTTCGCTTGATCGATTCCGTGAAGACGCTCGATGGGCTGTCAATCGACAGCGGCTGGGATTGTACGCCCGCCGGGCAGGGCGTCAATCGCGGCAATTGTCCTTCGATTCGCGGCCCACAGAAAGACGCCGTCCCGCCTGTCGAATCGACAAACGGGACGGCGCGAGTGTCCAATTCATTCAATGCCACCGACTGTCGGGAGCAAGATGCTGCCGGTCAGCCGCGCGTGGTCACGTAATAATCACAATCCCCAACACGACCTGAAGGATGAAGAGAATCGTGCCCCAAAAGAGAAAACCATAAGTGAACGTCGCCAGCAGCGCCGACACGAGAAAATCGAATCCGCCGTCCAGCGCCTTCACGCCGCCGGTCGCCGCGTCGAGGCCGGAACTGTCGCCCGACACAACCGACGGCCCACCGATCGGTCCGCCCGCCTGCGCGTCCAGCGCTGCGGCCGCGTCGAGCAATTCCACGTTGGCCTGCTTGAACGCATCGAGCGTGTTTTCGTCGGTTGTCGCGTTGCTGGTCCAATCGGCCGGGCGGTTCCACACGGCGCCGTTGGAGTTGGCGATCCGCGTGATGTGCTTCGCGGCGTCCATCGAGACCTGAATCTGCTCGGCTCCGCGGCCGATCGTGATCTGCCGCAGCGCGACGGCGTCGCCCGAGTCAAACCGCCCGCTGATCTCGCGCACGCTGTCGGGGAAGATCACGCGGAACGTATTTGTCGTCGGATTGATCAGCACGGCCGACGCGCCGTCGAACGCGGTGCCGGCCAGCGACTGCGTCAGGGCATGATCGGCCGTGAGCTGCACGAGGTACGAACCGTCGACCAGCGCGACCGGGGCCGCGCCGCAGCCGGCCCAGTATTGCACGTTGAGGATGAGGGCGATACAGACGATTGACTTCGATTTGAACAACACGCGGCGCAGAGAGCGCTTCATCGGTATCCTCCTGAAATGAGTTTTCCCGGCCCGGTGATCCCTAGAGCACCAGGTCCAGCACGACCACTACCTGGAACACAAAATAAAGCGTGAGCAGAACGCCCCACGGCGCGAACCAGACGTAGCTCAACGCCATAAACGCGAACGGAAACGACGACGCCGTATCCTTGCCGACCTGTGCCCCGCCCTGGTCGTCAATCTGCTGCGCCATCGCGACCAGATCGGCGTTGGCGGCCAGATACGCGTCCACGTCGGACGTGACCGTCTTCGAGCCGGGCGCGCGGGGCGCGGTCGGGGCCGAGGGCGCCGCTGTGCTGACGCGCTGCCACTTCGCCCCCGCCGACGTGTCGATGTCGGTGATCTCTTTCTGACTGTTGATGTTCAGCGTCACGACCTGGCCGCCCTGGCCGATGGTGAACGAGCTGACGTAGGCCTGGCCGTCGGCGTTGGTTGCGAATTTGCCGGAAAGCTGCGTGCTCGAATCGGGGTAAAGCAGCCGGAAGTTGCTGGTCGCGCGATCAACCTGAATCGCCGTCGCACCGTCGAAGGGCGTGCCGGCCAGTTGCTGGGCCAGCGGATGATCGACCGTCAGCTCGATGGTCTCGGTCGATTCGGGCAGGAACAGGGCCGACTGGCCGCAGCCGGTGACGACGACGAGGTTGAAGACCAGGGCGACGCCCAAAAGGGCCTTGGCTTTGAAGAGGTAGACCTTGGTTGCGGAATTCATTTTTGTAATCCCTCCCAGAGTAACGAATGACTGCTGCGGACAACTGCTTTGGTTGCTTCGTACACCGGGCCGGAAAGAAGATGGCCCGGTCCGACGGGACCCCCCCGCCGTGGCGCGACGCGCCCGATCCCGCGCGGCCCGCTGCGTGGTGCTGCGTCGGTCGTGCGGGATCAAACCGAATCGCATAAACGACTTATAACAAAAACGGG
The DNA here is from genome assembly GCA_964592235.1 of uncultured Planctomycetaceae bacterium. GTDB lineage: Bacteria > Planctomycetota > Phycisphaerae > UBA1845 > UTPLA1 > PLA3. The sequence goes on from CAZQCF010000047.1 coordinate 10,945, forward strand.
GCGGGAAAGTCAACGGATTTCGGATGCCGCGAAGGAGCATTATCGGCCTATCCACACACCCATCGACCCAACCTCTTGCGATTGCGATTTTCGACGCGACTTCACGGGCCCTACTTCATCTAGGCAATGTTCTCATCGCGGGATGATTTAAGCGGGGCCGTCGACACTGAATTAAGCGGGGCCGTCGACACTGAATCACTCGGAGAATTGACTAAAATGGCGGACGATGCCACTGACCGAAGCAGACATGATCTGGAATCGAGCTTGCAGCGACAACCCATTGAGGGAGCTGCCCGGCGATCGCGCCCTGGCAAACCTGCTTCGTGCGCACGGTCTCGTGATGAATGGCGGTGTTCAACACTCGGTGGAATGCTTGACGCCCGAGCAATTATCCGATGCAGAAGCCGGATATCGATACTATGGATTCGATCGGGTTGCGTCACTGCTTTCTCGCGCACGACGCATCGATTCAGCGGGATACCATATTGAACACCTTGAACACTATGAGGTGGAATTCGATAAGGAGTATTCTCAATTAATCCCTGATGATGAGTTTCTTGCCGACCGTTTTGAGGAGCGGTTGAAGAGTTACCCGTCGGACTTCGCGCCGCTCAGGGCGAAAGATATAGTCAAGGGCTAACGACGCGAAGGCGAATCGGGCCATGCGAAACCCGTGAAAAGGACAATCCGTTGTCCAAACGACAATTCCCATTCGACGACTTTGAGGCGGTGATCCGCATCTTTAGTCCAGCCGAAGGCGGACGAACCACGCCGCTCTTCAACGGAATTCGCTGCGACTTTGAATACGCGGAGGATCCGCCGCACGACACGTTGTACATGATTTGCCCGGACTTCATGGATGAAAACGGCGACTCTCGCAGCAACAACTTTGCGCTCCCTATCGGTGAGAACTTACCCGCGCGGATGATGATCCTCTCGGATGAACTGCGCGAGCAGGTTCACCGCGAGCGAATCGCCCCCGGGGTGCGTTTTTATTGCCGCGAAGGCCCCAAGCGAATCGCCGAAGGCGTCGTAACGCGGATCACCGGCCTCTTTGAGCCTCGCACAGCTTCCTAACGGTTGCCGCGCGGTTCACGACGAGCGACGGTAACCACTGAATAAGCGGACACGGCCATTCACTCGTATCCCTCCGGCTCCATCGGTGGGCAGTGCCCACCCTACAACTACTGCCGTCCATTGCCCCGTCGGGGCTTGTCCCACCTCGCCCTAGCGAATTCGCCTCGTTCGGCGCGGCCGGAGGCGGCGGCGCGACCCGTGGCTGACGGCCCTGTCTTGCGATAAAATCCTGATTGACAAGTGCTAACGGTTAAATACAATCGCGGGGTTAGCGGTTGGGTTATCCGGTTGTCGTCTCGCGCATGGCCAGCGTAACCTTGACGGACGTGACGAAGGTTTACCCGGGCGGCGTGAAGGCGGTCGACCGGGTCAATCTGTCCATTGGCGACCAGGAGCTGGTCGTGCTCGTCGGGCCTTCGGGCTGCGGCAAGAGCACAACGCTTCGCATGGTCGCCGGTCTGGAGGAGATCAGCAGCGGCACGATCCGGATTGCTGACCGGGTCGTGAACGACGTGGCTCCGAAGGATCGCGACATCGCGATGGTCTTTCAGAACTATGCCTTGTACCCGCACATGTCGGTGTACAAGAACATGGCCTTCAGCCTCAACCTTCGCCGGCGCGAACTCGGGCTGTCCAAGGCCGACATCGATCGAAAGGTCCGCCAGGCCGCATCGACGCTGGGTATCGAAGCCCTGCTCGATCGCAAGCCGCGGGCTTTGTCCGGCGGGCAGCGGCAGCGGGTCGCGGTCGGCCGGGCAATCGTGCGAAGCCCGAAGGCGTTTCTGTTTGACGAGCCGTTGTCAAACCTCGACGCCAAGCTTCGGGTCGAGATGCGCAGCGAGATCAAGCGGCTTCAACGGCAGTTGAAGACCACGACGATCTACGTGACGCACGACCAGGAAGAAGCCATGACGCTGGGCGACCGCGTCGTGGTGATGAAGGACGGTATCATCCACCAGGCGGCCCCGCCGCTGGAGGTGTATGAGCGGCCGGCCAATCGTTTCGTCGCGGCGTTCGTGGGAATGCCGCCGATGAGCTTCCTCGAAGGCCGCCTCGCCACGGACGGCGGCAAACGGTCGTTCACGGATGGGCGCGAGACGATTCCGCTTTCGCCGCGCGTGGCGCAGTGCGTGGCGGATCGAGTAGACGGGCCGATCGTGATCGGCATTCGGCCCGACGCGTTTTCGCCCCGGCCTCACGGCGGGTCGGACGCGGCCGATGGAAACATCGCCCGGCTGGCGGTGACCATCACGCTGGTCGAGCCTTTGGGAGATCGAAAGGACGTCTACATGTCGACGTCGGCCGGCCATCGGCTGGTGGGTCGCGTGGACGCCCGATCGGGCTTGCAGGAAGGACAGGAGGTTTCGATGTACATCGACATGAACCGCGTCCACCTGTTTGAGACGGGCGAGACCGGCCGGAATCTGACGGCCGCCGCGCCCGCGAAGAATGCCTCGAAGGAAAGCGGCCGTGCCGAGTAAGCCGGCTGCTTTCGAGTCCCCGTATGGGGTGCGCACCCTGGTCCAATCCGCGAGGAGGGATCGCATGGTGTAGTCGCCGAGCGACATTGCACTCCTGCACGGGGCGACCGCGGCCCGATGGCAATCCGCGGTCAGGAAGTGGGCATCGACGTCGGCCCGCTTTTTTGTTTGGTTGACATAGAGCGACGCGCGACGCGCCAACGTTGCCCATCGCTCACACCGGCGAGCGCGGCCGCGGAAACCGCCGCGCGACAAGTGAATAGGAAAGACAAGACATGAATCCTGAAATGATCCGCATCGTCGACGGGCTGGCCCGCGACAAGAACATCGACAAAGACCTGGTTCTGGGCGACCTCGAAGCCGCCATGGAATCCGCCATTCGCAAGAAGTTCGGGCAGGACGAGGAAGTGACCGTGGCCATCGACCGGATCACCGGCGCGATCGAAGCGACGGTGAACGGTGAGCCGATCAGCATGGCCGACCTGGGTCGCATCGCGGCGCAGACGGCGAAGCAGGTGATGATCCAGCGCATCCGCGAGGCGGAGCGCGGCAGCATCTTCGAGGAGTTCACCGAGCGCAAGGGAACGATCGTGACGGGTACGGTCGCGCGGGTCGAGGGCGGCGCGCTGATCGTGAACGTCGGGCGCACCGAAGGATTTCTGCCGCGCAGCGAACAGATCCCCGGCGAGACGCATCAGCCGGGCGAGCGCGTGCGGTGTCTGATTCTCGATGTGCGCGAAGCGCCGCACCAGGTGAAGATCATCCTGTCGCGCAGCCATCCGGACTTCATCCGGCGGTTGTTCGAGCTGGAAGTGCCGGAGGTCGCCGAGAAGATCATCGAGATCAAGGCCCTGTCGCGCGAGGCGGGCTATCGCACGAAGGTGGCCGTGTCTTCGATTGATACAAAAGTCGATGCCGTCGGCGCGTGCGTCGGCGTGCGCGGCAGCCGCATCAAGAACATCGTGGACGAGCTGAACAACGAAAAGATTGACATCGTCCGATGGAACGAGTCGTCGCAGATTCTGATCAGCAACGCGTTGAAGCCGGCCGAGATTCAGGACACGGCCCTGTGCTTCGAGCTGGGCCGTGCGACGGTCGTCGTGCCCGAGGAGCAGCTTTCGCTGGCGATCGGCAAGCGCGGACAGAACGTGCGCCTGGCGGCGCGGCTGACCGGGTGGGACATCGATATCCTGACGCCGAAGGAATACAACAAGGGTCTGGATCGCCTCGCGTCGACGCTGAAGAAGATCGAGGGCGTCGACGAGATGATCGCCGAGCGCATCAGCCTGCTCGGCATGATCAGCGTGGCCGACGTGTCGGAAGTGGGGACCAAGCCACTGATTGAGGAATTGAGTCTGGCCGAGGATCTCTCGGCGAAGATCGTCGAGGCCTGCGCGACCGAGGCGAAGCTGGTCGAGCAGGAGGTCGCGGCGGAGAAGTCGGCGGCGGCCCAGGCGCTGGCGGAAGCAGCAGCCAAGCAGGCGGCGGCGCCGGTCGAAGCCGAAGGCACCGCGGAAGCACCGAACGACGGCGCGGCGTCGGCCGATGCGACCGAGCCGGCCGGGTCGTCGGACACAGGTGGCGAAGCGGGAGCGAGCGAGAGCGTGACCACCAACGGAGAATCGCCGGCGACGGTGTCCTGATCTGCGTGGAAAGCGGTTTGAGAGTTTGAGGGTTTGAGGGCGTCTGGAGAAACGGTTTGGCCGAAAAAAAGCTACGAATTCATAACCTTTCGAAGGAACTGTCGGTGAGCAATCAGGCGATCATCGACAAGTGCCGCGCGGAAGGCATCGACGTCAAGAACCACATGCATGTGCTCTCGGCCGGTCTGGCCGCGACCATTCGCGAGTGGTTCAGTGAGAGCGCGCAGCACACAGCGCTGGAAGAGGCCAAGCCGGTCGACCTCGAGAAGGTGCGCGTCCGCCCCAAGCGTGCGACGAAGTCCAAGAAGGCCGAGGGCAGCGAAGGCGAGGGCGAATCGGCAATCGCCGTCGAAGAAGCCGCGCCGCCAGCAAAACCCTCGCGCGCCAAGCCGACCGCGAAACCGGCCGACGTCGCGCCGTTGCCCGAACCGATGCCGGACGACGCGGTGCCCGACCAGCCCGCGCCGCCCCTTCCGATCGAAACGCCTCAACAAGCCGCTGCAGAAGTAACCGAAGCAGAACCGCCCGCGGAGATTCCTTCCGTCGCCGCCGAAGCACCGGCCGTTCCCGACGCGGCACCCGCCAAGCCGCAGCCGCAGAAGGCTGTCGCCGGGCCGCAGAATGTCCCGATGCCGGCGAAGCTTTCCGGCCCGCGCATTGTGCGCATCGACAAGCCCGATGTGATCGCGCCGCCGCGCCCGGCGCTGCGATCTCCGCGTATGGGGCCGCGTCCTGGTGGCCCGCCGATGATGCGAGGTCCCGCCGCGCCGCCGGGTGATGAAGCTCGGCCCGGCGCCCCGCGCCACGGCCGCCTGAAAGGCGAGGGTGACGCAATCGTCGATGAGGCCGCAGAGAAAAAGGTTCCCAAGCGCGGCGGCATCAAGGATCACAGCGACGAGGTCAATGAAAAGCTGCGCGAATGGCGCGATCGCGACCTGATCGAGCGGCGCGATCGACTCGCGCACGCATCCGGTCGCGGCATCGGCGGCCTCCGCGCCGATGAGAAAGCGCCCTCCCGGCGCGGCGGCGGCAGTCAGCGCTCGACGCCGATGGCACGCAAGACCGCCGCCACCGTCACCGAACCGATTTACATCAAGGACCTGTCGCGCGAGGCCGGCATTCAAGTCAGCGATCTCGTCAAGAAGCTCATGAACGACTTCGGCGAGCTGGCGACGATCAACAGCGTGATCGACACCGACCGGGCGCAGCTCATCGCCTCCGAGTTCGGCATCGAATTGACGGTCGTCAAGGCCAAGACCGGCCTGGAGCGCCTGGCCGAGGAGTATGCCGAGCTCAAGCGCACCAAACTGGCTACGCGCCCGCCGGTTGTCACCGTGCTGGGTCACGTCGACCACGGCAAGACCAGCTTGCTCGACCGCATCCGCAGCGCGAACGTCGCCGGCGGCGAAGCAGGCGGCATCACCCAGCACATCGGCGCTTATCGCGTCAAAGTTGGCGATCGCTGGGTCACCTTCCTCGACACGCCGGGACACACCGCCTTCACCGCCATGCGCGCCCGAGGCACGAACATGACCGACGTCGTCGTGCTGGTCGTCGCCGCGGACGACGGCGTCATGCCGACGACCGTCGAAGCGATCAACCACGCCAAAGCCGCCGGCACGCCGATCGTCGTCGCGTTGAACAAGATCGATCTTCCGCACGACATCAACAAGATTTACGGTCAACTCGCGGCTGAAGGCCTTTCGCCCAGCGAGTGGGGCGGCGAGACTGACGTGATCAAGACCTCGGCCATTTCCGGAGAGGGCATTGACGATCTGCTTAGCCACCTCGCCACGCTTAGCGAAGTCCTCGACCTGAAGGCCGACGCGTCGCTTCCGGCCTCGGGCACGGTCATTGAAGCGCAGCGCACCGAAGGTTCCGGCAACGTCGCCCGCGTGCTGGTCCAGGAAGGCACGCTTAAGGCGGGCGATGTCGTTGTTTGCGGCGCTGGCCACGGCCGCGTGCGCGCCTTGAAGGACGACCGCGGCAAGGCGATCAAGCAGGCGGGGCCTTCCACGCCGGTGGAAGTGATGGGACTGTCCGACGTGCCGCAGGCCGGCGACCGCCTGCTGGCGGTCAGCAGCGCACAACGGGCTAAGGAGATCGCCGAAGAGACCGCCCGCCTGCGTCGCGAAGCCGCCCTGATTCGCTCTGCCAAGCCGACGAACCTCGAAGCCATGCTCGCCAAGGCGAGCGAGGGACAGATCCCCGAGCTGCGCGTCATCATTCGTGCCGACGTCCAGGGCAGCGTCGACGTCTTGAAGAAGACGTTGTCGGAGTTCCCGGCCGATCAGGTCAAACTGTTCATCCTGCACGCCGGCGTCGGCACCGTGACCGAAAGCGACGTGGTGCTGGCCGAGGCGAGCAACGCCATCATCATCGGGTTCCACGTCGTGCCCGATGCCGCGGTCACGCGCCTGGCCGAGTCCAGCGGCGTGGACATCCGCACCTATCGCATCATCTACAACGTCATTGACGACATCCGCAAGGCGCTCGAAGGCCTGCTGACCCCGGATGAGAAGATCGAGTCGCGCGGCCGCGCCGAAGTCCGCGAGGTGTTCAACATTTCGCGTGTCGGTCGCATCGCCGGCTGCTTCGTGCGCGACGGCGTGATTCAGCGATCGCACAAGGTGCGCGTGCTGCGCGACGGCGTAATCGTGAAAGACATGGGAAGCCTCGATTCGCTCAAGCGCTTCAAGGACGACGTGAAGGAAGTGAAGGCCGGTCTTGAATGCGGTATTCGCGTCGAGAACTTTGACGACGTGAAGCCCGGCGACGTGATCGAAGCGCTCGAGGTCATCAAGGTGGCGCGAACGCTGTGACGGTGGGGGAATCGGCGCGGCGCGCGCGTGCGCGGCCTCTTGCCGCGGACAAGCAACCATGGTGGTGGGCGTGCTGCAGCTATCCCTGGCGATACCCGGAGCGATGTCTCTCAAGGACAAGCGCCGGGCCGTGAAGAGCCTGAAGGATCGGCTGGTTGCGCGACACAACGTGAGCGTGGCCGAGGTGGATCAACTGGACGCCCTGCGTCAGTCGGTGATCGCCGTGGCGATGGTGTCGAACGATCGGCGGTTCACCGAGTCGTGTCTGTCGAAGATCGTGGACGAAGTGCAGATGCACCGCGACGTGGTGCTGCAGGACTATGGCATCGAATGGAGTTGAAGGCGGACAGGCCGCGAGGCGTTGGCGCTCGCGGCGGTCGTGAGACTATGTCACATCGAATCGGCCGGGTCGCCCATGTGATACGAGACGTGGTCAGCGATTGCATCGCCAATCGCCTGTCCGATCCGCGCATTCAGCGCTTCACCAGCGTGACGCGCGTTGAGGTCTCGCCCGATCTGCGCATCGCGGCGGTTCACGTCAGCGTCATGGGCACGGCCGCGGAAGCACGCACGACCATGCAGGGCCTGGAGAGCGCCCGCGGCATGGTGCAGACCCGACTTGCGAAGCAGCTCGACCTGCGCCAGTGCCCGCTGATCCGATTCATCCTCGATGAGGGATTGAAAAAAGCGGCCGACCTCATCCGGCAAATCGATGAGACGATGGCGCAGGACGCCGCGACGTGCGGCATGAAAGAGGACGAGCCGGACGATCTCGACGTCCCGGACGACTTCGACCCTTTGGATGACAACAACCGCGACCCTCGCGGCACATAAGCCCTCGGAGACGAACCTCGATGAAGCAACATGCGGAATACGCGGCCAAGGTGCGGCGGCTGGTCAGCCGGATGAAGAAGGAAGAAGCCGCGCCCGAACCGGCGGAAATGAAGGACATGATGGACCTGCTGCTGCACTGCATCTTGAGCACGCGGGCCGCTGAATCGCGCGCCCATACTGCGGTCAGCAGGCTGCGATCGGGCACGGTGGATCTGAATGATCTGCGCGTCAGCAGTCCGACCGAAGTCGTCGAGCTGATCGGAGCGGATTACCCGATGTGTCGCCCGGCCGCCGAAGAGATCTGCGCGACGATGACATCGGTCTTCAATCGACGGCACAGCCTAGATCTGGAGTTCCTCGACAAAAGCTCGCGCAAGGCCGCCGAAACGTTTCTTAACTCGCTGTCCGGCCTTGGCGCGCACGCCAAGGCCCTGTTTATCCTGCGTTCGGGCAAGGGCAAGGCGCTGCCGATCGACTGGCACATGTACGCGTATCTGCAGAAGAGTGGCGCCGTTCCGATGGAGATGGACATCGACGAGGCGCACAAGTTCCTGGCCGCGCACGTCAAGGAAGCCGAGATGGAGAGCTTCTATCTGAAGCTCAAAAAATTCGCTGGAGCGCACGCGCCCAAGAAATGGCCCGAGGCAAAATCGCCCGAGCCGGAACCGAAGCCGGCCCCGGCCCCCGCCGCCGCGCCGCCGGCGCGCAAGTCGGTCAAGGAAATGGCGAAGGAAATCGTCCGCAAGCGAAAAGCCTCTGACGCCAAACCCAGCCGATCTTCCGGCAAGTCGGCGGCTCGCACCGGGAAGTCGCCTTCACGCAGGAAGTAGTCCGGCTGCGATCGCTTTGCGGCAGGTCAACTTCACTTCAATCCTGCGATATACTCTTCTGCTCGCGCGGCTCGTGCGCGGGATGCGGAGTGTCCATGCGTACCATCCTCCCCCAGCCTGGGTGCGGGTTCGCGGTTCGTGCCCTGTCAATCGGCCTTCTCCTTTCGACCGGCTGCGCCGCGCCCGTCGCGCCGTCGGCCGACGACTCGCCATCCGTGCAACCTGTCGGCGACGCGAACGCGGCCGCGCCGCAGAACGCCGATCGCCTGCGCATGCGTCTCGAAGAGATTCGCCCGATTCCCGATTTCCCGGCGCAGGCGCCGGTGACCGATGCGGCTCCGTCGGACAAACGCGCTTCAGGCGATCGTGAATTGGCGCGTGCGAAGCAGATGTTCGCGGAACAGCTCTGGCCCGACGCGTTGGAGGCTGCCTCGCGCGTCATCGCGTTGGATGCGGCGAACATCGAGGCCCGCGTGTTGCTGGCGCGCGCGGCGATTCAACTGGGCGACACGGCGAAGGCGCGAGCGGCGCTCGATGAGGCGCTGCGTCGCAGCCCTCGCTCCGCGCCCGTGCACTACTGGCTGGGCGAACTGGCCTGGCAGGAGCAGAACGCCGCCGTCGCCATCGCGCACTTTCGCCTCGCGCTCCGTGCGGCAGCCGACCTGGCTGCCGAGCCGTGCCTCGTGCTGGCACATTTGTCGCTCGCGCAGGCGCTGCAACGCGAGGGTTATCTCGCGGCCGCCGCGCAGCAGTGGCGCGCCTACCTCACTGCAGTGAAGGCACCTTCGCCGGCGGCGCGCGCTCTGCCCGAGCTGCAACAAGTCATTCCGCTTTATCGCGGCAAGGCTGCCGCGCAACTCGGCGATCTGTACACGAAACTCGGACAACCCGCGGACGCCGTTGAAGCATTTCGCTGCGCCATGGAGGAGCAACCGAATGAGCCATCCCACCGCGTGTCCTTTGCGCTGGCGCTGGCGCGGACGGGCCTGGTCGAGGAGGCACTGGCCGCTGTGCGCGAGGCAGCGACGGCGCAGCAAGACGCCGCCGGAGCGATTCAGCTTCTGGAGCAGGTGTGCGACGCGTTGAAACAGCCGGATCGCTTCGCCACGGAACTGGTCGCGTTGGTGGATCGGAGCGATGATCCGGCGCTGCGCCTTCGAGCCGTGGAGGCGCTGAAGAGCGCGAATCAATCCGAGGTTGCGGCACGATTGCTGGAAGCTTATCTCGCCAGGAATCCGGATGACGACGCGAAGCGGCTGGAACTCGCGCGCCTGTGGGGACAATCAAAAATGCCGGACCTGGCGCTGGATACCATGGGCCGATTGCTCGGCGCGCGGGCAGCGGCCTATCGCGACGCAACGGCCTTGCTTCTCGAATGGGGCGGTGGCGACGCGTCGCGCGAGTGGATTGCGGCGTCGCATCGACGCATCACCCTGCCGCAAGGCGGTGAACGCAGCGCGGCACTGGAAAAGTTCATGCTCGGTGTGTTGCTCGAAGGCGCCCGGAAGCCCGATCTAGCCGGCGAGCAATTCCGGTCGGCCGCAGCCGCCGACCCGCCGTTCGCGCCCGCGTGGGTCATGCTCGCGCGGCAGGCGGCCGATCGCGAGGACTGGCCCGGCGTGCTCGAGGCTGCCGCCAAGGCCATCGACGCCGGGTGCGCGGATTCGCAAGCGCTCACGCTGAAGGGTCGCGCGCACGAAGCGCTCGACGAGATGGAATCCGCCGAAACCGCGCTCATGGAGGCGTTTGCAAAGGATACGAAGAACTCCGAGCCGCTTCGTGTATTGGCCGATGCCGCCGAGCATCGTGGTGACGCCCGTCGCTGCGAGCAGTTGTGCCGGCGCATCGTGGAAGACGTGGATCCGCGCGACGCCGCCGCGCGAGAGAAACTCATCCGCCTGTACGTCAACGCCGGGCGCATCGACGACGCCCAGCAGCATTTCTCCGACTTTGAGCGGCTGGGCCAGACCGGGGCGGCCGTCGATCGTTGCAAGGCGCTCCTCGATTTCGTCACCAGTCGTTCGCCGTCGGGCCAGCGCCGGCTTGGCAGCTACCGCCGCGCGCTGCGAAAGCTGCTGGAAAAGCACCCCGACGACGCCGATACACGCGTCGATCTCGCGTTGAGCCATCTGGCCGAGGGCAACTACGATTCCGCCGAGAAGGAGCTGCGCGCGGCGCTAGCGAAATCTCCCACCGATCGCCGCGCGTTGCAGATGCTCGCCACGGCGCAATCGCGCCAGCTCGACTTCGAAGCCGCCGAGCGAACGGTGCGTCAACTGCTCAAGCGCCGCCCGCGCGACCTGGGCTATCACCAGCAACTCGCCGAACTGCTCGTCGATCAGGACCGCTACGACGACGCGGTCGAGATTCTCGACAAACTTCTCGAACGCGACGACCTCAAGGCCTCGCGCCCGCTTTACACCGCGCGCCTGCTCGACGTGCTCCTGGCCGGCAAGCGATTCGACCGCGCCATCGAGGTCGCCCGCCGCTGGCACGATGAAGAACCGGCCGACCCCGCTCGTCGACAGGCCTACCTCGTCACGCTCACTCGCGCCAAGCGACACGATGACGCCATCGCCGCCGTCGAGGGCTGGCTCAAGACCGAGCCAACCAGCGACACGCTGCGCGCCGTCTATCTCGACCAATTGCGCCAGGCGCGGCGCATCGACGAAGCGCTGGCGCACGTCCTGGATTGGCTCGCCGATGAACCGGACGACCCCGGACTGAACCAGTCGCTCGTGCGGCTCCTCTGGGCCGCGCGCGACTGGGACAGCGCGATCGAAGTCGCCACGACCGCCGCCGAGCATCCGCCGCACCGCGCGCGGTTCGAGGCCATGCTCGGCACGACCTATCAACTCGCGCGCCGCTACGATGACGCCATCGCCTTCTACCGCCGCCGCATTGATCGCGACGAGGGCGAGGCGGCCTATCGCGAGCTCATTCTTATCCTCATGATCGCCGAGCGCTACGGCGAAGCCGAGAAGACGATTAACTTCCGCCTGTCGGCCCTGCAACAGCTCCGCGACACCGGCGAGGAGAACGTCGACGGCCCCATGCTCTGGCTGCGCAATCGCCTCGCGCAGGTCTTTCAGCAGACGGGGCGGCCCACACAGGCCATCCAGCAGCTTGAGATGATCCACCGCGACCTGCCGACCGACGCCGGCATCAACAATGATCTGGGCTACACCTACGCCGATCTCGGCCTCAAGCTCGACAAGGCCGAGCGGATGATCCGCCTCGCCCTTGCCGAGCAGCCGCGCAACGGCGCCTACCTCGACAGCCTCGGCTGGGTGTTCTACAAGCGTGAAGATTTTCCCCGCGCGGTCGCCTTCATTCAGCGTGCCGTCCGGCTCCAGGAAGACGAGCCCGATCCGATTCTCTACGACCATCTCGCCGATGCCCTCTACCGCGCCGGCCGGCCCGATGAGGCAAGAACCAACTGGCGAAAGGCGCTGGCGGTGCGCAGCGAAACTGATTCGGACCGCCGCGACGGTTCGACCGCCGATGCGGCATCCCAACCCGCGGCGACGACCGCCTCGCAACCGGTCGATGCCGCGACGACTCAACCGGCGCGCGGAGACGAGGATCACGCCGGCGACGGTCTTGATCCGGAGCGCGACCGCCCGCCGACGGCCGAAGAACGCCGTGTGCTGGAGCGCATCCGCGAGAAGCTCCGTCAACTCGAAGCGGGACAACCAGTTGACACCGCCCCGGTCGGGGAAGAGAAGCCCGTGGACGTGCCGTAAGAGTCCGACGCGTCGTCCCGCAAGCCCAATGTAGCGAAACCGCACGCTGCGTCTCCGCGCAGCGGCCCGCGTTCCCGCAGGCTGACACTGCGGGATTTGTTCATCACGTCGTGCGCCAGGAACGTGGCAGCCAATTCCCGACATTGTGACGTATTTCACAATCGCTGTTCTAGAAAAAAGACTTGACACGCACTCGGGGGGGGTACAGTGTGGGGCAATGCGTCAAGAGGGGTAACCGTTACCCTGCTTTGAGCGCGAAGGATTCGCGTCGAGGAGAATAAAATGAATCGATATTGCAGGCGCTCCGAAATGATGCCGTCGATAATGGCTGCAATGTTGCTCTTAGCCGTTATTCCCGCCTCCTCGCCAGCAACAGACCCTTGTCCTTGCCCCCAGGGAACCTCATGTGGGTACTTGCCGATTTCGGAACCCATTTGGTGTGACGTGAGCCGGTTTTGTTGGTGTATGTCGATCGAATTATGTTCACCAACCGTGGCTTACGTTGTCGAGTTTACGCCGTTCTTGCCCGACGAGCCTGCTTATCCCATTAACTGCATCACGGAAGGTTGCGCCGGCGTCTGCTTTATTGAGGACACAGAAGATTGTGCGTATTACTATCATTGTGAAAGTACATTTTCAAGTCCGATGAAATGCGAAGATCCAGGTGATTGCAACGCGATTTATTCACACTTTGCTCGTCGCCAGGGATGGTGGGCTACCTCGGTAGAGTGCTGTAATATCGCGCAGTGAGCGGTTAAACGATGGTCGCGTTCACACTCCGGTTCCTAATCGTATCGTTTCTGATGCTGGCTCCTGTGTCTGCGCAAATTCCTGATGCACTGGAGCGTGCCCTGGCAAACCGGACCGGCTTCCAGACGGCCCATTGGAGGTATAAAGTGTCAACGCGCGGCGTCACGCGCGAATGGCATGAGGAGCGATCGGTTGCTGATTTCACATTGAATGAATTGCGGGTCACAGTCTACGGTGACGAAGACGGAGTAATGAATACAGATCGAGAAGGTCGCCCGGCGTTGGGGCACCGCTTCGCGTGTGCTCCTCGTTCTGAACTCTTGGACGCGCGGAACAATAAATGCTGGCGATATCGGGAAGGTGCGGCCTCTGCCGGCGAACTCGAATCCGCAGCGTCGATGACGATCGATGTGCGAACCGTGGGCCTCGAACCTCATTTCTATCCGAACAAGAGCGTCGACCGAATCCGGCAGAGATGGATTTCACTGTTTCCTCAACCGAGCCAATGGGCAGTGGAGGAACAAGGCGAGATCATACTCGTCACAGCGACATTAGACGAAGAAGGCCTGCGTCAACGGTGGCGCTGGCACATAGACCACTCACAGGGCGGAAACATTGTTAGGCTGACGATCGACACTTCTGATTCGGCTTCGACTTGGACCAGATGGGCTGAAGCAGTTACCCAGTATGTCTTCGTTGATAATTATTGGATTCCCAAGCAATTTGAAGGCTGGCGCCTGGGTCGGGGCAACCGCAAATTGGAAGCACGCTACGAACTATACGAAGTTAATCTGGATCGTCCGGAACATCCACGGAGAATCGGCGTTGAGTCGCTCGGAATCCCTGCTGGTGCATGGATCGGCCGGGGCACGGGACAGCCAATCCTGGTGTGGAACGGGGAGAAAGCAATTCCCTTTGATCAGTGGAAAGAGATCAAGCACGCGACAAACAACCGCGAGCTTCGCGACCGGATGGCGCGGAACCAGAAGGCCGACGATTACCGCTACCCGGCCTGGTGGTACGACCCGTCGGGCAACGAGGGCATCGACGATCTGCCGACGCGGCCGGACGAGTGGGAGGTTTACGTCCGCCGGTGGTGTCTGCGATACGACGCGGACGACAAGCAGCGCACGGCGGCGCGCGGCGTGCTGGACGACTGCCGCAAGGAGGCCCGCGCCGTGCTGGACAAGCGGCGGCCGGAGTTGGAGAAGGTCGAGACGCAATTGAAGGATTCGAAGTTGCCGCCGGCCAAGCGCGATGCAGTGATAGCCGAGCGTGAGCGCTTGTTGAAACCCGTCGCGGATAGCTTCACGCGGTTGAAATCGCGGCTCGAACCGCTGCTGCGTCAGGAGCAGATCACCGCCCGCACCGCCGCCACGCAACCGGCCGTTCCGCGCCGCCGCGGGTGATGTCACCGGCGCAGCGCCTGTGCGACAAAGATCGAACGAATGGATTCATGATCGGCGGTGCGTCGAGGACGCACCCTACGACTACTAGGAAAAAGACTTGACACGCACTCGGGGGGGGGGGGGGTATAGTGGTGGCGGGCATCGCGTTGTTGCGATGCAAATCGCAAGACTGTACACACGAGATGAGGTGGTGAATGTCAACAAAGCGGCTAACTCTCATGCTCACTGCTGCGGCCGGGATTGCGCTCTCAACATCCATTGGTCGAACCATGGACATTTGCGATGAGTGCCCCTGTCCGCCGGAGACCACTTGCGGCGCCGTTACAAATCCTCCAATTGAGTGCGCTTCATCCTATTTTTGCGAGTTCAGTTGCAGCCAGGGGTTTGAGGTACTCAATCATCAGTACTTTCGGTGGCCGTCCATGCCTCCCACAGAATGGATAGACTGCATGGTCGTTGGGTGCGCCGGGCTTGCGTATACCTATGGGAACACGTTCTGCGGGAATCTATATTCATGCGAGCTTCTGCCATCCGGAAAATGTGTACGTAGCGAGATCGGATTGGCAACCTTCTATTGGGGATGGTATGCCTCAACGTCGGAAACGTGCTGCCAATGCACATACTAAGTGCAACCGCAGAATGATTCATATGGTGTGGCACCGGCGTCCCGCCGGTGAATCACAGGCGAGACGCCTGTGCCACAGGTGAAAGGTCATTGCGGCACTACCTAGGACCAACCCATGCTCTGGCCGACAGCAGTAGGAATTCTGGCGTGTGTGTGGCAGGGCGAGCCGAGTTCGCTGCCCGAACCGCTTGAAAAGTCGCTCGCGATGCGCCGCGCAATGCGCACCGCCACCCTTCGGTACCAATTTACCGATATGGGCCACGTGCCGGGGAAGCCGAATCATTCACAGGTACGGCGGATGGAGGCTCGGATCGCCGGCGAATCCTACCTTGCGATCAACTTCGGCGACCAGGATGGGATCGTCTGGCTAAGATCCGATGGTCAGCCTGCGTTGAATGCGCCATTTGCCTGTGCGCCGTACCAGGCGCTTGAAGTCAAGCCGGGTGAAAGTTGGCGAACCCTGCGTGACAGCTATTCCGTGACGCATAGCAGTCGCGGACCCGGCTTGTATGACCCGCGATGCATTGGGCTGGAGGTTTATCCGCTTGGGCACGGATTCAATGATATTCAGCACGAACTTCGCGAGGCTTTTTCGGAGAGCAGCCGCCCACAAATCGAGACTTCGGGGCAACTCATCACAATTCGGTCCCAGCGTGAATTCGAAGCGGGTGCTTTGCCGAAACGACGCGTACTCTATCGCGCAACGTTCAATCGGTCGCAGGATTATGCATTGGTAGACCTGTCGATTGATATGAAACCGGAGGGCGCGCCCTCCATGCAATGGGGGCGTTGTGAGACGGAGTACAAGTTGATCGACGGGTACTGGTTTCCGGCCAAATATATAGGTTGGCAAATTAGAGCGGTTTTCATTCGGGCCTAGCGCCCTTGTGCACTAGGGGTTACGCTG
>CAZQCF010000048.1:0-26757 GCA_964592235.1 uncultured Planctomycetaceae bacterium
GCAGTCATGCGGCGGAATGAATGATGCGGCGGTGGACCAGAAATGGCATCGCCGCGGCCAGCAGCGCGAGCGTGGCCGGTTCGGTGGGCTGGATCGAACCGAATTAGGCCGCTAACTCACGAAGCCATGCCGGAACGCCTGCAATCGTAGCGATTAAGGAGGAAATGGGAGCGTGTGCCCCGGTTGCTTCGCTCATTATTCATGCAACAAGAAGCGTCTCAGGCCGGCCTGGGGGTTGACGTTGCAGGCTCGACACCAATCGCAGAATTCCGTCAGATCAACACGACGGTTGCCGGTCTCGCAGTTGTATATCCATGAGTGCGGTCGGCGCAGTCGCTTGCCCAGTTCCCGCTGGGTCAATCCCGCTTTCTCGCGCAGGTCGCGGAGCAGCGCCCGCAAGCGCACATAGCTTCGCCGGTGCTGGGCTTTGGTCGACATGCCCGGCAACGATGGGGCAGGAATTCCATGGCACGAGTTGAGTGCCAAGAGCCGGCGCCTTTCGGCCTGAAACAGCGTCTACCGGGGCCGCCTCGTGAAATCTCGTAAAGAGAATGAAGTCGTTTTAGCTTGACGGAAGTGCCCGAATCGTGTAGGATATTATTGGGCTGATGGAATCCCGACGCGCCCCGTCATCGTGAACAGGTTGAACCGGGCGCTGGAGCCGAAGCGAGCGAAAATGAACCTGCGGCGGACAAAAGCGACAATCTGCACCATACTGACGGGGATTGCCTGCGTTCTTTCGGCACCGCACCCGGCGAACGGCCAGGTGCTGGTCTTCAATCAGCAGAGGCATCCGGTGGGCGGGCCGGGCGCGGATACGAGTTTCATTGACGACGGCGGAAACTCGATCTGGCAACAAGTCGCCGACGACATCATTCTCGGCCAGGACGCGACGATCGGTCGCATCAAATGGTTCGGGTTCTACGGCGGTACTTTTACCGGATCGACACAGCCGCCTGTAACGCAGACGATGCGAATGCGCTTCTACGATTCACGACCGGTTGACGGGTTGCCGGGATCGATCTTATTCGAAGAAAGCATTGTCGACCCGCCGCGATTTCCGACCGGCGCGGTATTGCCGCTTCCACTTGCACCAATCGAGCAGCGGTTCGAGGTCGACCTCGCGACGCCTTTCGAGATGCTGGCGGGCGCGCAGTATTGGATGGAGATCGTGCAGCTTGGAGATGGCAACAGTCATTATCGTTGGGAGTTTTCTCCTGGTAACGGAACACCTTACGCATTCATCAATCCGAATGTATCAGACTGGCGGCGTTCAGCGGCCAGTTCGAATCTTACGTTTGAGCTTTGGACGGTTCCCGAGCCGTCAACTGTTTTATTAGTATTGGGCGCGGTGGCCTTAACGCTCACAAGGCCCAGAATGGGCCGTTAGCGCGGTCGTATCCAGCCGGAGAAAACAACCATGCATTCATCTACAAGGATTTCGCGCGGCTCGTTCATTTTGATATCGGTCTTTCTTCTCTACGGCGCCGCGCCTGTCATGGGCCAACCGACCTGTCCCGGCGCGCCGGATGAAAACGAACTCGGCGATCTTACCGTATTGGAAGGCCCGGCCTTCGGCGGTTCCGGCGGCCTGGCGACCGGTATGGACGCGACGGTGGCGGTGGACCAGCCCGAAGAAGGTCCGGCGAGATTCCTCGTCGGCTGGCGCAACAACATCACGGTCCTCGACGCACCCTATGCAGGCAATCGTATTTACTTGTCGCGATTCCAGATCGACGGGACCTGTATTGAAGTTCCGTAGGGTGGGTCAGTCGAATCGACCCACCGCCGCTATGACCAAGCCGCAGCGCCGCCATCACTGCAGTCCATTGTATGCCGACGGGTGTCATTATCACAACACGATCGATTCCTGTGCGCCGACTCGCAGATTGACCGCAACCCCTTTGGGGTTGCCCGGCATCATGCAACTCGTGACCCAGGGTAGCCGCTGCGCGACAACCCTGGGCTGACGGCCAAAACGCCTTCGGCGTTTGCGCCTGCGGGGCGCTGGGAACGGTCACCGTTGTCATGTTCATGTCGCTGATCGGCGATTGCGCCCGCAGGGCGCACGGACGTTGCCGGGGGCGCGGCGAGCGAAGCGAGCAAGCCCCTGGTGACCGGCTTGATTTAGACTCTCTTCTCTATCCGCCCGGATGGGCGGACGGAGGCGATGGATGCCCGCCCGGAACCCGATGTGACGCGGACTCGAATTAATTCTCGTTCGTCCTCCGGACGAAAGCGCCTCTTAAATGAGCCTCTCTCCGGCGGCTGAAGCCTCCGGCAACGTGCGTGCGCCCTCCGGGCGATGAAGCGTGCCGCTGCTTGTTGAAGGCTCTGCCAGGTTGGTCGCAGTGACACGGCGGGGGTGGTTCCTCCGAGGGTGCCACTGCTTTAAGCAGTGGCATGGGCGGCGGTGAAGGCGGCGACGAGTCATCTCCATCATCCGAAAGCGAATCCTCGCAGAGCCAGTTCTCGGAAAGTCAATCACCCTGCGCTGAACTGACCGAAGCCGAATGCCGGGCCGTGTTTCACGACTGGGCCATGCAGCAATTCTGGGGGCCGCAATGCGAAGCCACCGGCTTCGAGCAATACCAGGCTGCGCGCGCCAAGTTGGCGGAACTTGGACTGCCATTGCCGTTGGGCCTGTTGCCTCGACCTGTTACTGCCATTCTGCTTGGCTACTGTCGGTAGGCAGGACTTTGTCAGGCCGATTCTTTCGCCATTCCGGCCGCGCCTGTGAGTTTTCAACCAATGGCGGCGGGGTGGCTCTGCGCGTTGACCGATTCTTAACCCGTTCCGCGCTTGCAAGACCCGCTTGGCTTGGTGAAACTATCATCCTGATAGGGCGTTGTGCCGTTTTTCGCGGTGTCGCGTCCTGTGCCATTCTTGCTTCTTCGCCCCGATGCAAGCGTGCCGAGGCGAGCAAATTGCATGGTCCTGGCGGCAGGCCCGATGAGGGGTGCCGCAGGCAAACAGTGGTGGGAGCGCACCTTGGCTGCCAACGACAACGGCGACGGCAAAACGAAGGTCAAACTCGCCGTGGCGGGTGGGATTTTTGTTCTGGCGATGGGGGTCGCATGGTACAATCTGGGTGGTGATCCGGCGACTGCGTCCGCCCTGAAGCGCTACTACGTTTGCGCCGAGACGGGCAAGTCGTTTGAGCACTCGCTCGAAGAAGGGGAGATCGAGCCGATCAAGTGCAAGATCTGCAAGAAGATGGATGCATACGCGGGCGAGGCCTGCTACTGGGTGAAGGACGAGAACGGCGAGTACACCAAGGCGAAGAGCAAGCCAACCTGGGTCCTGTGGAAGCGCCGCGTAGATCCGGAGACAGAAGAGAAGACCTACTGCCCGGACTGCGGGCATGAAGTCGTGGGGCACAACCCCCAGCCGCCGACGGAGTTGATGGAGGCGGCCGCACGGGAAGGAAGGTAATCGCGTGATGATCCTTTTGGCAGCCAAGCGAAGAAAGTACCCGGCCCGCCGTCGTCCGCGGGGATTCACGCTCATTGAGCTGCTGGTGGTCATCTCGATCATTGCGCTGCTGGTGTCGCTGCTGTTGCCGGCGATGACGGGCGCGATGCGCGTCGCGCGAAAGACGACCTGCCTCGCGACGCTGCGCGGCTTGGCGCAGGCGTCTCAAGCCTGGTCGACCGCGAATGAAGATCAGATCGTGGGGGCGCCCAGCACGTCGGGAGCCTACCTGTGGGGATCGCCGATGCCGACGGTGGCGTACGGGCCGGCCGTGCAGCGGTGGGATTTCATGGGACCGCTGGCGAATGAAATGGGCATTTCGCTTCCCGAAGGAGACGGCACGAACCCTGCCGTTGCGAGGCGTTTCAACGCGATTCGGACGCACAAGGCGTTTCTGTGCGCCTCCAATGAGTTTCTCGCGACGCACTTCGCCGGGCCGAACGCCGGCACGAATCGCATGATCAGTTATAATATGGGTGTCTATTTTCTGTATATCAACGCGACGTCCGCGGCCGAAGCGGGCTTCCCCGGCGATGGCAACGGCACGTCGTTTTACAACGGCTCGTTCGAAACGAAGATGCCCGGCAATTACAAACCGCGTTCCAGCCTCGTCGGCAGCCCGGCGAACAAGGTACTCTTCGCCGACGGCGGCAAGTATTCCGAGATCGATGTCGCGCCCGATTACGACTTAAGCCTGCCGGCCACGTGGGGCGGCGCTTTTTCCGATCGCGGACCGCACTTCATGGGAACGACCGCCGGATCGCGCTCGTGGGATCGCCGATTCGCCCCCGGCAACGGCGGGGGATCCCCGTCCAACACCGATGCCCGGATCTACGGCTTCCGCCACAGCACCGGCATCCCCCCGCGGGGCGCGAAGGCCAACGCCTATCAAACCAATCTCGTCTACTTCGACGGCCACGCCGTGACGCAGGGCGACCTGGAGTTTTCCAACCCCTATCAATGGCTGCCGCAGAACACCGTGACCCAGAACCTTTCAAACATCGCGCCGGACGTGGTCCAGCGCTACGGCCTCGTAGACGGATTTAAGGTCGGACCCTGAACGCAGCCCCGGACGGTGAATTTCAGACTGCCGACGGTGCTTTAACTTGACGCCGGACCTGCCGATGTTATAGTGTATCTGTTGATTTCGGGGGATTCGGCCCCATTGGGCCTTTGACCGGTGGCGATCGCAATCTTGTTCCGCACATCCAGAACATCGTGACTTCGCAGGGGTTGCACAACCCGCTGTGCGCCTTGAGCGGCTGGGCTGCGCTCGCTCATTCTCCGCGCGCAGCCGGACGATTCGGGTACGCCGGCTTCAGGAGCGTCCTCGAATGATTCGAGTCACCTTGCCCGATGGATCCATCCACGAACACGCCGACGGGGCCACCGCGCGCGACGTGGCGGCGAAGATCGGCCCCGGTCTCGCCAAGGCCGCACTCGGCGCGAAGGCCGATTTCGGCAGTGGGCCGGTCATGCTCGACCTGGCGACTCCGATCTCCGGCGACTGCAAACTGTGGCTTATCACCGACAAGAGCGACGAATCGCTGACCATCCTGCGTCACAGCACGGCCCACGTCATGGCCGAGGCGATCTGCAAGCTCTGGCCCGAGACGAAGCTGGTCTACGGCCCGCCCGTCGAGGACGGTTACTACTACGACATCGATCTGCCCAAGCGTCTGACGCCGGAGGACTTCCCGGCGATTGAGGCGGAGATGGCGAAAATCGTCGCGGAGGATCGCCCCTTCACGCGTTACGAGATGAGCCGCGACGAAGGCTTGGCGAAGGTCCGCCGTGAGGGCAACCCGTACAAGGTGGAGAACGCCGAACGCGCCAAGGGCGACAAGTTGAGCTTTTACGTCACGGGGGCCGAGCCGGGACGCTACTGGGAAGACCTCTGCATGGGGACGCATATCCCCAGCACCGGCCGCATCGGCGGGTTCAAACTGCTCACGGTCTCCGGCGCGTTCCTGCACGGCGACGCGACGAAGCAGCAATTGCAGCGCGTGTACGGAACAGCGTTCCACAATAAGAAAGACCTGACCGGCTATCTCACGCGGCTGGAAGAGGCGAAGAAGCGCGATCACCGCAAGATCGGTCAGGAACTGAACCTGTTTACGATTGATCCGCTGGCCGGAAGCGGGCTGATTCTGTGGA
Source organism: uncultured Planctomycetaceae bacterium (assembly GCA_964592235.1). Lineage (GTDB taxonomy): Bacteria > Planctomycetota > Phycisphaerae > UBA1845 > UTPLA1 > PLA3. The sequence continues at coordinate 5,632 of CAZQCF010000048.1, forward strand.
AGCCCAAGGGGGCGACGGTGCGGTTGCTGCTGGAGGAGCATCTCCGCGACAAGCTGCGCGAGCAGGGCTATCAGCCGGTCTTCACGCCGCACATCGGGCGGCTGGAGCTGTATCGCACCAGCGGGCATTTTCCGTATTACCGCGATGCGCAGTTCCCGCCGTTGTACGAGACCGACACGGCGCGAATTCTCAACGAGCTATGGGTCGCGGAATACGAGCGCGGCGACGATCAGCCGATGCCGGCGACCGAGCAGCGTCTGCTGGACGAACTCAAGGCCGCCAACAGTCGTCTCTGGAATGAACTGCTGGGTGACGCGGAGCAGCCCGAGGCGCGGCGTTTCAACACCGCGCCGGGGAATCGCGATCACAACCTCGCGGTGATTCGCGAGAACCTGAAGGTAGAAGACGGGTTCCTGTTGAAGCCGATGAACTGCCCGCATCACATGCGACTGTTCGCCAGCGAGCCGCGGAGCTATCGCGACCTGCCGCTGCGCCTGGCGGAGTTCGGCACGGTCTATCGCTACGAGCAATCGGGCGAGCTGTCGGGCATGACGCGCGTTCGCGGTTTCACGCAGGACGACGCGCACCTGTTCTGCACGCCCGAACAGTTGCAGGACGAACTGGCCAAATGCTTGAGTCTGACGCGCTACGTGCTCGAGATGCTCGGCCTGAAGGAATACCGCGTGCGCATCGGCCTGCACGACCCGAAGGACAAGAAGTTCATCAACAATCCAAAGGGCTGGGCCGATTCCGAGGCGGCGGTTCGCGCCGCGGCGGCCGCCAGCGGCATGAGCGCGACGGAGGAAGTCGGCGAGGCGGCGTTTTACGGCCCGAAGATTGACTTCGTGGTGAAGGACTGCATCGGCCGCGAGTGGCAGCTGGGTACGGTGCAGTGTGATTACAACGGCCCGGAGCGGTTCGGTCTGGAGTACGTCGGGCGCGACAACCGCATGCACCGGCCGGTGATGATCCACCGCGCGCCGTTCGGCAGCATGGAGCGGTTCATCGGGATTCTGATCGAGCATTTCGAGGGGGCGTTCCCGGTCTGGCTGGCGCCGGTGCAAGTCGTGGTGGCCAGCATCAGCGAGAAAAGCGAGCCGTATGCCCGCGAGGTGACGCTGCGATTAAAGGACGGCGGCTTCCGCGTCGAGTTGGACGACTCGGCGGAGAAGATCGGCCCGAAGAAGCATCGCGCCCGGCAGATGAAGATTCCCTACATCGTCGTGGTCGGCGAGCAGGAGGCCGCGGCCCGCGCGGTGAACGTGAACGACCGCGCCGGCAAGAGCGAGAACATCGGATTGGATGCGTTTATCGAGCGCCTCGCGCGGGAGAGTGTCCCAGGGCAGCCGCAATCGAAACAGTAAGAAAGGAAGGTGATCGACCATTACCAATTTGAGATGCAACGAGCAGATTCGCCTGTCGCCCATTCGCCTGATCGACGATCAGGGCGAACAGCGCGGCGTCGTCGAAACGGCCGAAGCTTTGCGCATGGCGCGCGAGGTCGGCCTGGACCTGGTGGAAGTCTCGCCCAACGAGCGTCCGCCGGTGTGCAAGATCATGGACTACGGCAAGCACAAGTACTTGCTGTCCAAGAAGCAGAAACACAAGCATCACGAACAGAAGATGAAGGAAGTGCGGATTCGCCCGAAGACCGATCCGCACGACCGGAAGATCAAACTTGAACACGCGCGGGAGTTCCTCTCGCGCGGCGACAAAGTCCAGTTCACCATGATCTTCAAGGGCCGCGAGCGGTTCCATCAGGAGATCGGGCAGGAGTCATTCAACGAGATCGCCGCCGGTCTGACTGATGTCGGCAAGGTCGAGCGGGATGCCAGGATGCTCGGCCGCAAGATGACGATGATCATGATTCCGCTGAAGGTTCCGACGCCCGGCAAGCCCAAGGCAGCCAAGCCCGCCGGCGCCAAGACCGACGGCAAGCCCAAGCCCCCCAAGGCAACGACCAAACCGATTGATGGAGCGCCTCCCTTGGAAACGGCCGCGCCGGATCATGTTGCTCCGTCGGAGCCGAACCCCGCGGCTTCCACGACCGGTAGCTGACGGCCGGTTCGACCAGACGGACGGACAAATCGCTCCGTGGACGGCCGATAACTCGAGCCGCGACGGAGGTTTGGGTGTGAAAGGCTGCGGTCCAGTCTTCCGGGGTCGCTTTCGTTTCAGAAAGTCGTTGCCGGGGATTGGTTGTCAATCGGCTGGGGGGCGTTTATAGTGCGGGGCTTCGCAAACCGCGAGCAGGAGCAGATTTCATGCCCAAGATGAAACGGCACAAGGGGCTTGCCAAGCGCGTCAAGGTGACGGCCAGCGGCAAGGTGAAGTACCGCAAGAGCAACATGGGCCACCTGATGAGCGGCAAGGGCGGCAATCGCCGCCGTCGACTGACGAGCAAGGGAATTCTGGCGAACAAGGCCTTGAGCCGCAAGATCGCCGCGGCGTTGCAGGCGTAAGCCCGCCCCGCCCTCACATCGGAGAACCGGCGCCATGCCACGCACGAAGACACACGTCGCACACAAGAAGAAGGTCCGGCGGATTCTCAAGGCCGCCAAGGGATACTACGGCGCGCGCAGCAAGCTGCTCGGCCCGGCGCGGGATACCGTCCTGCGGGCCGGCGTCTATGCCTACCGCGATCGCCGCGCCCGAAAGCGCGACTTCCGCTCGCTGTGGATCACGCGAATTACCGTCGCCTGCCGCGCGCGGGGCCTGTCGTACAGCAAATTCATCAACGGCCTGAAGCTTTCCAACATCACGCTCAATCGCAAGATGCTTAGCGAGATCGCCATCGCCGACCCCGAGGCGTTCGACGCCATCGTGGAACTGGCCCGCAAGAAAATCGGCAAGACCGGCAAGGCGGCCTGACCGCCGCTTCGCAGCCCCAATCGATTCGTTGTATCAAACGCCGCTTCTCCAAGCGGCTTTTCTTATGTTGAAGAGAAAATACCGATTGGGGATTCCTTTCCGACACACATATCTGCAGTCATGAGGCCGGCAGCGTATGCAGATTGCACGGCCCCATGCCTTGCCCGACCAATGTCATCCAATCGGTGGGCGGTGCCCACCCTACGACTCATCTGTGGCTGGCGCCTGCCCTGTTGCACGGCATGCCGCGTCACGATCCCGGCGCCGTGGTTGATGTCGGCGACGGGAGCATCGCGCGCCAATGGGCGGCCTTTTCCGCCTTGCCGCTGGACGGCTCGGCCTTGTCCCACTCTTCGTAGAGATTAACCAGGTAGCGAATCGACGATTCCCGCCAGTCGCTGCTGACATCCGCTCGGCCTTGCAGTGTTTCGTAGCCGGTCAGGAGGATGCGTTCCGCGTCGAGGTACTTTCCCATGCGAGCGTAGCACGTTCCCAGCGCAATCCGAGTGGTCTGCATCTTGATGTGCGTGGGTGAAAGCGAAGATTCATACACGGCAACCACTTCGTTGAGCAATTCGACCGCCTCGGTGAACTCTCCCCGTCGCGCGTGGATCGAGGCCAACACGAAGAGCGTCGAACCCAGAAACGGATGCTTCGGTCCCAGCACGCGGCGCTCGGATTCCTCCAATTTGCGCAACATCGTCTCCGCCTCCGCCACCTGGCCCTTGGCGCGCAGCACGATCGCCAGGTTGGCCTGCGATTCGAAGGTGTCGAGATGGTTCTCCCCCATGGCTTGCAGGCGGCGGGCGAGCGTCTCGCGATGCCATTTCTCGGCATCGTCCATCTTGAGCTGTTCCTGATACATCAGGCCGAGGTTGTTCATGGTGCGAAGCGTGTGCGGGTGATACTCCCCTTTGACATGCTTCTCGGTTGCGATGACTTTGAGGTAAAGCGACTCGGCTTCATCGAATTGCTGGAGCCACATGAGATTCGACGCGAGGTTATTCATCGAAGTCAGCGTGTGAGGATGCTCCGGCCCCAATAATTGGGTTCGCAGCGCCAGGACCTTCCGATCCAATTCTGCGGCATTCGCAAAGTGGCCCTGCACGGCAATCGCTTCCGAAAGATTGCTCATCGCCAGAAGCGTGGCTTCATGGTTCAGCCCGATGGAGGCGGTGCGCGCGTCGACGATCTTTTGGCAAAGAATCTCGGCCTCGCGGTACAAAGCCATGTCGATCAGGAGCGTGGCCAGGCTGTCCATCGACTCCAGCGTGTCCGCATGAGTTTCTCCGAGTTGTTCACGTCGAATCACCAGCGCCTTGTCCAAGTGCCGCTTCGCGGCTGGAAACTCACTGATTGCCTGATAGGCCTTGCCGATGGTGTTGCGGATGGCGGCTTCGACCTCGGGCGAGTCGGCCAGGTCCGAGTCCACTTTCGCCGCGGCCTCGTCCAGGACCGAGCGCATCAACTGCTTGTCCATCGCACCGGCCCGGGCGGGGTCGATGCCGCTCAACATTCCCTGCGCGAATTGAGAAACCCGTTTCGCCTTGGCGGCTTCCTTTTGTGCGTCGGCCGTCGCGACCCCCAGTTCACCAACCAGCCTCTGGCTGCGCGCGTAAAGAACGCTCATCGCGATGGCCGATGCGGCGCAGAGCACGACGAAGCCGGCGACGATCGAGACCGTGAGGCGATGCCGGCGAAGGGTTCGCGAAAGGACGTACCAGCTGCTGTCGCGCCGCGCCTCGATCGGCTCGCCTCGAAGTGCCCGCGCGATGTCACGCGACAGCTCCCCCACCGACTGGTATCGGCGGCCCGGCTCCTTCGCAAGGCTCTTCAGCACGATGGTTTCGAGGTCGGCATCGATCTCGCGGCAGAGCGTGCAAGGTCGCACCGGCTCGGCGCTGCGAATGTTGGCCAGCGCCTGGTCGAGATCGCACGCCGTCGTGTAGGGCATCTGATGGGTCATCAGGTGGTACAGAATGACGCCCAGCGAATAGACATCGCTACGAATATCTACTTCCGCGTGCCGGCCCATCGCCTGCTCCGGCGAGGCCCATGCGAGCGAGCCGACGAATTGCCCGGTGCGCGTCGCGGCCGGCTCGTTGTCTGAATCGGTCGCGGCAGATTTGGCAAGCCCAAAATCCAGCACGCGCGGCTCGCCCGCCGCGTCGACAAGAATGTTCCCCGGCTTCAGGTCGCGGTGGATCACCCCGCGCAGGTGGGCGGCGCTGACGGCATCGCAAACCTTGATGAACAGCTTGAGGCGCTCGACGAGCGGCAATCCGTTCTCGAAGGCATGACGATCTAGCGCCCGGCCCTCGACGAAGTCCATCACCAGATAGTGCACGCCCGATGCTTCGCCTCGATCGAGAATCCCGACGATGCAGCGGTGTTGCAGATGAGCCAGGATGTTGACTTCGCGCTCGAAGCGAAGCCGGTCGGCTGGTCCGGCGAATGGCCCTTCCCGGAGTATCTTGACCGCGACGGTGCGGCCGGTGGCTCGCTGGACCGCCCTGTAAACGACGCCTTGGCCACCCCGGTGAAGTTCGCGCAGATCATCGTAACCCGGCAACGTAGGGAGCGCCCGGCTGGAGCGCGACTCCCCCAGTGGAACCTGGTTCGAGGATCCACCCGGGCGAATGGCATCGCTTCTGGCGCGTTCGAATTGCAGGCGCGCCGCCGCGATCCAGCGTTCGTGACGGCCGTCGGGTTCTTTTGCGCCTTTCACGTTGCGTCTCCACGGTCGGCGCGGACTCGCTCCGCATGGCCCCCAGTTGCGATGCGACGAAACCACTCGGCGCTTCACGCGCGAGAATCGAACCAGCCAGAGGCGGATCCAAGCAGCTCCCCCAAACGCTGGTGAGCGCGCGCCCGAAGCATGTGGACGGACCCGGCGGATCTTTTCATCGTCGTCGAGACATGGTCCATCGGCCGGCCCTCGAGGTCATAAAGCCGAACGGCCGTTGCGTAGTCTGGCGGCAACCGATCAATCGCGGCCTGCATCAGGCGTTCGACATCCCTGCGGGCGACGAGTCGACTGGGCGTGGTGCTGGTCGCCGCGAGTTGCTCGTATAGGCCGACGTAGGAGTCCGACGAGTCCGGCTCGGCGATTCGTTTGGACGGGGGCAGTTGCTTCTGGCGTTCCAGCCCTCGGATTGCGTCTCGCAGATTGTTCTCCGCGATGCGCGCGAGCCACGCTTCGAACGAGCTGGATTGATCCGGCCGGAAGCTGGAAATCTGCAGGAAGGCCTCGAGATAAGTCACCTGCATCACGTCGCCCGGTTCGAGCATCGTCCGCCAAGGACGCCCGATCTGAAGCCGGGCCTCGACTCGCGGCCCGAATCGAGCGAGCAACTCACCGAGGCTGTCGGCATCTCCCCCAACGGCGCGCTCGACCAGCGGCCGGAGTGAATCGGTTTCGTGGGGTGAAGGCTTCATGCTGGAAATGCTCCGCGGGCGCCATTCTACCCGGTCGGGCGGAAAAAAGGGCGGGCCGTGTGTGAAGCTTGCCGGGCGGGCGTCGCAGATATCCCTGTGGGGCGGCGAATCGTGCCGTCCGTCGAAGTTTCAGTCCTTCAACCCCGCCGCAAGGCGAATTCAGGAGAACCCATGGACGCCGTCAATCATCACAAAATTCGACATCCCAATGGAATCCCGTTGCTGGCGATCTGCCTGGCCGCGAGCCTGCTCGCCGCGGCCGCCCGGGCCGATGTCACGGAGTATGCCGTGTCGCGAACGATCTCCACGACGCAAGACTCGAACGCGCAACCCACGACGTTTGAATTCTGGCATTTCATCGCGCTGGTAATTACCGACGTGCCGAACGAAGTCGTGTCGGCGACGGTCAGCTTCGACCGACCCCCGGTGCTCTCATACGACCTGTTCCAGGCCATCGCGACGGCCTATCAATACCTCTCTCCCTTCTACACCGGTGATCCCGCCTTCCTGCTCGATTATCCCGCCACCACCTATTCGCTCACGGTAGATCGCGGCGCCGGCCCGGAGACGGGCGACGTATTTCTTCCGGCGGACCTCTTTTGCGAAGCCATCCCGTTCTTCACAGGCGACACCTACGACCGGCTTCAGAATTATGATGTCACGCAACCGATGACCCTGACCTTTAACGGATTCACGCTCAACCCTTCCACGGATGTCGGTGCGATCCAGCTTTCTGTCGTTCAGGACAACACGCCCGGCGCGGTCATTTCGGTTTCGCTTGATCCCTCGGAAACCACCTTCGAGATTCCCGCTGACACACTGGTCGCCGGTGCGGGATACAGCATCGGCCTCAATTACTACAACGTGGTCCTGACGCCCAATGCGGGGTTCAACGGCGCCACGTCCGGCGCGGAGTTCCATCGGAGTACAACCGCTTACTTCACGACACTTGACACACCAAAGCCGTGCTGCCGGGGAGACTTCAACAACGACAACCAGTTCAACGCCCTGGATATTCAGGGGTTCGTGGACGCGCTCCTGGTGGCGGAGACCTGTCCCTAAGTAGGACCGCAGAAAGTTTCGTAGGATGCACAAGAATCAACAAGTGTGGGACCGGTTAATAGCCGGTCCGACCTAGGCTATTAGCCTGTGCCACACAACTGGAGGTTTATTCGGTTCCACTTAGAACTGGTTGCATGTCTTCTCTCCCCATTCGTGAAGCGGGTCGCCGCGGCGACTCTCTGACCGCATCGAATTGGCAGGTCACGCCACCTCGCAATCACTCCACAACGCCGCTGGGATCGGGTATCGTTCCACGACCTGCCTATGCATTCAATCGGCGTGATCTTCGACATGGACGGCGTGCTGGTGGACAGCCGGGCCGCGCACCTGGAGAGTTGGGTGCGGCTTGGCGCGGAGATCGGCCGACCGATCGGCGAGCGCGAGTTCGCGGGCGGGTTCGGCCGGACAAGCTGGGAGTTCATCCACGAAACGCTTGGCGTTCCGGACTTGGATGAAGTCAAACGACTTGAACGGCGGAAGGAAGCAATCTATCGCGAGCTGATTCGCGGGCGCGTGCCGGCGATGCCCGGGGCGCGCGAGCTGGTGGCATCGCTTCATGAGGCCGGAGCGGCGCTGGCGGTAGGCTCGTCCGGCCCGGCGGAGAACGTCTCGCTGGTGTGCGAAGAACTGCGCATCGGCGCGTTTCTTCGCGCGGTGGTCACGGGCGATGACGTGACGTGCGGCAAGCCCGACCCGCAGGTGTTTCTCATCGCGGCCGAGCGGATCGGACTGCCGCCGAGCCGCTGCGTCGTGGTGGAAGACGCGCCGGTGGGGATTGAAGCGGCGCGGGCGGCCGGGATGAAGGTCATCGCCCTCGCTGGCACGCACGTTGCTTCGACGCTCGGTCGCGCGGACCGCGTGGTCGCCGCGCTGAACGAGATCGAACCGTCCCAGATGGCACACCTTTTATTGTGAGACACCGCGCCGTCATTCCGTTCGCCTTGCTCTTCGTCACCGGTTGCATGCAGCCCGAAGCGATCCCCCGCACACCGCAGCAGGCCGAACAGGCACTGCGCGAGGGGAACGACCGCTTTGCCCGCAATGACGTTCGGCATCCCCATGCCGATGCCGCGCGACGGCACGACACGGCGCGCGACGGGCAGCACCCGTTCGCCGCGATCGTCGCGTGCAGCGATTCGCGCGTGCCGGTGGAGTTGCTCTTCGATCAGGGCATCGGCGACTTGTTCGTTATTCGTGTCGCGGGCAACGTCTGCGCCGTCGATGAGGCCGGCTCGATCGAGTACGCCGTCGAGCATCTGCATCTGCCGCTCGTCGTCGTGCTGGGGCACGAACAATGCGGGGCAGTCAAGGCTGTCGCGGAAGGAGCACACGAACACGGCAGCCTGGAGAAGCTCATCGCCCGCATCCGCCCGGCCGTGGATGCGGTGCGGCGCGAGCGTCCGGAGCTTACTGGGGAGGCGCTGCTTCATGCAGCCGTCGAGCGAAACGTCTGGCATAGTGTGGATGAACTGCTGTCCGGCAGCCCGGACATCCGCCGATTCATGGCGGAAGGCCGTCTGAAGGTCGTCGGGGCTGTGTATGACATCGATTCGGCACAGGTGACGTGGCTGGGGGCGCATCCGCGCCAGGCGGAGCTGCTCCGCGCCGGGGCGGCGCCGGCGAATTGCGACAAGTAGCGTGCGGGGGCTACAAACCAATCCCATCGAGGATGTCGGTCGTGCCGGGCAGGACGCCGGCCTTTCTTCGCACTTCCTCGGGGGTCAGCCACGCCAGATCGGCGACCTCCTGCGGATTGGCGCGAAGATCACCGCTGATGATGTCGGCCGACCAACAATGCAGCACCAGCCGCCCATCGTGCTTGGTTTGCGTCATCAGGTGTCGGCCGGGGCGGACGATCAGGTTGATTTCTTCGCGGAGTTCACGAACGAGGGCATCGGGCTGCGACTCCCCGGACTCGATCGTGCCGCCGGGAAAGCACCATGCCAGCGGCACGCGCACGTGCCGCGATCGCTGAATCAGCAGCACGCGCCCGTCGCGCTGCAGAATGCCGAGGATGCCGTACGTGACCGGCGTGTTGGTGGGAATGTGTGCGGTCATGCTGGAAAAGATGTCAGGCCGTGACGGTCGCAGCCGATGGCGCCGCCGCGCGGCGGGCGTGTTCTTCGTACCACCGGATGGTCGCGGGGATGCCTTCTTCGTAGCCGACGGTCGATTTCCAGCCGAGTTCGCGCCGGGCCTTGTCGGCCGAGAAGAACGTGTCGCGTCCCATGAGCCAGACGGCGTAGCGCGTGATCATCGGCGGCTTCTTCCAGCCAAAGAGATGCCCGCAGCATTCGAGGAAAAACGCGGCGTTGTAGGCCACCTTGAACGGCACGCGCTTGGTGATCGGCGGGCAGCCGATGGCCCTGGCGACCAGATCGAAGTACATGCGCTGCGTGAGCTCGCCGTCGTTGCTGCAATTGTAGGCCTGACCGATGGCGGCGGGGTTGTCGGCCGCGAGGATGCAGCCCTCGGCGACGTTGCCGGCATAGACGACATTAAGACGATTGTCGCCACTGCCGAGCAGTTTGGCTTTGCGCGTGCGGATCATCGTGGTGAGCCGTGCGATCGTGGCGCGGTCGCGTGGGCCGTACAACCAGCTTGGGCGGATGACGGAGTATTTGACGCAGCCGCCGGCGCGATGCCGCCGCCAGAGTTCTTCCTCGGCGATGACCTTCGCGCGCGTGTAATACGACCACTTGTGGACGTTCACGCCGAGCGGCGCGGTCTCGTCGATCACCAGCCCCTTCTGGTTCACATGTCCATAGACGCTGATGCTGCTGACGTGAATCAACCGTTGCACGCCGGTTTGCTCGGCCGCGTCGAACAGATTGCGCGTGCCGTCGATGGTGATGCGGACGAAATCGGGCCACGGCCCCCAGTCGCCGACGCGCGCCGCCGCGTGATAAACGCACTGCACGCCGGCGCACGCCTTCTTCAGCGATGCGGGATCGGTGATGTCGCCCTCGGCCAGCTCGACGCCCTGCGTGCGAAGCCAGCTTGTGTCGGCCCCCCGCCGCACCAGCGCGCGAACAGGCCGCCCGCGCTTGCGAAGCTGCTCCACAATGTGACTGCCCAACAGACCCGTGCCGCCGGTGACGAGGTTCATCGCGAAGAATGCTCCTGGTATCCCTTCACTCGTGGATCATGGCCGCCAAAGGCCGCGGCCAGGCCACCCTCTTGTGGGCATGTTATCGAACGGTCAATTGATTCGAACCGCAGACGCTTGAACGGCCGTAAACGTAGACCGCACCGCGCGGCGCGTCAAGATTCCCGACGGATTACTCAAACGTGAACACCAGCGGGCGCGGCGAATCCGTCGGCATCGTCGTCGCCAGCAGGGACGCATAGCCCGCGCGGATGGATGCCGACGGATCGAGTCCGAGCTTGAGCGCGACCGCGCGGATGGCGTCGTCGGACGGCCCTTCGATCTCCACGAATCGACCCAGTCGTGGCAATTCGTCGAGCTCGACTTCGCAATCGTCGATTGTCCAGCTTTCGCGGCGCTTTTGAAAGCGAAGCGTTTCGATGAAGCCGATGGCGGTGAGGAGATTGATCGCCGCCGCGGCGTTGCTCACGACGAATTCGATTTCGCTGCGAGTCTTAAAATCGCCGGCCTGCTGCGGGCCTTTGAAGGTCATGGTCGCGGGCGGCGATGCTCGAATCGTTGCTGCCGACGGCCCGCCGGGTCCTGGGGCAGGCTCAACCGGAATCGCTTCGCGGACGCGCAGCCCTGCCCCTCGAAATAGCATCTCCTGGTCCGGCGTATCAAAGAAGTGATTCGTTTCCAGCACGGCGCGGACGCGCTTCGCCCCCGCCGCCACCAGCGCCGCGCGCACCGGCTCGTGCGAATCGACGCGGACCTTGAGTTCGATCTCAACCGGCATGCTCATCAGGCGTACATGAGGCGGCCGCGCGGCTTTGGAATCGGCCGGCCCAGCTCGCGGGCGGTCTCGATCCATTCACGCGCGACGCGATGCACGGCTCGCAGCGCCGCGGCATGGATGCGACCATCCGCCATGCAACCGGGCAACTCCGGCACTTCGGCGATGAAGGCCTTGTCCGCGGCGGACCAGTAGATGATGGCGGTGTGCTTCATCATTTCTCTATTATAACGCACTGCGGCTTGCAGATCGCCTACTTTGCAATCTATTACGAGCCGTACGACTTTCATGCCTGATCGCCAGTTTCGTCACGCTCCATGTAAGGACCGGTGCCGATTGAGCCGCGAATCCAATGTTTCAACTTTTCTTTCAGGTCTTCAGGTGAATCCCATAGCAAATGGGGGAGTTGCTCTATGTCGAAATGAGCGTGTTCAAAATCAGAGTTCTTGCATGTGTGTATCACGGGGCTTCCAAGGCCTCTCGCGAATCCTGCTTCGAAATAAACGCCATTCCGATGGCCTGTCATGTCCGCGACTACGAATGGCGCAGCGCGAATGTCACCGATTATTTTGTTCATTATGTAGTCATTATGAGGTGTTATATCGACCCGGGTCTCCTTGTATCCTGCGGCTTCAATGGCGGGGCGAATCGCCTGAAGATAAAGATGGTCCATTTCGTCTTTGGTTTGATCATCGCCAAACCACATTGCAACGAAGGCCGGATTGAACGGCGAACCGGGTTGGTGTTGAAGTTTCTCCACGTAATCCCATCCAAGTGGCGTTATTGTTGCCCGCAGTGTGTCGAGGTTTGAACCGCGCCTATCGATATATCCGAGGCCCTCAAGCGAATCGAGTACATACATGTGATCTTGTCTCATGGTTGAGAAAGTCAGATTAAGGCAATTAACATCGACAGGAAGTCCAAATTCTGCGATCCTACTCAAGTTGGTTAGTGTTCGAGCCAAGCGATCTGAAACTCTGCTTGGCCACCTTCGCAAGAGTTCATCAATGTGAACAGCCGCATACCGCTTGATCTCCTCTGGAAAGGGATCACGAACTTGCAGGCGACCATAGTGCTTGTCTGGCTGTAAGCGCAACCATATCACGGGCAATCGAGCGAGGCTGTGCTCGCATATCAGGCAACGCAACCTAGTCCGAGTCGCTTGATCGAGACGGCCCTCTTGGTCTTTCAATTTGTCATAATCCCGACTTGTGAGTATATACGATCCGCAGTCTTCGCAGTCATGTCTAATCCCCGTATCCCAGTCATTGCAGACCAGCCTCCAAGATGGACTGTATTCTTGGCAAGCATAGAGAATCTGTCTGGATCCATGCTCGTCGTTGCAAAAGATACATGGGTCCATAGAGGAGAATCTCCTGGAATCGTCGCGTCACTGACTGATTACCAGATTCAACATCCGCCCCGGGACGTAAACCGTCTTGGCGATCTGGCTCGCGCCGATGCGATCCATCACCTTCGCGTCAGCCAGCGCCGCGGCGCGAACGGCTTCCTCGCTCGCGTCCTTGGCGATCTTCATCCGCGAAACGAGTTTTCCATTCACCTGCACTGGAATCTCAACTTCGTTCTCCGTCACCATCGCCGCGTCCCACGTCGGCCATGGCTCGTGCGCCAGGCTCGGCACGTCGCGGCCGGGGGCGGTCGATTGCTTCAGTCGCTCCCACAACTCCTCCGCGATGTGCGGCGCAAAGGGCGCGAGGATCAGCACGAATCGCTCGGCCTGGCTTTGGTGAACCTGCTTCGCCTTGTACGCCGCGTTGACCCACTCCATCATGGCGGCAATGGCCGTGTTGAACGCCATGCTGTCGATATCTTCCCCGACCTTCTTGATGGTGCGGTGCAGGTGGCGCTCCAGTTCGTTGCTCGCGTCGAGATTCACGCCCGACGTTACGATCGCGCTCGACACCGCGCCGGTCTCGCGGTCGATCATCAGCCGCCAGACGCGCTGGAGAAACCGAAACACGCCGGGCACATCGCGCGGGTTCCACGGCTTGCTCGCTTCCAGCGGGCCCATGAACATTTCATACAAACGTAGCGCATCGGCCCCGTACTCGCCGACCACGTCCTCGGGATTGATGACGTTCTTGAGGCTCTTGGACATCTTCTCGACGGTCGCCGCGAGCTTCTCGCCGCCGGCCTTGAGGTGAGCCGTGCCATCGTCGCGGAAGTCGATCTCGTCGTAGCCGTGCGGCACGCCGCGCGAATCGCGATAGGCAAACGCGCGGATCATGCCCTGGTTAAACAACTTGCCGAACGGCTCGGGCGTGCTGACGTGGCCAAGATCGAACAGCACCTTGTGCCAGAAGCGGGCATAGAGCAGGTGCAGCACGGCGTGCTCGGCCCCGCCCAGATACAGGTCGATCCCGCCGATATGCGGCGTCCCGTCCTTGCGCGGCGAGACCATCCAATATCGCTCGGCCTCGCTTCCGCAGAAACGCGATTCGTTCCGTGCGTCGAGGAATCGCAGGTAATACCAGCACGAGCCGGCCCACTGCGGCATGGTGTTCAGTTCGCGCTGGTAGGACTTTCCGCCGCGCGTCACGGTCGCCCACTGCTTCGCGCGGCCCAGCGGCGGCTCGAGCGTGGCGGCGCTGGCGTCGCCGTCGGCGGTCGGCGTCGGGCGGAAGTCATCCATCGCCGGCAGCGGCAGCGGCAGCTCACTCTCATCGAGCGGCACGATCTCGCCATCCGGGCCGTGCAGGATCGGGAACGGCTCGCCCCAGTAGCGCTGTCGGCTGAACAACCAGTCGCGGAGTTTGTAGTTCACCGTGCCGCGGCCCAGTCCGCGCGATTCGAGCCAGGCGATAATCTTCGTCTTGAACTGCGCCGTGGGCAGGCCGTCAAACTCGCCGGATTGGATCGCGACCCCTTCATCGACAAATGTCTCGTGAAACAGACCGGGATCGGCCAGGTAGGCCGGCTCGGCGACCTGTTGCAGCCAGCCGGCGTCTCCGTCGAGCAAGGCCTGTGCATTTTGAACGGTGACCCCGCTGACCGTCGCCGCCGCGGTGGCCGCGGAATCCATCAGGATTTCAGCTTGGCGCTCGCGCCCGGTTCGGCGGGCGTAGTCCATGTCCACGCCGCCTGATATGACTTGCTGCCGGAGCCAGCTTTCCGGTGGCTCTACCACGGCCACGATCGGCAGATTGAACTGCTTGGCGAACTCAAAATCCCGCTGGTCGTGCGCCGGCACCGCCATGATCGCCCCGGTGCCGTAGGAGATCAGCACGTAATCAGCCACCCAGATCGGGATGCGCGCGTTGTTCACCGGGTTGATCGCATACGCTCCGGTAAAGACGCCGGTCTTTTCCTTGGTCTCGGCCGTGCGAGCGAGATCGCTCTTCTGTTTCGCCGCGTCGCAGTAGGCCTGCACGGCGGCGCGATGCTCACCGGTCGTAATGCGCTCGACCAGCGGATGCTCCGGCGCGAGCACCATGTACGTCGCGCCGAAGAGCGTGTCGGGGCGCGTGGTGAAGATCTCAAGCGTTGCCGAGTGATCAGCCAGCGCGAAACGAACCTGCGCGCCCTCGCTGCGGCCGATCCAGTTCCGCTGCATGATCTTCACGCTCTCGGGCCAGGCCAGCTCCTCCAGATCGCGCTCCAGCCGGTCGCCGTACTTCGTGATTCGCAGCATCCACTGTTTGAGCGGCCGCTTGAAGACTGGATGATTACCTCGCTCGCTGCGCCCTTCGTTGGTGACTTCCTCGTTGGACAGCACCGTCCCCAATGCCGGGCACCAGTTCACCGGCACCTCGGCGAGATACGCCAATCGCTGCGAAGCGACGTACTCGCGCACGGCCTTCTCGCCCGCCTCGCGCACATCCTCGGGAACAGGCAGTTCGCTGATCGGTCGCGCGCGCCCGACGATCTTCCGCCCAGCCGCATCGGTCCATTCACACGCCGCGTCGTACCAACTGTTGAACAGTTGCAGAAAGATCCACTGCGTCCAACGGTAGTAGTCTTCGTGCGTGGTGGAGATTTCGCGGTCCCAGTCGTACGAGAAGCCGAGCAGCTTGAGCTGTCGCCGAAACGTGTTGATGTTCCGCTCGGTGCAGACCGCCGGATGCTCGCCGGTCTCGATGGCATGTTGCTCGGCGGGCAGGCCGAAAGCGTCCCAACCCATCGGATGCAGCACGTTGAACCCGCGCATGCGTTTGTAGCGCGCGATGATGTCGGTCGCGGTGTAGCCCTCGGGGTGGCCGACGTGCAGGCCGGCTCCGCTGGGATAGGGGAACATGTCGAGGACGTAGAACTTCGGCCGCTTCGGGTCGAAGCCCGGCTCACCGGGGTTGGGCGTGCGAAAGGTCTTGTTCTCCTCCCAGTGGCGCTGCCACTTCGCTTGCAGCGCGGTCGGGTCGTAATCAGCTGGGATCGTCACGGGGGCATACTCCATCGCCGGGTGGCGGATTCAAATCGCAAACCGGGCAGTTTATTCGGGCGAATCGACGCGGCCAAACGTCGCTCCGCAGCGCGGCTGAAACGCCTCAATGTGGTCGCCCGGCATCATCGCCCACCCTGAAATGATGCGTCCCCGCAACGTAGCCTATCGGCCAACGTCCGCAAACCGGGAGCGGCCGATCGGCGATCTCATTCGCTTACTGCATTCACTCCAACGGCTTAGGTGCGATCTGCGAATCCGCGAGAGATCCGTCCGGCGCACCGGCACGGGCCTTGCTGAAGTGTCCCTGCGAGAGAGGACGCCACGAGGAGAGCGCGAGCGGCCGCCGGTCGCGTCGCTTTGCGAGCGAGGGAGTCGGATGATGGACGAGACAACGTTCCAGAGCAAACTGGCGGAGCTGATGAACGAGATCGGCACGCTTCCGGAGACGCAGCGGGGCAAACTCGAGTCGCTGGCGGTCGAGACAAAGATGCGCCAGGACAAATTGAAAGCCACGGTCAGCAGCCTTCAGGAGTCGATTGATTATCTGCGGCTGTCGATCAAGTACCTGCTGTTCGATCTGGAAGCGACGCGGCGCGAGAACGAGTACTTGCGAAAGATGATCGAGCAGGAAGGCGAGACACAGGAATGACGGCCGGCCCGCCGCGGCAGCAGCATCGCCCGGCCCGGAAACGCGGCGGCTCGGCACGACCGACAAACGTTACGACATACTGATCTACTTCGAGGAGTGACACACGCGCCGGCGCGGCGCCTCGCACCGACAGAATCATTCGAGCTTTGCCTGGGGGGGTCAGGCTCGGACGGCTGCTACTCGGGGGGGTCGGCAGCCGTTGATTGGGGCGACGAGCCGGCGCACGATTTGTGACGAATGCCTCGGGGGATGGGCAAAACGCAGGTCTCGGCCTGCGTTTTGCTTTTTTTACGAGCGACTCGCGCTTGCGAGCGTGCCGTCGCGCCGGGACGATGGCCGCATGAATGGACAGGTCCAATGAATGATCGCCGATTAAGCATCGGGCTGATCGCTATCATGCTGGCCATGCTGGTGGGCGCGACGCTGCTTTACAGCGGCGGCGGCCCATTGGGCGGCGCGACGTTGGGCGGCGTCGGCGGCTGGAATCCGCTGCTGGCGGCGATCGCCCGCGCGCTGACGCTGCCAATCGCCACAAGCGGCATCTCCGACGTGCGTGACGTGATGCCGTTGGTCGGACTGGGCTGCGCCGCGCTGCTGATTGCAATCGCCGCACCGCGAATGGGCCGATCACTGTGGCACGCGTACGGCGCTGCTTCGCCGGGGCTGCGCTGGCTCATCACGACATCGGTATTGATCCTCATCGCGGGAATGGCGTCGGCGTGGTTGAACGACTCCATGCACCTCTCGCGCGGGTGGCTGATTCGGTTCGCGGCCGGCGCGGGCTGGGCGTGGCTGCTGGGGCGATACCTTCCCGCGCGCGCCGTGCGGTCAGTCGTCGTCGGCATGCTCGCGCTGGGCGCGGCCGCGTGCGGGTTGGCGTTGGCACACCGCGCCGACCTGGGCGTGCGATACTTCTCGTGGCCCATCGGCACGCTGACGATCACGGCGGCGCTGGCATCGGTTTGGGCGGCCATGGCGGGCGGCTGGCTGCTGGCCCCCCGCCAAACGACAAGCCATGCCTCGGCAGCACGGGCGAGCCGGACAGGCGCCACAGTGTATGTGGAAGATCGCCGCGTGGTACGCGAAACGGCCATCTTGGGCCTGCCGCTCGTCGCCGGATTGATCGCGGCGTACGTGTTGCAGCAATCGGGCCGGCGCGCGGCGATGCTCGGCTGTCTCGCGGGGATGGCCCTGATTGTCGCTTTTCGACTGTGGATCGGCGGGGCCGTGGCATCGCGCGGGCGATTGCTCCGCCGAGGGCTGGTGGTCGTTGCCGGCGCAGCGGCGCTCGCCTTGGCGACCTGGTACGTCCAGCACGAACGCGCCAGCGGCCAGCGCGAGCGTGCCATTCCGGTGGCGCTGCGATTCAACTACCTGCGCCTCTGCGGCGAATTGATCCGCGCGAAGCCGCTGCTTGGCGCCGGGCCGGACATGACCGTTGTCGCAGTGACCAACGTTGTCGCGCCGCTGCGCGCCGACATGCCGCACGTGTATCACGGGACGATCGACGCGGCCGTTCACAACGAATGGGCGCAGGCGGCCGTGGAGCTCGGCGTGCCGGCGGCGGTTCTTTATCTCGCGCTGCCGGTCGGCATCGTCGTGATCGCGCTGCGCCGCGCGGCATCTCATTTGAGATTTGAAATCTCAAATGACTGCGGGGCCGCGGCAGCATTCAGCGTCAGTGCGACGCTCGCACTGGTCGCCGGGCTTTTCGCGGTCCTCGTCACCGAAGCCGGAAGCATCACGCTGCGCGGACCGATGATGCCGCCGTGGTACTGGACGATGCTCGGCCTGCTGATCGCGGCCGGTCGCCCGCGCTCCGAATCAACCTCCGTGCTGGTCGGCGATGAGGCTTCTTCGACAGGCGTTTCCAGCACGGAGGCTCCGGCGGCAAGCGCAACCGGCCCGAAGTCTGCGCCCGCGAAAGCGAAGTCCGTTCATGGTTCAGCGCCGGGTTCGCCGGGCGTGTCGAGCAGCGGCAAAATAATTGGCATCGTCGCCGCGCTGGTTTGCGCAATCGTCGTGCACCGGGAGTACTTGGCCGCGACGGCGGAGTCGGTTGCGTATTCTTCGCGCGAAGCGGATACGGACAAGTCCAACGTCGTCGCGCGGCTCTACTCCGAGAAGACGATCCTCGCTCGATTCCAAGCGGCTGAATTGGCGCTGGCCCGCGCGCAGGCAGCGCCGCGGCGACCATTGGGCAGCGCTGCATTTCCCGATGACCATGCCGAGTATCTGCGACGGGCGGTCTTGTTATGGGGCGAGCTGTACGGAGAAATCCCCGGCCTGGCGGGCGTGATGGAGAACTACGCGCGGACGCTGCTGCTGGCAGGCAAGTCGTCGGAGGCGCGCTTCGTGCTCCGCCGCGCGATCGAAGAGAAACTCGATCCCTACTCGGCGGGCGTGAATGTGCTTCATGCGAACCTGCCCGGCACGCCGCCGCTGGAGAAGTATCGCTGCGTGCAGCGGGCGCTGCATGCGGCGGCGATGGACGATGAACTCGCCGCGATTCTCGGTGCGATCGCGAACCAGCCGGATGTCATCCAGGCGCTCGCTTACGACCTGACCGATTCGGGCAGGATTGTCTTGACGGCGCCCTTTGGCGACACCCTTGATCAATCGACGATGGAGGCCCTTCGTATCAAGGCACACCTGTTGCACGAGGCGGGTTTGCTTCAGGACGCCCTCGGCATGCAGCGCTACGCGGCAAGTCTCTATCGCCGGCTCGAAGAGGGCAACAGCCCCTACCGTCGGGCGCATGCGGCGGAGCTCGACGCGTTCGAGCGGCTCGCACGATGGCTGCTCGAATCGTGGCGTTCGAGTACTGTGCCCGCGGAGGCGACGACGCAACAGGCCATGTCGCCGATACAGGATGCGCTGGAGGCGATTCGCGCTGCGGAGCGCTATGCGGTGCTGGGCCTGCCGCATGATCGCATGAGGCGGCCGCGAGCGGACTGGGGTTTTGTCATCGGCGAGGTCATGCCGACGGCCTTCCCCGATCGGTTACGCCCGCTGTGGCGGTTCTCGGCGCTGCTGCACCTGATGGCGGGGAAGGACCAGTTTATCGACTATCGTATCTATTTCAGCCTGCCGCCGGAGCAGTGGACGCCGCAGGCCCTGCAGCGCGAGATGGCGGCGCTGGCCGGGGAAGCGGTGACGGAGCTTTCGAGGCTGCCCGCTGATCTGCGACCGAGGCACTTTGCCGGGTTGCAATCGCTGGCGAGCGACAATGGTCCTCCGTGACGATTGCGGCTCTGAAGGCAACGATGTCATTGACAATCACTCTGTCCGCGCTGGTAATGCTCCCATGCTCAAGGTCACGTTCTGCGGCGCGGCGCGCGAAGTCACCGGCTCGCTTCACCTTCTCGACGCCGACGGCATGAAGATCGCGCTGGACTGCGGCATGTTCCAGGGCCGCCGGGCCGAGACCGAAGCGAAGAACAAATCGTTCCCGTTCGATGCATCGACGCTTCACGCCGTCGTGCTGTCCCACGCGCACATCGATCACTGCGGGCGCCTTCCCTTGCTGGTCAAACAGGGCTTTAGCGGCCGCATTTATGCCACTCCGGCGACACGCGACCTCTGCGCCCTGATGCTGGCCGACTCGGCGCACATTCAACTGGAAGACGCGAACTTCCTGAACAAGAAGAAGAGCCGCGCCGGCGAGCCGCCCATCCAGCCGCTCTACACGGATGACGACGTGCGGCTGACCATGCGCCTGTTTCAGACAGTCGCATATGAACAGCCGTTCTGGATCACGCGCCGTTTGCAGGCACGTTTCGACATGTCGGGCCATATGCTCGGCGCCGCGTCCGTTGCCCTGCAATACAAACAGCCCAATGGCGACAAACCCGTGTCACTCGTTTTCTCCGGCGACGTCGGGCGGTTTGACATTCCCATCCTGCTCAACCCCAAGCCCTTCCCCGAGGCCGACTACCTCATGGTCGAGAGCACCTACGGCGGCCGGCATCACCCGCCGACGGACGATCTCAAGTCGCGACTCGCCGCCGTCGTCAACGACACGATCTCGCGCAAGGGCAAACTCATCATTCCCGCGTTCTCGGTCGGGCGAACGCAAGTACTCGTCTATTCGCTGCATCAGCTTCAGGCGGCCGGCGCGATCCCGCGCGTGCCGATCTACATCGACAGCCCGCTGGCCGTGAACGCGACCGAGGTCTTCCGAAT
The DNA here is from genome assembly GCA_964592235.1 of uncultured Planctomycetaceae bacterium. Classification (GTDB taxonomy): domain Bacteria; phylum Planctomycetota; class Phycisphaerae; order UBA1845; family UTPLA1; genus PLA3. The sequence continues at coordinate 26,120 of CAZQCF010000048.1, forward strand.
GCACCCGGAGCTGTTCAACGCCGATGCGCGGAGTTTTCAGAGGCAGACCGGCGACATCCTCGGCGCCTGCGACTGCACCTACATCCGAGACGCCGAAGAAAGCAAGAAACTCAATCGAGTCCGCCGGTCATGCATCATCATCTCGGCCAGCGGCATGTGCGAGACGGGCCGCATCGTTCACCATCTGCGCAACAACATCCAGAACCCGCGCAACACGATTCTCATCGTCGGCTTTCAGGCGGCACACACGCTCGGCCGGCGCATCGTTGAGAAGCAGCCGAAAGTTTCGATCTTCGGCCAGAAGCTTTCGCTGAAGGCGCAGGTCGTCGTGCTGAACGGGTTCTCCGGCCACGCCGACATCGACGAACTGCGTCGCATGTGCAAGCCGACTGCGTCGCGCTGCCGCCGGGCGTTCCTGGTGCACGGCGAAGTGGATCAGATGGAGGCGATGAAGTCGGCGCTGGCGGAAGACGGCTTCCGGGATGTCAGAATGCCGGCAGCAGGAGAGACGTTTGAACTGACGGCGAGCGCATGAATGATGAATAGCAAATGGCGAATAGCGAGTGAGCGTTCGGAGCCCGGATTAGAGCGATTTTCATTCGCACGTAGCGGCGTAGCCGCAATGTTTGAAGAAGCCG
>CAZQCF010000049.1:0-24513 GCA_964592235.1 uncultured Planctomycetaceae bacterium
CCCACCCTCGCTGCGCGAGGATGGGGCACCCAGGCTTCAGGTATACACGCTCAATCCGCCGGTGTATTTCGCTCGTTCACGGTCCATTCCCGTCCTCGCTAATCGATTGCCGCGATCAATCCGTGACAACCGAATGTCCCGCTTCCTTCCACGTGCGGAAGCCGCCGTCCATGGAAATGACGTTGCGATAGCCCATCTTCTGCAAGCTCTCGGCGACCAGCGCCGATCGAAAGCCCCCGCCACAATACAACACCAGCTCGGTGCTGGGATCGGGATATTTCGTCTCGATGTCGCGCTCGATGATGCCGCGGGCCAGGTGCACCGCGCCGGGCAGGTGGCCCGCGGCCCATTCGTTGTCTTCGCGCACATCGACCAGCACGAACTTCTCGCCGCGATCCATCCGCGCCTTCACCGTCGGCACGTCCGTCTCGCGCACGTGCTTCTTTGCGTCATTCACGAGTTTGAGAAAACCGGGAGCGTGTTTCATGTGAATGGCTCCTTCCGAATCCTGTTTGAACGCACCATTTGAAGCCGTCGGACTGCAATCCGTCGGCTTCGGATTCAATGGATCACAATCGAGGCGTTACGGATTGAAATCCGTTTGCTTCAGCAATCGCGATTCACAACAACATGATTGTTGCACAGAAAAGCGTATTGCATACTTCTACGGAATCGGCGAATCGATCCAGCCGCCGCCGAGGACCACCTCGCCGTCGTAGAACACCGCCGCCTGACCCGGCGCGACGGCCCACTGCGGCTCGTCGAAGCGCACGATCACCGTATCCGCACCACCGGCGGACTCACCGCTCACCACGCCGTGGCCGCTGCCGAGACCGGCACGGTCGCGGTCGCCGCTCGATGGAATCCCGTCATTCGCGGCATGAATCGTTACGGTCGCCGGGGCGGCCGCATGGTTGTAGCGCACGCGCACCAGCGCGCGGATCGGGCCGGTCGGCCGGTCGATCAGCCAGTGCACGCCGCTTGCCCGCAGCGCGCCGGTCAGCGCTGACTCGCGCGGTCCGACGGTCAGCGTGCCCGTCGATGCGTCCAGGTTCGTGACATAAATCGGCGCGCCCTCGGCCACGCGCACGCCGCGCCGCTGGCCGACGGTGAACTGCGGCAGGCCGTCGTGCCGGCCCAGCACGCGCCCGTCGACGTGGCGAATCTCGCCCGGCACGAATGCCTCGGGCCGCCGCGCGCGAACCACCGCCGCGTAGTCGCGATCAGGCACGAAGCAAATGTCCTGCGACTCGGCCTTGTCATGCACGGCAAGGCCCAGCCGCCGCGCGTGCGCCCGGACCTGTTCCTTCGTCAGGTCGCCGAGCGGGAACAGCGTGCGCCGCAGCATCCGCGGCGAGACGCCGAACAGAAAATACGACTGATCCTTCTCGGTGTGCCGCGCGGTGCGCAGAATCGGCCTTGCCATGCCCGCGCCGTCTTCGCGCCAGTCGAGCCGGGCGTAGTGGCCGGTCGCGATGTATTCCGCGCCCACGGCGTCGGCGTAACTTCGCAGCTTGCCGAACTTGAGCCACGAGTTGCACAGCACACAGGGATTCGGCGTGCGCCCGACGGCGTACTCGTCGGCGAAGCGATCGATGAGCTTCGAGAAGTCCTTCTCGAAGTTGAGCGCGTAAAATGGAACCCCCAGTTTGCCGGCGACGACGCGGGCGTCGGTCGCATCCTCGGCCGAGCAGCAGCCGCGATGACGATCCCCGCGCGGCGCGGCGGATTGCACCGGCAGGGGCACCGTGCGCGGCGCGCGGCCGGACTCGGCGGACGTGTCGAGCTTGTCAACGGCGCATGCGTCGGTTGCGCACGCATCGGCGGCGCGTGCGTTCTGCGCCGCTTGAGCAATCGACGCGGCATCACCGCCCGCCGGAAGATGTTCGTGCGAGCCAAGGCGCATGAAGACGCCAACCACGTCGTAGCCCTGCTCGTGGAGCAGGCAGGCCGCGACGCTGGAATCGACGCCGCCGCTCATGGCGACCAGAACTCGTGATCGATTCGACATGGGGGAATTATAAGCGTTGAGCGCAGCGTCAGAAACCTTCGGCGGAATTCAGCTAATGACGAATAGCGAATGGCGAAAAGCGAAATGAAGGCACGCCCATCCGACGCGGCGCAAACGTTCCTGTTTTCGACGTTCGCTCTTCGCCATTCTCTATTGATGGAGCGGCCCGAGGACCGGCAGCGGGATGCCGCTCCCGACCGAGCGCACCGGCATGTGCCTATCCCACACGCCGGCGATGGCGGCCGCGCACTGCGGGCATCTGCCCGGTTCGCGCATGCGATTCTCGTGCACGTAGAAGCCCTCTCGCCGGATGACGACAGCATGGCACGCCGGGCAATGCGTTGATTCCAGATCGCCGACCAGACCATGCAGATTGCCGGGATAGACGTAGTACAACCCCGCCGCCTTGCCGATCTCGTACGCCCGCAGCAGCGCCTGTTTCGGCGTGCGCGGCGTGTCGGCCATCTTGTAATCGGGATGAAACGCGGTGACGTGCCAGGGGATATCGTGCGAGACGCCCGCGAGAAACCGCGCGATGCCCTCCAGCTCGTCGTCGCCATCGTTGAAGCCCGGCACGATCAGCGTGACCACTTCGACCCAGTAGCGCATCGCGATAAGTTGCTCAATCGTCGCCAGCACGTTGCCGAGCACGCCGCCCAGATCCCGATAGCGCCGGTCGTCGAATCCCTTCAGATCGACCTTGTACAGATCCACGTACGGGCGCAGGAACTTCAGCACTTCCGGCGTGCCGTTGCCGTTAGAGACGAATCCGCACGTCAGGCCGCGCGCCTTGGCCGCCTTGAACACCTCGACCGCCCATTCGGCCGTGATCAGCGGCTCGTTGTACGTGGAGACGACGACCGGCGCGCCGTGTTCGACGGCCAGCTCCGCCAGCCGCGCAGCATCGGTGAATCGCGGCAGGCTGACGGCTTCGTCGTCGCGCAGGGCCTGGGAGGTAATCCAGTTCTGACAATACGAGCAATGCAGATCGCAGCCGAGCATGCCGAACGAGAGCGCGTCGCGCCCGGGGAAGGCGTGGTAGAACGGCTTCTTTTCAATCGGGTCGATCTGCAACCCAGCGACGTATCCAAATGGCACGCGCAACTCACCACCGGCATTGAATCGCACGCGACACACGCCGCTTCGCCCGTCGCGAATGCTGCACCGATGCCCGCAGGCGAGACAGCGAATGGCACCGCCCTCGACGCGCACCAGCGCCGGGGCCGCGGCGGCGGTGTTGTCGTTCAGCACCCGTTTGAGCGAAGTCATGGCGGACATGGCGGTGGATTCCTCATGTGCCGTGTTGATTATAGAGGCAACTCGATCGGTGATCGCAGCCCGGACAGACTCCTGCCCGCGATTGGGAGGGACATAAAACGTTTATCCAGCCATTCGGGCCATGCCGCTCGATGTGAAGTGCCTTTGGCATGAGGCGTGCCCGCATCCCGCTTGGGGAAGGTCATGAGGCGAGGTAAAATGCGGGTCTCGATACGCGCCTGTCGGCGCGATCGTCCACCGGGGTTTCCCAAATGAGCACGCAGCCGACCGACACCATCCGACCCGCCCGCAAGCGCGACAACAATCATCTTGTCACGATTCAGGAACACATCCTCTGCCAGCAGCGACATCATCAGACCGCCACCGGCGGATTCTCGTGGTTGCTATCGGGCATCACGCTGGCTGCGCGGATCATTTCCGCGAACGTCCGCCGCGCAGGAATTCTCGACGTGTTGGGTGAGGCCGGCGGCTCGAATGTGAGCGGCGAACAACAGCAGAAGCTCGATGTCCTTGCCAATAAGAGCATTCAATTGTGCCTCGAGTATCGCGGCAACGTCGGAATCATCGCGTCCGAAGAACTGGACGAGCCGACCGTGTTGACCAACGCTGGATCAGCCGGGAAATACGTCGTCGTGTTCGATCCGCTGGACGGTTCGAGCAACATCGATGTGAACGTATCCGTCGGGACGATCTTTTCCATCCTCGAGCGCGATCCCGACGGCTTCAATGCGAACGATCCGGCGGCCGACGTGCTTCAGGCGGGGATGCGCCAGTTGGCGGCGGGCTACATCGTCTATGGCTCCAGCACCGTGCTGGTTTACACCACGGGCGAAGGCGTGCACTTCTTCACGCTCGATCCGTCGGTCGGTGCGTTCGTGCTGTCGAACGAAAACGTGCGCATGCCGGAGAAGGGCAAGATCTACTCGGTCAACGAGGGCAATTACAATTCCTTCCCCGAGGGCGTGAAGCGTTACCTCCAATGGTGCAAGACCGAGGAGGCCGGGCCGTTCACAAGTCGCTACATCGGCTCGCTTGTGGCGGACTTTCATCGCACGCTGCTGCGCGGCGGCATTTTCCTGTATCCGCCGACGGCCAAAGCGCCGACCGGCAAGCTGCGCCTGCTCTATGAAGCCAATCCCATCGCGTTCATTGCGGAGCAGGCGGGAGGCGTTGCGACTGACGGCACGGGGCGAATCCTAGAGAAGAATCCGACCAGTCTGCACCAGCGCACCCCGCTGTTTGTCGGCAGCAAATGGGAAATGGATCGATTGCAAAAGTGCCTCGATGAATTTCCTGACTGATTGAACCGATCCAGCATCGGGCTACACTCCGCAGATCAGCGCGGCGGCTTCGCCGGATCGGCGCCGTCGTTCATGCGCGCACGAGGTTTCATGACGCAGACCCGCCCCACGGACACCACCGACTGGACGATCGGAAAGTTGCTCGACTGGACGCGCGCCCATTTCGAGTTGCGCGGCGTTGAAGAGCCGCGTCTCTGCGCCGAGATTCTTCTCGCCAGGGCGCTCGCTTGCCGGCGGATCGATTTGTATGCGCAATACGAGCGCCGGCCCGATGAATCGCAGCGCGCGGCGTTTCGAGAAATGGTCAAAGCGGCGGCTGAACATCGACCGATTGCGTACATCGTCGGGAAGAGAGAATTCTACTCGCTCGAATTCGACGTGACGCCCGATGTACTGATCCCACGGCCCGAGACAGAGATTATTGTCGAGAAATCGCTGGCGCACGCGGCGACCTGCCCGGGCGAGCGCGTGATCGTGCGGGACGTGGGCACCGGCTCGGGCTGCATCGCGGTAACGATCGCGAAGCGCGAGCCTCGCGCGCAGGTTATCGCGACGGACATCAGTGAGCCGGCGCTGGCCGTCGCGCGGGGTAACGCGGCCAAGCACGGAGTCACCGATCGCGTGACGTTCGCGGCGGCCGGCCTGATGGAGCGAACGGATGGTGAACCCGGCGAAGCGTATGACATCATTGCGGCGAATCTGCCCTACGTAGCGACCGCCGACGCCCAGGCGCTGCCGAAGATGGTGCGGGACTACGAGCCTGCGACGGCGCTCTTCGCCGGAGTCGACGGGCTGGACCTGTTTCGGCGCATGGCGCCGCAAGTGCCGTCGCGACTGCGCCCCGGCGGATTGCTGCTTCTCGAAATCGGGCAGGGTCAGGCCGAAGCGGTGACGAAGTTATTCGTCGACGCCGGGCTGGAGCTGACCGGGGCGTTCGCAGACCTCCGCGGGATTGTGCGGACGCTGGGCTTTACACTACCGGCATGAGCGATCTCGCGCAGCGCGAATTCCATCGCATCCTGATCATCAAGCCCAGTTCGCCGGGCGATATCCTGCACGCGCTTCCGGTCCTGCACGCGATGCGCCGGCGCTACCCCTCGGCGCACATCGCGTGGCTGGTCGCAACGACGTTTGTCGATCTCATAGAGGCAGATCCGGCCTTGAACGAAGTCATTCCGTTTGATCGAAAGCGGTTCGGGCGACTCGGGCGCAGCCTTTCCGTGACGGCAGACTTTCTTTCCTTTGTGCGACAGCTTCGCGGCAAGCAGTTCGATCTCGTCGTGGATTTGCAGGGGCTCTTCCGCAGCGGGTTTCTGGCGATGGCGTCGGGCGCGTCGGTGCGGATCGGTTTTGCCGACGCACGCGAGCTGGCCCCGGCGTTCTATTCCCATCGCATACCGCGCGCCGTGAACCGCGATGTTCACGCGGTCGACAAGAACCTCGGCGTCGCCCGGTTGCTGAACCTCAACGGCGCGCCGCCCGACGTGCGCCTCACGCTGACGGCCGAAGACCGCGCGGCGGCGGCGCAACTGCTTGCGAGCGCCGGCGTCACCGAGGGCGAGCGATTCGCGGCGCTCGTGCCGGGCACGCGATGGGAAACAAAGTGCTGGCCGGCGGAACGGTTCGGCGAACTCGCGGAGAAGCTGTCCGTTCAGTGCGGCGTCAAAGCGGTGCTGGTCGGCGGAAAAGATGACGAACCGCTCGCGGCGACCGCGATCCGCGCGGCGCACAATCGCGCGGTGAGCCTGTGCGGCCGGACCACGCTGCGTCAAGTCGCGGCAGTCATCGAGCGCGCAGCGATCGTCGTGACGGCCGACTCCACGCCGATGCACATGGCGGCGGCGCTGGGCCGGCCGCTCGTGGCATTGTTCGGGCCGACCAATCCGGCGCGAACCGGTCCCTACGGGCGAATGGACGACGTGCTTCGCCTGCCGCTGAACTGCTCCCCTTGTTATTTTCGCAAATTGTCGCAATGCCCCTACGGCCTGCGGTGCATGAAGGACCTGTCAGTCGAGGCCGTTTTCAACGCGACGGTCACTCGCCTGAACCCGCGGTAAGCATTTCGTCCAGCACGGCGGCGGCGTTGTCGGCCGCCCCGGGTCGCACGATCGGCTCGATCACCTGCCGTAATCGCTCGCGCAGGACATCGAGCCGTCCGGGCGCGCAGAGCAACTCCAGGGCCCGCGCCGAGATCGCCGCCGTGTTCACGTAATAGGGCATGAACTCCGGCACGATTTCCTCACCCGCGAGAATGTTCGGAATCGACAGGTGCTTCGTAGTGATGAACCACCGGCCGATCAGGTTGTAGAGCCAGCGGTTCGTGTTGTACATCACGATCATCGGCGTGCGACGAAACGCGACCTCCAGCGTCACCGTGCCCGACGCCACCAGGGCCAGGTCGGCGGCGGCGATGGCCGCGGCGCGATCGGCCGCTCCTGCTACCACGGTCAATCCCACGGTTCGACGGCTGTGCGCGTTGATGTCCTGAATCAGCGCGTTCACCTGTCCGTTGGCGGCGGTGACGATGAACCGCGCCCGGCGAAACCGCGCGGCGATGGCACGGGCGACTTCGAGCTGGCCGGGGAAGACCTCGCGCACGACGTGCTCGCGCGATCCAGGAAGAATCGCAATCACCGGCTGCGCGTCGTGACGGAATTCCGCCACCCGCGCCGGATCGGCAGGCGTTGCCAGCAACCGGTCAAACGACGGATGGCCGACGTATGTCGCGTCGATTCCCCATTCGTGAAAGTACGGTTCCTCGAACGGCCAGATGCAGGCGACGCGCGTCGTTCGTGCGCGGATGCGCTTGTTGCGCCAGCGCCGCCATCCCCAGGCCCAGCTTTGCGGCGCGATGTAGTACAACACCGGTACACCAGCCTTGCGCGCGATCTTCGCGATGGGCAGGTTCAGCGCGGGCGAGTCGATCATTACGGCTGCGTCGTGCGGCTCGCGCGCGAAATGCTTCTTGAACATCGAAAGCATGCGCAGCGCTTCGGGGACGCGCGACACGGCGGCATGGGCCATGGCCGAGCGCGTGGTCATGTCGGCCAGCGCGCGGCACCCCGCTGCTTGCATCGCCGGGCCGGCAAGCCCGACAAAGGTCACATCGGGCCGGCGACGTCGAACCGCGGAGATGAACGCGGCGGCGTGCTCGTCAGCGCTCTGTTCGGCTGCGCTGATGAAGATTCGAGGTGGATGGGATTCGTCATTCATGCGGCTGTCCGACCGGCAGTATCGGCCTCTCGGCCCTAAACTCCAACCCCCCAAGCGGTAGTGGTCACCAGCCCCCTGCACAGCCATTCGTGGCGGTCGGGCTGCGGGCGCCAATTGGGCCAACGGCCCGCAGAGAACCTAAACCCATACGGGGGAGCAGGTTGCGATTGGTGATTTCAATCCCGGAAGGTGGTAGGCGGTTGACGCACCGGCGCGGGTGGTTTAAGCTTTGAGATTCGCCGAAATCGTGCGTATTCGTCCGTCGAATACCGTGTGCAACATTTGAACTGCAAGGGAGGTGACGATTGTCATCGGAGTTGGTCCGCGAGCTGATTGCATCGGGTGTGCATTTTGGCCACCGAGTGAGCCGGTGGAACCCCAAGATGAGCCCGTACATCTTCGGCAAGCGGAATGGAATTCACATCATCGACATTCGCGAGACCATCAAAGGTCTGCTTCGATCGAAGAAGTTTCTCGGCGCGATGGTCGCCCAGGGCAGCGACGTGCTGCTGGTGGGTACCAAGCGACAGGCTCGGGAAACCGTGGCAAAGCAGGCACAGCGCGTAGGCATGCATTACGTCAACGAACGATGGCTCGGCGGAACGCTCACGAACTTCAAAACGATTCGCTCCCGTCTGGCGCGCCTCGAAGAGCTGGAAAGCTACGAGACGACCGGTCGCATCGCCGCGCTCACCAAGAAGGAGCGCGCGATGGTCGACCGTGAACGCAAGAAGATCACCCGCAACCTCGACGGCATCCGGCGCATGACGCGGCTGCCCGGCGTGCTGGTGGTGCTGGACGTTCGGCGCGAGTACATCGCACTTAAAGAGGCCCGCAAACTCGGGATCCCCACGATCTGCCTCGTCGATACCGACAGTGATCCGGATTCGGCCGACATCGTGATCCCCGGCAACGACGACGCCATGCGCGCGATTGACATCATCGTGACGCAACTGGCCGACGCCATTGAAGAGGGCAAGCGCAGTCGACCGGCCCCCGGCGAGGGTGGCGGGGACTCGGCCGGCGGCCCGGGCGGGGCGCGTCCTCGGCGGTCCAAGCGCATGTCGACCTCGGAAATCGCGGCGATGGAAGCGGGCGGCGCGGCTGCGGCGGACGACGCAGGCGAGGCCGGCGCGGTCGCCAGCGGCGCGGGGACGCAGGTCGCCCAGTAGTCGGCATGAGCGAGCGGATCGGCCCTTTTTTCCAGCCTGAATCGGGCGGGCGGCACGCCTGCCCCGGGCGTTACAATAAAGAGAACACGTCGCATCCCAGACGGCGATTGGCCGGCGCGACACACAATACCGATGCGACCCCCCGGTCCATCGGGTCGTGGAATTTGCACCCAGGAGAGAACACCCATGCCGGAGATCAGTGCGAAACAGGTTCAGACCCTTCGATCGAAGACCGACCTCGCGATGATGGACTGCAAGAACGCCCTCGTCGAAGCGGGCGGCGACGAGGCCAAGGCGCTCGAGATTCTGCGCAAGAAGTTCGCCGACAAGATGAGCGTTCGCGCTGACAAAGAGGCCGCCAACGGCCGCATCGGTATCTTCGCAAACGAGAAGGGCGCCGCGCTGTGCGAAGTGCGCTGCGAGACGGACTTCGTCGCGACGAACGACACCTTTCGCGAGCTGGCTAACCAGATCGCCCAGGCCGCGCTAGACAGCGGCCTCACCGAGGGCGAGAAGATCAAGGCCGCCAAGGCCGCCGACGGCCGTGCGGTGAACGATCACCTTGTTGACGCCTTCGGCAAGCTGAAGGAGAACATGAACGTGCAGCGCGCCAAGCTGGTATCGGGCATCGGCGCGGCCTACGTGCATCACAACGGCAAGGTCGGCGCGGCCATTGGTTGCGACGGCGCGCCGGGCGAGGCTGGCCGGCACATCTGCATGCACATCGCTTCGACGCAGTTGATCACGGGCCTGTCGCGCGAAGACGTGCCGGCGGCCGAGGTCGATGCCGCCCGGGCCAAGTTCAAGGAAGAGGTCAAAGGCAAGCCGGAGCAGATCATCGACAAGATTGTGAGCGGCAAGATGGACCGCTGGTTCGGCGAGCGCGTGCTGGTCGAGCAGCCGTTCGTGATGGATGACAAGAAGACGGTCGGAGCCTATGCGAAGGAGCACGGGTTCACGATCAAGTCGTTCACGAAGATGGAAGTGGGTGCGATGAACTAGTTTCTTCCAAAGCCGCGAAAGCGGCTTTTTTTATGCGCGGGTGGAACCATCATGGCAAAGTCAGGACGAACGAAATCACCAGCCGGGAAGAAGTCAGGCGGCATCCGGCGCGCGCTTCTTAAGATCTCCGGCGAGGGAATCGGCACGCCCGGAGGCTTCGGCATCGACGGTGGCGCGCTGCGGCGCATCGCCGAAGAAGTCATTTCCGTCACCAGGACGGGCGTACAGGTCGCCATCGTCGTCGGCGGCGGGAACTTTCTCCGAGGCGAGACGACGGCCTCGGCCCTGCGTATTCAGGAGGCGACGGCCCATTACATGGGCATGCTCGCGACGGTCATCAACGCGCTGGCATTGCAAGATACGCTCGAAGACCTCGGCCAGCCGACGCGCGTCCAATCGTCGATCGCCATCCACAGCGCCTGCGAAAGCTACATCCGCCGCCGATGCATCCGGCATCTCGAAAAAGGCCGCGTGGTCATCATCGCCGCCGGCACCGGGCGCCCCTATGTCACGACCGATACGGCTGCGGCCCTGGCGGCGGTCGAGATCAATGCCGACGTGCTGTTCAAGGCGACGAAGGTAGACGGCGTGTACACCGCCGATCCGAAGAAGGACAAGCGCGCGAAGTTCATGCCGACCTTGAGCTACAATCAGGTGATCGACCAGCGTCTGCGCGTCATGGACGTCTCGGCGGTGGATCTATGCCAGCGCCATGGCGTGCCAATCCGCGTGTTCAATCTGATGACGCCGGGGAACATGAAGAAGGCGGTCTCCAGCAGCAAGATCGGCACGCTGATTTCGGAGTGACGCCTCAAGCCGCCGGATTGCAATCCGCCGGCTTCGATGGAAACCGTTGGATGCGACGTGGATGAACCATGCGCATTCAACGTCATCGTTTCGCAACGATTTCGATTCAAACATGCAAACGCCGCGCGAACATTTATTGGATTACGACCTGCCCGGGCTGACGGAGCAATTCAAAGCATCCGGCGAGGCGCCCTTTCGCGCCAAGCAGGTACTCGAATGGGTCTTCGATCGCGGCGCGACGACTTTCGAGCAAATGACGAACCTGTCCAAGCCGTTGCGCGAGAAGCTCGCGACGCAATACGACCTCTACGCCTCCACGATCACACGCCGCGCGGCCTCCAGCGACGGCACGGTGAAGCTGCTGCTCGGCTGGCCCGACGGCGCGACGACCGAGTGCGTGCTGATTCCCGTGCCGGCCGAAGGACGCTACACCGCATGCATCAGTTCGCAGGTCGGCTGCCCCGTGGGCTGTCGTTTCTGCGCCAGCGGGTTGGACGGCTTGCAGCGAAACCTCACCGCTGGGCAGATCATCGAGCAGGCGTTGCGGGTGCGCGCCGAGGCCGTGGGGGCCGGCGGCGAGCGTTTGACAAATGTCGTCTTCATGGGTCTGGGTGAGCCGCTGGCGAATTATGAAAACGTCCTGCAAGCGGCTCGGGCGATCAACGCGCCGTGGGGGCTGGAGGTCGGCGCGCGGAAGATCACCATCAGCACGGTCGGGCTGCCGAAGCAGATTCGCCGCCTGGCCGACGAGGGGCTGCAACTGACGCTGGCCCTGTCGCTGCACGCGCCGAACGAATCGCTTCGGGCGGAGCTGATCCCGTGGGCGGAGAAGATTCGCCTCCAGGAGATTACGGCGGCCTGTCGGCATTACTTTGATAAGACCGGGCGCGAAATCACACTGGAGTACATCCTGCTGCACGGCGTCAACGATCGGCCCGAGCATGCGGCGCAGCTCGCCGCCTTCTGCAGGCAGCTCCGCTGCAACGTCAACCTGATCCGCTACAATCCGGTCGAGGGTTTGCCGTATGGGCGGCCGACCAGCGAATCGACGGCGGCCTTTCAGCGCCATCTGCGCGAGCGCGGCGTGAATGCGCACGTGCGGACGTCGCGCGGGCTGGACATCGACGCGGCCTGCGGGCAACTTCGTCGAAAGGAAGCGGCGACGGGCGTGCGGATAACGGTCGGCGAGTCAGCACCGGAAACACCCTGACGCGATCCGCCGGATGAGTCGTCTGCGTCGCGCGAACTCCAATGGACATTCGACTATTTCATCGACGCTTGTTCGAATCGGCGCGCGATCTGCTGCCGTCCGGTGCGGTCGTTGTTTGCGCCGTGTCGGGCGGGGCCGACTCGATGGCCATGCTGCACGGGCTTCACGAGATCAATCGGCGCAGGCGCTGTGGCTGGCGGCTGGTCGTGGCGCACCTGGACCACGGGCTGCGAAGCGACTCGAGCGCGGCGAGGGAGTTTGTCGCGTCGGTCGCGGCATCGTTGGAGCTGGAAGTCGAGACGACGTCGACCGATGTCGCGGCTTTGGCCAGCCGCGCGAAGCAGTCGGTGGAAGAAGCTGGTCGGGCGCGGCGCTATGCATTCCTGGGCGAGGTCGCGCAGCAGCACGGCGCGCGCTTTATTGCCGTGGCGCATCACGCCGATGATCAGGCCGAAACGGTGCTCCACCGAATTCTGCGCGGCACGGGCGTGCGCGGGTTGGGCGGGATTCCGCGGCGACGGCGGCTTGATCCGAACAGCGACATTCGTATCGTTCGACCGATGCTTCCGTTCGCGCGCGACGCGCTGCAGGCGTACCTGCGCCGGCGCGGCTTGAGTTTCATGGACGACACCACGAACGCCGATCCATCGGCCGCCACGCGAAACTATCTGCGCCATGAAGTCATGCCCCGGCTATCACGCGAAGTAAACCCGAAGGCGCGCGAGGCGTTGGTCCGACTCGGCAAGCAGGCTCGCGCGGCGTCGAAGGCGATTCGCCGATCCGCGCGCGCCGCGCTCCAGCGCGCATGCCAGGCAGCACTCGAATGCAAGTCGGCTGCGGCGGCGCGGTTCGAGATTGCCACGGGTGACACGACGTGCGTGTTCTCGGCAAAGCCGTTGTGCAAATTGCCGTCTGCGATTCAGTGCGAAGTCGTCGTGCTCGTACTGGGGCAATTGGGTTGGCCGCGCCGCGCCGTGACCGCCGAGCGGATCGACGCGGCGGCGAAGTTGCTTCGTTCGGATGGCCGGCGGCGGCGCGTGGAGCTGCCCGGCGGCTGCTTTGAACGAAGCGGCGAATGGGCGTGCGCGAGCCGTAGAGAGATCGTCGCGCGCGGCACGTCAAACCCGCTCCCTCACGGTCGCGGCGCGGACAATTCGCACGGGCCGCATTCGCTCCGTGGCACGCACGCTACGCGACGGCGACTCGCTTCGACGCTGGAGGGCGCAGGCCATTGAACGGCGAGACCGGTTCGACCAGCGCGTTTCGTCGAGGCCTCGCATGGGTGCTGATTGCCGCATCTTGCTGCCAGATCGGCGTCATCGCCTGGGCCGAGGGGCAGCCGGCGCGATTCGACTATCCCGACTCGCACCGTTATCTGCGCGTCGCGCGGAACATCGCCGCGGGCAACGGCCCGATCGAGTCGGCCGAGGTTCGCGCCGGCACCGACCCGTTCTATCCGTACCTGCTTTCCATCCCGATCCGGTTCGGGTTCAAAAGCGACCTCGCTATTTATCGATTCGCTCGCGGAGTGCAGGCTGTTCTCGGGGTCGCCATCGTTGCCCTCACCGCCGCCGTGGCACGTCGTTGGGTCAGCGACCGCGCGGCGCTGGGCGCAGCGGCCCTGCTCGCAACGCATCCGATTCTCCTCTTCTTCCACGGGCTTGTTCTCACTGAAATCGTGTACATCGCATTCCTCATGGCCGCGTGGTTCTTGCTGGCGCGCCTGCGGGACCGGGACACGTTGCCAGACGCCTTCGCCAGCGCCGGCGCGATCGGCACCCTTCTGGGCCTGGCCACGCTCACGCGCAGCACGAGCCTGCTGCTTCCCTTGTTGATGCTGCCATTACTATGGCACTTTTCGCCCGGCCCCGGGCGAGACAAGGGGCGCATCGTGATCGCAGCGGCGCTCGTCTACGTCGCAGTGCTCGCGCCCAATGCCCTGCGCAACGAACGATTGTTCGGCCGATTGATCCCGGCGCGAATCGGCGGCGGCGCGAGCCTGCTGGAGGCTTTCGGTCCCTGGGCCGATGGCTCGCCGGGTATGGATCGCATCGTGTACCCGCCTGTTGACGAGGACGCCGATGAGGCCGAGCGCGATGCCGTCTTCCGCCGCGCCGCGATCGACTGGGCGCGATCGCACCCGCGCGAAACGCTCTCGCTCGCATGGACCAAACTTCGGCGCACCTGGTCCATCACGCTTAATGCGCCGGGCTACGAATCCGCGCTCTTCACAGCCGTCGGATGGCTGACCGTCGCGCCAATCTTCGTGTTGGCGCTCGTGGGCATCTGGCGTTTGCGCCGCGACGGCTGGACGCTGCTGTTTCTCCTGGCGCCGGCGATTTACTTCTCGGCCATTCACATGATCTTTGTCGGGTCGGTGCGGTATCGACTGCCGGCCATGCCCCTGCTGATGATTCTCGCGGTGATCGGCGCGGGGGCGCGGCTTCGTCTGGACCGGCCGCGAAGCAACGTCTAGATTGTCGATCATGGCCCTGACTGGAATGACCCCCGCCGAAGCGCGCCGCCAGCAACGGCGCCGCTGGTTCGAGCGCCGGGCCGTGGACCGCCATCCGGTCTCACTGACGCGCTACCGGGCGAGCCTTGCGACGCTGCTCCTCATCCTCCTGGGCGGGATCTGGTACACGGCCATCACGCGCGACCGCGCCATTCAGCAGCGCGTCGTGGAGTTTCTCCAGGATGCCACGGGTTGCGAGGTGCGAATCGGCAGCGCCCGGTTCAGTCTCTTCGGTGGAATCACGCTCCGCGACGTGCGCATCGCCACGCCCTACAAGCCCGAGCTGGACCCCCGCGCCATCGACCCGGACGACCGCCAGATCGTCTCGGCGGAGTCCATTCAACTGATTCACAATCCCTGGCTGCTGTTCCTCGGCCGGCTCCGCGTGGAGGAGTTGATCGCCGTCGAGCCGCGGATTCGATTCATGCAAAACGTCGATACGGGAGCCTACAACTGGCAGTATTTCGGGCGCAGCGCCGCCCCGCATAGCACATCGGGCGGAGGCTACCGCCCCCAGGTGCGCGTTCGATCGGCCCGTGCGATCGTCGCCAGTCTCTCACACGATGCCTCGCCGGTGGTGCGCGAGGAGGAACTCGACGCCGACGTGCGGCCGCACCCTACTTCGGAGACGGGTTACTTTATTGAAGTGCGCCGCTACAGCGAACCGGCCGAACGCGTGACCGTTGCCTTCGACCCTGGCGCCAAGGTCGTCCGCAATGCGCCGTTTGTGGACGCCCGCACCGTGCGGCTGCAGTTGCCCAAGGGCGCGCAGCGGCTCTTCGAACAGATCGATCTGCAGGGCGACGTCAAGTTGACGCGCATGATGTACGAGGCCAGCGCGGCCGTGGAGCGCGACTACGAGGTTGCCCTGCGAAACGTCCGCTGCCGAATTCCCCTCTCCGTGCTGCGCTCGGGCATCGCGGAGACGCAGTCCGCCGAGGCGGGCGCCGGCACGGCCGCGGAAGGAACCGAATCCGCCGTGACGATGACCGGTGTGCAAGGTCGGCTCAAGTGGAGCGGCACACGGCTCGAACTGGACGTCGCCGGACTCGTGAACGACGCGACGTGCCAGCTTGAAGGCACGGTTGACGCAGCCGACCGGCCCCTGGATGAAATGGGTTTCGACGTGCGATTCACCGCCGCGGCGCTTCCCGCGCCCGAAGGCCCCGTCCGCGCCGAACTTCTGGGCGACCCGTCTGTGCCCCACGTGCTTCGGTCCATCTTCACCGACTACGACCCGCACGGCGTGTTTGACGTAGACTTGCAGCTTCGACGTGCGTCGGGCACGAACGCTTCGCTGGATCTGCACGGGTTTCTCAAGCCGCTCGCGGTGCGAGCGCGCTCGGCCTGGTTCCCTTATGAAGTGACCGATATCTCCGGATTGCTTCGTTTCGACGGCCCCATCGTGCGACTGGAAGGGCTTCGCGGACGCCACGGCCCGGCCGCACTTGAATTTCACGGGACCGTCGATCAGCGGCGGTTCTGGTCGCACGTGGCCGTGGACATTCGCGGGCGAAATGTTCCCCTCGATAACGAACTGTTTGACGCCATGTCGCCGCATCATCAAGCCGCCTGGCGCCGCATCACGCCGACCGGTTCGGTCGATCTCGACGTTCGACTTGATCGCCCCGGTGGCGCCGACGAATCGCAGCAGCCCGCCTGGCGGACGCGCGTGGAAGCCTCGCCGCTGACCTGTGCATTCTCGCTCGCCGACCGTTACGAAATCTCCGACGTGTGCGGCCGAATCTCGATTGAAGACGATCTTGCCGAGATCCGCGGGCTGACCGGGCGCCGCGGCGATGCGATGATCCGACTCGATGGACGAACGGCGTTTCATCCCGACGCCCCACCCGAGTCGGAACTGACGGTTGAAGCCATCGGCGTGCCGCTGGATGACGCGCTGGCATCCATCCTCCCGCCGGAGGGACGTGGCGCCTTTGCGCAGTTCCAACCCAGCGGGCGGGTCGATGTCGCCGGCGCCATCCTGCTCCGCCGCGCCGAGCCGACCGCTTTGTACGACCTTCGCCTGGCCCTTCACGACGGCCTCGTCCGCTATCGCGACTTTCCTTATCGCGTGCAAGGCGTGACGGGTGAAGTGCTGATCCAACCCGAGGGGGTATCGATCCTTCGCGCGCAGGGCCGACACGGAGAAGCCGCCATCTCCCTATCCGGCGATGTCCTGCGAAACGACGACGGCGGATTCGCCGCGGATCTGACGCTGGCGTGCGATTCTCTGCCACTGGATCAGGAACTGTATGCGGCGTTCCCGGAAAGCCTGCAAGCGGTGTGGAACAGCCTTAATCCCAGCGGCTCCGTCGCGGCACGAACGCATCTTCATTGCCTCGCGCGCGACGGTGAACTGCTGACGCGCCACCAGACCCATCTCACGGTGCGCGAAGGCGCCGTGCGATTGGAGGCCCTGCCGCTTCCGCTCACGGATCTGTCGGGCTCGATTCGTATTGGTCCGCGCCGCGTCGAACTGCTCGGCCTGACGGGGCGGCTCGGCGACGGCCGCTTCCGCGTCGCGGGAGACATCGATCTGTCGGCGTCGCGCCCGGCGGGATTGCTGTCGCTCCGCGCGACCGAATTGAAACTGGATGACACGCTCGTTTCTGCACTGCCCGGTGATCTGCGCGCGACCATGAAGGCCGCCCAGGCACGCGGCACGGTCGACGTAAACCTGGACCCGCTGCGGTTCGCGCCCGATGCAGCCGGCCGCATGGCCTGGTATTTCGATGGCAGTCTCCTTATCCGGGACGGCCGCGCCGATTTGGGCATGGCGATTCGCGACGCCGCCGGCACGGTGCTGGGCAGCGGACAAGTTCATCCGGTCGATGGCGTGACGCTCAATCTGCAAACGGCGCTGCGCACCGTTTCGCTGTCCGGCTGGCCGCTCGAGGACCTGACGGCGAACGTGTTAATGGAAGCAGGTCGAAACAAGGTGTTGATTGATGACGCATCGGCCGGGCTGTACGGCGGACAGGTCACCGCCATCGCGGAAGTCGATCTGGGTCGAGGTGATCCGCGCTATCGGGCCTCGATTACGGCCCACGACTTGCAGTTGGACCGGTACCTGGGTTCAGCCGGGTCGCCGGAGACTGAAAAGGCACCGCCGGCCGGCTCGAAGTCGCGTGCCACGTTTGAGGCACGCGCCGGCAGGGAAGCGGTCAACGCCACGGGGGACATTTACGGCAATCTCATTCTTCGCGGGCGCGGCGGCAAGGACGCCTATCGCGAGGGCGCGGGCGAAGTGTATGTTCGCTCGGCGCAGGTCTGGAAGCTGCCGCTGGTCTTTGCGATTTTTCAAGTGCTCAACCTGACACCCGATGAGAATGTCTTTCACGACGGGCGGCTCAAGTTTTTTCTATCGAAGAACACGCTGACGCTTCAGTCCATTGATCTTCAGGGGCGTGCCGTCTCATTCGTGGGCGGCGGCACAATGAATCTCGCCACCCGTGGGCTGGACGTGACGCTGCTGGCCGGCAGCCCGGTGCGCCTCCGCGTGCCGTTTCTGACCGAGCTTCTCGAAGGCGCCTCGCGCGAGTTCATGGAGGTGCGCCTGCGCGGCACGGTCGAGGAGCCGACGATCCAACCCCAGCCCCTGCGGAGCCTCAAGGAAATCCTGCGCAGCCTCTTCCCCAAACCGCCCGAGCCCGCCGAACCGCAACCCCTTGAAACAGCCGCGCAGCACAACGCGCCCGCGGAGTAAACCGCACGGCTATCGGCTCGCGCCGTCTCCCAGCGCCGCGCGGTCAGGCATTCACGGCGGCGGCCGCGATGAGGCGCTGCTGGTGATCGAGTTTGCGCAGCGCGGCGATGACCTCATCCAGTTCACCGTTGGTGATCTGTTCGAGGGAGAAACTCTCGTTGACACGATGATCGGTGCAGCGGTTCTGCGGAAAGTTGTACGTACGAATGCGCTCGCTGCGGTCGCCCGAGCCGATCATGCTTTTGCGCGTGGAGTCCCGCTTGGCGCGCTCCACTTCGTCGTAATGCTGCTTCACACGGCTGATCATCAATCGCCGCGCCTTGGCCCGGTTCTTGTGCTGGCTGCGCTCGTCGCGCATCGAGACGGTGATGCCCGTCGCCTTGTGTTCGAGCTTGATCGCCGATGCCACTTTATTGACATTCTGCCCGCCGGGACCGCCCGCCGCGCTCACGTGCTCCAGCACGTCCTTGTCCCAGTCGATCTCGAACTCGGTCTCCTCGACTTCCGGCAACACGGCGACCGTCGCCGCGGACGTGTGAATGCGTCCCTGCGTCTCCGTGGCCGGCACGCGCTGCACGCGATGCCCGCCGCCCTCGTAGCCGAGGTGCGTATAAACGCCCGGCCCCTTCACGCTGAAGATGACTTCGCGATAACCGCCGTGATCGCCCGGCGAAGCGTCGATCAGCTCGATTTTGAAGCCATGCGCCGCGGCGTATCGCGAGTAGATGTCAAACAAGTCGCCAGCAAATAGCGCGGCCTCGTCGCCGCCGGTCCCCGCGCGAATCTCCATGATGATCGAATCGACGTTCGCATCGTCTCCCGCGAGAAGGCCGGCAATCAACTCTTCCATGAGACCAGCCACGCGCGATTCCAACTGCGGCAGCTCCTCCCGCGCCATCTCGCGCAGCTCGGCATCGCCCGATGCGTCGTCCGCCATCGCACGCGTCTCATCGAGCTGGCGCAGCAGATCGCGATACGCCCGATACGGCTCCACGAGGCGACCGAGGTTGTGGTGCTCCTTGGCGAGGCGCACGATCTTCGCGGAGTTCGACGCCGTCGCCGGGTCGGACATCTCCGTCGTGATCGCGTCATAGCGCGCGGCCAGCGAATCCAGCCGCGTCAGGAGTTGTTTGTTTAGTTCGTCGGACATAGAGCCGGGTCACGCTGGCCAATTTGTCGTCCGCGCGGGCAGTCAAAAAGAAAAACGCCGCCGTCCCCAGAAGGAGACCGCGGCGAATTGAGTTCAATCCCACTGTCGCTAGGCCTTGTTCGGTTCGCCCTTCTTGCCGCCCTTGAAATAGTTCGAGCCAAACTTCTTCTGGAACTTCTCGACGCGCCCGGCCGTGTCCACGAACTTCTGCGTGCCGGTAAAGAACGGATGACACGCCGAGCAGATTTCCACGGCGATTTTCTCGCGTGTGCTGCCGGTCTCGAACGAATGGCCGCAGCCGCACGTCACGGTCGTTTTGAAATACTTCGGATGAATGTCGGGCTTCACGGGTTCACCTGTTGCCTTGTTGCAAGTCCTGTTTCGAGCCATGCATTTTAGTGGCTTGCAGCGGGTGAACAAGGGGCCGCCCGCGGCGATTGCTTTACAGACTGGCCCTGCCCCTGAATCACCCAATCGCCTCCCCTGGCTGATTGGCGATAAATGCCGCAGGCATCGCAATTTGCGACGCTCCCGGTCCGCCGCTCCCGACAATCTATAATGCCCAAGGCCTGCGGTTCCGATAAGGTTCCCATCGTATGGAAACTCTCCTCACCTGCCCGAAGTTCTCCGTCGTGCGGAAGGCTGTTCCCGGGCGCGACGGACGCGACCATTTGCGGGAGATCGTCGTTCATCCCGGCGCGGTCGTCGTGCTGCCGCTGCTGGATGACGGGCGATGCCTGATGCTGCGGCACGTTCGGCCGTCGGTGGACAAGGTGCTGTGGGAGCTACCGGCCGGAACGCAGGACAAGCCGGGCGAACCGCCCGAGTCGGCGGCCGCTCGTGAACTGGAGGAGGAGACAGGCCACCGCGCGGGGCGACTGACTTACTTGTGCGAGTTCCACCCGTCGCCGGGGATCTTGAGCGAATTGATCCGTGCGTACGTCGCGCGCGACCTGACGCCGACGCGGCAGAATCTGGACGCCGGTGAGGACCTGGACGTCGTTCCGACGTCGGTGGAGGATGCCGTATCCATGGCACTTGACGGGCGCGTCATCGACGCCAAGACGATCATCACGCTGCTGGTCTGGAACGGAAGGGGGCGGCCATGAGCTGGGAGCATCGGGAGTGGGCCGGCGGCGGCGGATACCGCGAGGGCGGACGCTTCGCCGACAATCCACTGAATTGGGCGCCGACGATCGGAACCGTTTCAGGCATTCGAGTCCGTGTACACATTCTCTTCATCCTGTTCATTGTATTTGAGCTGCTCGGGGCAAAGTACTCGGTCTCCTATACCGCCCAATGCATGTTCGTTCTGTTTGGGTCGGTGCTGCTGCATGAATTCGGGCACTGTTTCGCCGGTCGGCGCGTCGGTGGAATCGCGACGGACATTTTGATGTGGCCGCTTGGTGGATTGGCGACCGTCGAAGCGCCACGGCGACCCTGGCCGGAATTCATTACGGTTGTCTTTGGTCCGCTGGTCAACGTCGCGCTGTTTTCGATTGCCGCGGGGCTGATGTGGTCGGGCGTATTTGGTGAGCGAAGCGTGCCCTTCAACCCGTTCTTCGGCTGGGAATCAGACGCTTCAACCTGGGCGAATCCACGGCTCTGGGCCCGACTGATCTTTCAGATTAACTGGGTGCTCTTTCTGTTCAACCTCTGGCCCATGTACCCGATGGATGGCGGTCGAATGCTGCAATGCGTGCTTTGGTGGAAACTTGGCCATAATCGCTCGTTGTCGATCGCCACGACGTTCGGCATGGTAGCCGCGATCGTTTTGGGTTTCTATGGACTTGCCAACCAAAGATGGATGCTTCTGGCAATCGCATTCATGGGATACATGGCATGTCGCAACGAGCGCATGTTGCTGAAGTTCGGCGCTTACGACGGCAGTGAGTCTCAAGGACCGCGATTTGATTTGTCGCAAGATCGACCAAGGCGCGATGGTTGGCTCACCAGACTTCGGAAGAAGCGGCAGGCGCGTGCACTGGAGCTTCACCGCGAGAAACAGGCATCGCTTCAGGAAGAAGTCGACCGCATCCTCGAGAAAGTCCACCAGAATGGCATTCAGAGCCTGACCGAGCGCGAGAAGAAAACCCTCGCCGACGCGACGAACAAGCAGCAGGCCGCCGGCCGTCGATGAGATTGATATTCACCGCGCTCAACGCTACGCTGTATCGACCGTGTCGCGGTTCTGCCGTAACGACCCGCGCCCGGTCACAGCGATCCGAACCCGCTCGACACAAGGAGGCATGACATGAAGATTCACATCACCTACTGCAATCAGTGAAACTATCTGCCCCAAGCCACCGGTCTGGTGGCTGAATTGACGCAGAAGTACGGCAAGGACAAGGTCACGTGTGAACTCACAGCCGGCAGCGGCGGCGTGTTCGATGTGACGCTCGACGGCAAACTGATCTTCAGCAAGAAGCAGGTCGGCCGATTCCCGACGTACGGCGAAATCCCACTGGCGATCGATATGGACCTGGCGAATCGTTAGGCGGAAATCAGCGCCGCGTCCTGAATCGTGTTCCCGCAAAGCTGCCCAATCGGGACGATCGCCGACGGCGCCTGCGGCTCGTTCGGCCGCCATAGTAGCAATCTGTCTCGATTATCATTCACCGCCGCGATCCAGTCCTCCGCCGCCCAGGACCACCGCAGCGGCACGGCCGCGCGATATTCCCCGCGATACGCGTCGCCGATCACCTGCAAGTCCAGCGCCGGGCGGCGATCCGCCACGAGCAGCCGTGCGATGCCTCCGCCCTCCAGCCAGTGCAGCGATTCCACGGCATGGCCCGTCGGCCCGCGCAACTCCACCAGATCGTGCGGCGCGCGGGTCGGCCAGCGCAGCAAACGTCCGTCCTTCAATCCCGCGCAGACCCAGCCGTCCGCAACGCACAGCGCCGTCACTTCTGCCGGAGCGGTCAGCAGCACCGGTGCCTCCGCGGAATCGGGACGCCAACCCACGACCCGCGAGTCGATGGAGAACCAGATCGCGCGACCGTCATCGCATTGCACCTCGCGCACGCTCTTCGCCCCAGTGGTCAACTGTTCCAGGCACGGCGACCCATTGCCGGCCGCTGCCTCGCCGCCGGCGTCACCCGGCGCGGCACGAAGCGCCCACCGCCGTAGCCCGGCCTCGGAATGCGTTGCAAAGAGCGACTCATTGAGTACGACCGACGCATTCACCCCGCCGCGCGGCGACGCCGGTTGGTCAAACTCGAATTGGCGTGTCTGACTGATATCGCCATTCAGCACGTACACGCCGCGCCGCGCGCCGACCAGTACCATGCGCTCGCCGCCGGATACCATCGCTCGCACCGACCGAAGCGGGCCGATGTCGCCCTCGAGCCGCCGCCGCCACGCGAGCTGGTGCGGCGACGCCGGATCGACAGCCAGCAACTCGCCTCCGGCGACAAGCAGGATCAGCGCCGTTCGGCGCGACGCGGGCTGGGCCAGCAGACCGGCGTAGAGCTGCGCCCGCTGGCCGGCGTCGAACGTGCGAATCAACTCCGCGACGCGCGCCTCGCCCGATTCGCCCGCCATGGCGCGAACCTTGTCGAGCATCGACGCCAGCGACGCCAGGTGCGCCGCACGAGAAGCAGCCGCCGTCTGGCGCAGCGATTCTTCCTCGGCCAGGCGCCGCCGCCGCTGCTCCGCCGAGCGCTGATCGTGCCGCGCGGCCTCGAACGCACTCGACGTGAACTCCGCTCGCACGTCGGCGCACAGCCCCAGCCCGCTCGCGAAGCCGAACGGTTTGAACCGATCGGCCAGCGCGGCGTCAAAACCCTCCCACGTGGAGACGCTGGCCAGCTCCTCGGCGGTTCGCGCGCGGGCGAATTCCGCTGCGCCCAGTCGCACAGTCTCTTCACAGTGGCGATGCAATTGCTCCAGCATCACGCGTTCGCCGCTAACGACGACCGCGCGATGAAACAACGCCAGTTCGTCGCGCTGCGGCACGAGCTGCACGCGCAGGCTGATCTTCGCAGTGAACTCAAATCCGTCCGACGACGGCAGTCCACGAAACTCGAACGTCAACGGGAGCGGGTCGGTCCGCGCAATCAGGATGCGCCGCCATCGGCCGCTCTCAATCTCCGCCCCGGCGCGCAGCAATTCAGGTTGGCCGCCGTCGGCCCATGCCAGCGCGAGGCAGGATGCCGGCACGGTGACGCGCCGCGACAAGATCGAAAAAATATCCGACGCGTATGCAACGGCCGCGACCGATTGCGCATCGCGCGTGAAATTGTCGAGGTCAAATCGCGGCATGATTCCTTCAACGCTGCCGGCGGCGAGCGTGTACCTCCGTTTGAAGGATTATAGAACTCCGAGGCCGATCGAAAACAGAACGACGAAGCCGACGGATTGCCATCCGCCGGCTTCACAGCGTGCAGAAGCGTTTCTCGGCAGAGCGTCGCGCCGGGGCGCAGGGATCCGCGCGATTCACCAACCCGATTCCTACCCCCCCGCCCGGAACCGTTCAAAACGCAGCAGGTCTTTCTTGTTCACGCTTGGGGGCAACTGCTCGATGACCGCGAAGATATCCGCGCGGCTGATCGGCCGCGGTTCGCTCCCGCCGATCGCGCTCATGAAGGGAATCGTCGCGGCTTTCTCGGCAATCGCCTTCACATCCGCCCCGCTGTAGCCGTCCAGCCGATCGACGATCTCGCTGAAGTCCACGTCTGCCGCCAGCGGGCGCTTGCCGAGATAAATCTCCACCAGCTTGAACCGCGCCGGCGCATCGGGTAGCGGCACATAGACCTTTGAATCAAACCGGCCCGGCCGCATCACTGCGCTGTCCAGCGCCCACGGCTCATTGGTCGCGCCGACAAAGAGCAGCGGGTTGGACTTCGCGCTGCGGTCGAAGCCTTCCAGCTCCTGCAAGATTTGCGGCACCACGCGTGTCATCACGCTGCTGCTCGAGTCCCGCCGGCTAGGCACCAGGGCCTCGATCTCGTCGATGAAGATGATCGAACGCGGCTCGGCCTTCGCCGCGGTGAACAGCTTGCGGACGTTCTGCTCCGCCTCTCCGACCCACTTGCTCAACACCTGCGCCGGGCTGATGACGAACATCGTCGCGTCGATCTCGGCCGCGACGGCCTTGGCGATCATCGTCTTACCGGTGCCGGGAGGGCCGTAGAGAAGGACGCC
>CAZQCF010000050.1:0-23636 GCA_964592235.1 uncultured Planctomycetaceae bacterium
AAGGGGACAGATGTCAGTGGTCAGTAGTCAGTGGTTAGAAATAGGGCGCGCATGGATGTGACGAACCCTCACCCCGTCCCTCTCCCTGGAAGGGAGAGGGTGCGATGTCAGACGCACCGAAAGAGACGTGTCGGGTCTGCGGACCCGACCTGCGGAACTTTGTAGGGTGGGCATCGCCCACCATCCTGACGGGCAGCCGTTTGTCAATTTGGGGTGGGCCGTGCCCACCCTACCGAAATCGTCGGTCCATCCTCGCGACCCCACCCTACGCTTCGCAAAGGATGGGGCACCCGCGCAAGCAAATCGCCTATGGGATCGCGTATGTGATGGCGCGTCGGATGGCGCTTACGCGCGAGCCGGGGCGACGCTCGCGCCGTGCATCATCTGCTCGTGCGTCTGCTTTTCTTCGCCGAAGCGGACCAGCCGGGCGGAATTGAAGACAACGACAAGTGTCGAAGCGGTGTGCAGGGCGGCTGCGAGCGTCGGGCGGATGACATCGAACGCGCCCAGGGCCATGACCGTCACCACGAACAACACACCGAAGACGAGATTCTGCACGACCACTTTTCGCGTGGCCCGGCTTAAGCGAATGAGAAACGGAATGCGCGTGAGGTCGTTGTTCAGCAGCGCGATCGATGCCGAGTTGATCGCCACGTCGCTGCCGACCGCGCCCATCGCCACGCCGAGATCGCCCGCGGCCAGCGCCGGTGCATCGTTCACGCCGTCGCCAATCACCACGACGCGATAACCCTCGCGCTTCATCTGCTCGACGAGATCGAGCTTCTCCTGCGGCAGGCAATCGGCCTTGAACTCGGTGCAGCCCATCTCGGCCGCGACGCGCCGAGCCACGCCCTGCCGGTCGCCGGTCAGCATCGCCACGCGGCGCATACCGATCGCGCGCAGCTCATCGACCGCCTCGCGCGCCGCATGACGCGTGCGATCTTCCAGGCCGACCACACCCAGCACACGTCCGCCCCGCGCGACATAGAGCTGGCTCATGCCCTCGATCTGCTCCACGACCGACGCCGCTACCGTTGTGTCCACGCCGCGCTCACGCAGGAACATCTCACGGCCGACCAGTACCTCCGCGCCGCCGACCCGCGCCGAGACGCCGCGACCGGCGACTTCCTTAAACTTCTCCGGCCGCATGACGCTCACATTCGCCTCGCGCGCCACGTCGTTGATGGCGCGTGCTGCCGGATGGTTGCTTTGCAGTTCGGCCGATGCGGCGGTCGCCAGCAGATCGGCTCCGTCGACGCCTTCAAGCGGGATCAGCCGCGTGACGGACAATTCGCCCGTCGTCAGCGTGCCGGTCTTGTCGAAGACGACGGCGTTGAGACGCCCCGCGCCTTCGAGGTGCGTGACGTCTTTGATGAGAATTCCCAGTCGGGCGGCGCAGGACAGCCCGGCGACCATGGCCGTGGGCGTCGCCATGATGAGCGCGCAGGGGCAACTCGCGACGAGCATGGTGATCGCGCGATACATGCCGTTGTCGTCCTTGGTGAAGAAGAGCACGAGGGACGCGAGCATCAGAATGACCGGTGTGTACCAGCCGACGTAGCGGTCGATCAGTCGCATGATGGGGATGCGCGTGCGTTCGGCGGCGAGGATGAGTTCCTGCACCTTGCCGAGGGTGGTTTCTTCGCCGACGCGGGTGACTTCGACCTCGAGCGCGCCGGTGAGGTTGGACGTGCCGGAGAAGACCGGATCGCCGGGGTGCTTGTCGACCGGCAGCGATTCACCCGTGATGTTCGCCTGGTTGATGGTCGATTCGCCGGAGACGACGACGCCGTCGGCGGGCACGTTGTCGCCGGGCAAAACGCGCACGCGCTGGCCCTTCTCGAGCGAGGCCGCCTCGACTTCGCGCTCGCCCTGCGGCGTGATGAGGCGGGCGGTCTTGGGCGTGAGGCGGATCAGCTCTTCAATGCTGGCCCGCGCGCCGATGGCGGTGCGCGTCTCGACGATTTCGGAGAGCAGCAGGAAGAAGCCGATGACGCCGGCTGCGCGATAGTCGCCGATGCCGATGCTGGCGACGATGGCGAGGGCGACGAGTTCGTCCATGTGCATGTGGCCGCTAAGCAGGTTGCGCAGGGCGTATCCGATGATGCGAAAAGCCAGGAGCAGCGCGCCGACGGCGGCGACGAGGTCCATGTGGAACTGGTATTGATAGGTTTCGGTGACGCGGCCTAATTCGTCAACCGTCTCAACGACGGGGCTGAACCATTGAATGTAATAGCTGGTCAGGACGAGGATGCCGCCGGCAAAGGTGAGAAAGAGCCAGAACGTCGCCGAGCGCGCGGCATGAGCGGCCGAGCCGGCGTGCTCGTGAAAATGGCTGTGGTCGTGTTTGTGGTCGTGGTGGTGGGCGTAGTGTTCCGCCTCCGCCGCGCCGACGCCGATGATTTGATGAGCCATGTGAAGAGAAGCCTTTAGCCGTGAGCTTTGAGCCGCTAGCCAATCCGAGGGTGCGCCCGTGCCCACCCTGCATTATCCCCAGGCGCCTTTGTTTCGCCTTTTCAACTCTTTGTTGTTTCGACGTTCAATTCTATCCCACCTCGCGCGTCTCAAACAGGGCGATGCCCAGCAGGAGCAGGCCCAGCGAGTAGACGGCGCAGTAACCCATCGCCGAGCCGACGTAGCTCCACGGGATCACGCGATCATCCGCCAGGGCATCTACCATCCAGAACATCTGAAAGTTCGGGAGTGCATGGGCGGCGATGCGCGCCCACGTCGCGCCGGTATCCGCGATGGGCCGGATCACGTGATCGACGGTCAGGCCGATCCCCACCGCCGCGAGACAGATGAGCAGCGTCGACATCAGCCCCAGACGCGTCGAAACAGCCACGGCGATGGCCGTGAGCAATCCCAGGGCGCCCAGCACGAGAATTCCGGACTTGAACACTTCGCTGCCTTGCAGCTCGCGCGCTTTGTCCGCGAGGAATCGGCAATCATTCTTCCAGACGATGCTCGAGGATAGCCCCATGAGGTATTCGAGGTCGCTCTCGGTTATCGGGCCTTTCCACATCTTTCGTACGATGACGCCCTTGTGGCCCGTGAGGTGCGCCTGCCCGGCGTCGGGGCGGAACTCGACGATGCCGCGGAGCAGCGCGGGGTCGCCGATTTCCTGCGGGAGTGGATCCACGATCTGCGTCACTTCGTAGGCTTGGATCTTCCAGTCGCGATCGATGGCCAGGAGGATCAACGTGGACAGCGAACCGGTGATAAGAAAAAGCGTCACGACCGTGGGCAGGTACCGCCAATCGAACAAGTAGTTCAGGACGGCACCCAGGACCAGCATCGATGCAAGCGGGATCAACCCGAGAAAAATCACGGTGAGGTCGGATTTCTCATAGGCGGCCTGAAGCACGCCATGGCGAATGACCATGTAAAGCACCAGCCCGGCGAGGTAGTGAGCCGTAGCGATGGCCCCGAAAACGCCGACGAGCTTCCCGGAGAGAAAGATGGACCGGGCCACGGGCTTTGCGGCGACGGAAAGGACGGTCTTGTCGTCGATTTCGGTGTTCAGGACGCTGGAAGCCGCGAAACATGCCAGGAACAAACCCTGGATGAGCAGCGTAGAAAGCCCCAGGTCGCGCAGCATTTTGTTGTCATCGTCGAGGGTCCAACCGGTGACGGTCGGGGCGATGGCCAACCCACCCAGCGTGACCAGCACAATGATTCCATAGACCGGCTGTCGCAGGGTCTGGAGATAGGTGTTCTTGGCGACGCCGATCAGTTGGGTCATGGGGATCAGTGGTCAGTGGACAGTGGTCAGTGGACTCTTGTTGAACCCTTGAACCCCTTGAACCCTGCGGCGGGCACTGCCCACCGAACAGGGCCAATGGCTCCTGTCCCGCATAAATACGTTGACGCGCCTGCATGGTCAAGGACGGTGGGAAAAAGAGGGTGGTTCGGTGAAGGAACGAAAGTTCGGAGACACGGAGTCGATCGACGCGGCGACCAGACTGCGGCGCGAAGGGAATTGGATTGGCTTATGGCCCTTCGCTCCGGTCTTCCTGCCCGACTTGGCATGCAGCGTGAGGCCCCTACAATAGCGACCGGCGTTGCGGCGATCCGCGCGTCTTAAGCCTTAAGCCCAATGCCTGACACCTTTAACAGCCGTAGGGTGCGACCTCGTCGCACCACCTGACGACTGCTCTTACGGATCAAGTTCATGCAATCGACCGATCGACGCGGAGAAACCGTCGCCTTGTTGGGGGCCATGTTGGCGCTGGTCGCGTCCGTGGTCCTGGGCATCCTCGGGGTTTGGACCCGGGGTAGTTCGATCTCCGTGTGGGCTGCGGCGTTTCAGATCTTCTGCACGCTTGGCGTGTGGATTCTCTGCTGGATTCAGATTCATCAACAGCGGCTCCTGGAAGAAGAGAAATTCGAGCTGGCCGAACTGGAACGCCAGCGGCGCGAGAAGCTCGCCGGCGCCCAGACGATCTTTGAGGATGAAGACGCCGATCAGATGGAGAAGCTGGCCATGGGTCGGCGGCTTCGAGCCATCGAGCGCTACCTCGTGCCGACGATTGCGCTGCTCGGCGCGGCTGCGAATCTCGCCGCGGCACTTCTGATCTTCCCCTGGAAGTTCCAGTTCCCGCCGATCGCCGGCAACGTCGGCGGACCGATCATCAATGACCGCGTGCTGATTTTCTTCACCGGCGGCCTCGCGTTTGTGTGCTTCATGATGAGCCGCTACGCCCTGGGGATGAGCCGCGTGGGGGGGTATGCGCACCTTCGCGCCGGCGGCAACTTCATGTTCGGGGCGTGCGTTGTTTGCTTCGCGGCTTCGATCGGGATTCTGTTGAATCTCACGGGCATCGAGACGGCCGACTACTGGGTTGGCATCGGGATCGGCTTCTTGCTGCTCCTGCTGGCAGCCGAGACGGTGATGAACTTTGTGCTGGACTTCTATCGCCCGCGCACTCCGGGTCAGGAGCAGCGGCCGTTCTACGACAGCCGGTTCCTGGGCATGTTCAGCGAGCCGGGCGGCATCGTGCGAAACATCTCGCGCACGATTGACTATCAGTTCGGCTTCAAAGTCAGCGAAACGTGGTTTTACAAGCTGATGGGGCGCGTGGTGGTTCCGCTGTTGCTGGTTCAGGCGGCGGTCATCATGGCTGTGACCTGCATCGTGGTGGTGCCGCCGGGTCATCAGGCGGTGATCGAGCGACTGGGCCGGCGACCGACGACGACGGCGAAGCCGGGCGTGCATCTGACGTGGCCATGGCCGCTGGATCGCGCGACGCTGATTCCGGTGGAGCGCGTGCAGCGCCTGGAGATCGGTTACGAGATGGACGCCGAGACGGAGCAGCGTCTGGCAGGTCTGCCGATCTTGTGGACCAAGAAGCACTACAAGAAGGAATATCAGTTACTGGTGGCGGACCGGGCGGCGTCGGCCGCTTCAAAGACACCGATCAATCTGGTCAGCATGAACATGCCGGTTCAGTGGCGCGTGAAAGATGCTGATGCGGAGGTAATTCGGTATCACGCGCAGTCGAAGGACGTGGCGAAGATCGTGGAGTCGCTGGCGTTCCGCGAGTTGACGCGGTATGCGGCGGGCGCGGACATCCTCGATTTGCTTGGCAAGGGCGGGCTGGACGCGGCGGCGCATCTGCACGAGGGGTTGCAGCGAGCGTGCGATCAGGCGGGAGACGACGGCGAAGGCCTGGGCGTGCAGATTGTCTATGTCGGGATCGGCGGGGTTCATCCGCCGCCGGATCAGGAAGTCGCCAAGACGTATGAGGACGTGGTCAGCGCGTACGAGAAGCGCGAGGCGGCGATTCGCAAGGCCGAGGGCGAAGCGACGGCGACGAAAATGCTGGCGGCGGGGCCGTCGTGGCAGGCGATCTTCGAAGCGATCCAGACGGAGGATGCAGCGCGGCAAGCGAATGACGCTTCGACCGCGGCGGCCGCGGAGCAGGTTGAGCGCATGTTGCGCGAGTTGGCCGGCGGCACGGCGCGCGAGGTGGTCGCTATGGCGCAGATGAAAACCATGAACCGCGTCTTTCGCGAGAAGTCGGATGCGGAGTTTTACGGTTTGCATCTGGCCGCGTTTGAGTCGTCGCCGTACACCTATATGCTGCGTTCGTATTTGCGGATGCTCGAGGAGGGGCTGGAGGGGGTGCGCAAGTACGTCATTCTGCTCGATGAGCCGGAAAAGGTGGTGTACGACCTGGACCTCAAGCCGCCCGTTGGTTTCGAAGCGCTCGGCGCCGAGCTGGCCGCGAGCGAAGCGAAGGGGGATTGAGGGAAACGTCGAAACGTCAAGAAGTCGAAATGAAGGCATAAAGGCAAGGGAACAGGGAGCAGAGAACAGGGAACAGGAGAACGGCGTAGGGTGGGCACGGCCCGCCCATCCGCGTTGCCAGGCACGAACCGCCGTCCGACCGCTGCTGGAAACAAACTATGTCACCGAAAGTATCCACACTCTTTGTCGCGGCGATTTTGTTGGCCGTGGTCTGCCTGATGATGTGCGCGTTTCAGGTGCGCTTCACGGAGACGGCTGTCATAACGCGATTTGACCAAATCAAGGAAGTGATCCCCGCCGAGCAGGCCGGACTGCACTTCAAGCTGCCGTGGCCGGTCGAGGCCGTGCATCGCTATGACACCCGGCTTCGCAGCTTCGAGACGGAGTTTCGCCAGATCGGCACAGAAGATCAGAAGACCGTCGTGCTGACGGCTTATGCGACCTGGCGAATCCGTGACGGCAAGCAGTTCCTCAAGGCCGTCGGGCGCGAGGACACGGCGGGCGTGAAGATCCGCGACATGCTGGAGAACCGGGTCTCGATTGTGTTGCGGGGTCATCCGTTGAGCAACCTGGTGAATGTGAACCCGGATGAGATGAAGTTCTCGCAGATCGAGAAGGAGTTTCTTGAGGGCATCCGCCAGCCGGCGCGCGACAATTACGGCATCGAGGTGGTGAGCGTCGGCATCAAGCGGCTGGGCATTCCGGAGTCGGTGACAGGCGAAGTCTTCAACCGCATGAAGGAAGACCGCACGAAGACGATCAAGGAGCTGTCGGCCGAGGGCGACGCGAAGGCGCGGGAGATTCGCGTCACAGCGGAAGAAATCTCCAATAAGATCCTCGCCCGCGCCGCGGCCTATGCGAAGTCGATCGAGGGCAAAGGCGAAGCCGAAGCGGCGAAGTATTACAAGGATTTCGACAAGAACCGGGCATTGAGCGATTTTCTCAAGAAGCGTGAGACGCTGCTCAAGGTGCTGGCCGGTCAGACGACGCTCGTGCTCGATGCGGACGTGATCGAGTTGTTCAAGCTGCTGCGCGACGCGACCAAGGCGGTGCGCGGCGTCGTGGGGTCGAACCAGGTCGGCGCGGCGGATGCGGTCGAGCCCACCCGCGCGGCGATGAGCCATCCTTCGGGTGACAAAACGCCCATCGAAAAGCCGAGGCATCGCCCATGAGCAGCGGACCGCACGATCCTACTCACGATCATGCCCCTGGGCACTTCCATGGTCATGATCACGGCGCGGGCGGATATGGTCCGCTCAAGGTGCTGCCCGACGGCGATCTCGACCTCGCGAATCAATCGCTGGCCGATGCTCTGCGCAAGAGCTTCAGCATCCTGAAGCTGCTCATGTTCGTGCTCGTCGTGGTTTATTTTCTTAGCGGCTTTTCGACGGTGCAGCCCAACGAGGTCGGCGTGAAGCTGCGCTACGGGCGGATCGTCGGCGCGTCGAAGGACGACATGAGCCAGAACCCGGTGCTGCCGCCTGGCTGGCACTGGTCCTGGCCGTACCCGTTTGAGCGTTTCGAAACGGTCGCGGTGAACGAGCGCGAGCTGCCGGTCGAGTTCATGTTCCAGTTGTCGGACGACGAGAAGACTGGCGGCATCAAGGGCTACAAGTACGGCACGCTTAGCCCTGATCGCGACGATTACCTCATCACCGGCGACGTGAACATTCTTCATGCCTCATTGACCATCAAATACAAAGTCGCCGATGCGGTCGCCTACCTGACGAACATCAAGCCCGCGCCCGACCCGACGGCCGACGTACGGTCTTATCCCTACCGGCTCTATCCGGAGTACACGCTGCTGACGAGCCTCGTGCGCGATGCGGTGATCGAGACGGCGGCGCAGCGCGGCGCGCTGGACATTCGCGGCACCAGGCAGAACGAGTTTCTGGAGGCCGTCGCGCTGCGGCTGCTGGGTAAGTTCCGCGAGTTCGAGCAAGCCGGCCTACCGCTGGGGCTGACGCTCGATCCGGCGACGGGTGTGCTCGCGCCCAAAGCGAGCACGGTGGAGGCAATTCTCCCGCCGCGGCAGACGCAGGAAGTCTTCGACCAGGTGCTTTCGGCGCAATCCCAGATGGCCGTGGCGATCAAGAAGGCCGAGGCCGAAGCACAATCGAAGCTGTTCCAGACGGCCGGTCCGCAGTACGCGCCACTGGCGGAACAGGTGAACCGGGAGTTTCAGTTGATGCTGAAACGGTCCGCGTCGCCGGCAGGAGAGGATCTGTCGGGGGAGCTCGCGGCGGCGCGGTCCACAACCGAGCAGATGCTGCACGCAGCCAGCGGGCAGGTGCAAGAGATCATCCGCAACGCCGAGGTGCGGCGCGATCAGATCGTGAAAGAGGCCGAGGGCGAATTCAATCAGTTCATGGCCTTGTTGCCGGAGTATCTCCGCAATCCGGAGATCTTCATGTCGCGCATGTACGACGAGACGTTCGCGGCGGCGATGAACAACGAGAAGATCCTCAAGACGTTCGTGCCGCGGACGGGCGATCGGTTCTGGCTGCAGATCGCGAGGCCGCCGCTTCAGAAGCCCGAGGAGAAGAAGAAGCCCGGCCAGGAAACGCCCAAGCCCTTTGAAGTGCCCAAGCTGATCCAATGAGCCACACCCCTTCATCGGCGCCGCCCGTCGTTCAATGCCTGTCGCTGACCAAAGTCTTTCAGGACTTCTGGGGGCGGGACAAGGTGCTGGCCGTCGACCACCTTGATCTGGAGATTCAGCCGGGCGAAGTGTTCGGGCTGCTCGGCCCGAACGGCTCCGGTAAATCGACAACCATCAAGATGCTGCTGGGCCTGCTCTACCCTACGACCGGGGCGGCCCGGGTCTTCGGCCGCCCGCCGACTGACACGGCCGTGAAGGCGCGCATCGGCTTCATGCCCGAGGAGTCGTACCTGTATCGTTTCCTCAACGCGTATGAGACGCTCGATTATTACGGGCGGCTGTTCAAGCTCGATCGTCACGAGCGCCGCCGGCGGACCGAGCAATTGATTGAAATGGTCGGCCTGCGCCGCGCGGGCCGGCGAACGGTCGGGACCTATTCGAAGGGCATGGCGCGGCGCATCGGGCTGGCCCAGGCGCTGATCAACGACCCGGACCTGCTGATTCTCGACGAACCGACGACCGGGCTGGACCCCGTCGGTACGAGCCAGATCAAGGATGTCATCAGGACGCTGGCCGAGCATGGCAAGACCGTGCTGCTGTGCAGCCACTTGCTGGCCGACGTGGAGGATGTTTGCGATCGCGTATGCATCATGTACGGTGGCAAGCGGCGCGCGCTGGGGCCGGTGGACGAATTGCTGGAGCGTCGGGAGGTCACGCAGATCGTTGCGCGGCAGTTGGATGAAAAGACGATCGCCCAGGTTCGGTCGGTGGTGACTGCGGCCGGAAGCGAAGTGGTGGCAGTCGAGCATCCGACCGATCGACTGGAGGCGTTCTTCTTGCGCGTGGTGGGTCAGGCGCAGCGGGATCAGTTACAGACGAGCGGCGCGGAAGTGTCGACCGGCGTCGCGGGATTCTTGTCGGCCGAAAAGAAGGGCGGCGCGGCATTGGTGGATTCGCTGGTGCAGGCGGGCCGTGCTGCGCCGGCCGCGGGCGTGTCGCATGTGTCGACCGAGCCGGTGGAGGCCGTGCCCGCGCCGCGCGCCGACGTGCTGGCGGACTTGACGGGCAAGGGCAAGCCGCAGATGACGCCGGTCGAGCCGGCGCCTCCGCCCAGCCAGTCCGGCGACACGAAACCGGATCGCTCGGTGCTCGACCGGCTGACGAAGCGCAAGGACGGTCCGTAGTCACGATCGCGCGGGCACGCCGCGCGAAGAAGTACCTTCAACGAGCGAGTCGGTGGAAGATAACACGTTCTTCATGGTGATGTTCAGCATCGGGGCCTTCATGGCCCTGGTGACGCTGGGCTACGTGCTGCGCCGCGCCTTCTCGCGCCAGGGAGGCGAGATCGGCGGCTGGGAGCTGGGCGGGTCCGGACGCCGCATCGCGGCGGTCGCGCGGACGACGCTGGCCGAGGGCATTCGCGCGAAGACGGCATCGGGTTTCGCGCTGCTGATTCTGGTGAGCCTTCCCTTTTTCTACTTCACGGCGGAAGGCGACGGCACGATCAAGGGCCGCGTCCAGATGTTCATGAGCTACAGCCTGGGGTTCACGTCGTTCATGCTGGCGCTGCTGACGGTTTTCTTCGCTTGTCGATCGCTCTCGGTGG
Source organism: uncultured Planctomycetaceae bacterium (assembly GCA_964592235.1). Taxonomy (GTDB): domain Bacteria; phylum Planctomycetota; class Phycisphaerae; order UBA1845; family UTPLA1; genus PLA3. The sequence goes on from CAZQCF010000050.1 coordinate 10,462, forward strand.
AAATTTCCAGCCGGCAGATTTATTCAATCGTGAGCAAGCCGATCGCGCGCTGGCAGATCGTCGCGGGCAAGTGGATCGGCGTGATGGTGATGAACGCCTGCCTGCTGCTGGTTGCGATCGTGGCGACGTACGCCGGCTCGCGCGCCATCGTGAATGGTTTCAAGCGCGATCTGGCAGCGGAACTGTCGACCAAGGGCGGATTGACGCAATCGCAGGCCGCGAGCCTCGTCGAGGCGCTGGATCGCGTCAGCGGGATCGGCAAGCCGGGGATTGCCAGCCCGATCGTGGATAAGTTTGCCGAAACGCTGGGCTTCACGACGCAACAGGTGTTTGACACGCTCCTGAAGCTGTCGGAGCCGATTCGCGTGAACCTGCGGCGTTACGATGAGGTGCGGCGACAGGTGCTGGTGTCCCGGGCGGCGGTCCCGGCTCAACTTCCCGACTTCACGAAGTTCGTGGACGAGCGGTACAACCAGTTGCGGGAGGAAGGCCGCTTGCCCGAAGGATGGACGGAGAAGCGGACGCGCGATCAGATTCGCCTGGAGCTGGGCGGGATGTTCTGCACCGTTCCGCGATACGAGGGGCGGCAGTTCGTCATGAAGGGGCCGCCGCCGCGGCGCGATCCGTCGTTCATCATGAGCATTCGGTTCAAGATTCGGAACCTCGGCGGGCCGCCCGAAGCGAAGGAAGTGGAGGGGCGCACGCTGGAGGAGAACACGATTCTGTGCGTCTGGGGCATCGGCGATCCGACGAAGCCGAGTTACCTGGAGACGATCGATGCGTTTCCGATCAATACGGCCTATGAGGTCGAAATTCCGGTTCAGAGCGTAAGCGACGACGGCACGATCAGCGTTGTGTTCCAGAATGTGGATCCGCGCGATCTCACGGCGGTGTTCGATCACGAGGCGCGCGATCTGGAGGTGCTCTATCGGGTGGGGACCTTCGAAACCGGCCTGGTTCAGGTCTGGCTGGCGACGATGATCCCGCTGGCGTGCCTGGGCGCGATTGCGGTGTGCGCGTCCACGTTCTTGAGTTTTCCGGTCGGTGCGCTGATCTGCGTCACGATCTATATCATCTCGTGCAGCACAGGGTTTCTCGCCGAGGCGTTGGCGGTGACCAAGGACTTCATCGGCCTGGACAGCCCCGGTCTGGCGTTCGAGATTCGCCGGATGACGGTCGACTCGATCAGCTGGATGATGGCGCTGGGCGATGTGAACCCGGTCGACAAGTTGATCGAAGGGCGCGCCGTCGGCTGGGATGTTCTCTGGGAGCAAACCTGGAAGTTTGTGCTGCTCAAAGGCGCGGCTGCGATGTTGATCGGTGTCTTCACACTGCGGCGGCGGGAGATCGCGGCGGTGATCGTATGAGAACCGTGAAGGCGAGGCACGGAGGCACGAAGGCGTAGGGTGGGCACGGCCCACCAATCTGCTGATCACTGATCACTGTTAACTGGCCACTGTTCACTGACCACCGGCGACTGACAACTGCTCATGCGACCTGGAACGAAAAAATGGCTGTTCGGAGCGGGCGGTGCGGCGACGATCGCGTTGTCGTCGCTGCTGGTTGGCCCGCTGAATGCCCAGCGCGCCGTGCATCACCTGTCGCAGCCGCCGGTTCCGCGCGAGGTGCAGCCGTCGCTGTTGCTTACGCCGCTGCTGGCGCTGGGCCGAGCAGTCATTGTCGATTACCTGTGGCTGCGCGCCACGAAGTTGAAGGAAGAGGGCCGCACCTTCGACGCCTATCAGCTTGCCAAACGAATCTGCGAGTTGCAGCCGAAGTTCGCCGCGGTGTGGGCGTTCCAGGGCTGGAACATGGCGTACAACATTTCGGTGACGCTCAAGACACCGGAGGAGCGGTGGCGCTGGGTGAAGAACGGCTACGAGCTGATTCGTGACAAGGGCATCCCGCTGAATCCGAACAGCACGCAGCTCTATCGCGAGTTGTCGTGGATCCTCTTCCATAAAGTCGGCGACTTCATGGACGAGATGCACTCGTATTACAAGTTGCAATTCGCGCTCCAGATGGAGGACATCCTCGGCCCGCCGCCCGAGGGGTGGGTCCGGCCCGGCCGCGTAGAGGGCGATTATTACCGTGACTATCCGTACGAGGCGCTGGCGGCGATGCCGACGCAGTTCGGTGTGGTGCTGCGCGATGCGGACGTGCGGAAGCTCGTTGATGACTTGCGGGGGTTTGGTTTCGACGTGTCACAGCCCGGCGTGTACTTGAGCCTGCTGGACAACCTCAAGACTGGCGAGGTTCAGATCGGCAACGCGTCGCCGGGCGAGCAGGAGGATCGCAAGGTCGCGCTGAAGATGTTGATGGAGGATCCGGAGACGGCCGTCGCGCGTGGCGCAATAGAGCGGTACTGGCGGGCCTCGCGCCTTCGAAGCGAGGTGAAACTCGATCCCGCGCGAATCGTCGAGATGCAGAAGGGGTTCGAGTTGACGCTGGATTTTCGCCTGCCCGAGTCGCACGCGCTGTACTGGGCGAACATGGGCATGGAAAAGGGACTGGACAACAAGGCGCGGCTGGACATTCACCGGCTGAACACGAATCGCATCGAATTTTTCTGCCTGCAAAAAATGTTTCAGCGCGGGCGGTTGACCATGAGCCGGCAGGCGAAGCTGGGCGAGCCGCCGCTGATGTCGCCGGATGTGCGGGTCATTCCCGCGCTGATGCGGGCGTTCCTGGAGGACTCGAAGGAGTATCTCAAGACCGAGCGGCAGCAGTCGCCCGTTTCAGAGAATTTCAAATCAACGTTTGTCAATTTCATGCGGACGGCCATTCTCCGGCTTCACGAGCAGAATCAGAGCGCCAAGGCCCAGGAGCTGTTCGACTACCTCAAAAAGACGATTCCTGATCCGATGTACGATCGCGGGTTGGACGGGTTCCTCGAAGCACAGTTCAAGTACGATCGGGAGATCAGCGACTATCCCAAGGCCCTGGCCCGTGTGGAAGCGCTCATCGCACGCGGCCTGCTCGACTACGCCTACGACGAGGACGAAAGCGCGCTGCGGTATCTCAATCGCGCGAAGGAAGTCTACGATACCTATCACAAGAGCATCGTCTCGGGCCGGCAGAAGTTCGCCCAGACGTTCCCGCAGATGGTCCAGCGCATCGCCCACGAATACGGCGGGCGGATGTATCGCGCGACGTATGAGAACATCTGTGCGAAACTCGGTATCCCGCCGCTCCCGCCGGCGGACGACACCGCTTCGAGCCGCGAGCCGACGCGCAGCCCTTAGGCCTCGGCCCGTGGCGCTGCACTCCGCGCGACTACTTGTGAAGCAGCGCCATGACTTCGGCACGGGTGGAGGCGCTGGTGCGACACAGGCCCAGCACCGCCGACGTGACCATCACGCTGCCGGGTTTCTTCACGCCACGGCAGGTCATGCATGAGTGTTCCGCCTCGATGACCACTGCCACGCCCTTGGCGCCCAGCTCCTGCATCAGAATCTCCGCGACCTGCGTCGTCAGCCGCTCCTGCACCTGCGGCCGATGGGCGAAAGCGTCCACTACACGGGCCATTTTGGACAGCCCGATGACTTTGCCGTCGGGCAGGTAAGCGATGTGCGCCTTTCCCATGAAGGGCAGCAGGTGATGCTCGCACATCGAGTGAAAGGGGATATCGCGCAGGACGACTAGCTCGTCATACTTCTCCTCAAAGAACGTCTTAAGATGCTCGCGGGGGTCGGCCGCCAGCCCCTCGAACAGCTCCGCATACATCCGCGCGACGCGCTGCGGCGTCTTGCGAAGCCCCTCGCGGTCCGGATTTTCGCCGACAGCGAGAAGGATTTCGCGCACGGCGGCGGCGATGCGGTCGAGGTCAAAACGCGAAGGAGTGTCGTCGGCCTTCATGGGAGTATTCCTCAAGGAGGAAGGCTGCGGATGAAAACGTGTGTTGCCACGGGTCGCGGCAAATCAGGCGTCGTACTTTTCGCTGGTCGCCAGATCAAAACCGCCGTGGTCGGGATTATATGCGACCCCTCTGAACTCGGCCCGACAACGATAGCAGACCGTGACGCGCCCCACGAACAGGTAGATCAACGCATCCACGACGACCAGCGAACCGAGCGTGGCAAAAGTCGCAATGATGTTCTGGAAGTAGTAGAAGATTGAAGCGATCAGCCCGAAAACGATCACCATGAGCAGCCCCAGCCGCTGCGGGAAATCCTTGCGAATAAAGAACTCGCTCCCGCGGCAGGCAGGACAGGATTCGACGCGCCCGGCGACCAAGTCGTCGGAAACGTTCAACGTGACCGATTCGCCGCAGCACGGGCAAGTGCAGGAACGCGAGCCAGCCTGGACCGATTGGCGAGGCAGTCGCGCGCGGCAGGTGCGATTCGGGCAACGCGGGGCGATGGTTGGATGCATGACGGCGTATCTTCTCCGGGTGCGAATCGCGCAGCGGCGCGCGGTCAAGCTTCGATGGGCTCCAGCCCGATGATGTTGCGCCGCGTGCCCCGATCAATGAGCGGCACGACGGTGTTCATCATCAGGATCGCCCAGTAGCACTCGCCTTCGAGCACGCCGTAGAGTCGCATGAAGATCGTCAGAACGCCCGCCCCGGCAGCGAAGGCGATCTGCCCGCGGACCCGCAGCGGTGTCGCAATCATGTCACCTGCCAGCAGGAACGCGCCAAGCATCAACTGACCCGAGGTGAGGTGATAGAGCATGTAGGCCGGTCCGACGGCGCGGCCCTCCTCCACGGCCAGCCCCGGGAACCACAAATAGGCGTTGCCGGGCCGGGCGCTCTCGACCGGAAAGACGGCCGCCGCCGCCGCCGCCGCCGCGAGCATGGCGACGGGCAGTTGCCATCGGAGATAGCCACGGTAAATGAGGTACAGCCCTGCGGCGATGATGGCCAGCGTGCAGGTCTCGCCGAGACCGCCAGGGACGGTCCCGATGACGGTGTCGCTCCAGGGAGGCAGATAATCGCGAATCAGCGGCTCGTACAGCAGGTCGCCATCGGGCGCAATGCGACCCTCGGCGAAGTCTCGCAAGGCCGCCGCGGGGACGGGCATCAGCCAGGCATCCTGCGGCGACGCGCCGCCGGTTCCGTTCCAGCCGCCGTAGGTCGCCACATCAATCGGCACGGCGCGCGACAGTTTGCCGACGAGCAGATGCCCCGGCGCGAGGACGGGCCACAAAGCTGCGCTGCCGGTCATGGCGAAGGTGGAGGAGAAGACAAACTGCGCGACGACCCGACCGACGAGTGCGGGCTGCCACAGATAGCGGCCCTCGCCGACGAACAGGCCCTTTGCGAGGATCACCGCGACGGCCGCCGCGACCGCACCGACATACCACGGCGCTGCGGCCGGCAGGGTGAGCGCGATCAGCAGGCCGGTCAGGGCGGAATGGGTGACTCCGCCGATGGATCGCTTTCGACTGACGCCGTACCAGAGGAGTTCGCAGGCGACGGCTGTCAGGACGGTGGCGGCGAGAACCCGGATCGCGGCGACGCCGAACAGGACGACGCCGCTCACGGCGCAGATCCCGGCAGCGAAGATCCAGGCGCGAAGAATGTCTTCAATCGAGCTGCCGCCAAGCCGATGCGGCGCGGCGCGGGGCGAGGGCGAAGTCGAAAGCATCCAGGCGGCGGCCGTCATCGTGCAAGCCCCTCGCTCGCTGCGGCGCGTGGTTGGTTGAGTTGTACTCGCTCGGCGCGAATCGTTTCAGCCAGGGGGAGCTTCGACGGGCAGACATAAGTGCAAAGCCCGCAATCAATGCACGCGTTGAGTTCGGCCGCATACGTGGGCGACCGGCGCGCGTATCCCGGATCGATCAACGACGTCGGTGAGAGGCCGACCGGGCAGTCTTCGACGCACCATCCGCAATGCACGCACGGCGCTGATGGATCGACCTCCGCTTCGGCGAACAGCAGGAGCGCCGTGGTGTCAGCTGTTACGACCGCGTGATCGTTTGTGATCGCCACGCCCGTGAACGGGCCGCCCCAGACCGCGGACTTCACCGGCCGATACAGGCCGACGCGCTGGGCCAGTTCGCGCAGTGGTGTTCCGATCGCCACGCGATATGTGCCGGCATGATCGACGGCATCTCCCGCGACCGTCATGACGACGTGCGTCATCGGTTCGTCATGCCAATAGGCGTGACCGGCCGCTCGAACCGTCGACAGCGGCAGCACGAGCGTCTCCACGTCCAGCGTGGTTCCGCCGGGGGGAATCTCGCGATCCAGAATTGTCTTGACGAGCAGCGTGGGATGGCACTGTGGGTATTTGTCGCTTAGTGCCGCAATCTCGACATACCGGCCGGCCGCTTCGGCCTCCATTCGCTTCACGACGCGGCGATGCCGAAAAGGGATGGCCACATGCACCGTCACGACCCCCAGGGCATCGGCGATTTCGCAGGTCGTGTCTACTAGCAGGCCCGGCTCTTCGACGAGCGTGCGCAGGTCGGCCGTCAGATACGGCTCGGTCTCCATGCCGTTGACGATGAGATCGGTCACACCTGCCGCGATGGCTTCCTGAAGGACGAGATGCGCCGGGCGGCGCGATCTCGCGCAGACGACGCCGCGATTCCGAAGCCGTCCGAGGAACGATTCGACCCGAAGCTGGGGATCGACCTGAATGGGTTCGTCTCGCCCATCAGGCAGGAGGACGGCGCCCGGCAGCGAACCCTCTGCGGCGGTCTCGACGGGAAGAATGGCTTCGATTCGCCCCGAGGTCGGCGCGAAGGCCGGAACTCCGTCGAGGGTCTGGGGGATAGCCAGCGCCTGGCCGCGCAGGACGCGATCACCGGCCGCGACGATTGGGGTCGTCGGGAGGTCGCGCCGCAAGCAAAGCGGAATGTGCAGCGCCGACGTCGCGGGAAGCTTTTGCGTGGCACGTTTGGCGGAAACGTTCTTGAAGTCCGGCAGATACAAGCCGCCTTCGAAGTCCTTCCGTGGGCCGAGGATGTCTTGCAGGATGGACATGGCTGGAAGCAGGGAACAGTGAAGCAGGAAAAAGGGACAAGGGAACAGGGTTCGGTCGTCAGGCTTCGCCATCTCCATCGCCGCCGTCCAACTCACGTTGCGCGGCGGCCTTGCGGCCACCGGCGATCCCCAGCTTGGACGGGCTTTTCAGGAAGTCCAGGATGCGCCGACCGGCCGCTGTACGGACGGTTGCCGCGAATTCCTCGATCAACTTCGTGAACGGCTGCGCGGACCGAAACAGGAGGCGGTAGGCAGTGCGCACCTCGTTGATTTCGTCGGCCGAGAACTTGCCGCTTCGGCGCATGCCGAGACCGTTATGCGCCACGCACATCGACTCGCCCAGTACTTTCATGAACGGAGGAATATCTTTGATGACGCGCGAGCCGCCGCCGATCATGGTGTACTCTCCGATGCGCGCGAACTGGTGCACCACAACATGGCCGCTCAAGATCGCGTTGTCGCCGATGATGGCGTGGCCCGCCACCGCCGATCCGTTGTAGAGCTTGACGCCGTTGCCGAATTCGCAATTGTGGCCGATGTGGGCGTAGCCGAGGATGAAGCAATCCTGCCCGAGGATCGTCCACGATTCGGGCTGGGTGCCGCGGTGGATCGACGCGAACTCGCGAACGATCGTCCCCGCGCCGATCCGGCAGTACGACCGCTCGCCCGTGAAATGGAAATCCTGCGGCAGATGGCCGATCACCGCGCCGGGATGAATCACGCATCGGTCGCCGATTTCGGTCCAGCCGGAGATGAAGACGTGCGGATAAAGGTGAACGTTTTCGCCGATCTTGACTTCGCCCTCGATGATGACATAGGGGCCGATGTCGGCGGATGGGGCGATTTGCGCCTTGGGGTCAATGATGGCCGTCGGATGAATGGGCATGGTGCACGTCTCGAGGTGTGGAATCCGTTGTGCCGCGTTGGGGCGAATCCGTCGCCAGTCAGCATGGCGGCGCGAGCATTCTACGACAGCGGGACGGCGTTGAAAACGCGCAGCGTGGGTAACAAGAAAGGCCCCCGGCACGCATGCCGAAGGCCTTGAAGTTCAAAGCAAGTAGTTTGAGTGTTCCAGCGTCAACCGCCGGATCATTCGGGCGATTGATCCGATCGGAGCGCGTCGTCGGTTCGGTTCGCCAGCCGTGCCGGAGGCCCGCGTGAGTGCAGGTCCGCGATGCGGAACGTGGCCTCTCCGCCGTGAGCCGTTGCTGCACGCGACGAGACCGATTGATCGTCGATGGACCATCGCAGCGGCATCGCTGCCGCGGCTTGCTGTTTTTTGTGCGATTTGCCGGCAGCGGCCTCGCCAATCGGCAGGATCGCCGAGTTCGGGCTGTTTGCCGGTGCGATAGGGCTGGCAAGCATTCGGTTCGACCGGGACACGATGGCACTCATCGCATCGGGTGCGGGCATCGGCAAGACTGTTGCCTCGTGAGATTCCGACGCCGGGGACTCCCACGCGACAACGCCGAACAGCGCGCCAACGATCAGGGCGAACGTGAATCGGCCGACCTGTGCCAGTTGGATCCCCAATCGCGACGAACCATGAGAACTTGTCATACTCCACCTCGAACCCGTGACAGATGCGCGCGGACCGCGGAAACACACCACTCCCGCGATGCCACTCAATCCATCGACCCGCGCGCGCGATCGGCCAAAGGACGGGCATGCCGGCATTCGAAGGCGGTGCGGCACAATCTTGAATCGCGTCGAAATACGGAACCGCAAGAATGGGGTCTTCACAAGGCCTTGTGTGGCACGTCTGGTATCGGGGTTATTAGTGGACCTGCGTTTTCAGGTTTGCCAGGGCGGTTTCGGAGGGGCCATGCGCCTTAGTGGGATTGCTCAATGCGCACCAGCGCGGGTGAAGAGAGCAGCTCATCCAACCACGTATGATGATCGCGATGGATGGTGCAATAGCGAATTCGAGCGATGATCTTGCCGTCAGCGGTTGTTTCATATTCCGGAATGATGGGGAAGGGGTGATCCTCCAGGATACTCTCAACCTGCAGGCGCGTTCGCGCGTCATCGTCCGCAAGATGCAGCGACAGGGTGGACAGTCGGCACGGCCCTTCAACGACGCGCTCGATGGCGCGGGCGGCGGACAGTGTACCGACGATCAGAATCGTGAAGAAGAACCCCAGCGCGAGGTAACCTGCGCCGAGAATCAGGCCGACCGCCGCAGTGGCCCAGATGCCTGCGGCCGTGGTGATGCCGACGACCTGGCCGCGCTCGCGAATGATGGCGCCCGCGCCGAGAAATCCGATTCCCGTGACGACCTGCGCGGCGACGCGCGCGCGATCGGCATGGCCCGGCCCGCCTCCGAGCAAAATGGACGCTTGTGTGAAAATAGCCGAACCGAGGCAGATGAGGATCATCGTGCGGAAGCCGGCGGGCTTGGCGGCGCGCTGACGTTCAAACCCTGTGAGTCCGCCGCAGAGAATGGCGACGAGACTGACGACGGGGCCGACCAGCTCCGGCGCGAGCAGCGAGTGTGCGTCCCCCATCCAGGGTCGAATCTGTTCCCACATGGCGGAATGCTCCCTTGTGCTGCATCAGGCGAGCGAATCACGACCGCGCTCACGTCGGCGGGAGCGGCGGATCGGTGTCGCGCCCGGTTCCGGAGAATTCGCGATTATGGGGCCGATCGACCGCGGCGTCATCCACAAACGCGCCGGTTTCGTCCGTTCGATAGCCGAGCCGGCGCGGCGTGACCGTCTCTCCGTGTCCGTCGCAAAAAATGACATTTGACTTATTCAAATGGCGCGGATCGACGGCCGTACGCGGGCTGCCCGGGTCGCCGCTGCCGTGCTCGGACTCGGGCTTGAGGCGCGGCGGGTCGAGCGTCCAGCCGTGGTTGGCCAGCTCCGCGAAATCCGTCCCGTTGTTGTGGTACGGCTTGCGATTCTCCGGCGCGAATCCGGCCGCCGTGCCCAGTGTGTCAGCCGCCATGACGGTGCTGGCGAAGCTGGTGATCTTTGAGCGATTGACGGGGAAATTGTGGTACTGGTTGTTGGTGATGCGGGCGTTGCCAAGAAACTGGTGATTGTATCCGTAGGCGTGGTTGCGTTCGTCCATCCAATCAGGCACGGACGGGCATTGATAGACCTTGTGATCGTAATCCTGCCGGTCAGCGGGCAGGGGATTGTCGAAGGCGAATGCGCCGACGTATTTGCCCATCAGCGCGATCCAGCGCGGGCGAAACTTCAGCCCGCTTCCCACGTCATAGAAGTTCGCTGGATTCGAAGCCCCGCCCGCAAGGTTGCCGTAGCGGCCCGGCACGGCCACGTCGTCGTAGTCGTCGGCATACATGTGCCAGCCCAGCCCCAGTTGCGAGAGCCGCGCCAGACACTGAATCGACTGACCCTGCCCCCGCGCGCCGGACAGCGACGGCAGCAGGATCGCGACAATGAGTGCGATGATGCTGATAACGACGAGCAACTCGATCAAACTGAACGCGGAGCGAAGTCTGGCGGGACGGCGCATGGTGCCTCGTTGCGGATCACCGCGGCTATGGCTCGGCAGAATGGTAAGGCGTTCAAGTGGCCGACGCCACCGGGTTTGAACGAAGGCGGAAGCAGCCGTCCCAGGCGTGGGATGCAACAAGCGTACATGCGTCGCTGAACGGCTTGCTTTATGAGTGCCGAGAACAAGGTAACGGCAGGGAAGCATGGGCCGTACCCTTTTTCATGAGTTGGGCCGCCCGATTGAGTTTTGACCGTGTTTCGGTTGCAATACTTCGCACAAAACATAGAGTTGATGCGGGCACCGTGTCGATTCTGGGGATGGGATTATGACACCGTTCTTCGCATCTCGACCATTCAATGCTACCCGGTCTCTGCGCGTCACGGGTCTGTTTCTCATAGCAGTCGCTTCGATCGCTCTGACTTGCGATACTCCGACGGGCGGCCTGCGAAGCGATTTCTCCGACAACGACGGCAACGGTCTCGCTGATGACTTTGAGATGATCTACGGGGATCTGGACCCCAGCGCCGACGACGATGGCGATGGAATTTCTAACGAACAGGAATCGGCCTTGCTGACCGATCCGCTCGTCCCCAGTGCCGCGATTCCAAACTTTCCTGGAGCGGAGGGATTCGGCACGTACGCATTCGGCGGCCGGGGTGACGGCTCGGGGCAGCCGCCACGGATCATCAAGGTGACGACGCTGGCGGACAAAGTCCCGAACGGACTAGGCGGGTTCGTCACGGCGCCGGGCAGCCTGCGCGAGGCGCTGGAGGCATCCGGTCCGCGGTTCATCGTGTTTGAAGTTCACGGCGTGATTTTTCTGGAAGAGCCGATCCGAATACTCAATCCGTTTGTGACCGTCGCGGGTCAGACGGCCGGCGGCGATGGGATCGTCCTCGCGCATCAGCCGCTGATCGTCCGCACGCAAGACGTGGTTCTCCGGCACTTGCGGATGCGGATCCTTTACGAGAAGGGGGATCCGGATGCCACGCTGCTCGACGGCATCACGATCTTTCGCAATGATTTTGAGGCGAATTCCGCGCAGCAATCAGTCTACAATTTTATCATCGATCACTGCTCGATCTCGTGGGCCATCGACAAGAACGTCAGCACGTGGAACTGGGTGAGGAACTTTACGATTCAATGGTCGATCATCTCCGAGGCATCGCTCTTCGGGAATCCGCAGGGGCCGACGGGGTTCGGGATGCTGGCGGCGCCGACCCCGGGCGGCTTGACGCCGACCGATCTGACGTACGCATCGCTTCATCACAATCTGTTTGTGCACAACTCGGCCCGCAACCCGTTAATAGCCGAAGGCAAGCTGTGGGACTTTCGCAACAACGTGGAGTACAACTGGAACGTCGCACAGCCGGCGCAGTTTGAGTTCGGCGCGAGCGTGAACTTCATCGGCAACCGGTACATTCCGGGCCTCGATACGTCGTTCGCGCCGCCTGAAATTCGCAACCTGATCGACATCAACTCGCCTGATGAGGGGCCTTTGCCTCGCATCTTCTTGCGGGATAATCTCGCGCCGCTTCGCACTTCCACCACCCAGGACGATTGGGATGTCGGCGTCGCCTACGTGACGCCGAACGTCGGCGGTCTGTGCGGGGGCGGCGCTTCCGTCTGCAACGTGTTCATCACGCCCGGGCATCTGCGCGATCAAGTTGAGTTGCCAAATGCTCTGCCCGCCCCGCCCGTTACGACGTACCCCGTCGAGGAAGCGACCACCCGCGTCCTCGACGGCGCCGGCGCGACCAAACCGCGGCGAGATGCCGTCGATACGGCACTCGTCAACGAGCTTCGCTACGTTGTCGACAACAATCTGTTCGTGGATTCCCAGCCCGTGGGCGACCCGAACCTGCGACGCATCGGCCCTCACCATGGCGAAATCGCGAACGTGCTCTGGTTCCGGCCCAACGCCGATCCGACGATTCTCTGCCGGCCCCGCCAGTATCGCATGGAGCCGGGCCAGACGCTCGCCGAGGCCAAGCTGGCTATGCTGGCGCAGATGACCTGCACGATTGACGGCATCGTCCTGCCCGGCGGCGCCGCCCAAATCATCGCCGACCCGGTCAAGTATCCCTTCGTCGTCGTGCAGCGCGTCATCCCCGATCGCAATACCTTGAATGGTCTGTATGTCTCAAACAACTCGCCGCCCCTCCCGACCGACACCGACGGCGACTACATCCCCAACAACCGCGAACTGGAATTCGGCGGCGATCCGAACGTCGCCGACAGCCTGACCGACTCCAACGGCAACGGGTATCTCAACATCGAGGAGTACCTCTCCAGCCTCGCCGGGGACCCGTTGTGAAGCACCATCGCGAGGAGCTGTGGTTTCACACTTCGACGCGCCGGGCCTTTCTCAACATCACGTCGCAGGTGCAGGCGGCCATCGCCAAGAGCGGCATCCGCGAGGGCCTCTGCCTCGTCAACGCCATGCACATTTCGGCGAGCGTCTTCATCAACGACGACGAGCGCGGCCTGCACCAGGACCTAGATCGCTGGCTGGAGGGCCTCGCCCCGCACGCGCCGATTGATCAGTATCGCCACAACGACACGGGCGAGGACAACGCCGACGCTCACCTGAAGCGCACCATCATGGGCCGCGAGGTCGTCGTCGCCATCACCGCCGGCGAGCTCGACTTCGGCCCGTGGGAGCAGATCTTCTACGGCGAGTTCGACGGCCGCCGCCGCAAGCGCGTGCTGGTGAAGATCGTCGGCGACGGGTGATCACCCGCGGCACGGTGGTTGGCACGCTTCCCGCAGC
>CAZQCF010000051.1:0-21611 GCA_964592235.1 uncultured Planctomycetaceae bacterium
AAGAACTTATAGACGCTCGACTAACTTAATGCCATTCGGGACGCAGCTCTTTTTCGCCCCTTTTTTGTTTAGGCCTCTTTTTGTTTGACAGATGGAACGTGTCATAGCGCCGCGCCCAGCGACTGATCGCCCGCAGGGCGCACGGGCGTTGCGAGGGGCGCGGCGAGCGAAGCGAGCAAGCCCCTGGTGGCCGGCCTGATTGAGACTCTCTTCTCGATTTGCCCCGGTGGGCGGACGAAGGCGATGGATGCCCGCTCGGGACCCGATGGGACTTGGACTCGAATCAATTCTCGTTCGTCCTCCGGACGAAGGCGTCTGTTAAATGAGCCTCTCTCCGGCGGCTGAAGCCGCCGGCAACGTGCGTGCGCCCTCCGGGCGATGAAGCGTGCCGCTGCTTGTCGAAGGCTTTCGCAGGTAGGTTGCAGTGACACGGCGGGGGTGGTTCCTCCGAGGGTGCCACTGCTTCAAGCAGTGGCACGGGCGGCGGTGAAAGCGGGGGTGAGTCGATGATGGGCGGCGAGTCCTCGCAATCATCCGCAGGCGAGAACTGGATTCCCACCTGCGCGGGAATGACGACGGAAGAATGCCGGGCCGTCTTCGACGACTGGGCCATGCAACAATGCTGGGGGCCGCAATGCGAAGCCACCGGCTTCGAGCAATTCCAAGCCGCCCGTGCGAAACTGGCGGAACTGGGGCTGCCGTAGCCGCATCGTCAATCCAGATTGCTGCGATACCACTCAATCGCGCGGGCCAGGCCGTCGGCAAACGTGACGGTCGGCTTATACCCGATGACCTGCTCGGCGAGGCGGATGTCGGCGTAGGAGTGCTTGATATCGCCGGCGCGGGCCGGGGCGTAGGTCGGCGCGATGGCCGTGCCGAGCAGCTTGTTCAGGTGCCCGATCATGTCGTTCAGCGTGACGCGATCGTGGCACGCGATGTTCACCACCTCGCCGTGCAGGGCCTTCGCATCGACGGCCGCCAGGTTCGCGTTGACGACGTTTTCGACGTACGTGAAATCGCGCGACTGTTCGCCGTCGCCGTAGATGATCGGTGACTTGCCTTTCAACATGGCGCTGACAAACGCGGGGATGACGGCGGCGTACTGGCCGTGCGGGTCCTGCCGCGGACCGAAGACGTTGAAGTAACGCAGCGAAATCGTCTCCATGCCGTAGCAGCGGTGGAAGACAGAGAGGTAATACTCGCCCATGAGCTTCTGCACGGCATAGGGCGAGAGCGGGCTGGTTGACATCGACTCGACTTTGGGCAGCGTCGGCGATTCGCCGTAGGCCGAGCTGCTGGCGGCGTAGATGAATCGCTTGACGCCGGCCTGCCGCGCCGCGTCAAGGAGGTTGAATGTCGCCTGCACGTTGTTGCGATGGCTTGTCGCCGGATCGGCCACGCTCTTGGGCACCGAGCCGAGCGCCGCCTGATGCAGCACGACTCGCACGCCCGTGACCGCGCGGGCGCAGACGGCCGGGTCGGACAGATCGCCCTCAATGAGTTCGTACTTGCCCTCGAAGGGCGCAAGGTTCTTGCGCTTACCGGTGATGAAGCTGTCCGCGACGCGCACGGAAGCGCCCGTGCCGACGAGGCGTTCGACAAGATGCGATCCGATGAACCCGGCGCCGCCGGTGACAAGAAAATCCATGCGATCCCTAATCGTTTGGCCTGTGCGAATGCCGCCTTCGCGGTTTAATCGGACGGAAGCGAATGCGAGAATAGCGAATTATGAAGAGCGACCATTCGCGGTGCGTCGAGGACGCACCCTACGACTTCGCCATTCGCCGATGGCTGTTCGCAATTCACCTTTACCCTCTTCGTCCGACGATCACGATGCCTAGTTTGTTCGCCAGCTCGACGGTTTTTTCGCGTTCGAGGATCAGCGTCTTATCGGCCTCGACGACGATGACCTTGCCGCGGGCATCGGCCACGCGCTGCACGGTGGTCGCGCCGATCGTCGGCACGTCGAACCGCATGTCCTGATTCGGCTTGGCTGTCTTCACCAGTGTCCAGCCGCCGGCTTTGCAGAGCTGGCCCACACGCGCGATCATCGCGTCGGTGCCTTCGATCGCCTCCACCGCGATGACATCCTTGCAGAACACGGCGACCGACTGGCCGACATCGAGCCGGCCCATCTCCTTTGCCATGCGCCAGCCGAGTTCCACGTCGGCGGCCTGCGCATCGGTGAGCGTGCCGCGCGTGAGAACGCCCTCGCCCGCCAGTGCATCGCGACAGTAAGCCGTGGAGTCGATCAACGTCACGCCCTTTCGCATCATCTCGTCGGCGACCGCGCCGAGCAGCGAATCGTTCCGACGATCCGCCGCGCCGAAATAATACACGCGAAGGCTCGTCCAGTCCGGCCAATAGACCAGTAATTGCCGCCACCACGGAAGGGCGACGATCCGCGTCTTGGCGACGCGACCAGCCATGACGGCCTGCGACGCGCCGGCTCGACGCAGCAGGCGAATCCAGCGGCCCAGCCGCGCGATGCCCGCCTCGTGGAAGGTGTCGGCCTCCTCGCGCACCGCGGGAAGATAACATTCGCGCAAGCCGACGACGGCCACGCGCAGGCCCGCAGCCTTCGCCCCGCGCAGCACGAGCAGGGGGAACTCGCCTTCGCCGGCAATCAGTCCAAGCGTCTGTTTCATCACGGGAATCAGTCTATCCGAATCGCTGCGTATGTGCGAAAGGTGAAGCTCCTCAAGGCCCGCACGCAACGCGCCGCGCTCTGAGCAACGAGCCGTTCGCGCAAGCGATCGCTGCCGCCGCGTATAACTATGGTATAGTGCTCTGCGATGCCTCCGCCCGACACGCGTCTCCTGATCGCCCACCCGCGCTACACGGAGCGACCGTTTCCGCCGTATCGCTTCACGCCGGGGCGGGATCCGCATCCGGCGGCCGATCCGCGCGGCCACAGCTACGAGCCGCCGGGGCATGCTCGACCGGCGGTTGCCTTTCGCCCCCCCGAGGCCTGGCGAGAATGCGACGAATATCTATATGGATGCGACCTGTATAACCACGCTTATTGGTGGGAGGCGCACGAGGCGTGGGAAGATCTGTGGCGCGTCGTGCCCGGCGGTTCGGCCCAGCGGCATTTTCTTCAGGGGTTGATCCAGGTTTCGGCGTGCCATTTGAAGCTCCACCTCGCGGAGGCCGCTGCAGCAGATCCGTTGCGCCGGGCGGGTCACCTAGCGGGAGTGGAGCGGCTGCGGGCATCGTCGAAGACTCATCTCGCGATGGCATTGAGCGAAACTGGCATGGATCGGTACATGGGGTTTAGTCTCTCATCGTGGGTCGAAGGGGTAGCCGAGTACTTCGCGCGAGTGGATTCGAGCGGGGAACCGGTCCATTCTCCGGGGGACTTTCCGTACATCGAGTTATCTGTGAATAGGTGATCGGTCGCCCATGTAAGTCCGGTAATATAATTACCTTGTATCCAGGAACGTTGTTTTGGGCATGTATTCCCGTGGAAGGTGATGACGAAACCGTCGTCGGGCGATAGGCTTATTCAGGTGTTACCCCCATTGGGGATTAGAATCTCCCCGGGGGAAAGCGGCGGTGCTGCACGGCGGATGGATGGTCGTGGAGCGCGATAACCGCCAGAAGCCGGCAACCGCTGGTGGATTGAAGGAACCAATTCCTTGTTACGACAGGACGAAGCTCGGCGACGATCGGGCGAACGCGAAATCCCGCTGCGGGATCGGGTTCGGCGTCTGCTTAGCTGGCCATTTGTCATCGCGGTCAGTTTCTGGGGTGGGGCGTCGTTGATCGTGCTTTCCGGGGACGAGCGCCTGCCCTTTTACCTCGGGCAGGAGATCGAGCAGCCGATCCTTTCGCGAATTAATTTCGAGCGGGTTAATCAAAGCCGGACGGCCGAAGCGAGGAAGACGGCGCAACAGGAAGTGCCGGACTATTTTCGGCTGAACCATCGCGTGGTGGATGGGGTGGCGTCGGGCTTTCGCGACTTGTTCGCGGCGGTGAAAGCGGTCGAGAGTTTCGAGCAGTTTGGGGAATCACACGGCAAGCGCTGGACGCTGGACCGAGAGGGCTACGACGCATTGAACGCGATGGGAGATGACGCGGGCAGCGCGGCGTTTCAGCGCGACGTGGATCAGTTGTCGAAGCGGCTGACGCAACGAAACATGATCGAGCGCGCGGACATCGAGCGTGAGATTCGCAGCACGGCCGGCGTCGTGCAATTGGAGCGTGGCGACGGCGTGTTTGTGCCGGTGGCGAAGGAGCGGCTGATCTACGCCGTAAACAGCGACCACGTGGACCGGCTGGCGCAGGATCTGGTGCGCGACCTGTTCCCGTCGGCCGTTCGTCCGACGCTCGTCTCAATCGTCAAGAACGTGATCAATCCGCCGGAAGGGAAGCCCGAGCCGCTATTCGTCTACGACGTGGATCAGACAAAAGCGAAGCTGGAGGAGGCCGCGGCGCTGCCGCCGGTGAAGGACAGTTTTCAGATGGGGGACCGGCTCGTGAAGCCTGGCGTGCTCGATGGCGAGATGCTGGCGTTGCTCAAGGCGGAACACGAAGAGTATCTGAAACAGCGCAACGTCGAACCGCGCCTCCTGGCGGGCTGGCGCAAGAAGAAGGCCGGCATCTTCGGGATGATCGCGCTGCTGACGGCGGGGCTGGCGGTTTATACGTATCGTTGTCAGCCGCGCATCGCACAAAAACCGACGCGGGCGCTGGCGCTGGCGGGGCTGCTCCTGGTCATGCTGTTCGCGGATCGGCTGGTGCTGACAAGCCTGGGGACCAGCCCGATCTGGAGCGTGGCGGCGGTGACGATGACCGCCGCGATTTTGACGATTGCCTATTCACAGATCTTTGCGATCGGCATGACGGCCGGCCTGGCCCTCCTGCTGGCGGTGACCGAGGAAGTGCCCGACGGGCTGCTGGTGGTGTTCTTGAGCGTGGCGGCCGTCGTGATTCTGCTGCTGGGTGAGATTCGCACGCGCTTGCGCATGGTCGAGATCGGCGGGGTGACGGCGCTGGTCGCGGCGGTCAGCACGACCTTTCTCGGGCTGGTCATGGGCGAATCGATGGCGCTGATCGCGAGCGAATCGGCGCGGGCGGCCCTGGCGGCGCTGATCGGGGCGAGCGTCGTGCTGGTGCTGCTGCCGATCATCGAGAAAGTCTTCCGCATCACGACGAATCTGACGCTCCTGGAATGGGCCGATACGAGCAATCCGCTCTTGCGGCAACTCATCGAGCGCGCGCCGGGCACGTGGCAGCACAGCCACCTGATCGGCAGCATCGCCGAGTCGGCCGCCGAGGAAATCGACGCGAACGGCCTGCTGGTGCGCGTCGGGGCGTATTACCACGACATCGGAAAGATGTGCAAGCCGGCGTATTACGTCGAGAATCAGGAAACGCGCGAGAACGCCCATCGCAATCTCGCGCCGACCATGAGCCTGCTGGTGATTCTGGCGCACGTCAAGGACGGTTTGGCGCTGGCGAAGGAACACAGCCTGCCGACGGTGCTGCATCAGTTCATTGCCGAGCACCACGGCACGACCGTCGTGAAGTATTTCCACGCGATGGCGGAACAGGAAGTGCGCAGCGGCCGGCGCGATGAGCGCGAGGCCGACGAGACGGAGTTCCGATACCCCGGGCCCAAACCGCGGTCGCGCGAATCGGCGATTCTGATGATCTGCGACGGCGTGGAGGGGGCGGTGCGCAGCCTGCAAGATCCGACGGCCGGTCGCATTGAGACAGTCGTACACGAGATCATCATGGACCGGCTGATGGACGGACAGTTTGATGACTGCGACATCACCCTGAAGGAACTGGCCGGAATCGAAGAGAGCATCGTGCGCAGCCTGCGCGCGATTCACCACGGCCGAATCGCCTATCCCAAGGGCGAGTCACTCGAGCCGAGGCCGCCGATGCAGCCGCAGGTTCGCCGCGCATGAGTGCGGGACGTTTCCGGCGCGGGCGCGCGAGCCAATGCCCCTCGCAGCGAGGTCGTCGACGCGCCGCCTCCTCAAATCGTCGGAAGGAGTTCCGGCTGACCATTCAAGTCGATGCCAAGGAGCCGATTCTTCGCCGCGCGTTGCTGCGCGCCGCGCGACTTGTGCTACGCGCTGAAGGAGTCGTCGTCGGCCAGCTGGAAATCGGTGTGGTCGGAGCGAGACGGATGGCGAGCCTGCATCGGCAGTGGCTGGGCAAGTCCGGGCCGACGGACGTGCTGACGTTCGACCTGTGCGAGAAGGCGAAGCGCGGACGGGTCGAGGGGCAGGTCGTGGTTTGTGCAGACGTTGCCCGGCGCGAGGCTCGGACGCGAAGGGGTGACTGGCTGGGCGAGCTCGTGTTGTACGCGGTGCATGGCTGCCTGCATTTGTGCGGGTATGATGACCATCGCGCGGGCGATTTTGCGCGGATGCATCGCCGAGAAGATGAATTGCTGGCCAGGCTGGGCTGGGGGCGGGTGTTCGCAGCGGGCGAAACATCGCCGCGCGGCAAACGGGGTCGAATCGCAGCTCAAGGCATGAACCGAACGACGCGGAGCGGATCGCAGCATGGCGCTGATCAAGGACGAGGCCGTCGTGCTACGCAGGCTGGACTTCAGCGAGTCGTCGCAGGTGCTCGCGGTGTTCACGCGCGAGCACGGTCAACAGCGCGTCATCGCCAAGGGCGTGAAGCGCGCGACGCGGCAGCGCGCGAGCGTCGGCATCGATCTGCTTGAGCGGGGGGACATCGTTTTCTCCCAGCGGCCGGGCGGGGAGGATCGACTTTCGCCCCTCACCGAATGGCGACAATTGGATAATTTTCCGCACTTGCGCGCCGACCTGGCGCGATACTACGCCGGGCTTTATGCGGGCGAAGCGGTGGCCATGCTTACCGAGGTGCATGATCCGCACACGGGGTTGTTTGACGGACTGCGCGCGTTTCTGGCGGATCTGGCGACGGTCGAGCCGGGCCTGCTCCTGGCGCGGTTTCTGTGGCGGCTCCTGATGGAGATTGGCTTGCAGCCCGAGTTGTCAGTTTGTACCAGTTGTCGGCGCCCGGTGGAGGGTGACCGGGTGCTGTACTTCAGTTCGCGCACGGGTGGGGCGATTTGTCGAGACTGTGAACCGGCGTCGGTTGAGAAGCTAAGGCTCGGGACCGGGGCCACGGCGGTGATCCGCGAGGAGTCGAGCGACGCGCCGGGAGTTCGGGCGGCGCTGGTCATGCTGGATTATCACATCACGGAGACCCTGGGGCGCCCGCTTCGAGTGGCGCGATCGATGCGCGCAACGGTGATGAAGACAGTCAACGGCGACGCGTAAGAACGGCGCTCGCAGCCACGGCCAGCGCGCGACGGGCATCGCGCGATTCCAGCGTGGTTGCCGTGGGCAGCTCTTCGAGATGAGCCTGGGCCGCGGCGACGCGCGCCCGGGCCGCGGCGAGCGAATACGCCACGGCGTCCGTTCCTTCGAGCAATTGCGCCAGACGTTCCCCGTTTCCCGCGCCGGCGGCCGCCAAAGCGGACTCCAACTCGGCACGGCGTCCGGGATGCTGCTCGCGAAAGCGAATCGCCGGCAGCGTCAGCTTGCCGAGCTGCGCATCGCGCCCGACGGACTTGCCCACCTCCGGCTGCGAGCCGGTCAAGTCCAGCAAATCGTCAACAATTTGAAATGCGATCCCGAGTTCGCGCCCGTAGCCCGACAGGTGATGTACCGTGCTCGCGTCGGCACCGGCGAGTTCAGCGGCCAGCTCCGTGGCCGCGCTGGTCAAGGCGGCGGTCTTTCGCGTGATGATCTCGAAGTACTCGGCTTCGGTCAGTTGGACGTTGCCGCGATGGTGAATCTGGATCAGCTCGCCCTCGCAGAGCGTGTTGGTGACAGCGGCGATGCGCCGGGCGACGCGCGTCGATTCGAGGCTGCAACACAGGTGGTAGGCGTGCGAGATCAGACAGTCACCCAGCATGACGGCGGCTTCGTTGCCGGCGAGGGCGTTGATCGTCGGGCCGTCCCGCCGCACGTCGGCTTCGTCGAGTACGTCGTCGTGGACGAGCGTTGCGAGGTGAACCATTTCGACGACGGCGGCGAGCGTCAGATGCTCGCGCCCAATGCCGCCGCAGGCTCGCGCCGCCAGCAGAGCAAGCCGCGGGCGTAAAAGTTTTCCGCGATAGCGCCGCGCGTGTGCGATCAGATTCTGCACAAACGGCAGGTCGCTGCGGAGTTCTTCGTCGAAGATCGCAAGCGCCTGTTCAAGGGCCGGCGCGATCGAAGCGAAGAGATCGTCGGAAGGCGGGCCGGCCGGAACGTCCGCCCGATGCGGTAACGCGGCTGTGGAGTGATATGCGGTTGCGTGATCCATGAATCCGTCCGCCCGGCGAGGTGATTGGGACCGCGCCGCGGCAGGGAATTGTAACCGCAATTCAACGGACGGACGAATCGAGCATCAGGGCGAACGGGTAGGATTGTTCTGCGGTGCGGCGTCGGCAGCGTTGGCTTGAATCCAGTCTTCGATATTTCGCACAAGCTCGATTCGGCCGCCGGCGCGGGCCTGGTCGAGGGCGATCCGTGCCGCGGCGCGGGCGCGATCGATCTGACCGACCGCGGCGTACGCCACGGCGAGATTCATGCGAATCTCGACAAAGTCTGGCCGCAGGCGGACGGCCTGTTCGAAGTGTGGGATCGCCTCCCTATGCCGGCCGGCCATCGCATGCTGTGACGCGAGGTTGTTGTGTGCCTCGAAGTGGTCGGGGTTGATTTCAAGCGTGCGGCGATAATCGGAGATCGCTTCGTCGCGTCTGCCAATCTGCGCCAGGACCACACCGCGCGCGAAATAGGCCTGCGAGTTGTCCGGGTGCAGTCGGATGATTTCGGCGTAGGATTCGATGGCCTGCGGCGGGGGTTTCATTGCGGCTTCGCAGAGCGCGATTTGAAGATGGAGGCCCGGCTGGTCGGGATTGGATTCGAGCGACCGTCGATAGTGTGACACGGCGTCGGCAACGCGGCCGGCTGCCTGGAGCGAAACGCCGAGATTCCCGTGCAGTTTTGCGTCGTTCGGATCGAGTCGCAGGGCGGCTTCGTGCCGGGCGATGGCGTCGGCGTGGCGGCCCATGCGGGTCAGGAGCGTGCCGAGATTGCTCAAGACGCCGGGGTTGGCGGGGCGGAGTTGGAGCGCCTGCTGATAAGCATCGACGGCGCCGCGCGGGTCGCCGGCATCCGTGAGCGCCAGGCCGATGTTGTTCCATGCTTCGGGATAATTCGGGCGCAGGGCGAGGGCGCGGCGGTAGCAGGTGAGCGCGTCGTCGATGCGGCCTGCGTTCTTGTACTCCACGCCGAGGTTGTTGTGGGCCATCCAGCAGGCCGGGTTTCGATCGATCGTGGTGCGATAGAGCGTCTGCACATCGGCATAGAGTCCGCACTGACGGAAGGTCAGAACGGCGAGTGCCAATGGGATGACAAATGGCAGGGCGAGGGCGAGGCGACCTGCGCGGACGGCCACGACTCGCATGATTGCGGCGCAGACGAAGACGATCATGCCGAGGCTGGCCAGATACTGGAAATGATCAGCGACGAACGAGAACAGAAACGGGTACACGTTGAAGAAACCCAGGACGGGGAAGAGCGTGCCGACGAAGAGCAGCAAAGCGGCCAGCGGAGCACGACTTCGGCGGCGCAGCAGGAGCAATGCCGTGACAAGTGCAATCAGCGCGATGGGATACAGCCATTGGTCCGGCGCGGACGGGTTCACGTCCCACCGGGGATAGATGAAAATCAGGTTCGCGGGCCAGAGCAGCTTGCCGAGGTAGAACCAGACGACCCGCCCGGCGAGCAAGGCGCGTTGCAGCGTGGTGAACTGGAACTCTTCTCCCTTCGCGCCGATCAGATCGTGCTCGACCCACGCGGTGAAGAGGCCGGCTGCGGCGCCGAGCGCGAACCAGGGCAGCAGCGGGGCGACGTCGCGGCGCAGGGCAATCCGCCCGCGATGCCACCAGAGAATTACGAGCAGTGCGGCAGGGAGCGTGGCCGTGACGGTTTTGGTGAGCAGGCCGCAAACGAAGAGAAGCAAGGCAAGTGCGTACCATTTCGCGCGACGGGACTCGTCGAATCGCAAGTAGAGCGCCATCGCCGAAAGATAGAACATGCCGGAAAGCGTGTTTTTCAGTTCAGTAATCCACGCGACTGATTCGACGTGAACAGGATGCAGGGCAAACACGGCGGCAGAAAGCATGGCGGCGTGGTCGGCCCAGGGAGCCTGCGCAGAGCGCAGCAGTCGTCGCACGATGAAAAGCACCAGCACCGCGGAGAGCGCGTGCAGGAGCGTGTTGACGACGTGATAGCCGACGGGCCAGTCGCCCCAGAGTTTGTGCTGAATCCAGAAGGCGCTATGGAGCAGGGGGTAATACTGCTGGGTCGCGCCGACGTCGAACCAGATCCGTGCCAGGCCGGCAACCGAGCGAAGCTCGGGCGCGGTGACGTGCGCGTCATCGTCCCAGATGAAGCCGCCGCCCATCGCGGGGAGGTAGGCAACCAGGGTCGCAACGGCGATCAGTCCTGCGGCAAGCCATGTCCGACGCGGCGATGCATCGCGTGGGGACTCAACAGCGTGTCGTGATTGCGGCATGACGATCCCGTGTTCGGACGTTGCGCGATCAGGCGCTTCGCGGGCGCATCCAACGGCCGGATTGGCCGCCGGCCTTTTCCTCGAGGCGGATGGGGCCGATGACGATGCCGCGGTCGACGGCCTTGCACATGTCGTACAGCGCGAGCGCGGCGGCGGACACGGCGACCAAAGCTTCCATCTCCACGCCGGTTCGGGCGCGAGCGACGGCGGTTGCGCGGATGCCGACGGTCTTGGCGGAGATGGGTTCTAGGGTGATTTCGACGGCATCGAGCGGCAGGACGTGGCAAAGCGGGATGAAGTCCGGCGTCTTTTTTGCGGCGGCGATGCCGGCGAGGCGCGCGACCGCGAAGACATCGCCCTTGGGCATCTTGCCGGTGGTGATGCGGCGCAGCGTGGCGGGGGCCATGTGAACCCATGCGGACGCGACCGCTCGGCGGCGGGTGATGTTCTTTCGCGACACGTCGACCATGCGGGCCGCGCCGCGGCGGTCGAGGTGTGTCAGCCGACCGTCACTTTTCGCCGGGCAGCTGGTCCGGCGGCGCTTCGGTTGAGACGGCGATCGTCGCTTCATGTATAGGCCTCGTGATCGAATTCGAAGGGGCGCGGCGCGAGATCGGCCGGCCGCGTGCGGGCCACGTCGATAAGCAGGCCGATGGCGAGGTAATTGGTGATCAGCCCGCTTCCGCCCATGCTCACAAAGGGCAGCGTCATGCCGGTGACCGGCATGAGACCGATCGTCATGCCGACGTTGATGACAGTCTGTGCGCAAATCAGCGCGCAGACGCCGACCGCGAGGAGCCGGCCGAAAGGGTCGGTTGTGGAGGAGGCGACGGTAAGCCCCATGGCGATCATGAGCATGTAGAGGCAGAGAATGGCGACGGCCCCGACAAAGCCCCATTGATGACCGAGCACGGCAAAGATGAAGTCGTTGTGCTCCTCGGGCAGAAGATTGTGTCGGAAGAAACCACCCTCGGAAAGCCCCTGCCCGGCGAGGCGTCCGCTGCCCAGTGCGATCTTGGACTGGTGAAGCTGGTAGCCTGCGCCAAGGCGCCATCGGTCGTTGGACTCATCCTGCTGAAAGAGCGAGTTGATGCGATCGCGCTGGTAGGGATTCATGAACGGGGAGAAATAAAACGCCGGCGCGGCGATCGCGCCGAGTACGACGATGAGCGCGAGGTGGCGGGTCTTTGCCCCGGCCACAAAGAGCATGATCAGCAGCGTGGGCAAGAGGAGGAGGCTCGTGCCCAGGTCCGGCTCTTTGAGGATCAGGGCGACGGGGATCAGCGTGAGGACAAAGGGGCCGAGCAGGCCGGCGAGCGTGCGGTAGTTCGTGCGAAATCGCAGATACCAGGCGAGCGCCAGAATATAGACAACCTTCGCATATTCGGACACCTGAACGTTGAACGGCCCGAGGACGATCCAGCGGTAGGTGTTGCGCCGGGCCGGGATGAACGGGGCGAGATTCACTTTCTGTGCAACGAGCAGCAACGTCAGCAGCACGATCATGCAGCCGAACAGAAGATACGCATATTGCCCGATTCGCCGATACCCAAGAACTTGAATCAACCCCAAACCGACCAAACCGACCAACAGGTGACCGAGTTGTCGCGTCGCGAGCGTGGCGTCATCGCCCTGTGCCGCGCCGCCGGCCCAGACGGCCATGAGGCCCAGCCCGGTCAGGACCAGCGATGTCAGGAGTATGACCCATCCCAGAGGAGGCAGGACGCGCGTCAGCGCGCTCATGATCGAGAAGGTGCTTCGCATGGCCGCGGTGGAAGTGTTCATGGCTGGTCGTTCATCACCACGGATCGACCGCTCAAGTAGGGCTTCGGAGCATTCATCAGGACTTCGACAATCTGGCGCGCGACCGGCCCGGCGGCGTGTCCGCCGCCGCCGCCGTGTTCGAGAATGACGGCCAGCGCGATGCGCGGTTGCCGAAAGGGCGCGTACCCGGCGAACCAGGCGTGAGTGGGGGCGGCGTTCTTGGCGTTCGACGCGCTGTTGCCGCTGGCGACGGGCGGTGGGTACCGCTCGACGATTTCGCGTTTCGTGCAGGGTGTATCGTCAGGCAGGCCGAGTTGCTCCCGCGCCGATTCGATTGTGGGGGCGACAATGGTTGCGGAGCGGCCATCAGCGGGCACGGTGAAGTGATATCGCCACTGGGTCACGCGCGCGACGCACTCGGCGCTGCCGGTCTTGCCGCAGATTTCAACCGCGTCCATGCGCGCGTATTTGTAGGCCGTTCCGCCTTCCGTGTTGACGCATTCATAGACACCTCGGCGAACGGTCTCCCACACCTGGGGGGAAATCTCGTCAAAGTGAAACATCGGGCGTGGCCGGGCGTCGTTGGCGATCAGCGTTGGCTCGCGGAAGGCGCCCATGGCGAGCGTGGCGAAGAGATTGGCGGCCTGGAGCGGCGTAATCTGAAGCTCGCCCTGGCCGATGGCGTAGTTGCGCCCGTCGGCGACGGTCACGTCGCGTTTTCGATTTTCCCGAAGCCAGTCGCGCGTGGGAATGATTCCGGTGCGCTCTTCGATGAGGCCTGTTCCGCGGGGGGCGAAGGAAAGACCGAGGAATCGTTCGTAGAAGCGTGTGAGCGCGTCGGCGCCGAGTTTCTGTCCGAGTGTGTAGAAGTAGATGTTGCAACTGTGCTGGATGGCCTGAACGGCGTCGACGTCCCCGTGGCCGGCCATGCCGCGCCAGTGGGTCCAGCAGTGCCACCGGGCGGCGCCGGGAATGAGCGCGCCGCTGCAGAAGATGCGCGTGTCGGTGTTGACGGCGCCGAGCGCGAGGCCGGCAAGCAGCGAAGCGGGTTTGAGAATCGACCCGGGCTGGTATTCCTCGGCGACGGCGCGAAATCGCAGCGGGACGGTGCGTGTATCGTCTCGCAGCGAGGCGTAATTCGATCGCAGGTCAGTCGGGTCGTACGTTGGGACGCTGACGAGGGCGATGATTTCGCGGGTTTGTACGTCGAGCACGACGCAGGCCGCGCCGGTCGACGGCGGGTTGTCGGCGACGGCCGTCGCGAGCAGGTCGGCGATGCGCTGCTGCACGCCGAGATCGATCGTAAGCTGGACGTCAAGGCCGTCCTGGGCCGCGGCGCGTTCTTTAAGGCTCTTGTCGAGAAAAAGCTCCTCGTACCCGCGCTTGCCGCGGAGCATGCCTTCGCAGAGCCGTTCGACGCCGCTGACGCCGGCCTCGTCGTCGGCGCGATACGCGGCGAGCGGGTCGGCGGCGTTTGGATCGTCACGGAGCAATTCCGGTGAGACCTGCCCCAACCGGCCGAGAATGTGGCAGAACGACTGGGTGCCGGCCTGGGCGACGCGCCGGACCGAGGGTTCGACTCGGACAAAGGGAAGATCGGCCAATTCGACTTCGACCGCGGTTCGCACCTGCGGCGAGATGTCCCGAAGGATGGGATGAAACAATTCGTCTTCGCGCAGGTGGATCGACTCGATTGACTGATCTGTGCGGGGCGGCTGACCGAATCCGAACGAATGGGCGGGCGCGGCATCGGCACCTGCGCGGCGCGTCGCCTCCGACCGCGCCGCGGCGAGATAGCGTCGCAGGCTTTCAACCGATCGGCAGACGGAATCGCGACGGCGTCGCAGGTCGGCGATGGGCGTACCGGTGATGGCTTCAAGCCGGATCCACATTCGTGCGACCTGGCGGGCGGCTTCTTCGGCGAGCGTGGCATTGTCTGCCCCGCGCAGGTCGGGGCGGGTCCGCCGCAGTCGATCGGCGAGCAATGTGAGGTAGCGGTCGCTCATTGAGAGCGCGCCGTAATGCACGGTGACATCGTGAGCCGGTTCATCCGAGACGAGCAGGCGTCCTTCGCGGTCGAGAATGCTGCCGCGCAGGGCTGGAAGGTATTGCCGTGGAGCAACGAGCGCGGCATCCTGCTGGGCTGCGTAGTAGTCACCTCGAACCAGCTGCAGGTGCGCCAGCCGCGCGACGATGACGATGCCGATCAGGATCGGTAGGATGAGGATAATTCGAAGGCGGCGTTCGAACATGGGGCAGGGGTCAGTGGCCAGTTGCCAGAGGTCCGTGATCCGACCCGGCGCCGCGGATGGGCCCGTGGGTGCCGCAGCCAGACCGGATGCAAAAGTTCGATTGATTTGTGCGGCAGTTACCCGCCGACTACCGATCGCCCCGTTATCCTACGCGCAGGCGATGCGTGACACCAATTCCGAGCAGATTGCGGCCGCGACGCAGCAACCAGTGGCCATAGGGCGCGATGGCCGCGGTGTACACGGCGCTGTAGAGGCCGGCGAGCAAGACTTCGCCGGTTCGGCTCCAGGCCTCCGCAGCCCAGAGCAAGTGCAGTCCGGCGACGGCGCTGACGACGACCCGCGCCAGCAACGTACACACAATCTGCGTGATTACGCTTTCGCGGAATGTGATCTCTCGAAGGGCGACAATAGCCAGCCCCGCCAGTCCGAAGGCCAGCGCATGCACGCCGACGTTGCCGTACTCCCCGAAACTCAAACTCGTGAGATCGGTCAGGAGCCCGATGACCCAGCATGCGATGAGGGCGTCGGCGGCGCGAGCGGCCAGAGCGTAGTGTACGGCGACGATGACCAGAAAATCCGGCCGAATTCCATGCACAGCGAGGAATGGCGCGAACGTGGATTGAAGCACGACGGTGAGGTAGAGGAGGATGGCGAAAGGGATCCAGCGCATCAAATCGGCTCCGCCCACGAAGGGCTACTCCTGTACGCTCGCGCCGGCGATCCGGTTTGCCGGCGTCGGGCGTCGATCGAGCGGCGCGGGGCCGGCCGCAGCGGATGGCTGTTTCGCGATCAGGCGCAGCGCCGCCCGCGAGATGGCGAGACGGACATAAGGAGACTGGTCCGGCTTGTTGAAGGCGTCCCAAAGCGGCCCGAGCGCGTCAGGATTTCCGATGGCCTCCAGCGCGAGCGCGGCGAGCGCGCGGACGCGCGCGATTTGTTGCTGGGGGGGGTCGTTCGCCACTCCGCGCCTCGGGCGATTGAAATACAATTCTCGCACGGCCGTCGCCAATCCGTCTTCGAATCCCAGCCGGCCCAGGCCGCGCGCCGCTTGCAGGCGGATTTCCGGGTAATCTGAATCTCTTAGGCGAATTCGAAACATCTCTTCAGCGTCGAGGATGCGAGAATTGGCAAGGCACATCAAGGCCAGGGCAGCTTGATCGGGCACGGCGCTGAATCCGTAGAATTTCAGCCGTTCAATCCCGTGTGAGTCGCCGAGTGATGCCAGCGCCTCAAGAATCTGCATTTTCACAGCGTCTTTCTTCTCTCGCTTGAGCGCCTGATGAAGCAGGTTGATCGATGAAGCGTCGCGCAATCGGCCGATCGCCAGCGCCGCGTTCGCTCGGACTCGTGCATCGGTGTTGCGAAGCAGAAAATCAGCGAGTTCCTTCGTGCGACCGGCGTCGCCCATGGCATGAAGGGCAAAGAGCGCCGCGATGCGAACATTCGGATCGCGGTCCTCGGCAAGGGTGCGCACGCGTTGCAGCAGCCGGTTGTTTTCCGCGACGGCCAGCCGCGTCGCGCCGTCGGCGGTGGCCCGGCGCATTTCGCCCAGGGCCATCAGAGCCGCGAAACTCACTCCGGCGTAGCCGTTGTCCAGGTTCTCCGCAACGCAGGATGCTGCATCAACCGATGCGACCTCCTGAATCGCTTCCATGGCCTGCATGCGCAAGACGGGGTCATCGCTGAAGGCCGCCTCGCGCAGCGTTTGCAGGCTCATGACGCGGAAGCGCGATTGATCCTGAACATCGAGCGGGGCGGGTTCGGGGGGGCGAACGCAACCCAAGGGAAACAGGCCCGATAGTGCGAGTAAAAAGACGAATTGTCCTGTGTTGTGATGCATCTCAAGCGCCTCCGTGCGTTGCAGCCTTATGCGCGCCGTCGCCTCATCCTTCGCAGCAACCAATCCAGCAGGATCATACCATACAGCGCCAAGGCCCCCTGGCCCAGCCAGTCGCCCCATTGCGAGTAGAGTGTGAGGCGGTTGTCGAGCTTCAATTCACCCACGCCGACGCCGGGTGCTACGTCCGGATGCAGCTTCCACCTCGCGAGGGCCTCCCGGTCCAGCTCGATCTGATCGTGCCAATCTTCGAAAGCCTCGGCCCGTGCCGCCGGATCTCGCCGGATCAGATCGGGCAACATCGATGCCAGACGTGAATGGAAGGACTTCATTTCCGGGCCGACGTTCAGACAGGCCGGGAGCAGTTCCACGGCCAGCAACGTGTTCATCTGCGACCATGCGGCATTGTACTCCTTCGATCCCGCCGCGCTGCCGGTGCTTGTGCCTGTCAGGCCTTCCATCTTGCCGAGTTGCGCTTCCAGGGAGGCGAGCGCGCGATTGATCGCGTCGAGCCGCGCGAGCTTCTCTTCGCTCATGCGGACGCGCATGTGAATGCGCCCATTGGGATGAATCGTCGCGCTGGCACCGGTGTTCACGCTTCGCGCGACGGCGATGCGATTCTCCACCGCGCGGAACACGGCGGCGGCGAGATGCTGCTCCAGCTCCGCCGAGTGCAGAAACCAGCCGTCGTTGCTGATGGTGAGCAGCAGGTCGATGTTCTTTTCGCCGGCGCCGCCCCCTCGGACAAACGCGCGGGGGACGTAGGGCATGATTTCTTCGTAACAGATTGGCGTGCCCGCGCGGTAGATTCGAGTCGAACCATCCGACCCGAACGGGGCGGAGGTTGGAGCGGACGCAGTTTCGACCGACGGCGCGGGGATCGCGGGATTGACGACGGGAATCTCAAATGCGTTGAACTGTTCACCAGGTGAGAGCGAATACTCCACGCCGCCGCGGCCCCAGGGCGTGATGCCGTTGAGCCAGTCGTACAGCCAGCGGTAGGTGTAACGAAACGGAACATATTCGCCGAACAAAACGAGATGGATCTTGTCGTATCGAGCGGCTGGCCGCGTCTGCCCCGGTACGAGCAGGTACGCGGAGTTGTAGGAATCGGCGCGCGGGGGGATGGCTGTGGGCTTCCATTCCATCGCCGACGAGCCGAGCACGATGGGAATGCCGGATTGATCGGCCAGGGATTGAAATGCGGCGCGCACGCGCTTCCCGAAGTCCTGGTAATAGCGGAGCATGGCGACCTGTGATTTCGGGTAGCGCCGGCGCAGGATCTCTTCAAGGGCCGTCGGCGGGGCATCGAGAAATTCGTCATTGATCCAGCCGCTCATGACTGTTTCGGGGAGCACGATCAGATCAGGCTTGTCACGTCCGTCCGGGCCGCCGCGGGCTGCCTGCTTCGCGAGTTCAACGTGGCAGTCAAAGATGGTCTCCGCGGAGGTCCGCGCGCGGCGTTGATCGACATACATGGGGAAGTCGTGCTGGACCAGCGCGACGCGCGGCCCGCGTTGCAGGTGACGGGTCGATCGTTGAGCGCTGCCGTAGATGAGCGTGCCCGCGACAACGATCAGGGTGGTCACTGAGCCGATGGGCAGTCGCGTGCCCTGCTGCGAGCGCCAGATGAGGATGGGCTGAATCAGCAGGTCGGTGATCCAGCCGTTGATCATGGCCAGAACAAAGCTGACTGCGTAGGCCCCGGCGAGATCGCTGATTTGAATGAACGTGAGCTGCTCGTAATGCGTGTGGCCCAGAAGCACCCAGGGGAAGCCGGTCGGACCGAGCGAGCGGGCGTATTCCAGGGCGGTCCAGACGACGGGGACGCTCAAGGCGAGCGAGACATTGTGCCGCATGTACAAATGCCGCACGGGCCAGGCGACGAGCGGGAAGGTCAGCGAGAAGAACGCGCCCAGGGCGAGGTAACCCTCCCGCGTCACCGGGTACATCCAGTTGATGTTGATGAAGAAGAAGCCCAGGCCCAGCAGCCAGCTCGCGAAGTACATGGACCGCGCCCGTCGGGCGGCACATACGGCGATCAGCCACGGCGTGAGGCAGACATACGAAAGCCACCACCAACCGGGCCGGGGGAACATCAGGCAGCACATCAGGAGTGACAGGCCGCTCAAGATGATGAGCGACTTGCGGCTTTCGATCTTGGCGATTGTACCGACGAGTCGCGTGGGCGTTCGGAATCGTTCGCCGGCGGCGCGCGGAGCGGTGGCTTCGCTTCGGGTCGAGTGGCTGCTTTCGCGCGACGATGGCTTGCCGGCCGTTTTCAAGGGAGCGAGTTCCTCAATGAGTCGATAGGCCGCCTATTGAAGCGCCATCACGCGCTGGGCCAATTTGTTTGCGGTGGCTTCGTCGGACGCCTCGGCGATGACGCGAGCGATCGGTTCGGTGTTGCTCGGCCGGACATGCACCCAACCCTGCGGCCAGTCGATGCGCACACCGTCGCACGTATCAACGCGGGCGCCTTTCGCCGCGGCGCGCACGCGCTCCAGCCACGGGGCGATTTGTGCAGCGGGCATCTCCAGTTTCTTCTTGACCATCACGTAGCGCGGCATGGCGTCGACGATGGCCGACAGCTTTTGGCCGGTGCGCGCAAGCAGGTTCAGCACGAGGCCCATGCCGGTGAAGCTGTCGCGCACGGCGACGACGCGCGGATCGATCACGCCGCCGTTGCCCTCGCCGCCGATGACGCATTGCTTGTCCAGCACTGCGCCGGCGACGTTGGCCTCGCCGACTGCAGTGCGGTGTACGATCGCGCCGCCACCGGCCTGCGCCGCGAGGTCGTCGATCATGCGCGAGGTCGAGAGATTGGCCGCCGCGGGGCCGGGTCGAGTCGAGAAGACCTCTTTCGCCGCGAGGGCGAAGGTGTATTCCTCGCCGATATAGCGACCTTTGTCGTCAACCACCGCCAGCCGGTCGGCGTCCGGGTCCTGTGCAAAGCCCAGGTCGGCCCCGACCTGCTTCACCGCATCGCACAGTCCGGTCAGGTTCTCGGCCGTCGGCTCGGGCGTGTGGGCAAATCGGCCGGTCGGCTCGGCGTTCAGGTGCGTGACCTTGCAGCCGAGCGCCTCGAGCAGACGTCTGCCGCCTTCGCCGCCGGCGCCGTTGACGCTGTCCAGAACAACATGAAACTGGCACTTGCGGATCGCGTCGACGTTGAGAAGCGTCAGGACTCGCGCCACATGCCGTTCGTTGGTCGACAGGTCTCGTACTAACTGGCCGCAGCCGGTCGCGTTGCGCAGGGCGAATTGCTTCGCGTGATAGCGGTCATACACGCGCTGGGCGTCGGCGGCGCGCTGGGCGTGGCCGCGCTGACACAGCAGCTTGATGCCGTTCCATTCAATGGGATTGTGGCTGGCGGTGATGACGACGCCGGCGACGGCGCCCAACTCGCCGATCATCAGGGCGGCGCTGGGGGTCGTTACGACGCCGAGATCGATGACCGTGCAGCCTGACGCGAGCAGGCCCGCCGTGACGGCCGCGCGAACCATCTCGCCGCTGGGCCGTGAATCGCGCGCGAGCACCACGCGCCCGCCGCCCAGGTCCGCACCGAACGCGCAGGCCAGTTCGGCGGCAAGCGTGGGCGTCATCGTCTGTCCGACGATGCCGCGTACACCTGAAACGCTCATCATGAGGGTCATAGGAGAGTGGTCAGTGGTTAGTGGTCAGTTGCGACCGGTCAGCGGTTAGGGGTTGGCGGCGACGGGTTCGTTACCGAGTATCTGACGTCCGCGGGTCTCGGAGGTTCATTGTGAGTTTACGGCGGCTGAAACGCGCTCACGCGGGTCGGTGAACTTCAGTTCCCGGCCAACGAACTCGGTGCATTGTATGGCCGCGACGTGCAGCGTCCATTGCGCGAATGGGGCCGCAGCCCAGTGCAAGCCCCGCACCGGAGCACCTTCCAACGTAGATTCTTACCATACCGCAAGTCGTGATTCTGACCTACAATGGTCCCGTTGCCGGGCTTGCGCGAATTCTCCATTCCGAGGTTTGCGTGCTGGCGAACGGATGAAAGCAAGCGGCCTGCGGCCTGCAAACAAGGGTCACTAACTGGCGGCAACTGGCCACTGGCAACTCACAGCTGGCCTATGTCCCATTCGGAGTCTCCTTCACGATGGCACTAGCCGGACCTTCTGCGACGAGAGCGGCCACCGCCGGCCAGGGGACCGCCCAGCGCCTGCGCCGAATCTGGCGATATGCCTGGTCGCAGAAGCGTTACCTCGTTCCGGGCTGTTTGTGCGTGGTCATCGTCGCGGCTACGTATTCAATCAACATCATGGCGCTGCTGCCGACGATTCATCTGATCGCCGGTCAGCAGGGTGTGCCGTCGTGGATTCATCAGGGCATCGCCGAACGGCGGCTCAACGCGGTTTTTGATTTCGACGCGGCCGCGGGCGAGGTGCGCGTGGCGAAACGGCCTTCCAACGCGCTGCTGCCGCAGACGATCAAGCGTAACTTCGTGCTCACGAAGGTTGATGCCGCGGCCCTGACGCCGGGCAAGTTGTTCAACGCGCTGGCGTATCTGGAAGACGGGCGCGAAGTCGCCCTGACATTCCTCGATCGCGACAAGCAGCCGGTGACGGTGCACGTGTTGCCCGAGCCGCTGAAATTCTCGGATTGGTGGCTGCGACGGGGGGCGGCGCTGTTGCCGCAAG
Organism: uncultured Planctomycetaceae bacterium; assembly: GCA_964592235.1. Classification (GTDB taxonomy): domain Bacteria; phylum Planctomycetota; class Phycisphaerae; order UBA1845; family UTPLA1; genus PLA3. Next base: position 21,093 of record CAZQCF010000051.1, read on the forward strand.
GCTCGTCGGCGGACGATCGGCTCGATACGCTGAAGATCATCGTAACGATCGTCGTTCTGATTTCAGTCGTCGGCGGCGCCTCGCGCTTCTTCGCGGAGTATCTCATCGCGCTGACGGCGGCCTGCGTCGTTCTGATGCTGCGCAAGCGGATGTACTACCGCGTGCTGCGCCTGCCGGTGTCGAAGTTCGCCACGCACGGGGTGAGCGACCTCGTCAGTCGCTTCGTTCAGGACAGCCAGGACATTTATCGCGGGCTGAACTTCCTCTTCGCCAAGAGCCTGCGCGAGCCGCTCAAGGCGATCTTCGTGTTTTGCGTCGCGCTGGTCATCGACTGGCGGCTGACGCTGATCACGGCCATCGCAGCGCCCGTCGGCGGCTATCTCATCCGCCGGCTCGACGAGAACACGGGACCCGACAACTTCCTCCGCCACGCCTTCCGCATCGAGGTCGGCAGCGAGACCTGGCTGAAACTCGAGAGGCGGTTCGTCGAGGCGTTTGCCATGATAGATACGGTGTCGA
>CAZQCF010000052.1:0-19025 GCA_964592235.1 uncultured Planctomycetaceae bacterium
GGCGCTCCCTCACGGTCGCGGCTCGGTTCGATCGCACACGGTCGTAGGGTGCGTCCTCGACGCACCATGAACCTCCGGCTACCGAGCCGCGAATCTCGGCGGTCAAGTCTTCCGCTCGCGTAGGTCGGGTCAGCAGACCCGACAGGCCCGCGGTCGACACCGCCGTCTTCGCAACAGCATCGCCGGGGCGAGGAGCAGCGCGGCCGTGGCGGGCTCGGGGACGTAATTGATGTGAACGACCGGGTTGGGCCACTCACTGCCCCCAATTTGATATCCGGGGTTGGCCCCAAACGCGACGATTCGGCTGGAATCGAACGGATCGGCGGGTTCAAAGCCGAAGAATCCGTCCGAGCCGGCGCGGAGCTGCGTCAACGTGCCGGGGGCAACGCGCGGGTGCCCCATCCTCGCGCAGTGAGGGTGGGGTCGCGATGATGGGACCGTTGAGCGGCCGGACGGATTATGTCATCACCTCCACCTGCGAACCCGGAAGCGGCCGAGCGGTGTCCTCTCATTCTATACGATTGCCTCTGCGGGCTCAAAGTCCGAGCGGCTGACAGGATCGTTATCCGTCGCACAATCGCTCTCGAAGGCGGTACGCATCGTTCAGGGCAGGCGATCGCAGATCGATTGCGCGCGGAACCTGAATCATCGCGACCCCGCCCTTTGCTCCGCAAAGGATGGGGCACCCGGCATCCGGCGCTCGACCGGGCGCGATGACGTCAGGATAACACAAATGCCGCGCGCGTGTCAAGGGAATTCGGGGAAGATTCTAGCCATGAGCCATTAGCAATTAGCCGTTAGCCTTTGGCTGCTAGCTCGAAGCCTTTAGCCGGAAACGTATTGAAATGGTGAAGGGGGTAGTGGTCAGTAGTCAGTGGGCAGTGGGCAGCCGTAGGGTGCGTCTCCGCCACGGCGGACCTGCGACTCGATGCACCAAATGAAACGGGTCGGGTCCGCGGACCCGACCTGCGTAACTACAAACGTCATCATGTGACCGGATTCGGAGCATCGCGCGGCGCTCCCTTACGGTCGCGGCTCGGTTTGGTCGCGCGCGGGGCATCCGGCGTTTTAGCACACTCAACCGCCGCAACTGCCGCCGGTCTCGATGGTCTGGAACGGCTGGCTCGGCGGCGGATTGCCCGGGGCGGGGAGAACTTCACTCGTCCACGTTCCGCAATCGGGGCCGCCGTCGGCCCAGCGAAGAATGACCGTGTCGCCGCAGTGGAATTGGTACCCGATCTGGCCGCCGAACTTCTGATCCTGCAATTGCAGCGACTCGGCGGTGTCACCATATCGCCAGCCGCACAGGCCGATCATGAACTGCGGCGAGGCGTTGGTGCAGTCGCCCTCGGCGCCGCCGAGCTGGCGCGTCGTAAACGCGTACGACTCCCCCGGCGCCAGCACCGGCGGCTGCTCAATGAATCGGTGCGGCTGGACTTCCAGCCCGAGCGAGCACAGGCCGAGATTCCCCGCGACGTAGCGCGATGCGCTGGTGTTGACGAGATAGACGCGCACGCTCGCCGGATCGTTCGCGAACAGGCTGAACCACTGGTCGGTGCAGCCGCTCGTCAGCGCGAGGCACGCAATCAATCCCACCGTGACGACATAGACGTGTTTCTTCATGATATCCGCTCCATTCGTCGCGCAGCGCGACGCCGGCGGAGGCGCCGGATGCACCCCGCGCGCTGCCGCAATGCCCATCGACGGGGCAATCCCCGTGCCGCGGCAACCGCTGACAGCCAGACCGTGATGTGGAATCCGGCGCGACGCTGCGCGAAGATCGCCATTGCGTCGCGCGGCCGGTAAGATCGCGGCGAGCGAGGATGAACGATGGCGCGATTCAGTGGTGAGATAGCCCGGGACTGTACAGCGTGTGAGCAGCCAATCGAGTTCGCGCTGGGGCTGGACACGGAGCGAGAAATTCTCCACGCCCTGTTTTTCGGTCCTGGCGGCCCGCAGCCGGTCACAATTTCAGACTGGTCCGCGCAGCTCGTGACCGAGGCGCAAGTCGTGTTGAGCGTGTCATTTGCGTGTCCAATGTGCGGCGGCTTGCAAGCCGCACCCGCTACCTGCCGGCGCGTCCCCGCGCCCGGAGAGGACACACATATTGGATGAGCTGCGTCCATTGACGCGCCTGTGGAAATATCCGATACTTGCCGTGTTCGGTGGTCTCGTTCGACGCCTGTTGAACGTTTCGAAGCAGTGTTTGTTTTGAGGACACGTGCCGTTCGGGGCCCCCCAAGAAGTTGAGGTTTGGTAGCATGCCGCAAGGGACAGTGAAGTGGTTCAATGACTCGAAGGGTTTCGGCTTCATCGCCACCGATGATGGCCAGGATGTCTTCGTCCACCAGAGCGAAATCAAGATGGACGGATATCGCCGTCTGGACGAAGGCGCTCGCGTCGAGTTCGAGGTGACTCAAGGCCCCAAGGGCATGAAGGCCACCGAAGTCAAACTGGTCCAGTAAGCCGATCCCAGCGATCGCTGAAGTATCCATGGACACCGTCGCGTTTCGCGGCGGTGTCTTTTTTTGTGCCTATCGCGCCGCTTTGAAGAACGCCAGCGCCGCTCGCCTCGCCTCCGCATGATCAACGATCGGCAAGGGATAATCGCGGCCGATTCGGCACCGCGCGGCAGCCTGCGCCGCTTCGCCGGCCTTCCATGGTTCGTGAATGGTGCGATCATCGAATCCCGCCAGTTCCGCCACATGCTCCCGTATGAACGCCCCGTCCGGGTCGAATCGCTGCGATTGCGCGACCGGATTGAAGATTCGAAAATAGGGCTGGGCATCCAGACCAATGGACGCCGCCCACTGCCAGCCGCCGACGTTTTGCGAAAGGTCATAATCGAGCAACCGCCGAGCGAAGCAGCGCTCTCCCCATCGCCAATCCACCAGCAAGTGCTTCGTCAGGAACGACGCCGTGACCATGCGCAGCCGATTGTGCATGAAACCCGTGGCGTTGAGCTGCCGCATGCCCGCGTCGACGAAGGGGTAGCCGGTTCGGCCTTCGCACCACGCGCTGAACAGCCGTCGATCGCGCCGCCACGGAAGCTCGGCGAACTTCCGTTGAATCGGCTCGGTCTGGGTGTGCGGAAAGTGATGCAGGACCATGTTGTAGAATTCGCGCCAGATCAACTCGTCGATCCATTTCTCCGCGCCGGGAGAACCGATCTCGCGCGCGACGCGAATCGCATGGCGAGTCGAAATGGTTCCAAATCGCAAATGCGGACTGATGAACGACACGCCGCGTTGCGCGGGGAAATCGCGCGCGGCCCCGTACTCGCCAATTCGTGTCAGGAACGCGTCAAGCGTTTTTCTCCCCGCCTTCGTCCCGCCGGGCCATTTCAAGTCACTCTTGGCGAAACCCAGGTCCTCCAGCCCCCATGCGTCGCTTCTCACCGTCGCGGGCGGCATCGCCAGGCGCTTCATATCGGCCCGCACCGACCGCTCGGACAAATCGTCGTCCGTCAGCTTCGCCCGCCACGCGTTGCGATACGGCGTGTACACCTGAAACGGCCGCCCCCCCGCCGTCAGCACGTCATCCTGCTCGAAGATGACGTGATCCTTCGTCGTCTCCAGTCGCCGGCCTTCCCGGGCGAGGGCCTGACGCACTCGCTCGTCCCGCTTTCGACGGGCAGGTTCGTAATCATGGCTCGCGAAGACCGCGTTGACGTTCAACTCCGCAGCGAGGCGCGGAATGGCCTCGCTCGCCGCTTCATGCCGGACAATCAGGCGCGACCCCGCGGCTCGCAATGCGACCTCGATCTCGCTGATGCATAAATGGATGAATTCGACGCGCCGGTCGTCGCGGTCTTCCAGATGATCCAGTATCTCGCGGTCGAACACGAAGCAGACATAGATGCGGTCGCACGCTGCCGCCGCGCGCCCCAGTGCCGCGTTGTCGTCCAGCCGCAGATCACGCCGCAGCCACACCAGGCCGGTGCTCATTCGCGCGTGCTCCGCGCCCCGGCCGGATGAAGCGTCTCCACCAGGCCGATCAGATGGGCGAGGGTATCGCAATACGCCGTGTATTTCATCCCTTGCCGAATCGATTCGGTGAGGGCGCGACCGCCGACAACGATGGGCACGCCCCGTGTTGCGGCCTCCTGCTGCAGCGCCGCGAAGTTGTTTAGAAACGTCTCCGGCGAATCGATATAACAGGAGCTGACCCACAGCAGGCGAGGCTGTACATCGCGCGCGGCAGCGATGAAAGTCTCGACCGGCAGCCCGACTCCGTAACTGTCGGCCTTCCATCCCGCCTCGCGCAGGACCAGCGCGACCATCGTTGTCGGGATGAAGTACGGGTCGTTTCCAAGCGTCGCGCCGATGGCGACCGGCGCATCGTCCGCCACCGGGGGTAGAATGCTGCCTAGATTGACGAGCGTCGCCTTGCAGATTTCACCGGCACGACGCTCCTTGTAAATCTCCGTATGACCGTGCTCCCAGCGGTCGCCGATCTCGTGAAACGCACGAGCAATCAACTTGTCGCAAATCTCGCACGCCGTCTGTCCCGCCAGGTACAGGTCGAACGTCATGCGCCATACCGCGTCGCCATCCCCCGCCTCCAGCGCCTCCCGAAACGCCGGGAGCACACGCTCTAACGACTGCTCGCCGCGACCCGAGGCAGCCGGCAACTCAAGGATCTCCGGCCGCACTAGTTCATGGCCGCTGGCTCGCAAGTAACGCACCACACCGGCGATCGTAAGACGACGATGCCCCCCTGCCGTACGCGTCGCGGCGAACATTCCCTTGTCGGTCCAGCGTTTGACCGACGCCTCGCTGACGCCGATCGCTTGGGCAACTTGTTTCGGAGTCACAACCTGCTTCATAACCACGAACCTCCACCAGACGAGCCAGTCCCTCATTAAACGACACGAGATAATATGCACGATTTGAACGAAAAACAACGGGAAGGAGAATGCCTATCAAGAATGCCTGATCATGGCGCGTCGTAACATGTTTTCCTGAACTATTTTATGTGATATCAAACTTATTGCGGAAATCGCACGGTGAACGATTTGGATACTTATCCATGGTCCCAAGGGAGAGCTACTGATCCCGCCAGGTACTCTCTTGCAGAGGTCGAAACATGGTCGTACAGCGACGCCAGGATTCCCATTAGCGGGACCGGTCCCTTGGGAAACGGCAACGGACCCAGGTGTTTCAACGCAGTCTGCGCTTCCTCGTCCTGCCGCCACCGAGGCGGCGCACTCCACCCCGTGCCGAAATAATTGGCCTCTCTCGCGCGGGGTAGCCCGGGCTCCGGTTCTTTATTGTTGTCTTTTTGCGACGACTTGCCTGCCATCAATCCACCTCCGCCACAGCGTCATCCGAAAGCGTCAGGTACTCGCGCAATTCGACCGTCGACAGGCTCGTGAGCCAGTCGTCGCCGCTGCCGACGATGTTCTCCGCCAGCGCCGATTTCTCGGTCAGCAATCGATCAATTCGCTCCTCGACGGTCCCCACACACACAAACTTGTGAACCTGAACGCGGCGCGTCTGACCAATGCGATGCGCGCGATCGGTCGCCTGCCCTTCCACCGCCGGATTCCACCAGCGGTCGAAATGAAACACGTGGTTCGCGCGCGTCAGATTCAATCCAAACCCACCGGCCCGCAGCGAAAGCAGGAAAATCCGGGACGGATCTTTCTCATTCTGAAACCGATCAATCAACTCGTTGCGCTTCTTCATGGGCGTGCCGCCATGAAGAAACAGCACTTCGGTGTTCAGCCGCTGCGCAAGCATCTGCTCGAGGATCACGCCCATCTCGCGGAACTGCGTGAACACCAGCGCCGCATCGCCCTCGTCCAGCACTTCTTCCATCATCTCCATCAACCGCTCGCACTTGCCGCTTCGACTGTCGAGTTTGCCGGTGGACTTCAGGAACTGCAGCGGGTGATTGCAGATCTGCTTCAGGCGCGTCAGGGTTGAGAGAATCAGCCCGCGCCGGCGGATGCCCGTCGCCCGATCCACCTGCTCCAGCATGGACGCGACGGCCTGCTCATACAGCGCCGCCTGTTCCGGCGTCAGGTTACAATAAACGCGCATCTCCATTTTTTCAGGCAGGTCGCACGAGACGGTCGGGTCATTCTTCAGCCGGCGCAGCACGAATGGTCGAATGAGCCGCCGCAATTGCTCGGCTCGCGTGGCGTCGCCGTTCCGCTCGATCGGCGTGGCGTACCGCGTGCGAAATCGTGCCAGCGTACCGAGCATCCCCGGATTCAATGCGTCCATGATCGACCACAATTCGGACAGGTGGTTCTCCAGCGGCGTGCCAGTCAGCGCTACGCGATGGGCCGCACCGATGGATCGCAGCGCGATCGTCTGCGCAGCCGACGGGTTCTTGATCTTCTGGGCCTCGTCCATCGCCACTCGATGCCATGGCACGCGAGAGAAATCCTTCAGCTCGCGACTGGCCAGTCCGTAGGTCGTGATGACCACGTCGCTTTGCATCGCCCGCTCGACAAATGCGTCCCCCCCCAATCGCAGCGCGCCGTGATGCACCAGCACGCGCAGCGATGGCGCGAATCGCGCGATCTCCCGCTCCCAGTTGCCCACCACTGACATCGGAGCGAACAGCAGCGTCGGCCCGATTGAACCGTTAACCGGCCCTGCGGTCAGATCGCCCCCAGGCGGCTCGCGCAGTCGCTCGCGCTCATGCAACAGGAGCGCGATCAATTGAATCGTCTTGCCCAGACCCATGTCATCCGCCAGGCACGATCCGATCCCCAGCCGATCCAGAAAATCCAGCCATGCCAGGCCGCGCAGCTGATACGGCCGCAGTTCCCCCAGGAATCCGCCCGGTTGCGGCAATGGCGACACCTGCTGCTCCGGCGTCTCCGCCAGCAGCCGCCCCAGCCAGTCGCTGCCGGACAGGCCCATCACCGGCAGATTCAGGTCGTTGTCTTCCGCCCCGCCGGCCAATCGAAGCGCCTGCGCCAGCGACATGCGCCCGCCCTGCTGCTTGCGGACAAACTCCAGGGCGCGACGCGCCTCGTCAGCGTTCACGCCAATCCACTGATCCCGAAATCGAACCAGCGGCGCGTTCTGCGACACGAGTTTCTCAAACTCGTCGGCGTTCAGCCGCTCTTCACCCACGGCGATGCGCCAATTGAAATCCACGAGCGTGCCCAGACCCAAGGCCGGAGCACCGGAACCGGATGAACCGCCGGCGACCGCGCCGTCCTCCGATGTCCCGGGCGCCGACAAATCGAGAAAAAGTCCGATCGCGCGATCCGATCGCCTGGCCCATTCGGGAAGCACGATTTCGAATTCGGCCGCCGCCAGCGCCGGCGCGCCTTCGCGAAGAAACTGGTGCGCCTCGCGCGTCGTAAGGGGAACATCGACCGGCGCTGCCATGCCCAGCACGCGACGAATCGGCGCAAAATGCGTTGCAGCCGCTTTCAACTGCGAACGCATCTCGTCCCATCGCCGTGCGGCTCGGCCGCGCAGCGCCGTGCGCCCGCCCGACGCCGGCCGCCAGAAACTCGCGGGATCGAGCGGCTCGCCTGTCTCGGATGACTTCAAACTGACTCGCAGTCCCCAGCCGTCCGAAACATCGACATCCGCCGCCGCTTGAGATGTCGCCTTCGGCTCAATCAGCTCGAACCCGACGCGATGCGAAACCCCCTCGGCCGAATCCAGCAGCGGGGCAGTCCATGTCGTGAGTCGCTCCGCGATGCCGGCCCACTCTTCGGATTCGCCCTTCACTGCTCCGTCGGACGCGACCAGCGCCGAAAGAAATTGAAGCTCCCAATGCCCCTCGCGCCGCGCACGGCCGGGCAACTCGCTGAAAAACTCATCGCCTTGAAGAAAGCGACGAATTAACCCATCGATCAATTCCTCGAGGAACGATTCCACCAGCGACACGGGATCGATTTGCGCCGCCTCGTCCGTGACCATCGCGCGACACACCGGCGGCATGGTCGACACAACGCGCTCCAGCCACGCTACCTCGGCCTCGTCACAGATCGCGGGCAGCCACCGTGCCCGATAGCTGTCCCCGGCATCCTCCAGTGCGGGCTTAAACCGCTGCCGCGCCAGAAGCTCCACCCCGTATCGCGCCAGCGCAGTCCAGTACTGCACGGAAGCGCTGACCGGGCTGTTGTTGAGGAGTCCCCTGATGAGCAAGTCCGCCGCCGCGCAGGCGGAATACCCAATCGCGGAAACGTCTGCCCGAACGAGTTCAACCGTCTTGGATTCGTCGTTGTTCGTTGGGTCGGTGGAATCGTCACCCGGCAGCCAGAGCCGCAGACTGCTCGAGCTTGACTTCTCCGAAGTCGAGGATGCGTTGATTTGGTCCGCAAGAGCCTTTCGGATCACTTCGTCGGTCGGCGGATTGGATCGGGAGGACTCCGCTACCGCGCGGGCGTCCGGACACAACCAGAACCAAAGCTTTCCACGCCACCACAGCGCCTGGAGGCGGGTCGATGCGGGCTTCTCGTGGTCTCGTCCCTGGGTCACGCTCACGGCAATTCCATATCCGCCCTTCCGGCGGGCCGAAAAATCGAACGGAGCATTGTACCAGAAACGCGGTTAACTTGGCAGGATCATTCTCTCGGAGAATCCTTTGAAACCCGAGTGATTTCGCCGGGCAATGGCCGTTCAGGATATTGGGTTAAGTCTTCGCACTGTCCCTGGAGCTTGCCGGCAAGATTGAATTATGAAATGGAAGGGTCGGCATACAGTCGCACTCCTGCTTGCCATCGCTGGAACCGCGTTTTACTTCTACTTCGTGCATCGCACGGAAGATCGAAAGGAGTTGAATGATTGGAAGCTGCGCTTCTCCTATCAGCCATTCCATTGCCGGGTTTGCCTGGGCTCGGTCGAAGAGCTGTCCTATCAAGGAACTGAAATCCCCATTCCGAACTGGTCGTGGAAATCGAATCACGATGGCACGCCCACGGTAATTATCTCCACTCCGGTCGGCGACTTCCGTGCCTGGAAGGAAACGAAAAACTGGCGGCTTGCGCATGGCGCCATATACAAGAGTGAGCCTCAAGACGAGATTTTGGAATGCGAATTAGCACAAGGTTGGTATGATGCGATACCCGCCGATAAGTCTGATTACGTTCCGCTCTACGGCCGCTTTTTTTTCAAGAAGAACACGCCCGCGCATTGGTGTCTCGTGGCCAACAATCTTCGCGCTCGCTGGATCGACCCGCTCAAGATCGCGTCAGTTGATTGGTAGCGCGCGAGCAGCCAAACAAGCGTTGTGCCCCGCTATGTTGGGGTCCTGATGCCGATCGGATTGAATTCCGCTAACATGATCCGACGCGAAACGGAGCCAAGTCCGAATGGACCCCATCGACTGCTATCGACTCATCGGACGGCGCGCCCTCGTCTGCGGCAGCACGCAGGGGATCGGCCGCGCCTGTGCGATGCAGGTCGCGACGCTCGGCGCCGCGGTCACGCTGGTCGCGCGGGATGAAGCGGCTCTCCAGCGCGTCGCGACGGAGCTGCCCACGGGCGAGGGGCAATCGCACGATTACGTCGTCGCCGATTTTGATGATCCGCAAGGTGTCGCGCTGCGCGTGGCGGACCATCTCACAAAGACCGGCCCCGCGCACATCCTGCTGAATAACTCCGGCGGGCCGCCCTCCGGGCCGATCATTGCCGCCGATCCAGAGGCGTTTCTCCGCGCGTTCAACCGGCTTGTCGTGTGCAACCAGTTACTCGCCCGCGCGACGCTCGATGGCATGAAGGCCGAGGGCTACGGGCGCATCGTCAACATCATCTCGACATCCGTAAAGGAACCGATCCGCGGCCTGGGCGTCTCCAATACCATTCGCGCCGCGGTCGCCAACTGGGCCAAGACCTGGTCGGTCGAGGTCGCCCCCTTCGGCATCACCGTCAACAACATCCTCCCCGGCTACACCGCCACGGGACGGCTTGACGAACTGATCGCGTCGAAAGCGAAAAACGCGACGCAGTCGATCGAGCAGGTCACGCAGGAGATGATCGACCGCATCCCGATGGGTCGCCTCGGCCGGCCCGAAGAGATCGCCGCCGCCGCGGGCTTCCTCGTTTCGCCCGCTGCGTCGTATGTCACCGGCATGAACCTCGTCGTCGATGGCGGCCGCACCGGGAGTCTGTGAGGGCTGACGTGAAGATCGCAAATTACATCGGCGGGGAACTTGTTGCACCGATCGGCGGGGCCTATCTCGACAACTTCGAGCCGGCCACCGGGAAGGTCTACTCGCAGGTTCCCGACAGCGACGCACGCGACGTGCAGATGGCGGTGGACGCCGCCGAGAAGGCCTTCCCCGCATGGTCGCGTACACCAGCGGCCGATCGATCGCGCGTCATCTGTCGAATCGCCGATCTCATCGAGTCGAAGCTCGATGAATTGGCCCGGGCCGAGACCATCGACAACGGTAAGCCGCTTTCGCTCTCTCGCTCGCTGGACATCCCCCGCGCCGCGGCGAACTTCCGGTTCTTCGGCACGGCCATCCTGCACTTTCATTCCGAATCGTACGTCACCGATGGTCTCGCGATGAACTACATCCTGCGCGGTCCGCGCGGATTGTGCGGAATCATCTCGCCGTGGAACCTGCCGCTGTATGTACTGACCTGGAAAATCGCGCCGGCCCTCTCGACGGGCAACGTCGTCATTGCCAAGCCGTCGGAGCTGACGCCGATGACGGCCTACCTGCTTACGCAGCTTTGCCGCGAGGCCGGCCTACCGCCGGGCGTGCTGAACATCGTCCACGGGCGCGGCGCGACGGCCGGCGGGGCGATCACGGCGCACCCGAAGATTTCAACCATCTCGTTCACCGGCGGCACGGTCACGGGCGGCGAGATCGCCAAAGTTTGCGCCCCGATGTTCAAGAAAGTGGCGCTCGAGCTGGGCGGCAAGAACCCCACCATTGTATTTGACGACGCCGATCTCGATGCGGCGATCAAAGGCAGCGTGCGGGCCTCCTTCGCCAATCAAGGGCAGGTCTGCCTCTGCGGCTCGCGCATCTTTGTGCAGGAGAAGATTCACGACGAATTCGTACGGCGGTTCGTCGACGCAGCGAAGGCGCTGAAAGTCGGCGACCCGCTCGTCGAAGGCACCGATCAGGGCGCGATCGTCTCGAAGACGCAATTGGAAAAGGTGAAGTTCTACGTCGACCTGGCGCGCAAAGAAGGCGGTACGATCCTCGCCGGCGGCGGACCGCCCGCGGACCTCCCACCGCGCTGCCGGGAAGGTTACTTCCATCAGCCGACCGTTATCACCGGACTCGATTCGTCGTGCCGGGTGAACCAGGAGGAAATCTTCGGCCCGGTCGCGGCGATCCTGCCGTTCAAGGACGAGTCCGAAGTGATCGCCCAGGCCAACAGCGTCGAGTACGGCCTCGCATCGAGCATCTGGACCGGCAGCGTTTCGCGGGCGCATCGGGTGGCGGAACAGATTCAATCGGGCACGGTATGGGTCAACAGTTGGATGATCCGCGATCTGCGTGTGCCCTTCGGCGGCATGAAGAAGAGCGGCGTCGGTCGCGAAGGCGGTCTTGAGGCGATGCGATTCTACACCGAACCGAAGAATGTCTGCATTGGAACGTCGCTCCCATGAGGTCAATTCGATTGACCAATTAGTCGGCGGGCTTGCCCGCCGACGGACTTGAACGTCCATTAATCTGGAATCGAATAGCGGAGAACCCCGTGAGCAACGGCCATCGAATCATTAGTTCCCGTGCACCCGAACCGGTCGGCGCGTTTCCGCACGCCCGCCGCGCAGGCAATCTGCTCTTTCTCTCGGGCATCGGCCCGCGCCAGCGCGGCAGCAAGGAGATTCCCGGCGTCACGCTCAACGCAGCGGGCGAGATTCTCTCTTACGACATCGAAGTCCAGACCCGCGCCGTGTTTGAGAACGTGCGCCTGGTCCTGGAGGATTCCGGCGCCAAGTGGGACGACATCGTGGACGTGCAGGTCTTCCTCACCGATATGAAGCGGGACTTTGCGACGTTCAATCGGCTTTATGCGGAATACTTCGCCACCAACCAGCCGACACGAACCACGATTGAAGTCGGCGCGCTCCCTACCCCGATTGCGGTCGAACTGAAGGTCATTGCGGCGATCGAAACCGCTGGCTCGCAGTGAGCTTGAATTCCCGCCGCGAACAAAAGCGCAATCATTTATTGCACTCTGCAATGGCCCGTGGCGAGCCGTAAGTCCTTATTATTGAGAGCCGCCACGTCCGATAGCCAGCCGGCCGCGATGCCGCAACACCTTATCCTGGCTGAAGTTATACGCTACCGAATAGGGAAAAGCCCTGTGATTAAAAATAAAAAGCTTCCCTATGGACGCGCCATCGGGGCTGGGGTATATTTCTGTTGGTCCCCTAGAGAGCCTCCTTTCAATTCTCTACTCTCCGGCCCGAGAGGTGGGGACTAAGGACTCGCAGCCCTGCGAGTCCTTTTTTTTTGATACGAATGGGTGTCAGTTTCTGACACTCTTAACCTCTACAATACCCCTATTGCGCTATCGGCAGCCCGTTCATCAACCCGCATGGGGGGAACTCCCTAGAATTCTTCCGCAGCAAAAACTGCCGCCGTGCTGGCGCGCCCAGTCAGGGTTTTTCCCCATGCCGATTCCACGATACCCGGTAGTACGCGCCGAGTACCTCGCCCTCTCGATTGGCCAGGTTGGGCGGGTACGAGACGTCCGGCTCCGAGGGGATGGGAGTCTCGGCGATTTTCTCGTATACAAGAAACTGAATCGGGCGCGAGCCGTCGCTGGCCCCTTCATGAATGCGTCGGTAGGCGGCGTTCGCCTCAAAAAACTCGCGCGGCAAACGGTGATAATCGCTTGCGCTGTAAATCGAATCCCAAATCACCAGGGTTCCCACGGGCATCGATGCAACAAGACGTCTTCCTTTGTGTGCGCGGGGGTCTTCGGCCCAATTGAAGTAATACGCGAACCACGAATTCGTCGCGAAGATTGGTCGGTCGGCGAGCCCTTGTGACTCGATCCACCGCACAATTCGAGCAACCGCGCGCGACGGCTCATTCACCCGCAGCGGGCGGACCAGCGCGGCGTTTTGAATCACCACGAGGCCGATCAGCCAAATGGCCGCGAGGCGTCGCAGCGCACGCCGAGGCCTTCCATCCCTCAATGCGCCGGCGAGCAGCACGACCAGTGCCGTCGTCGCAGCGACCACCCGGATCAATACGAAGAATCGCTCATCGCGAATGCCCAATCGCCCGGCACGCCACTCCAGCTCCACCGCGACCCAGGCCACTGCCACGACCCCCGCCATCAGGAGCCACGACGATCGGATGTCCGATCGACTCCCTGCGGAATGCTCTTTATGACCGTGAGCGGACAGTCCTGCGGCCGCGAGAACCGACACGAGCGGTGCAATCGTCACCATGAAGCGCGCGTAGCCGCCGCTGGCAAAGACGCCCGCCGCCATGACGACGATGTGAATCCCTACAAAAGTTGCCGCCAACGCGGGAATGATCCACGCACGCGGTTTCTCCGCCGCCTCGCTCAACAGGTCCGGTTGCGCTGATGCGTTCGAGAAACGCGATGCTGCCACGCGGTGGGCGCCGATCAACGCGAACGAAGCGACGACAAACGGCACGGCCGCAAAGAGGTGCGGAAAGTACGCGAGCGGCCCGGTGGGTGGGTATTGCGTCGAACCGGACGGCGCGAGAAAGAGCTGGAACGGCCACGCGCGATACGCCGCGAAGAACGCCACGTTGTGCAGCGCCGGCGCGGCAAGCGAAGCCGCAAGCGCACACACGCGACGACCTGCCGGCCCCCCCGCCATCCAGACTCCCAGCCACCAGACGGGGAGCAGGGCTACGGTCTCGTGCCGGCTCACCAGCACCAGCGAGAACACGGCGGAGGCCGTGCTCGCGCGTCCGCCAAGCAACAAATAGACCGCCGCCGTCAAATAGAATGCGGCGAAGTTCTCCGTCAGAGTGGTCGCCGCGAGCACCGTATTCAAAGGCTGCGCGTAACAGATCAGCACGACCAGCCAGCCGGGCGCGATGCCCAGTCGCCGCGCGGTGCGCGCCGCGAGCAACGCCGAGGCCGCGGTCACCAGCGCTGACAAAACGCGGACCGCATGCCAGCCCGCCTGGGGAGAACCGATCCAGGCCACGGCTGCGGCGAGGATCGTGAATCCCGGCCGACCCCAGATGTTCAGCAGATAGCCGGGAAAGACCGCGGACCATCGGGCCATGAGATAGTGCGTCAGGTCGTCGTCGTGATAGGCGCCATCCGACCACGCGCCGAGGAGAATCGTGCCGAACAGCGCGACCGTGAGGACGACGCGCGTGCGGAATCGGTCGAGATCTTCCGTCGATTTGTCAGGTGCGATGGCTGTCAATCGAGAAGAATCGCTTGAAAGGTCCTGGCGCGCCCGCAGTTCCGGCTGCAGCATTCATACCGGCGGGGTAAGTCCCTGCCCCCATTTGAGCTTCTGCACGAGCAGATCCCACTGGTGGCGATGCGGATTCATCACAAGCTGCACCTGTTCGGCGGACCGATGCACCAGCAGGCTTGCGCCGCCGGGAACGGGCCGCACGACCTGGCCGTCGAGCACCACCGCCACGCCGGCGCTGGTCTTGCGCACGTCGACCTTCAGGCGCACGTCGGGCGCGACGACGATCGGCCGATGGGTGAGCGAATGAGGGCAAAGAGGTGTCATTACAATGGCACTCACATCGGGCTGCACGATCGGCCCGCCGCAAGCCATGTTGTGGGCCGTCGAGCCGGTCGGTGTGGCGATGATCAGGCCATCGCCGATGATCGTGGTCACCGGGTGGTCGTCAATGCTGACGGACAGACCCACTGTGCGGTATGGGTCCCCGACACGAAGCACGCAGTCATTCAAGGCGATGCCGCGCCACGTGCTGCCGCCGGCGTCCACAAGAAGCACGTCGAGCAACATTCGGCGGCTGATGCAATCCGGATCGGTCAGGATTCGGTCCAGCTGCGATTCGAACTCGTTCTCGTTGAAGCCCGCGAGGTAGCCGAGCTTGCCGAGGTTGACGCCGATGATCGGTACCTGCCGATGCTGCATGGCCTGGACGACGTTCAGGATTGTGCCATCCCCGCCGAGCGCGACGACGTAGTCGGGCTTGGCCTCGTTGATCGCCGCCGGCTTGCCGTCGAGATCGCTGCCGACGAGCAACCCCTTGCCGTCCAGCCAGCGGGCCAGGCGGTCAAATGAGACCTTGACGTTAGGTTTCTGTGCATTGCCGACAAGAAAGAAACGCGGCGTCTGGTTTCGATGATTGGCAGCCATGCGGACCCACACCCGGGCTCGGATGCTAAGTGAAACGGAAACAACGTGTTATAGCACAAAGCCTGATCGATTGTCCAGGATGAAAGGGATGCTCCTGCACCTTACGGGGAATTTCAATTGCCCACATATTCTGATCTCGCGGCGCGATTTGGCATGCGGGGATCACGTACAATCAGCTAAGTAACCAGATGCCTTGTCATCTCGCACTACGTGGCAAGCGGTTGACAGGTTTACCCCGATCAGCCCATTAGAAATCACAGCCACTATGCAACAAAATGCCGGTGTGCGGAGCCACCCATTCGTCCGGCACGGCCACTGGATCAAGCTCCAGTCACCGCGGAACGCACCAAAGCAAGTTGGGATTCGG
This sequence comes from uncultured Planctomycetaceae bacterium, assembly GCA_964592235.1. GTDB lineage: Bacteria > Planctomycetota > Phycisphaerae > UBA1845 > UTPLA1 > PLA3. Next base: position 15,611 of record CAZQCF010000052.1, read on the forward strand.
GTGCTGTTCTGGTAAAATCCCCGGCTAGCGGGGTGATGAGCATCCTGGCAGGACACATGCGATTGTGATCCTCAAGACCGGTGACGAGTTCCCTTGCAGAGGAACACGGTCAGATGGTGCAGCGGGGACGCACCGACGATCTGCCGATGGCAGCAATGATCAAGACTTGAGTCGCTGTTAACCAGGTTGATCCCCAACTGGAGGGCAGCGAAGAGGTGTATCCAAATGTCGCGAATGGTGGCCCGATTGTTGACTTCGCTTGCGTTAGCCTTGTCCGGTGCGGTGCGCGCCGCCGACATCACGCTCACTCCCGTCAAGGACAACACGCTGATCGAGTCCCTCGACAGCCCGCTAAGCAACGCCCTGGGCGACGCCGTGTTTAGCGGCCGCACGAGTTCGTTTGCCGAGTTCACACGTCGCCGGTCGGTACTGGCGTTCGACGTAGCAGGCGCCGTTCCAGCCGGTTCGGTAATTCAGTCGGCGTCGCTGAATCTCTTTCTGCTGCGCACGCGAAGCATCAGCGATTCCCACTCACTTCATCGACTTCTGGCCAATTGGGGTGAGGGCACGTCGTCCAGCTCGGGCGGCGGCGGAGCGCCCGCAACGGCCGGGGACGCGACGTGGGTGCACCGATTTTACCCGGACCAGTTGTGGACAACACCCGGCGGGGACTTTGAAGCAACCCCAAGCGCCACGATCATCGTTAACAATGTTCAGGGCACCTACACGTGGGGATCCACGCCAAGCATGGTTGCCGACGTACAGGGCTGGCTGGACAATCCAGCCGGCAACTTCGGCTGGGTGTTGATCGGCAACGAGGTCGACGTCCAGACGGCACGGAAATTCGCCAGCCGGGAAACCATCACTCCCGCAAACCGACCCCGGCTTCAGATATCGTTCATTCCGCCATGCGGCCCCGGCGACATCGACTGCGACGGCTCGGTAAACGAGACTGATCGCGACCTGTTCGTCGGCGTGCTGCTCGGCACCAACAATGATCCGCAGCACATCGCCCGCTGCGATGTGAACGGCGATTCGGTGGCCAACGGCCGGGACATCCCCGACATGGTCCAGCTGCTCCTGACCGGGCCTTGATCCGAGTTTTCCGTTCATAAACCCCTTGGGTTAGCACCTCCACGCCGCTGCAGCGGGGCCAAACCGGCAACAGGCCCGATAGTTACGGTCGCAAGACCTGTCGGCTCGGGTTCCAACGACCATTGCCTTGGAGCAGCTCCCAGGCTTACCAGCTCCTTGCCGTGTGGCCAGACACCTTGCCGAGTTGAATAATGTCCGTAGTGGTTAGGCTTTGCGCGGACCGGCCGGGATGGCCGCGCTGCTGGGACCCCGGGGCTGTACCGCAGCAGACCAGCCGCATTGGGGGATCGGCCGACCTGGGCAGGAGACGAGTTCGATGCCGACGTTCCAGTTTGAAGCGATGAATGCCGCGGGGCAGGAGATCAAGGACGAGGTCGACGCCCCGACATCCGAAGACGCGATCGCCAAGATCCGCGCGCAAGGGTACTTCCCCACGAAGGTGCGCCAGAAGGGCGGCGCGAAGAAGGCGGCGGCGGCCGGGCCGGCCAAGCGCCGGAGTACGGGCGGCATCGGGGGCGTGTCGCAGAAGCAGTTGACGCAGTTTACGCGCCAGTTGTCAACGTTGATGGACGCCGGTTTGCCGATTCTGCGTTCGCTTCGCATTCTTGAGCAGCAGCAGAAACCGGGCGTGCTTCGCGTGGCGCTGCGGTACGTCGGCGAGGACGTGGAAAGCGGTTCGACGCTGTCCGAGGCGATGGCGCGGCACCCGAAAGTGTTTGACCGGCTGTACTGCAACATGGTCGCGGCGGGCGAGGCGGGCGGCGTGTTGGACGTGATTCTCCAGCGTCTGGCCGACTTCATGGAAAAAGCACAGAAGCTGAAGCGCAAGGTGATCGGCGCGATGGTGTACCCGGTGTGCGTCATCACCTTCGCGATGTTGATCGTGTCGGGCATCATGTACTTCGTCGTTCCGAAGTTCAAGACGATCTTCGCCGACTTCGGCGCGAAGCTGCCTGGGCTGACCATGCTGCTGCTGGGCATGTCGGACTGGATGATCGGCAAGACAACCGATGCCAACGGCAAAGAAGTGGACATGCTAATCCCCGGCTGGGCCTACATCGTTGTCTCGCCGATCGGGTTCTTCGCGGTGTACAAACTGATCCGGCAGTTCAAGGAAGGGCGCTACGCGATGGACGTGGTGAAGTTGAAAGTGCCGATCCTGGGTAACATCCTGTCAAAGACATCCGTCGCGCGTTTCACGCGGACCCTGGGGACGCTCGTAGCGGCCGGCGTGCCGATTCTTGAGGCGATCACCATCACCAAGGACACATCCGGCAACGAGGTTTATGCCCGGGCGCTGGCCAAAGTGCATGACGCGATCCGGGAGGGCGAATCGTTTGCGACGCCGCTCAAGGCGACGAAAGTCGTTGACAATCTCGTCGTCAACATGGTGGACGTCGGAGAAGAAACCGGCGACCTCGACAAGATGCTCATCAAGGTGGCTGACAACTACGACGACGAAGTTGAGACGCTCGTCGCAGGCCTGGTGAGCTTGCTCGAGCCGGTGATGGTCATTGTGCTGGGCGTGATGGTCGGCTTTATTGTGATCGCGCTGTTCCTGCCGATGGTCAGCCTTGTGAACAACCTGACCGGTGGCGGCGGTGGCGGTGGCGGTGGCGGCGAATTGTAATGAGACCGGTGGAAAGCGGCGGAAATGAGAGCGGCCCACGATGCTGAATCCGTTGACCCGATTTCGCAAGCGAGCCATGTCGCTTATCGAAGTGCTCGTCGTGGTGACGATCCTTTCGGTCCTGGTCGGCGGCGTGCTGGTGAGCAGCCGATTGATCGGTGATGCTCGAAAGGTCTCCCGCGCGCGGATTCAACTCAACCTGATCTCACAGGCGATTGAGAAGTATGCCGAGTTCTGGCCCGCGTGGCGGTTGTTTGATCCGTCGGTCAATCAGTTCCGCCCGATCGCCGACAAGGGCTGGCCCGATTTCATCGCGTCGCGTCAGTTTCCCTCGCCGCCTTATTCAACGGTGACGAACTTCAACGACGGGCCGCCTTCGATCACGCTGCCGCTGCAGGACTGGAGTCTCGCCTCAATCAATCGAGACTTGCTGGCATCCAATGCGTGCCTGGTTTTTGCGCTGACCGCCCGGTCGGGCAAGGGGCCTCATCTTGATCGGGACGACGCGAACCTGCTGGATCTTCGCACGTACAAGGGCGGCATCGCAGAGCCGCTCTATCCCGTACTGGGCGGTGCGCCGGCCGAATCGCGCAAGCTCGTGATGGACCCGTGGGGAACGCCGATTCGCTACTTCTGGGGTTTGCGATTACCGGTGAGGTAGCAGGCGATTGGGCTGGCCACGCGGTCTCT
>CAZQCF010000053.1:0-18891 GCA_964592235.1 uncultured Planctomycetaceae bacterium
GCGACCAAAGCTGACCAGTTCAAGTCCCCACGACCACTCACCGGAATCCGCCGTCGTCACAAATCCGCGGCCGTCGAATCGCGTTCGCCATTGCTGACCGGGATTCCGAGCCTGATAGCCGCCCTCAACCGCAAACACCGCGTGTCGATTGGCCTCGTACGCGGCACGAATCCCGGACCAGTCCGAGCCGGACAATCCATCTGGCACGCCATGGTGCCGCATGCCTGACCCTGAGGTCGCTTGCACGACATCGTACTCCGCAGCGATCGCATTCGGAGTGGTAACTGCCAATATCATGGCAAGCGCAACGATCAAGACGCCCGGCTCGAAGCTCTCAATGCCTGACGCAACGCGATTGTCATGGACCAGGATCAGGCGAGTTCTGAACATGGCGCACGCTCCTTGCTCTTATTTCGACAGCTCGGGAAAACTCAACAGCAACGGTCTGGCAGGGGGCACCATCCATTTCAAGGTGCCCAGTTCGATCGCATTATTCGTCGCCGCGCAGCCCGCCCCGCTGCCCGGTAGGAAGGTGAGATACCGCTCATTATACCAGCCGGGAGTCCGATATCAACAATTTCTACTAGAACCGGTTTCCAAACTCTACTCCCCATTGGGGGAGAGAGTCGCCACGGCGACTCTTCAATCAGGTGAGGAGGGAAAACGTTTCAAGCAACCTGATTGACCCTCACCCCAACCCTCTCCCTGGGTGGGAGAGGGAGTTGAGCAGGGTCCTCTGTGCGGACCTTCCTGGATGCAAGTACGTACGATTCGATGTGCGGACCTCACCGGGGGCGCGGGCCGTGAAGGGAATCGGTCCGCAGAGCGGACCCTACGATTCTGATTAGGAACCGCTAGAAGCAGAATCAGGATGGCGAGCTGTTTGCCGGGCGCGACCTACGCCGGCTCGTATGCCGCGGCCGCGCGTTTGGCCGATGCCGCCGCGCGGGCGACGGCCGCAGCCTTCGGCGCGGCGTCCACGACGACCTTCGCTGACCGGCGCGCCTTCGCCGCCGAAGCGGCCGCCGACGTGTCGGTGAAGAACGAACCCAGCTCGCGAATCTTCGCGTAGCGCCGTTTCATGAGCGTGTCCATCTTGACGCGCTTGAGGTCCTTGAGCGTCTCGACAATGTACGACTTGAGACTCTCCGCCGTCGTCGTCGGATCGCGGTGCGCGCCGCCGAGCGGCTCCTTGATGACCTCGTCGATCAGCTTGAGCTTGCGCAGGTCCTTCCCGGTGAACTTCAGCGCGCGAGCGGCTGTCGAGGCGTGCTCGGCCGACTTCCACAGAATCGCGGCGCAGCCTTCGGGCGAAATGACCGAGTAATACGCGTGCTCCAGCATCGCGACACGGTCGCCCACGCCGATGCCCAGCGCGCCGCCCGAGCCGCCCTCGCCGATCACCACGCACACGATCGGCGTGCGCAGCCGGGCCATCTCCATCAGGTTCACGGCGATCGCATGCGCGATGCCGCGCTCTTCGGCGCCGATGCCGGGATACGCGCCGGCCGTATCTATCAGGCACACGACCGGCAGGCCGAACTTCTCGGCGAGCTTCATCTTCGAGAGCGCTTTGCGGTAGCCCTCGGGGTGGGCCATGCCGAAGCAGTTCTCAAGCCGCTGCTTGGTGTCCTTGCCCTTGTCGTGGCCGATGAACAGGCACTTGAGGTTATCAATGCGGCCGAAGCCGGTGATGATCGCGCGGTCATCGCGGAAGTTCTTGTCGCCGTGCAGCTCGCAGAAGTCGCGGACCATCAGGTTGAGATAGTCGGGCACGAGCGGTCGCTTGGGGTGCCGGGCCATCTGCACGGTCTCCCACGCGTCGAGATTGCTGTACAGCTTCTTGCGGGCACCCTGAAGCTCGGCCCGCATGATGCGAATGGTCTCGGAATGGTCTCGCCCCGAGACCGCCTGGCTGGCTTCCAATTCCTCGATCTGGCGTTCGATCTTGGCGAGAGGTCGCTCGAACTCGAGGTACCCCCCACCGATCGCGCCATTCGTTCCGTCGGAAAGCGTGCTCATTCACGTTCCTTTCAATGGCAGCACACCGCAGTCGCCGGCCGAGCTATGGCGGCGGTCGCGTGGCGTCCTGCAAACTTAGCTATCACAAGACTGCAATCCAGATGTTCCTTCATCATCCCTTGCGGAGCGCTGAACCGCTTTCGGTTCTGACGGTCCCCACCGCGCGGGGGCCGTGCTCCACCTTCGAATTGATACGCGTCGGTCGGACGGCAAGCCCGCTCCCTCGTGGCTGCCCCTTGGATACGACCCAATAGGGTAAGCCGATCTAACTTCATCGACAAGAAATATTTGACGCAGCGGTTATCTGACATTAACGTCTTGGGGCCTCGCAGAACACGCGGCAGCACTAATGTTCGTGTTGACATTGGTTTACGTTTGCCGGACACGGCCCTGAACTTCAACTCAAATTTATGGGACTTTGGAGAATCGAGGTCTCGAACCGCCCCGGTCAGCCGGACCCCGTCGGGAAGGCCACAGTCCAGACTCTCCACGAGTTTGGCATCCGATCCATTCGAGATGTCCACGTTTCCACCCTCTATCTCGTGTCGCTGGCAGGAACGATTCCCGAGACAAAGCAACTGGCGCGCCGCATCGCAACGGAATTGCTCGCGGATCGCGTCTGCCAGGAGTTTTCCATCCGAGGAGAGGGCCAAAAAGTAGACGACCCGCCAGAAGGCGTGGCCATTGAGGTATTCCCCCGTCCGGGGGTCATGGACCCGGTCGCCCAATCGACCCTAGCGGCGATCCGGGCGATGGGCATTACGTGCGATAACGTTCGAACCGGACGGCGCTACGTACTATCACCCATACCGGGCGACGCCGAGAAGTCGAGAATCCCCACCTTGCTGGCAAACGATTGCATCGAGGAGGTGGTCTGGGGGGCGCGGGAGATCGCGCCGCCGCCGACCCCGCCGAAGTATGAGTTTCGGCTGCGAACGGCGCCGATCACGGAGTGCAGCGAGCGGGAGTTGGAGGCGCTAAGCCGTCGGGGGCACTTGTTCCTGTCGCTCGATGAGATGCGCGCGGTGCAGGCGCACTATCAGGAACAAGGGCGCGAGCCGACCGACCTTGAATTGGAGACCATCGCGCAGACGTGGTCGGAACATTGCGTTCACAAGACGCTGAAGTCGGCGTTTGAGTACCGCGGCGAGGCGATGCCGGCGGCGGCTTCAGCATGCCCGCCAGAGGCCGCGACCACGCCGCCCGGCGCGGCGGTCACGATCCGGTATGACAACCTGCTGAAAGACACAATCGCCCGGGCGACGGATGAACTGATTCGCAGCGGGCGGGGGCCGACGTGTCTTTCGGTCTTCAAGGATAACGCCGGCGTGATCGCATTCGACGACCGGCACGGCATCGCCTTCAAGGTTGAGACGCACAATCACCCGTCGGCCATCGAGCCGTATGGTGGGGCGGCGACCGGCGTCGGCGGTGTGATCCGCGATGTGCTGGGCTGCGGGCTGGGGGCGAAGCCGCTTGCGAATACAGATGTCTTCTGCGTCGCGCCGCCCGACTGGCCGATGGACGGCGTGCCGAGCGGGGTGATTCACCCACGCAGCGTCCTGCGCGGCGTGGTGGCGGGGGTGCGCGACTACGGCAATCGCATGGGCATCCCGACGGTGAACGGGGCGGTGCACTTCGACCCGCGGTATCTGGGCAATCCGCTCGTCTACTGCGGCTGTCTCGGACTTATCCCGCGCGACCGCATTGAGAAGCAAGTGCGGCCCGGCGATCGGATCGTGCTGCTGGGCGGTCGCACGGGGCGCGACGGCATCCACGGCGCGACGTTCTCAAGCGCCGAGATTTCGCACACACACGAAGACGAATTCGCGCACGCCGTGCAGATCGGCAACGCGATCGAAGAGAAGAAAGTGCTCGATGTCGTGCTGGCGGCACGCGACTGGGTTGGACTGGACGGCGCGCGGACCTGCCTGTTCTCGGCGATCACCGATTGCGGGGCCGGGGGGTTGTCGTCGGCGATCGGCGAGATGGCGGCCGAGACGGGCGCGGTGGTGCGGCTGGAGCGCGTTCCGCTGAAATACGCCGGGCTGCGCTACGACGAAATCTGGATCTCCGAGGCACAGGAGCGAATGGTGCTGGCCGCGCCCGCCGATCGCGTGGAGACGCTTCTGGCCCTGTGCCGCGGTGAGGACGTGGAGGCGACGATCATCGGCGAGTTCACCGACACGGGGCGGCTGGTCGTGACGTACGAGGGCACGCCGGTCGGTGACATTGATCTGGCATTTCTTCACGAGGGGTTGCCGCGGAAGACACTGCGGGCGGAGTGGACAGAGAAAAGCGCTATGCCACGCGATTCCGCCACGCCGCACGATCGCTCCTTGACGCATCGCCTGTGCGCCGCGCTCGCCGACCCGACGACGGCGTCGAAGCACTGGATCATTCGCCAATACGATCACGAGGTGCAGGGGCGCAGCGCGGTAAAGCCGCTCGTCGGGCGCTACGACGGCCCGTCGGACGGCGCGGTGCTGCGGCCCCTGCTCGATTCGTATCGCGGCGTGGCGTTGGGTTGCGGCCTCGCGCCCGAGCTGGCCGACGTGGACCCATACCTCATGGCGTGGGCCTCGATTGACGAAGCGATTCGCAACGTGGTCTGCGTCGGCGGCGATCCGTCGCAAACCGCGATCCTCGACAATTTCTGCTGGCCCCGTGTGGACGACGCGCGAAACCTCGGCGCATTGGTTCGCGCGTGCCAGGCGTGTCACGATGCGGCGCTGGCCTACGGTGTGCCGTTTATCAGCGGGAAGGATTCACTCAACAACGAGTTTTCGCTACGGTCCGACGACGCCCGCAAGCTCGAATGGCTCATGGCGCAGCGTTGGCCGGGTGTGCCCGCGCCGAAGCTGGCCGAGGGGCGCCTGGCCATTCCATACACATTGCTGATTTCCGCCGTGTCGATCGTGGCCGATGCGCGGCGATGCGTGACGGCCTCGCTCAAGCCGCACGCCGCGCCCACGCAGATCGTCGCGGCCGCAACCGGGGCGGACTATTGGCACGCGGCGAGGTTCGAGCCGCTGGTCGCATTGCATCGCGCAGTGGCCGACGCCATTTGTGCAGGCGGCATCCTCGCGGCGCACGATGTCAGCGACGGCGGACTGGCCGTGGCGATCGCCGAGATGGCGATGGCGAGCGGCATCGGTTGCGACATCGACAGTGATGCGATGGCAACGCTGGGAGACCCGTTCGCACCGCGCCCGGGTACGTATCTCCTGCAAGTTGCGGCGGACGGCCCGTTGCAGGCCCTGTCACGCTGCGACGGGTTGATCGTGCGATCTGTGGCGCGCGTTTCCGCGATGACCGCTGGCCATGCCGCGCTACGCGGCGAACTGTGCTGGCTGAATGCAAGCGGCGAGATCGTCGATTCCTCCACGCTGGATGCACTGCGCGATGCGTGGCGCAAGCCCCTCGACTGGTAATCTTCGCGGCACGAGCCATGCCATTTTCACGTCACCCCATCCTCCACGCGGCGATCCTGCTCGGGATCATCCTGCATGGCGCGAGGTGTGATCGCTCACGCCGAACACCGACCCTGCCGCGTGTCGAACCGGCGACGCAGCCGGCGACCCCGCCGCCGATGACGCCGCTGACCGAATACGACGGGCGCATCGGGCACCTCCTCATTCACAGCAAGGACGGCCTCGTCGCGCAGGCGTCGAAGCCCGTCTTCGACCTGCTCGGCGCGATCCGCGACGGGACGCGCGTGACGTTCGCGTGTGACAGCGAAGCGGCCCAGCGCGAAACGCTCGGGCGCATGAAGCAGTACGGTTACGACCGGCGGCTGCGGATCGAGACGCGCCGCGTGGCCGGGCCGATCTCGGTGTGGCCGCGCGATCGATACGTGTTCGGCAACGTGCGGAATGCGGGCCCCGGTTATCCGCTGTGCCTGATTCCGTCGATCGCCGGACTCGCGAGCGAGCCGAGCCGATTGAACGAGCGAGCCGGCGCGGGGGCGCTGTTGGCAGGATTGATTCCCGAATTGCGAATCGCACCGACGGACCTGGTGGTGGAAGGCGGCAACCTGCTGGCCTCGACCGAGGGTGTCTTCATCGGGGCCAACGCCTTGCCGGATAATGCGTCGTCAACCGGCAGCGGGACGCCTCGTGAATTGCTGCAACGGACTTTCGCGCCACCGATCACGCTTGTCGGCGACGACGCGGGCAACGTGCCCTTTGTGCACCTCGATATGTACTTCACCGTGTTTGGCGCTCGGCACGTGCTGGTCGCCAGTCCGGCGCTGGGCGCCGAGGCGATGAAGGGCGCCGATGTCGAATCGCGGCGCGAGTTGGCGGCGCGGCTGATGGGTCGCGAAGCCGACACGTCGCCCGCGCGGCAGAAGCGATTCGACGATATCGCCGCGCGCCTCGCCGCCGATGGTTTCACCGTGACGCGGCTGCCCTACGCCGATTGCCTCAACGGCGATTTCATGGTGACGTACAACAACGTCTTGCAGGAGACGGTGGACGGGCATCGCGTCGTGTATGTGCCGACCTGGCGAATCCCCGCGCTGGACGCCGCCGCGCGCCGAATCTATGAACAGCTCGGCGCGAAAGTCCACCCGGTCGACGTCGCGCCGATCGCGCACCTCAACGGCGCGGTTCGCTGCATGGCCAACGTGATCGAGCGGGGGCCGGATGGCCAGCCCTAACCTGGCAATCATCGGCGCGCCCCGCATTCGGGCGATTTTTGCGTTAAACCTGCGGCATCGCGCGGCTTGACAGTCCGGCGTCGCGCCTGGATACTCGAAAAGAATCCACAGGCCGATCCGGCCGGTGGAGATCGCCGCCACAGCGTACCGGATGGACCCATCGCGACGCGCCGCGCCGTCTCGCGCCGCGCTGGATTGCGCGGGCTACCATCCGGTGAGATGACGTAAAAGCGGTGAGTCGCGCGTGCACTTCGGTCCCAGGCAGTCGGACAAGCAGGACACCATGAACATCTTCATGCTGGGATGGGAGTTTCCACCATTCATCAGCGGCGGGCTGGGCACGGCCTGCTATGGCCTGACCAAGGGGTTGAGCGAACTGGGCCACCGCGTGGTGTTCGTGCTTCCGCAGCCGGTCACCAGCGCCGCCGCGACGCATGTTCACCTCAAGACTCCCAGCGCCCAGCAGTTGCAACAATACACCGCGTACCGTCTCAAGGAGTTTGAAAACGTCGAGTTCCGCGCGATTCCGTCCATGTTGCAGCCTTATGGCCGACCGGCGGAATATGTCACCCATCTGGAATCGAGTCTCGCGAGGGGACAGACGGTCGAAACCGACCTGGTCACGTCGGAGACGGAATCGCCTGGCGGCGCGAACGTGAGCACGTCCGGCCGCGCGATCATCCCGATGGAGAGCGGTCCGGCGGGGCATTACGGCGGCGACATGTTCGCCGAGGTCGAGCGGTTCGCGCTGATCGCCGTGGCGCTGGCGCGGGGCGAACACTTCGACGTGATTCATGCGCACGACTGGATGACCTACCCGGCGGGGATGGCCGTGGCCGCCGCGACAGGCAAGCCGTTGGTGGTTCATGTTCACTCGACGGAGTTCGACCGCAGCGGCGAACACGTCAACCAGCGCATTTACGACATCGAGCGGGCCGGCGTACACAATGCCGACCGCGCCATCGCGGTCAGCCACCTGACGCGCAACATCCTGATCCAACGGTACTCGGCACCGGCCTCGCGCGTCGAAGTGGTGTACAACGCCATCGACAACAACGGCAACGGACATGCGATGGAACTTCCGCCTGCGATTCGCAAGGATGAGAAGATCGTCCTGTTCCTCGGGCGCATCACGATGCAGAAGGGGCCGGAGTATTTCCTGGCCGCGGCGAAGAAGGTGCTCGAACACGAAAAGAACGTGCGTTTCGTCATGGCCGGCTCGGGCGACATGGCCCGCCGGTCGATCGAGCTGGCGGCCGAGTTGGGCATCGGGCACAAGGTGGTATTCACGGGCTTCCTGCGCGGCGACGACGTGGCGCGGGTCTTCAAGATGGCCGACCTGTACGTCATGCCGAGCGTGAGCGAGCCGTTCGGCATCGCTCCGCTGGAGGCGCTGTCGCACGACGTGCCGGTACTGATCTCCAAGCAGTCGGGCGTGTCGGAAGTTCTGACGCACGTTCTGAAGGTGGACTTCTGGGACATCCACGAAATGGCGAACAAGATCATCGCGGTCCTTCGCCACCCGCCGTTGCAGGCGACGCTGCGCGAGCACGGCAGCTTTGAAATTCAGAAACTCACCTGGCGCGATTCGGCGGCGGCCGTCGTGAAGGTGTATGGGCAGGCCCTGGCGGCCAGATAAGGCGGACGATTCCGATGGCCTCGGTGTGTTTTTACTTTCAGGTTCACCAGCCTTATCGCCTGCGGCGCTATTCGATTTTCGATCAAGACAGCAACTACTTCGATGACGCTAAGAACGCGGAGATCTGCCACAAGGTCGCCAACAAGTGCTACATCCCCGCCAATCAGTGCATCTACGATCTCATCAAGCTGCACGAGGGGCGATTTCGCGTCTCGTACGCGCTGACCGGCGTCGTCATGGATCAGTTCGCGACGTGGTGCCCGCAGGTGATCGATAGCTTCAAGCGACTGGCCGACACAGGCTGCGTCGAGTTTCTCGCGGAGACGTATTATCACAGTCTCTCGTTCCTCTATTCGCGCACCGAGTTTCAGGAGCAGGTTCGCCTGCAACAGGAAAAAATCAAATCCCTCTTCGGGCAGACCAGCCGCGTTTTTCGCAACACTGAGCTGATTTACAACAACGAGATCGCCGCGGCGGTCGCCGGCATGGGCTACAAAGCCATCATCGCCGAAGGGGCCGATCACCTGCTGGGCTATCGATCACCGAATTTTGTCTACTCCGCACCCAATTCGTCGATCCGCGTCCTGCTCAAGAACTACCGCCTGTCGGACGACATCGCGTTTCGATTCTCCAATCGCGGCTGGGCCGAATGGCCGCTCACGGCTGACAAGTTCGCCAAGTGGGTGAACCAGGTGAACGGCTGCGGATACACCGTCAACCTGTTCATGGACTATGAGACGCTGGGCGAGCACCAGTGGGCCGAGACGGGGATTTTTGATTTCCTTTATCACCTTCCGGGCGAGGTGATGCGAATCAACCTCGACAATAATTTCAAGACGCCCAGCGAAGTGATTGACAGCTATGAGCCGGTCGGCGAATTCAACGCGCCGCATCTCATCAGCTGGGCCGACACCGAGCGCGATCTGTCGGCGTGGCTGGGCAACGCCATGCAGTCCAACGCCTTGCAGGAATGTTACAACCTCGAGGCGGCGGTGAAGGCCAAGGGGGACGAAGCGCTGCTGAACGACTGGCGCCGCGCGCAAACGTCCGACCATTTCTATTACATGTGCACCAAGTACTTCGCCGACGGCGACGTGCACAAGTATTTCAATCCGTACGAATCACCCTACGACAGCTACATCAATTACATGAACGTATTGGATCACATCGCGTCCCGCGCGAAGTAAGCGTTGATTGGGCCGTAGCGTGCGTTTCGGACGCGCCGCGACCGCTGATTCATGGCACGAGCAGGTCCACAAACGCCGCCACGTCGCGCCCGTCGAGCAGCCCGTCATCGTTGGCATCCGCGCGACACAATTCCGCCCCCGTTGGGTCGATCAGTGTGTTCGCCAGCAGGGGCGCATCCATTGGCGTCACGAAACCGTCCGCGTTCAGGTCGCCTCGCACACAACTCGGGACGACGCGCTTCGGCGCAATCGCGATACCGGCGGGCATCGTGAGACCCTCGGCAACCGGTAGCGCCTCACCGATGTCCAGCGCGTCGCCGTCGCCGTTCACGTCTTCCACGCGATAGACCGTGCCCGGCGCATCGGCCGCCGCGACGTACAGCGCCGCCGCGACATCGGCAGCGAGGTACGACGCCGATGCCATATTTACGGCATACGTTACGATCTCGCCGGCATCCAGCGCGTCATGGTCCCGCGTCTGATCATGCAGTTTCAACACGTCACCGGTCGCCGGCCGCGCCAGGTACGACGTCCACTGCCCGGTCGCAGCCAATCCGCTGCCGGGTGTCACGCCTTCGGCATAGCTTACGTTTTCGGCGAAATCGAAGAAGTCCCCGTCGCCGTTGCGATCGCGCAGAATTCGCACCGGTACCGCCGCCAGATTCTGCGCCACGAGCACGCAGCCATCGGGCCGAACCGCGAGGCTCACCGGACTCGTCAGCCCGTCGCCGACGGCCAGCAATTCGCCGAAATCCAGCGCATCGCCATCCCCGTTGGCATCCTCCAACCGCAGCAATCGCCCGTTCGCGGAATCGGCGACATAAAGCACGCCGTCGGCCTTCACGGCCAACGCGCTGAACGTCGGAATCGACGGCCCGCCGGTCCACTCGGCAAACAGCGTGACTTCGTTCGCGTCGAGCGCGTCGCCGTCGCCGTTCAAGTCAACGGCGCGCAGCACAATCGGCTGATCGGTCCGCGCGATGAAGAGGGCATCCGGGGCTGCAGCGATGGACCCAACGGCTGTGGGCAAACCGGCGCAATACGAAAGGCGCTCGCCGGAATCGAGAAAATCCTCGTCGGCGTTGAGGTCGACTAGGCGAACCATCTCACCGGGGCGGCTGACAAACACATTCGGCGCGGCGAACACCGGCGTGCCACACAGTGCGACAAGACTGACCGTCAGCGTGAATCGACATCCCCGCCGGCAGCGCGCCGGTCGGCGATTTTCCCCGATGCCTGCGCGCCCCCTACGCGGCGGAGTCGTCGTCATCGACCACCTTGAGTGTCGGGCCCGTGTCATCCACCGCCTCTTCGACTGAATCGGCGGATCCGTTCGATGCGTCTTCGGGTGCGGCGGCGACAGGACCGACCGGCTCGCGCGGCGAGATCGCAGCGCTGGCCCCACCGCGCAGCGCCTCCACCTGCGGCAATTCCTCCAGCGACGCCAGACCGAACACTTCGAGGAACTGCTTCGTCGTGCCGTACAACATCGGGCGGCCCAGGTCTTCCGCCCGGCCGACAATTTTCACGAGGTTCATTTCGCGCAGGCGATTCAGCACGTCGCCCGCCGCGACCCCGCGGATCGACTCCACATCTGCTCGCGTCACCGGTTGCTTGTACGCCACGATCGCCAGCGTCTCCAGCGCCGCAGCCGTCAGGCGCGTCTCGTCGCGCGTGCGAAGCAGCTTGGACAGCCACGCGTTGAACGCCGGCAGCGTCAGCATCTGAAATCCGCCGGCGATCTCATTGATTCGAAACGACAGCCCCATCTCGGCGTATTGTTGATTCAGCGCCGCGATATGCCCGCGCACCTCGCGCGCATCACCGACACCGAGGATCTTCGCGATCTTCGCGGCTGGCAGCGGCGAGTCCGTGGCGAACAGAATCGCCTCCACGACCTGGCGCGGCTGAATCTCCGGCGCGGCATCGTCGGCTGACTCATGCGACGATTCCCCGGCAGCGCGGGTTTCGTCATTCAACGGCGCGACCTCGGATTCGTCCGGCGTTTCAGAGGCGTGATTCATCGTGGCGGTTCCACCATCCATGGCGAAGGCTCCCTTGTGACGGGCGGCGATTGTACGGGTTGCACCGCTGATCCGGCAATCCATAAGCCGCCCGGCCAACGTGGAATCCGGTCATCTTTGAGGTTCCCGCCTGCCGACGATACGATATCGCCGCGATGCGACGAAGGGGCGAATCGGGGCGGTTCGACAGCAGGGATGCAGACGGCATGGCGGGTGACCCACGCAGCATTGGCGTATTTGACTCCGGCATCGGCGGGCTGACCGTCGTTCGCGCGCTGCGCCGCCGCCTGCCGAATGAAGACATCATCTACTTCGGCGACACCGCCCGCGTCCCTTACGGCAACAAGAGCACGCAGACCGTCACCCAGTTCTCACAGGAAATCTGCCATTTCCTGATGGGGTTCGACCCGAAGGTCATCGTCGTCGCCTGCAACACCGCCAGCGCCGTCGCGCTGGGCGATCTGGCGGCGCAGATTCCCGTGCCGATCCTCGGCGTCGTCGAGCCCGGCGCGCGGGCAGCGGTCGAAGCGGCCGGCGGCGGCGTCATCGCCGTCGTCGCAACCGAGGCGACGATTCACTCCGACGCCTATCGCCGCGCGATCATGCAGATCAGCTCCAGCCAGCGTGTCACGCAGAAGGCCTGCCCGCTCTTTGTGCCGCTCGTCGAAGAGGGGCGAGGCTGCGACGATCCCATCACCCTGTTAACCGTGCGCGATTACCTTACGCCGGTGCTCAAACTCGGCCCGCGCGTCATCGTCCTGGGCTGCACGCATTACCCGCTGCTCAAGAACGCTTTCACACAAGTCGCCGGGGACGGAGTCCTTCTGGTCGATTCCGGCGAACAGACGGCTCAAACCGTCGCCGATAAGCTCGCCGCGCGCGACGCCCTGACGGACTCGACCCGCGCAGGTTCGCTCTTCTGCTACGTCAGCGACAATCCCCAGCGTTTCAAGGAGATCGGCCAGCGATTCTTCGGCCACCCGATCACGGACGTCACCTGGGTTCCGCACGAACAGCTCATGACCAGCCATGCCGTCACACCGAAATAGACTGACCACTTATCGCTGCGCCGAGTTGACGTGCCTCCGGCGCACTCGCGTAGTCCGCGCGCTCGCGTGGTGCCTCATCGCCGGCATCCTCTGCGGCTGCTCGGGAAAGAACAAGACGTGGTACCAGCGCAAGACGACGAAGGACTACGTCGATCTCGCACTCGAGTCGCCCAATCCCGACGAGCGCCGCGAAGGGGTTAACGGCCTTGCGAAGAGCGCCGACGCCGCGAGCGACTGGGCCGTCAAAGTCTTCGACACCATCGCGCGAACCGACAGCAATACCGCCGTGCGCTGCGCGGCTGTCCGCGCGATGCACCGGTCGGCCGGCCCGCAGCACCTGCCGACGCTGCTGAAAATTCTCCGCAGCGCGTCGCAGCGGCTGGACGATGTGCGCCCGGCCCCGGGGCCGCTCCGGTGGGAGGCCGCGCGGCTTCTGACGACGATCGTCGGCGGACATAGTTACGACGCGGCGCAGCGCGACGAGCTGATCCGGGTGCTACGCGAGTTAGCCCAGGCCGACCGCGACCGCAACGTGCGGCTCGCCCTGATCGACGCGCTGGGTTTCTTCCACGACCGCGCGGTGCTGGACACGCTTATTGCGATGCTTCGTGAAGAGGATTTCGCCATCACGCGGGCTGCGGAGCAAAGCCTGATCGCGCTCACCGGGGTCACCCACCGGCACAACGCCGAGGCGTGGCAGGCCTGGCTGGACAAGGCGGCCAATCCGTTCGAACTCGCCGGGCACACGCCGGCCGAGGCCCGCGTTGAAAGCAAGTCCAATTGGAGCTGGGACTGGTGAGGCCGCTTAAGCCGCCTCCGCCGCCTGCCGCCGCTCGATCACCCGGCCGACCATCAGCCCGGCCTCGAACAACACCAGCATCGGCACCGCCAGCATCAGCATCGTGCCGATGTCCGGCGTCGGCGTGATGACGGCCGACGCGACCAGCACCGCGAGCACCACAAACCGTCGCGCGCTGCGCATCTGCACCGAGGTCACAATGCGCATGGCAATGAGAAACACCACCACGATCGGCACCTGGAACCCCAGCCCGAACGCCAGTGCCAGATTGGTGACAAACCCGAGGTACTCCGCCACGCTGAAGAACGGTTGCACGATCTGTTTCGCGCTGGCCTTCTGCATCGGCAGGTAATACGTCTCGCCATCGTGATACACGTTCAGCCGCCGCGTGCGCGGGTCGAGCCAGATCTGACCATCCACGGGTTCGTTCGGCTCTACCGTCGCGACGGGGATGTTCATGCGCACATCCGCCGGCTGCGTCGCGACGATTTCTCCATCGCCGCGCATCCACGCGTACAGCCCCGCGTTCGGATCGGGCAGCGGGAACCACCCGGCAATGCCGATGAGGAACTTGATCAGCCCCGACAGCACAACAAGTACGAGAAACGACGCGCCAAGCAGAAACAACCCGATCGACGCCGGCGCGAAATACGTCACGATCTTTCGCTCGTTGGGATACAACCCCGCCGCGATAAACAGCCAGAGCTGATACAAAATCCACGGCGCCGCCACAACCAGCCCGAACTCGAGCGAGATTTTGAAATACTCCATGAACGATTCGAGCGGGTTGAGCTGGACCAGCCGCGCCTCCTGCCCGATCTCATTCATCGCGACCATGTACGGCGTGGTGAGAATCGTGATGAGCTTGTCGCCGAAGTGAAAGCAAAGCACGGTCGCTGCGACAAGGCCGAAGATGGCCCAGATCAGCCGCTTGCGCAGTTCTTCCAGGTGCTCGCCGAAAGACATTCGGACGGCATCGGGGTCGGTGGGTTGCTTGTCGGCGGCGTCGGTCACGCGGACAGATTACGGCCGATGTTCGCGCGGGTCCACGAGGAGGGAAATTACCAAGTAATGGGCGATGAGGGACTTGAACCCCCGACCCCCTCGGTGTAAACGAGGTGCTCTGCCAATTGAGCTAATCGCCCGGGTGCAGCACGCCTATTCTAACTCACTCTGAAGGCCAGCTCAATTCGAGCATGCAGACTCGAAGCGAAGACCGTTCGCCCTTCGCCATTCGCTATTCACACTTCCAACTTCATCGCGCCGGTCCGTCTCCGAGATCATCCTCACCCAGCAAGATAAACTTCCGAGATCGAAGCACCGTGACGGCCGTCTCCAGATCCTCGGTGTGAATCGCCAGCGCCGCGCGGCCCGTCGGGCGCACCAGCAGCGGGTACGCATAATCGATGTTCACCTCGCCCGCGATCAGCGCGCCGCAGATCGAGATCAGTCCCTGCCCGTGCGGCACCTCCACCACCACCAGCTCCGACACCGACACGGGAAAATCGCGGCTCTTAAGCAGGTCGATCGCCTTGTCGGCGTCGTCGCAAATGATGCGAATGATCGCGCAGTCGATCGCGTGCACGACCGACATGCCGACCACTTTCACCGGCGACCCTTCGAAGCAACGGAACATCCGCAGCAGCGCCCCGACCCGATCCTCCAGAAAGATCGAGAGCTGCCGGACATACGCCGACCCGAATCCGGGAACCGTTCCAAATGGTTGATTGGCCATATCGTTATTCTATCGGCCAACCGGCCGCCGCGGATCGCGCCGAATCGGCCGTTTTGGCGGCCCGCCGGGGCCGCCCGTAAGATGCTACGCACCCCTGAAGGCAACCCATGAGCCCAACCCATCACGAGACCCCGGCCTTTCCCGACGCCCACGGGCGCTTCGGTGAGTTCGGCGGGCAATATGTGCCGGAAACGCTCATGGCGGCACTGGCCGAACTGGACGCCGCCTACGCCGCCGCGAAGGTGGACGACTCCTTTTGGACCGAACTGCACTGCTATCTTCGCGACTACGTCGGCCGGCCCAGCGCGCTCTACTTCGCGCGGCGGCTCACCGAGAACCTCGGCGGGGCACGGATCTGGCTCAAGCGCGAAGACCTCAACCACACCGGGGCGCACAAGATCAACAACACGCTCGGCCAGGCCCTCCTCGCGCGGCGCATGGGCAAGCGCCGACTGATCGCCGAGACCGGCGCGGGGCAGCACGGCGTCGCCACGGCCACCGCCGCGGCCGTTTTCGGTATGCCTGCAACCGTCTATATGGGCGCCGAAGACGTGCGCCGGCAGGCGCTGAACGTCTATCGCATGCGCTTGCTCGGCGCGCAAGTCGTGCCGGTCGAGTCGGGCCAGCGCACCCTGAAAGATGCCATCAATGAGGCGTTGCGCGACTGGATGGCCTCTGTCGCCGACACGCATTACGTCATCGGCTCGGTCATGGGGCCGCACCCGTTCCCGATGCTCGTCCGCGATCTGCAGTCGGTCATCGGGCGCGAGACGCGCGAGCAGATGCTCTCGGCGACCGGTCGGTTGCCAACGGCCGTGGTCGCGTGCGTGGGCGGCGGCAGCAACGCGGCGGGAATCTTCTACCCGTTTGTCAACGACGCGCACGTACGATTGATCGGCGTCGAAGCAGCCGGCGAGGGATTGGACCGCCGGCACAGTGCGACCATCTCGCGCGGTCGGCCCGGCGTCCTGCACGGAATGCATACGTATGTCTTGCAGGACGACGACGGCCAGACCAGCGCCGTACACTCGGTGTCGGCCGGGCTGGACTACCCCGGCGTCGGCCCGGAGCACGCCTACTGGGCGGCGAGCGGTCGGGTGCGGTACGAATCCGCCACCGACGAGGAAGCCCTCGCGGCGTTCGACTTGCTAAGCAAACTGGAGGGAATCATCCCCGCGTTGGAGACGGCGCACGCCCTGGCCCACGTGCTCAAGCTCGCGCCGTCGCTGGACACCAATGATACCATTGTCGTCAATCTGTCTGGGCGCGGCGACAAGGACTGCGTGGAAGTCGCCCGCCTGCGAGGCGAGAAGCTGGAATGATTCGAGGCGTTGCGGTCGCGGCAAAAACTGGTGCGTCGGGGACGCACCCTACAAGACTTTGAATGCGAACAACTCGTCGAATCTTAGATTTGAACCAACTACATCAATGACCTCGCCTCCACCAACCAACCGCATCGACCGCCGCCTCGCCGAGCAACCGCCGGGCCTGTGGCCGTTCATCCCCGCAGGCTATCCATCACTTGATTTCACCGAGCAATTGCTGGCGCGCCTCGCCGCGCTGCCGATCCGGGGCGTCGAACTGGGCATCCCCTTCTCCGATCCGATCGCCGACGGCCCCGTCATCCAGCACGCCTTCGCGCACGCCCTGGCCGCGGGCATCCGACTCACTGACATGTTCGCGGCGGTGTCGCGCGTGCGCAGCGCCTTCCCCCATCCCCTGCTCGCGATGGTCTCGGCGTCGATCGTCCACCGCCGCGGCGCAGATCGATTCGTCGACGAAGCCGCCCGCGCAGGGGTCGACGGCCTCATCGTTCCCGATCTTCCGCTCGAAGAAGCTGCCGATCTGGCCGACCGCTGCGCGGCACACAATATGCGTTTGTCGATGCTGGTCGCCCCGACGACGCCGCCCGAGCGAGCCGAACGCATTGCCCGCGCCGCCGGCGGATTCCTCTATTACGTCTCGGTTCAAGGCACCACCGGCGAACGCGCCGCCCTGCCCGCCGACCTCGCCGCGAACGTCACGCGCATCCGGCGGGAATCGAGCCGCCCGGTTCTCATCGGCTTCGGCATCGGGACCGCCGACCAGGTCCGCGAGGTCTGTTCGTTCGCCGACGGCGCGATCGTCGGCAGCGCCCTGGTCCGCCGCATTCAGGCCGCCCTGTCCAGCGCAGACGAGTCCGCCGCCCTCGTCGCCGCCGTCGATTTCGTGCGGGAATTGGCAGACGCCGGCCGCAGCCCTTGAAACGGCGAGAAAGAACCACGCCGTGGTCTCGTTAACATACGAAGGAATCATCATGGACGGCTTCGCGCCGCTGCGCGAAACGCCGCGACAAACTTTCACTCACCCGCTCAATTCAAGGAGACAAGATGAACACCCGGAGTCACGCTTCCCTTGCCGTCGTCGCGCTCGC
Source organism: uncultured Planctomycetaceae bacterium (assembly GCA_964592235.1). GTDB lineage: Bacteria > Planctomycetota > Phycisphaerae > UBA1845 > UTPLA1 > PLA3. The sequence goes on from CAZQCF010000053.1 coordinate 17,532, forward strand.
CCTGCTCACAGGCTGCCAGGCCACGAGTCGCTCGTCCGTCCCGATCCCGAAAGATCAGGCCAGCACACCGCTGATCGCGCGGTCGATCCTTTTCGGCAATCCTGAACGCGCTGCGCCACAGATCAGCCCCGACGGCGCGCACCTCGCGTGGCTGGCCGATAAGGAGGGCGTGTTGAATGTCTGGGTCGCGCCCGTCGGCGATCTCGCCGCGGCCAAGCCGGTCACGAGCGACACGACGCGCGGCGTCCGCAGTTTCCAGTGGGCCTACGACAACAAGACGATTCTCTATCCGCAGGACAAGGGCGGAGATGAAGACTGGCACATCCACGCGACCGATGTCACGACCATGACCACCCGCGACCTCACGCCGATCGACGGCATCCAGGGGCGCATTCTCGCCGTCAGCCATCGCATTCCCGCCGACATTCTCGTGCAGATCAACGATCGCGACAAGAGTCTCCACGATGTCTATCGCGTCAATCTCGCCTCCGGCGAACGAAAACTCGTCCTCAAGAACGAAGGCTTCGTCTCCATCGTCGCTGACGAAGATTACAACATCCGCTTCGGCAGCAAGATGACTCCCGCCGGCGGCATGGACTTCTACCGGCTCACCGGCAACGACTGGAGCCTTTTCACCAGCGTTCCAGCCGATGACGCCCTCACCACCGGGCCGATGGGCTTCGACAAAACCGGCCAGACGCTCTACATGATCGACAGCCGCGGCCGCAACACTTCCGCCGTCGTCGCGAACGACCTCAAGACCGGCACGCAGACTGTCATCGCCGCCAGCAACAAGGCCGATGTCAGCGACGCGATGGTCCATCCGACGGAGAACACGATTCAGGCGGTCACGACCAACTACGACCGCGAGGAGCGGCAGATTCTCGACGCGAGCATCAAGCCCGACATGGATCTGCTGGCGAAAGTGCATCCCGGAGATTTTGAGATCACCTCGCGCACCCTCGACGACCAGCACTGGATTGTCACGTACGTCGTCGATGACGGCCCGGTCCGCTACTACCGCTACGATCGCGCGAATCGCCATGCGAAGTTCCTCTTCACCAACCGCTCGAAGCTTGAGAACCTCCCTCTCGCCCCCATGCACCCCGTCGTCATCAAGGCGCGCGACGGACTGAACCTTGTCAGCTATCTGACACTCCCGGTCTGGGCCGATCAGGACCGCAACGGCCGACCCGATCACGGCCCGGTGCCGATGGTCCTGCTCGTCCACGGCGGCCCGTGGGCGCGCGACACCTGGGGCTACAACGGGACGCACCAGTGGCTTAGCAACCGCGGATACGCCGTGCTAGAGCGATTTTCATTCGCACGTAGCGGCGTAGCCGCAATGTTTGAAGAAGCC
>CAZQCF010000054.1:0-18098 GCA_964592235.1 uncultured Planctomycetaceae bacterium
CCAGCGTAACCCCTAGTGCACAAGGGCGCTAGGCCCGAATGAAAACCGCTCTAATACCTCGTAGTCGGCGAGCCCGTGGCAATGCCATCAGCGCTTCGATGGATGCCGCCCCGTCCTTGCGGACCTCGGAGCCGCCTCGCCTGATCGCGTTCGATCAGATCGCCCCATTAACAGGTCAGGCACACTGATGTCTTCGTTCAGTGTATCCCAGTGTAATCCCGTGCCGCCTCCGCTCATTTTGAACTTCGCCAGTTGCTTCGTTGAAGCGCGCGCCAGACGAGGGAAGTACGCGAGCGGAACGGACAATTGTCGCCCGTCCTTCAGTTCAATCCAAAGGTTCGAATCGTCGAACCAAACGCGGCTTGCCGCCGGTTTATTCGCCAAAGAAACCATGCCATGCCCTTCGAATGAGACGCTCACTTGCCGCCACGACCCGCATCAGTCGCGGCAGTCGAATGCGCCGCAGCGGTGCCTTCGAACTGATGAGTTGCCGAAATCCTAATACCCTGTAATCGCCGGACCTTTCCGCGGCTTCTCGTCCTTCGTCCGGTCGAACACCATCAGCAGCTTCTCCTTGTCGAAGATCATCTCCTCGCGCGAGCCGCCGACCAGATGATACTCCGGCGTCAGCTCGATTGCATCGACCGGGCAGGCCTCTTCGCACATGCCGCAGTAAATGCATCGCAACTCATCAATGTCGAATTTGATCGGATACTTCTCCCGATCCGGCCACGGGCTTTCGGCGCCCTCAATGTGAATGCAGTGCGCCGGGCAGGCCGTCTCGCACATGAAACACGCCACGCACGCCACGCGGCCCTGTTCATCGCGATTCAGTCGATGCACGCCGCGATAGATCTCCTTGCGAAGCGTGCGTTTCTGTTCGGGATATTGCACCACCGTCTCGTCGCGCAGCCGCTTCTTGAACATGTGCCGCAGCGTCGTTTTCATCCCGCCGAAAATCTGCGGCAAATACAACCGCTCGCCCATCGACAGCGGCGGCTGCGTCACATACACCACGTCTGTCTGTTTCCAGTCCCGCCCGTTAGACATGACTCATTGCCTCCCGACCCGGCGCCGTCGTCCGGCTTACCGGCCCCAGGCTCTGCTGCCGGCCCGTGATCGGCTTGCCGCCCAGCGCGCTCACCGCGCCACCGATCAGCAGAATCGCCCCGTTGCCGACCAGCGTGAACCACTGCGGCCAACCGTAGTAGATCACCGCGCCCTGAATCGCCACGAGCGCCATCGACATCGGCACGAGGCTCTTCCACGCCAGACGCATCAACTGGTCAAACCGAAATCGCGGGATCGTCCAGCGGATGAACATGTACACGCAGATCAGCAGGAAGATCTTGCCCGACATCGCCCCGACCCGCGCCAGCATCGCCAGCACAGACGGATCCTCATTCAGCCAAACCCACCCCGGCACGCGCCAGCCGCCCAGGAACAGGCACACCATCAGCGCGCTCGACGTAATCATGTGCGCATACTCGGCCAGGAAAAACAACGCCAGCTTCATCGCGCTGTATTCCGTGTGATACCCGCCGACCAACTCCTGCTCGCTCTCGGCCAGATCGAACGGCATGCGGTTTGACTCCGCCAGGGCCGTCGTGAAAAAGATCAGCGCCACCACGGGGTGATACGCCACGATCCACCAGTGACCGGCCTGGTACGCGACCATGTCCTCCAGCCGCAGCGCCCCGGCCGTCAGCACGACCGTCAGAATCGCCAGGCCCATCGGGATTTCGTATGAGAGCATCTGCGCCGCCGCGCGCATCCCGCCGTAGAACGAGTACTTGTTGTTGCTCGCCCAGCCGCCCAGCACGACGCCGTACACCCCCAGCGATGCGACGGCGAGAATATACAACAGTCCAATATCAAGGCTCGCCACCTGCACCTTCAGCGGGGCCGCATCCGCCGCCATCCACGGCCACCGAAACGTCCCGCCCCACGGGATCACCGCGAAGCCAATCAGCGCCACCACAAAAATCGCCAGCGGCGCCATCACGAACAGCACGCGATCCACGTTCCGCGGAATGATGTCTTCCTTCAGCAGGAACTTCAGCCCGTCGGCCAGCGGCTGCAACAAGCCGTAGGGTCCCACGCGATTCGGCCCGTACCGATCCTGCATCCACGCCGCGATCTTGCGCTCCAGCAGAATGCCGTACGCCACGGCTGTCATGATGCCGCCCAGCGCCGCCGCCGACAGGATCAGGCTGAACCAGAACTGGTCGGCCAGGATGTTCTTCACGCTGTCGATCATCAGTGTGCGTGCTCCGGCATCGCAGGTGGGACATGCACCGACGCAAAGGCCGGCATCGATTTCGCCATGGCCCCGCGCACCTTCGCCGCCTGATACAGACCCTGCCCGCCCCAGATCGCGTGCAGATAATGCCCATCGCTCTGGCCGCCTTCGATCGGCGCGATCGCCGCCTCGAACGGCTGCACCTTGTCCTGCGCGTTGATGAACGTCCCCGACCGCTCGGCCCACGAGCAACTGGGCAATACGATCGTGGCCGCGTCAGTCAGCGCGCTGGGGAAAAGGTCTTGTGCGAAAAGTGTCTCAATCTTGCCGAGGGCGCTCTCCAGTTCCTTCGTCAGCCACGGCTTGGGATAGCCGCCGACGATCCATGCCCCGGCAAACGCCCCTTCGCCCGCCTTCTTCACGAACTCCTCAAACGTCGCGCGAGGGCCGCCCAGCGACGCGAGGATCATTTCAATCCCGCGGCGATTCGGGCATTTCTCCGCCAGCACGCGGAACTTCACTGCCGTGCCGTTGCCCGAACCCTTCGGGAACGTGTCGTCCTCGCCTTCGTACGGCACCGGCCCCATCGCCAGCGTGCTCTCCGGCGCGATCGACCGCACGAACGACGCCAGCATCCATGCCTCTTCGCACGCCATGAACGGGGACAGCAGAACTGCGATCCTTCCGCCGCCCGCCGATCGCGCGAGCGATTCCAGACGCACGCGCACGATTTCCGGCAGCGCGCTCCAGTCCGGCGATTCGACTTCCATCCCGCGCCGTACGATCAGCCGGTTCAATCGCTTCTCGTCGTGCGCGTATTTCCAGCCGAAGCGCCCGTCGTCGCACATCCACCAGTCGTTTACGCCGGGATTGAAGCGAGGCTTGACGCGATAAACCGTGCCGTGGTTCTGGTCCACGCGAATGGCGCAGCCCGTGGCACACAGCGGGCAGATCGAATCGCCCCCGCGCAGAAACCACACGCGCTGATCCATCAAAAAGTCTTTATCCAGGAGCGAGCCAACCGGGCAGATGTCCACCACGTTGCCCTGCAGCCGGTTCTCCAGCGGCACGCCGGGGAACACGTCGATCTCCGCGCGGCTGCCGCGGTTCACGATCGCCAGCTCGCCCGTCCCGGCGACCTCATTGCAGAATCGCACGCACCGCGAACACATCACGCAGCGATCCTGATACAGCAGCGTCTTGCTGCCGACATCCTTCTTGGGATTCTTGTTCTTCGCCTCGACCATGCGACTGGTCGATTCGCCGAACTTCAGGCTGTAGTCCTGCAGGTAGCATTCGCCCGCCTGGTCACACACCGGGCAGTCCAGCGGGTGGTTCAGCAGGAAGTATTCCATGCAGTGCTTCTGGTTGTCGCGCACCTTGTCGGAGTCGAAGCGGACTTCCATCCCGTCCTTGACCGGCGTCTGGCAACTGGGCATCAGCCGCGGCGCCCATTCCAGTGCCTTGGTCTTCGGATTGGGCATTTTCATTTCCATCAGGCACAACCGGCACGACGCCACGATGGACAGCCCCGGGTGATAGCAGTAATGGGGAACGTCCCACCCCGCCTCGAGGACGGCCTGCAACACCGGGATGCGATCCCGGCATTCGACTTCCTTGCCATCGACAATGATCTTGGGCATGCCACTCCAGACCCGCGAATGTCCCGCCACGAAGCCCGGGAACCTCGCCAATTCCCCGCCGTTATAATGCGAGTTCGCCGGTTTGTGAATAACGTCACAAACTTCGGCCGGGGCCGGTAACATGGGGCCTCGCTTGGCGTCGCCGTGAACGCCCGATTAGAATCAGGTCATTTGGGATTGCCTGCCGGGGGCATGCAAGACCCTGTTTCTTTCTGTTTCTCCTGTGGCAGCGCTCACACCCATGAACTCTCCTTCTCCTGGAAGCGTCATAATGAAATCGTTCCCGATCCGTGCTTTTGCCGGCGCGTTGCTGATTGCGGGGATAACAGCCAGACCAACCGCAACGGCCCAGCCGACGTCGGGTCCTTCTTCTTCAGCGGACGCGCCCACTTCCTCCAAAGCGCCGGGTTCGTCGCTCCCCAAATTGGACTTGCTGGGATTGGGTGAAGAAGAATCCAAGATCATCGGAAAGGCCTACACCACTGCCCAGGAGAAGCCGAGCGATCCAGAGGCGGTCGGCGAGGTGGGAATCCTCTGCCAGCGATACTCGAAGATATCGGCCGGCATTCAGTTCCTGGAGTTGGCCGCCAAGCTCGCGCCGAGGGATATGAAATGGCAGTATTACCTTGGTTTGGCCTTGGAAGAGTCCTTTGAATTCTCTCGCGCCCTGGAGGCGTATCGAGCTGCCAATCGGATTGACCCGACCTACGCGCCGGTGATGTTGCGCATGGCAGACCTGCTTCGCGAGAAGGAGCCCGCCGAAGCCATGGCGGTGTATCGCAAGGCAGCGGAACACTCCCCCCGGGACGCCCGGGCCTACTTCGGGATGGGAGAGTGTGCGCGGCTTCAGAAGCAGACTGAAGAAGCCATCAAGCATTATCAACAGGCACTGGAATACGCCCCCAAGTTTGCCAAGGCCCACGGCGAGCTTGCACGGCTCCTGGCAGCAAAAGGAGACCGCGCAGCGGCCGGAATTCACTCCGATGCCGAGAAACGGGGCCGCGAACCGCCGATCGTCAAGGATCCGCTTTACATCTGGATGATGAGCATCGGCGCAACGCCGGAATTTCTGCTGGACGTCGCGGGGCAACTGATTGATCTGGGCGAAAATGAACTGGCCGTCAGGGTCGTCGGCGAGCTTCAAAAGCATTCCGGGTACCAGGATCAGGCCAACAAGCTGCTCGGGCGAATGTTCTACACGCGCCAGGATATGGAACAGGCGGTGAAGTACTTCGCCGACTACGTGGGGCAATTCGGCGGCGATATCGAGGCCCGAGAGTTGTATGCCGCCGCACTGACCGAACTGAAACGTTACGACGATGCGGCTAAGCAATACGAGTACATTCTCAAGAACAAGCCCGATGATCTGGACACGTGGGTCCAGGCGGGCATTGTTGCCCTGCTTCGGCGCGATTCGAACGCATCCCATTACTTTGACAAGGTTCTGCGTCAGAAGCGAAGGCATGCGGGCGCATGCGTCGGGGTCCTCGTAGCGCTTCTAGTTTCCGGCGATTTCGACACGGCCCAGAAAATCTATGCCAACGCGCTGCGCCCCTTTCCGTCACCTGAAGCGTTTGACTCCGAGGTGAACAGTAAGCTCCTCCTGGTACTGGGCACCCGTCGAGAGGACGCCTTGATGCCGATTGCGCCGGACATATTTGTCAAGTTCGGCGATCTGTTGGCCAAGAATAACTATCCCCAGTCGGCCGAGCGCTATCGCGATCCGCTTGGCACGATCGCCGGGGCCGCCGAGCGCGCCGCCGCCAAGGGCGATTTCGCCCAGGCGTTTCAGTTGATTCAGCATTCCATTGATTGCGATGAAGGCGGCGTGATTCGCGGCGCCGTCTCGCGTGTGGTGCAGGCGATCTACCGGAATTCGGCCGATAGTTGCTCCCAGTTCTTTCGCGACAACGACCGCGTTGCCCAGAAAGACGCTACGCTTGCCAACATGTTGGCCTGGGTTCGGGCGACCTCCGCCGAAGCAGCCATTCGAGACGGTAAAGAAGCGATCCGATTAGCCTCAATCGCTGACAAGGCAACGGGCCACAAGAATCCGGAGGTGCTGGACACCCTCGCCGCCGCATACGCGGAGTCCGGCGATTTTGACCGCGCCGTTCAGATCCTGCAGGAAGCCCTGCAGTTGAAGGCCACGACCGCGTCGAACGGCCGAACCGCCCGTCTCCGCCAACGTCTGGAGATGTACGAGAAGAAGACCGCCTGCCGAAACTGATTCGCCGCTTCGGTCATGACCGAGTTACTGCTTCTGTGACGGCAGTTGTTTCATCAGTTCTTCCGCGGCAATCCGGTGTTTTTTCGCGAGGTCCCAGTTCATCAACTCGCGGTGAATCGTCGCCAGATAGCGATGCGCGTCCAGCAAGTTCGGATGCATGGACACCGCCAGTTCCAGCGGCCCGATGGCCCGACGGAACTCGTTCAAGTGCGTCAACGCCATGCCCAAATGCATGTGCGCGACCGGGAAGTAGTGCTGAATCCCCACGGCCCGCAGCGCGGCTTCGGCCGCTTCCTCGAACCGCCCGAGCTTGAGCAATGCGAAGGAGAGGCCGTTCAGCGACTCGGGATCAGCCTCGTTCAGAGCGACGGCCTTCTCATAACTCCTGGCCGACTCCTGCCATTTCTGGAGCGAGATCATTGCGCCCCCCAGCATCTGGTGAATGCGGGCATCATTGGGATTGCGGGCAGCGGCCTGCGTCAGCAAGTCGATGGCCTCTTGCTGGCGGCCGAGGTTGAACCGAACCGCCGCGAGCAGCAGCGCCGCGTCGGGGAGATCGGGGTGCCGTGCGACCAGCCGCTCGACGATCTCCGAAGACCGCTGCGGTTGTCCCATGTAGTGCAGGCACCGCGCCAGCGGTGTGGCGTATCGCGGATCATCCGGATTGGCCTGATACAACGGCTCCAACAGGCCTGCCGCTTCACCAAGCCGCCCGGCTTCAAGGTAGCTGATTGCAAGATTGTAGTTTCCCTCGCGGAGCGCTAAATCCGCGTTTTTCTTGGCATCGGGATCCAGCGCGTCAAGGTAGCCCAGGTCCACGAGGTGCTGCATGACAGCCGCCTGGTCAAAAGGCTGCTCTCGCTTGCCGGGCGGATGCATCCCGGCGTCGCCCTCGATGGAGTCCCAACTGGCGACTCGTTCGATCTCGATTGGAATGTCGAACGCGGGCGCCAGCACGTTCCCGTCCATGTCTTGCCCGACCGGCAGGCCGAACATCGTCAGGATTGTCGGCGTGATATCCAGCAGCGTCGCACCGAACACCCGATCATCTCGCCGGATGTGCGGCCCTCCCATGAACAGGACCCCCAGCGGCCGGTGCCACGCCGCGTCTTTCGCGGCGTCGACGGCCGGGTCGGCAGGGGAGTCGTCCTCGATACCGGCCGCCGGCCGCAGGTGATCACTGTGGAAACCGTGATCCGAGAGAACGATGATCGTGGCATCGTCGCCGGCGAGGTGCATGAGGCGTGCGAGCATGAGATCGTGAAACTTGTAGATGGCCGTAATCACGTGCTGGTACAGCTCGAAATCCCGCTCGGGTACGTGCGGCATGCGCGGAGGGTGGTAGGGCATGAAGTGGTGCGAGACGACGTCGATCGCCTCGAAGTAACTCGCCACGAAATCCCACGATTCGTTTTCCAGGATCGTCGTGGTCACGGCCTGAAGCGTCGTGGCCTTGGCCAGCGCCGCCGCGAGTTTCGCGGGGCGATCATCGGTCGATCGATCGATCTCATCCAAACGCGGAATGAACTCACGCAGGACATCGTCCGTGATCTCCGAGGGGTGAACGCGAAGTTCCCGGAAGTGATCAGCCTTCGACTCGGGGTGGACAGACTCCGCCGGCAGCGGCCAGGTATCGTCCGCGCTTCTCGGCGGTGATTCCGCGAATTGATTGGTCACGCAGATGCCGCGGATCGGTTCGGCCGGGTGCGAAGCGAAGAACCCCACGGTGTGCGGAGTAAGACCGGCCTGGTGGAGGATGTTCCAGATGGCCTTGCACGATCGCGAAGTGCTGCTGACCGCACGGACCCCCGGAGCGGCGTCGATGGGTTCCACGAAGCCACGAATGCCGTGCTTGAAGGTTCGCTTGCCCGTGGCGATGGAAGTCCAGAGGATCGGCGAGAGCGGCGGATTGAGCGTGGCGATTTCGCCCATGGTGCCGCCTTCGATCAGGGCGTTCAGGGCCGGCATTTCGCCGGCATCGACGAGGGGAGAGATCACCTTCCAGTCTGCGGCATCCCATCCGATCAGTAGTACGCGTTTCGCGATACGCTGAACCGCCATCGACTCCTCCACGAGTACGCCCCATAAGAAAACCGAGGGCAAAAAAAAGCCGGTGCCGCCCCGCAAGGGTCAGCACCGGCAAAGGATATCGAACACATTGCCGTCGGCAATGAGGCTTCGACGATTTACTTGCGGCGGCGAATTAGGCCGACCGCGCCGAGGGCGAGCAACGCCAGGGAACTCGGCTCCGGAACGCAGGCACCAATCGGAACGCCGGCGACATTTTCATACGCAAACTCAACCAGCGTGCGGTTGTTGTTGAGGGCTGTGCCCACGCGGATCTTCATCCAGCCGTAGTGGATCTGGTTGCCGTTCGCTTCATTCTGGAAGCGGAAGCCAATGCAGTTGTCACCGCCGTTGAGGACGTGCGGGTCATTGCCGGTCAGGGATGCAGCCGAAGAGCCATAGAGGCGTCCGCCACCATTAGTCGCCCCGATCGACGTGCCGACGGGCAGGTTGGCCGTCGCGCCGCCACCGACTCGCTGGACATACACGCCGCCCGAGGGGGCTGTCGGGTTGAAGTAGCTCAAGCCCGAGGAGCTCCACGGATTGACGTCCCAACCCGGGACCGTCGCACCGCCGGTGTTGCCGGGCTCGTTGATCGAACCAGGGGCCGGATAATTGACAACATTGAGATAAAGACCATTTGTCGTCGCTGCGATCGGCAGATTGATCACACCGCTCATGACGACGGCGGCCTCGGTGGCCTGGCTCGCGGCAACCGCACCAGCGGCGGCGACGCCCGCACCGAGCCAGCGCTTGTCGAACTTCGACAAGAGTGTTTGCAGACTGTTCATATTCTTTCCTCCAGTTTGTGTTCGATACCTTTTTGACAGAACTTGGGGTGCTTCGTCCCCATTCGCAAGCCCGAAGATACCACAAGTCGCATGCCGATGTCAAGCGTTTCGGATGGCTGGTAAAGTTTTTTTTAAGAATTGCGTCCTTCCACCCTTGCACCAGATTCGTAGATCGACCGGGGTTAGAACTGCGACCCGGCACTGGTTGTAAGATATTATATATAATGAAGTTACGTTGCTGTGCCGCGAGAGGCCATGAGAATCGGCAGCTCATAAACAGACGGATTCAACCGTTTCAGGACCTGCTGAACCCGCCCTGAATCCTGCCGGCGGATGTGATCTTCAAACTCCGGACGGAACTTTTCAACAATTGTTCGGATCGGGTACGCCGCGCCATCCGGCAGGCCGCAGATCGAAAGGCCCGGCATCATGCCCATGTTCTTTGTGACCTCGACGATCAGGTCCAGGTCTTCGATCCGCCCGGCTCCCAGGGCGATGCGCATCGCAATCTTGTACAGCCAATTCGTCCCCTCACGGCACTGGGTGCATTGGCCGCAGCTTTCGTGCGAATAAAACCGGGCGATATTGGCCAGGACCTGCCGAATGTCGGCGTCATGCGGAATAACGATCGCCCCGGCCGTGCCGAGGCCCAGCAGGCCGTACTTGCGCACGTCGTCAAAATCAAGACGGCAATCTAATTCTTGCTCGGTCAGCACGCCGACCGAGAGGCCGCCGGGGATGCACCCCTTGACGCGTTTACCGTCTGCCATGCCCTGGCCGAAGTCGTCGCCGAAGATCAGCTCGCGGCAGGTGAGTCCCAGCGGGGCTTCGAAGCAGCCGGGCCGCTTCACCGGGCCGCTCAAGGTGTAAAGCTTCGGCCCGCTGGAGCCTTCCGGGCCGAGGGATTTGAACCAGTCCACGCCGCGTTCGACGATGTGCGGGACGCAGCAGATGGTTTCCACGTTGTTCACGACGGTTGGCCTGCGAAACAGCCCTTCAATCGCGGGAAAGGGCGGCTTGATCCGGGGCCAGCCCCGCTTGCCTTCGAGGCTCTCGATCAGGCCCGTTTCCTCGCCGCAGACATAGGCCCCCGCGCCGCGGTGGATGTAGCATTCGAGGTTGTAATCGGTGCCGAAAAGTTTTTTTCCGAACAGCCCGGCGGCGTAGGCCTCATCGAGGGCCTTCTGCAACCGGTGAAACTGCTCGTGAAACTCGACGCGCATGTAGATGTAGGCGACGGTGGTGCGGGTGGCGTAGCCCGAGATCAGAATCCCCTCGAGCAACTGGTGGGGGTCGTGCTCCATGAGCACGCGGTTGCAGAAGGTGCCCGGCTCGGATTCGTCGGCATTGACGCAGAGATAAGTGATCGTGCGATCGGCCGGCAAGAACGACCATTTCATGCCGGTGGGGAACCCCGCCCCTCCGCGGCCGCGCAGCCCGCTGGACTTGATGAATTCCACGGTGGCATCGGGCGTCCATTCCGTGAGGACCTTCTTCGCGGCGGCATACCCTCCGCGCGAGCGATAGACTTCCAGCTTGTGGGAGTCGGTCACGCCGACGTTCTTGAGCAGAACCGGTTCGAACTTCGCCATTTAACCTCCGACCACGCCGCGGAAATACGCGTCGGGGGTGATAGTTTGGAAGTAAAAGAGGCTCCACGCAACACAGGCGGCCGTAATCCAGTTTCGCCAGCCCCATGCAGCGTTCTTCTGTTCGGTGGGCGTTCGGCGCGGGTCATCAAACATGCTACCCGCGGCGAGCACAAGCCAGACGGGCAGGTAATCCAGCGCGAAACGGCTGTACCCGCTCTGGAGAAAGCCGGGGCTGTGATAGCACATATCTCCGAGCATGACGGCAAAGCTGCATAGGAGCAGAGTTCGCGTGCTCGACCGCGCGAAGCACGCACCGAGCGCAACCAACAGCCAGAGCGTGGTGGGTGTGGTCCACAGAATTCCCGTGCCGATGTTGTTCGACTCGCTGACCTGCAGACCGTTCAACCCCAGCGCGATTCGCGGCGGTGCGACGAACTGGTAGAAGGCGTTCTCGGCGATGAAGTGATGCGAGAAGACGCCATGTACGCGGTAGCGATCCTCGACGTAGCCGGCGGAGCGATTTTCGTAAATGTAGCCGTAGCCGAACTGGAGGGGGTTACCGAACTTCAGGTAGTTGAGCGTAAGGAGCGGTGCGGCGATAACCACGAGGCCGAAGACCGCAGCGACGGTGCGTCGATTTCGCGAGCTGCGGCTGCCGCTCGCCGGCCCGTGCCAAGCGGCCCAGAGCAGTGCGGGTGCATAGAGCGCGGTCATCTGCCGGCTCCAGACAGCGATGGCAAGGCCGATGAGGCCGGGCCAGATGCGACGTTTCCCGAGCACATCCCAGAGCAGGATGAGCAAGCCTGTCTGCGAGAAGACGTGGTTGAGCGAGCCGAGGTAAGCCCCGCGCGCTTCGCCGAGCGCAGGCAGCAGCGGCGAGCCGGCGATCCAGGCGAGCGTGAGGAGCGCGCCGTGCCAGTCCGAGTTTGTGGCGCGCCGGAAAACGAGGAATCCCAGCAGCGGGAGCGGCCCGAAGGCGATGAGCGTGTAGAGCGTCGGCTGCCAAAAGTCGGGCCTGCCGGAAAGCGATTCGTTCAGCGGCGCAGCGGCATAACTCAAAAAGGCCATCAGCAGGGGGAAGACGTTGTATACCTTGTTGTGGTGCCACGCGGTGTCGTGCATGCGGTCGACGGCGGCGTCGCGGCCTTCGTGGGGCAGGTCGAGTCGGCCGGCCCGCCAGGCCATGGCCTCGGCGATCGCGGCGTTGTCGTCGGCGGAAGCGGACCATTGAGACAGTTGAAGTTTTTTCCCGGCAACGAGGTGAATGGCGGTCAGGAGGAGCAGAAAAACAGCGAGCGATTGCAGTCGGCCGGCGGGAAGGCCTCTGGGCGCGGGTGATGCGGCCGGCATCGGCGGGACGGTCGATTCGGCGTGGGGTGTTGGTAGCGACATGCTTCGAAGGAAGGCCGGCCACGGCCTGGGAGCATGGCCTTCGCGGCGGCTTGAGGACGGATGATGCCGCGAGCCGTCAGGCCCGTTTCATTTCGTTCACGTCCGAAGTCGTCGGCAGTTCGGGCGGCGCCGGCGCGGGCGCGGCGGCCGACGGCTTGTCGAAGAGTTCGGATCGCTCCGGGACGATCTGGTCGTTCTTCGGATCCTTGAGTACCTTGGCCACGTCGTCCGTCTTGACCTTCTTGTGCAGCTTTTCGTTGATCAACATGCAGGGCGCATGGTCACAGGCGGCAAGGCATTCTTCGGTAAGCAGGCTGTACTGGCCGTCGGCGGTCGTGCCGTGTTCGTCGATCTTCAGTTGGTCCTTGAGTGTCTCCAACACGGCATCGGCGCCCATCAGCTGGCAGGAGAGGCTGCGGCACAGGACGATAACCTTCTTGCCTTTGTGATGGTCCCAGAAGTGCGTGTAGAAACTTAGGGTGTCCATCACGGCACTGGCGGGAATTTCCAGCACTTGCGCAATTTCGAGCATGGCGGCATAGCTGACGTGACCCAGTGCGTCCTGAACGACGTGCAGGGCAGGCAGCAGGGCCGCGCGCCGGGTCTCGTAGCGAGGGAAAAAGGCTCGAATCTTGTCACGAACAGCGTCTGAAAGGACGGGAGGCGCTTCGGGGTCCACGACGGGGGTAATGCGATCCAGCGCCTTCCATGCCATGAAATTACGCTCCCAGACGTAATGTGAGCCGGCTTCTCGTGACTGCGCAGGCCCAATTCCGGCCAAATTTCGCAGAAAAAACAACGCTTTGGGTTGCCTCACGCCATATGCTTGGGCTATCTTAACATGGGAGCGCCGAAATCAAAGGAGCCTCGAACCCATCGAGGTTTCTGAAGGCGATCAAGCCATCCTTCCTGCCCGGCTTTTCGGTACTCTCGATCCACGCGGATTGCAAAGCTCGAATTGGGGAGAGCCACTCATCGGTGGATGCAAGCGTTTTCAGTCGTGGAGGGTGGGTCATGCAAGCAAAGTGCAAAATCCAGCAGACGCGGTGCCGGCGCGGAATGGTCTCGTTGGTGGTGTTTTGTCTCGCGCTGTGCCCGGCGCTTCAGGCCCGGGCGGAGCTGGTCTGGGAGCTCTTGTCGAACGGCCAGGTCTTTGAGAATCCGACGTATCCGTACCTGATGCACGGCTATGAATTCGATGTACAGCCCGGCGATAACGACATGCCCTGGATTCGGGAGTTCGCCGCCACGCGCGCGATTTTCGCGAATGTGAACATGTCACTCGATTGGAAGGATCGCGAGTGGGACATGATGCGGGCCATTGTGAATTACACGGCCAACAATTTTCACTGGGACGGATTGAGTTCGGTCACCATGGAATTGTACCGCGCTTTGCCAATCCTCGCCGTGAACGATGTCTTTGGGGAATCGATGGTATGGGGTTGCGGCGATGTCGCGGCAGCAGCCGTTGGGTTGGCCCAGGCGCACGGCATCCCCGCCCGCCTCACGAACGGCGTCACGAATGAGCTGAACGCCGATGTGTGCATGGAGATGTTCTCCACGCGGTACAACCGGTGGATCTTTTTCTTCCCCAAGTGCGACAATTGGATCGAACACGAAACGCTGGGGCCGCTGGGCAGTCGAGAACTGCACCCCTTTGATGTGGCCGACCTGATCAATCTTGAATTCGTTGACGACCAGTGGCAGGCGATACCCCAACCGCCGCTGGTGTTCATGCCGACACTTGTGAATCGCTCGCCCCTTCCGCCCTATTACTACGAATGGTGGTGGAGCGGTTATTTCGAGCACTTCATCGTCTCGACCAAGACCTTGCAGAACAAGAGCTATGCCGGCCCGGCGCCGATGTTTTTCGTCTGCAACGACGATTTCATGAATAATGCCTACGGTCTGAATCGCCCGGTCATCTCCATGGATGATCCAAACGTCAACTACCCGTTGAACAACGTGGAAGCGGAGATCAGTGGTTCGGGCGATCAGGTCATGATCCATCTCAAGCACAACATGTTTGACTGGACTCGGTATGAAGCGAACGTCAACGGCGGAGGGTGGGTCTCGTTTTCCGAAGCGGGCGTCCTGGACGGAAAAGATCAAACGGAATTCATCTGGAATGCGCCGACGATTCCTTCGGAACTTCGGATCCGCGGCGTCAACCTCGCCGGCGCTCACAGTCCTGATATCTGGATTCGCGTGTCGGAAGCAGCCGACCTCATTGTCGACGGAAAAATCGACGGGCTGGACATTGCCGAGTTCGTGCGGCAGTTCATGGAGGCCGATCCGCTGTCGCCGCCGTGGTACCTCGATTTCAACACCGATGGGGCGCTCGACGCCGAGGATGTGGCCGAGTTTACCCAGCGTGTTCTGATCGGCAGTTGATTCGCCAATACAACGAACGAATCGCCAATGCCTCGCCGGCCCCGCGCGGAGGGTTCATCCGCCGGCTGGCTGGCTCGTCGCCTTCGGCTGCGACGCGGCCGCGAGGGCCTTCTGCTCGGCCAGTCGCTCGTCAAGGGTCAAGACGCGATAGGCCTGGTCCACTTTCAGGTAGAGCAATTGATCGGGCGGCGGAGTCTTGGGGTCGGGCGACTTGCCGGCGAACATAAGCCGCGTTCGAGTTTGCTGGATGCGGCGCGAGAATTCGCCCCGGGCCTCGTCAAAGGTGGCAACGCCGTCCCAATCGCTTTGGTAGGATCGGGCGAAGCGGTCCAGTTTGGATAGATCCCCCGTCAGTTCCAGCGCGCCTTTGAATGAAACGGTGGCGATGCGCTTCCCCGGCTCGCCCTCGAGCTTCTCCAGCCTGCATTCGTAGTGCATCCGCGCCGGGCCCTGCAAAGGGAGCTGTTCATCGATGGTGTTCTTCCACGTATCGCCTACTTTGACCGGCCGGTTTGCAAACAGCGCGCCGGGCATCAACTGCCAGTTGATCTTGAGCCGGTGCGCGCTGAAGTCCCGCTGGACTTCCGGCGCGAAGAACCCGTCCTGTGTTTCGATCAGCCCCTTTTCGATGTCCTCCGGTACCTGCACGTCGATCACGTCCAACTGTTTGTTCAACTTGAACTGAAAAACGCGATGGAGCACGACTTTCAGGGCGCGGGCGAGGATCGGCAGCTCGTCGGTATTGTCGTACCGGTCGGAATCGTACCAGCGGCGCAGATACATGCTCCATTTTTCGTGCATCGCGCGATCGAGCGTCAGGGTCAGCGTGACGCCATCCTTTGAAACGGACTCGACCCGGCGGATCATGCCGTACAGGCGCTTCAGCCCCGCCGTCACGTCGGGCGCACCGCGCTCCGACTGCGTCTGGGTAACATCCTGTTTGAATTCCATGTAATCCGAGTGGCCGGCGACAAATCGAGGGGCGATCAGTATCTGGTCTGCGGCCGGTTTGACTTCGTCGCTCACCGGTGAAAACACGGCGCCGCTCGCCGATTTCTCCGAGGCTTGGGCAAGCCCATTCGATTGACCCGGCGCGCAGGAGGTCATGGCGAGGAAAGCCAGGGCCAAGAGCGGTTTGTGTGAAACATGAATCATGATGTCTCGATCCTCTGTTAAGTGTCGGGTAGGACGGATGATAGCCGATTTCGCATCGCCGTAACACCTGACGCCGCGCTGAATCTCGAGCGATAGCCTGCCGGGGCGTTCCAGCCGGGCGAATTGAGTTGCCAGGTGAAATGTGAGACAATGTGCGGTGCGAGTCGAGGCGGCGTCGGCGGATTGTTCGCTGTGGGCTGCGAATTTCTTTCCACCGTTCAGATTAAAAGGAGTACCTTCATGGCGCACGTTAATCCGATTCCGGAAGGGCATCACACGGTTACGCCCTACCTCACGTTGAAAAACACCGGCGCGGCGATTGATTTTTACAAGAAAGCGTTTGGGGCCGAGGAATTGTTCCGCATGCCCGGGCCCGATGGCAAGAGCGTCATGCACGCCGAAATGATGATCGGCAATTCAGTCATCATGCTCGGCGAAGAGTGCCCGGACATGGGCATCGTCTCGCCGCTGGCGCTGAACAACTCGCCGGTGACGATTCACTTGTACGTCGAAGACGTCGATGCCGCGCACAAGCGCGCCGTCGGAGCGGGCGCCGAATCGATGATGCCGCCGACCAACATGTTCTGGGGCGACCGCTTCGCGAAGGTGAAGGATCCGTTCGGGCATCGCTGGTCGATCGCGACGCATGTCGAGGATGTACCGCCGGACCAGATGATGGACCGGATGAAGGCGGCGTTCTCCAAGCCCTGCTGATCGGGGCGGGCTCGCCATCGGCGAACTCCCGGCTCGTGCATTGAAGCGTGAATCCGGGGCGTGTTGCTCTGTTAACCGGGGCGATACGCCCCGGTTCTATTGTGGATAAGAGCCTCAAGGCATCGGGCTCCAATCGGTGTTCGATGAATTGAACCCTTTCATCCGGCGGCTACGATGCCGCGATGCCCAGCGCTGCGACGTACGATTCTCACGATCTCCCGATGCCGACCGCAACCGTGGCCGACGTGGCGATCATCGGCGGTGGCGCGGCGGGGCTGGCCACGGCGATCTTCGCGGCGCGGCATCGACCTCGCCGGGACGTGCTGATTCTTGACGGCGCGAAGAAACTCGGCGCGAAGATCCTCGTCAGCGGAGGCGGGCGCTGCAACGTCACGAATGTGTGGGTGACGCCGGACGACTTCTACGCTCCCAGCCGTCCGGTGGTGAAGAAGATTCTCGCCGCGTTCAGCGAGCAGGACGCCGCGGCGTTCTTTCGCGAACTGGGCGTGGCGCTGCACGAGGAGCAGTGGGGCAAGCTCTTCCCCGATACGAACTCCGCTCGCACGGTGCTAGATGCCCTGCTGCGGGAGGCCGACCGGCTCGGTGTGCGGATCGCGACCGATTCGCGCGTGGAATCAATCGACCGGGTTCAATTCGGCGGCGACGGCAACGCGTGCGAATTTCGAATCACCACAACCCGCGGGCCGGTCCTCGCACGGCGGGTCGTGCTGGCCACCGGGGGGAAGTCCCTTCCCAGGACCGGCAGCGACGGGCACGGCTATGAATTAGCTAAAGGTCTTGGTCACACCATCGTGCCGACGACTCCGGCGCTTGCCCCGCTCGTCCTGGCGGGCGACTTTCACAAGGGGTTATCGGGCATCGCGCTCGACGTGGAGATCACCGCCCGCGTGCAGGGCGAGAAGCCGGTTCGCGTTCGCGGACCCATGCTCTGGACCCATTTCGGCGTCAGCGGCCCGGCCGCCATGGATGTGTCGCGCGTCTGGCACCGCGCGGCGCTGGAAAGCCGCCCCGTCGAACTCACCGCGAACCTGCTGCCGCCCGACCCGGCCGCGAGCCGGGCCGCCGACACGTTCGAGGCGGAGGAGCAACGCTGGATCGAATTGGCCGCGCGATCCCCTCGGGCGCACTTGAAATCCGCCCTGTGCGAACGACTGCCCGCCCGTCTCGTTGACGCCGTTCTGACGGCGCTTTCCATCGACGGGCGCACTGCCCTCGCGCATCTTTCGCGCGAGGCGCGCCGGCGGCTGATCCTCGCGCTGCAAGCCTGGCCGCTGCCGGTGACGGGCAGCCGGGGCTACACCCATGCCGAAGTGACGGCCGGCGGCGTGGCGCTGAATGAGATCAATCCCAGCACGATGGAATCGCGCAAGTGCACGGGTTTGTATCTCGTCGGGGAGATACTCGACGTCGACGGCCGCATCGGGGGGTTTAACTTCCAATGGGCCTGGAGCACGGGTTTCGTAGCGGGAAAAGCTTTGAGCCATGAGCCATGAGCCGTGAGGCTGATCCGATACGCAATGCCTGTTCAGAGCCGCGACCGCCTGCCCTTGATAATGCGCAGCATTGTCAAGGGTCAGGGAGCGGTTTTTTTTTCGCGCCAAGTCCGATCCGCGTTTGTCCGAGCCGCGCCGTTTCAGAGCCGCGACCGTCAGGGAGCGGTGATCGCTCGAATGCGACGGCCCGCTAAATAGCGAGAGGACCGCTCCCTCACGGTCGCGGCTCGGTTCAATCGCGGCTCGGTTCGAGCCGGCGAATCTCGCAGGTCGGGTCAGCAGACCCGACAGGATCGCGATCGAAAGCGTCGGGTGCCCCATCCTCGCGCAGCGAGGGTGGGGTCGCGATGATGGGACCGTTGAG
>CAZQCF010000055.1:0-17700 GCA_964592235.1 uncultured Planctomycetaceae bacterium
GGAGCAGATCTTCTACGGCGAGTTCGACGGCCGCCGAAAGAAGCGCGTGCTCGTCAAGATCATCGGGGAATGACGCGATCACTGCGGTTTCATCGATGCGACGAAATCACTTCCACGCTCTTGCACAGAACGAGTAATTCGTCTTCGCCACCGGGGTAGTCGTCGTCGAGCCGGTCGCCGCCGCCTTCGGTCGGGCTGACGCAATCGGCCAGGCGCCACGTCGCGCGGCCCTGGCGAATCGCCAGTTGCACCTGCCAGCCGCCGGTCGCGAGGTAATCGCGCAGGTGCGAACGGATCAGATCGGCCGCCATCTCGACGTCCACGCCGACGGCGTCGTCCTTCGCGGCGTCATCCTCCGCCGATGCCAGCGCCCACCGGCCCGGCTCATGGCCGTGCCCCCCGGGGAGAAAGATCAGTTCCTCGTTCGCGTCGGCGTCGTCGGGCGACGTGAAGACAGGCGATCCGACGATCTGCAGCGCGGCCCGTGCGATTTCATGGAGTTTGTCGGCGGTCATCCTGGGTTCCGGAATCCATCGTACCACGGGGCCTTCGCTCGCCCGCTTGCAACATCAAACGCTTTGCAGGTGCCCGCCGCGCCGTGGTGGGGCACAGCATCGCGCGAATGCCACGGGCGCGATCTCGTGGAGATGTTCTCAAAATCGCGCGCGGATTTCCACACCCCAATTCGCGGAGAACGGTTGCGGGTGCGAGGGTCGGCTTTGCAGTCGTGGCATCCCCTTTGCAGAGCAGTTGGGTTGCGGTCCGCCGGGAAGTCCCTCAATTGGCCGCGACAAGTCCGTCCGCGTCCTGGCGCCGCCGGGAGGTGCCTCATGAAAGTCCTGATTGCCGACAAATTCGAGGAAATCGGTCTGGCCCGGCTTCGCGAGATGGGCTGCGACGTGCTGTACAAACCGGGGACGAACGGCCCCGCGCTGACGACCGCCCTGCGCGAGACGGGGGCGCGCGTGCTCGTCGTCCGATCGACGCGGGTCACGGGGGACATGCTCCGCGTGGCGGAGAATCTCAAGCTCGTTATCCGGGCCGGCTCCGGCACGGACACGATTGATGTCGCGGCGGCGACCGAATGCGACATTCGGGTTTGCAACTGCCCGGGGCTGAACAGCGTCGCCGTGGCAGAGCTGACGATCGGTCTGATGATCGCGCTGGACCGTCGCATCGCCGAGGAGACGAGCGACCTGCGGCGCGGCGTGTGGAACAAGAAGGAATACAGCCGGGCGCGCGGGCTCAAAGGGCGCACGCTGGGGATCATCGGCCTGGGGCGCATCGGGTACGAAGTCGCCAGCCGCGCGAAGGCATTTGAGATGCGGCTGATCTATCACGACGTGGTGGCGCGGCCCGACATCGAGCGCGAGCTGGGCGTGCGACCGGTGCCGCTGGAGCAGTTGCTGCGTGAGTCCGACTTCATCACGCTGCACGTGACAGGTGGCAAGGAGAACCATCACCTGATCGACGCCGAAGCCATCAAGATGATGAAGCCGACGGCGTACCTGCTGAATTGCAGCCGCGGGGATGTGCTGGACGAGCGGGCGCTGATCGAGGCGCTGGAGGGCGGACGGATCGCCGGCGCGGCGCTGGATGTGTACGAGATCGAGCCTGCCGCGACGGACAGCGAGTTCAAGGACCCGGTCGGGTCGGCCCCGCACTTCTGCGGGACGCATCATGTGGGCGCGTCCACGGAGCAGGCACAGCTCGCCATCGCGGAGGAAGTCGCGCACATTGTCGAGCGGTTCATGGAGCGGAGCGAAGCGTTGCACTGCGTGAACGCGCGGCAGCCGGCGGACGTGCTGTAGCGGCGAGTCATCACATTGCCGCGCGGTAGATCGCGAGAAGCGCGTTCGCGTCGACAGGGCGCGGGTTGAAGCGCGCGGTCCATTGCTGCGCGGCCATTTCGGCGAGGCGCGGCAGCGCGTCGGCCGGGACCTCCAACTGCGACAACCGTCGCGAAAGTCCGCCCGCATCGAGCAGGTGCTCGATTCGCTCGGCAAGGATGGGTGCATCGCCGCATAGCTCGGCGTAGGGATTCTCCCCCACGGCCGCGTTGAAGCGGATCACGTGCGGCAGCAACAGCCCGACGGCCTGTCCGTGCACGATCCCGAACTCGCTCGTCAACGGATTGGCGCACGAGTGGGCCGCGCCGAGCATCGACTTCTCAATCGCCACACCCGCGAGGTGCGCGCCGAAGAGCATCCGCTGCCGCGCGGTATCAATCTCCGCGTCACCACCGAGTGCCCCACCCTGGTTCCCCGCTGCGCGCATCACCGTCTCAAACGCCGCATCCAGCAATCGCCACGCTTCTCGCGACATCCGTCGCGATAGCTCCGTCCGCCGGTTGCAACCCGCCGTCTCCACGGCATGCGCCACGGCGTCGATGCCGGTGGCGGCCGTCACCGCGCGCGGGGCCGTCGCCGTCAGCTCCGGGTCGAGGATCGCCGCACGCGGCAGGGCCTTCTCATCGCCGCAGGCCATTTTCTGGTGCGTGTCGGGGTCGGTGATCAGCGCGAACGACTGCGCCTCGCTACCGGTGCCTGCCGTAGTGGGTACGGCGATCAGCGGCAGCATCGATTGCGTCGCCTTGCCGACGCCCCAGTAATCGCTCATGCGCCCGCCGTTGGTGAGCAGGAAGTTGATGCCTTTGGCGGCGTCCATGCTGCTGCCGCCGCCGAGGCCGACGATGAGATCGATGCCCAGCTCGCGCGCGATGCGGACGCCTGCATCGACGACGTGCGTCGTAGGGTTCTCGTGTACGTCGTGAAAGATGGTCACTTCCAGTCCGGCCTCGCGCAGAATCTCCGCGCCGCGATCGGCATGCCCCGCGCGGCGAATGCCGGGATCGGTCACCAGCAGGATGCGCGTGCCGCCCAGCTCGACGGCGATCTCGCCGAGGCGGCGAAGCGTCCCCGCGCCGAACGTTACCCGCACGGCGGAATGTTGCAGCAGGCCAGCGATCATGCGTGAAATCGCTCCGGCACGCGCGCGATGCAGAAGTCGACGGATTGCCATCCGTCGGCTTCATGAGCGCCGGAGATCAGGTTTGATGCAAGCAGCATGAATGGAACGCTCCGCGAGAGATCAATCGATTACGCCGCCGGTTCGATCTGAAACGCCCGCTGGCGATACAGGTGTTCGAACAGATTCCCTTCGTGCGGCTGGTCCCAACTGATGCGCACCGTTGGGATCGCGCCGATGTTCAGCCGGTCGATATCGCCGCAGGCCATCAGATCGGCGGCGAAGCCCTTGTCAGCCGTGATGGCAGAGACGATCAGCGATTTTCCGATCGTGCCGGGCATGTCGCGCGTGGGGCACTCGATGACGGTGGCAAACGGGAACAGAAACTCGCGATTGGCCAGCGGATGCTCGCGGTCCTCGCAGTGAATGAGGGTGGGGAGCAAATAGGCACAGCGCCCGATGGTGGCGAGCCTCGGCGAACCACGATGCACGACGGTCAATTCCGTCGCACCGGGGTCGCGCAGGCCGGCGTCGATCGCGCCGCTGATCGCCTCGGCCATTTTCGGATTGGCGAACGCGGCGATCTTCGCGTCAGGATCGTCGGCCGGAAGGGCGCGAACCTTTGCCAGTTCGCGCGCCACGGCGTCGGCGATCTCGCGCCCGTGGCGCGGCGTCCAGATGGCCGACGCATTGATGCACGAGCGGCCGCCGTTGGCGACGATGGACGTGACCATGATATCGACGTATTTCTTCCAATCGTCGGCGGCGTCGTCGCCGAGGACGACTTTCGAATAGCCCGGTCCGTGCAATTCAACGCGATGATCGTTGGCCCAGGCGCGGGTCGTGGACGCATCGCCGAAGAGCATGGCGCGATCGACGACGCGGAGCAGTTCGCCCGCGCCGGCGTGATCGGTTGGATAGAAGCCGAACGCCTCGCGCGGCACGCCCGCGGCGCAGAACGCTTCGATGATCCGCAGCGGCGACCACGGCTCCTCGCGCCCGGGTTTGAGCACGACGGGCGTCTTGAGTGCGATGGCCGGCATCCAGAGGGAATGAACGCCCGGCGAATTGCTCGGCAGCACCGCGCCGAACGTCCGCGCCTCGCGGAAATAGCTCAACGTGCGGCCGTCGTCGCTGCCGAAGCCGCGATCGAGGATGGAGAGATCAAAGCCGCGCGTCAGCCCGGCGACGACCAGTTCGATCTCATCGAACATGCGGAAGATTTTCTGCGCGTTGGCGCGGCAGAGCGCCTGCGGCATGCCGGTCGTGCCGGAAAGTTGGTGAATGTAATCTTCGAATGACTGCGTCGTATCGCCCAGCGGCAGGGCGGCCGACGTGAACAGCTTGCCCGCCTTGCGGCTCATGTCCATGAGCTGGGCGACTGTGAATCGCTCCAGGACTCGCCAGTCCATGCGATGCACGTCGCGGGCGATCATGCCACTGTTGGCCTGGCTGACTCGGGCGAGCGGCTCGCCGGTGGCGTGGTGGACGATCTCGATGGAATCGACACTGGTGTATGATTTGCCGTGTCGCAGGATGGGAATGTGCAGCATGGAGTCGCCTCGTGATTGCAGGAACCGGCGCGGCCCGGCGCGCCGATTCGACGCGGCATTATAATCGCTAACGCACGCTCCGACCGAGCCTCACGAGCGCCCGCACACGCGCCAGAATGCTTGAGTCCACGCTTCGGTTCCGGTACGATGCAATCGTGCGAGTTGCCACGGCTCGCCCTGATCCATTTCAAACCCGAGGCGCCACCATGACTGCTCATCGTTGGACACGCTGCCCGGTTTTCGCTACAGCGGCCCTGATTGCGTCGTGGGGTGGGCCGTATCCGGTGGCGGCGGATTGCCCGCTTGACTGGCGTGAAGCACCGATGGTGGGCGGCCCGAACGGCCCCGTCTATGCCATGACAACGTGGGACCCGGACGGCACCGGGCCGCTGGCGCCGTGGCTTGTCATCGGCGGCAGCTTCACGCAGGTCGGCAGGGCAAATGCGTCTCGCATCGCCGCGTGGGACGGCAGCGCCTGGCACTCCTTCGGCTCCGGCATGAATACCGACGTGCGCGCCTTGGCGGTTCACGAAGGCGAGTTGTTCGCAGGCGGGCCGTTTACGAGCGCCGGCGGCTCGGCCTGCAACCGCGTCGCACGATGGGATGGCAGCGCCTGGCAGCCGCTGGGTCTGGGCTTGAATGAGTTTGTCTATTCTCTGGCGTCGTACAACGGCGAGCTGATCGTCGGCGGTGTCTTTACCAACGCCTGCGGCACGCCGGCGAGCGCCATCGCTCGCTGGTCGTCCGGTGGCGGCTGGCAGACGCTGGGCAGCGGCGTGGGCGGCCCCGACGCGGTCGAGATTGTCTTTGCGCTCACGGTTCACGACGGCAGTCTGATTGCCGCGGGGCAGTTCCAGACGGCCGGCGGCGTGGCGGCGAATCGCATTGCGCGGTGGGACGGCGCGTGGCACGCGCTGGGCGCCGGTGTAACCAGCGGGGGCACGCCGCAGGTGCTGGCCGTGCGGAGCGAGGGTGAAGACCTTTACGCCGCGGGCTACTTTACCCATGCCGGCGGTGCGCCGTGCAACAACATCGCGCGATGGGATGGCGCGGCATGGTCGCCGCTCCACGCGGGCATCAATGGGCCGGTCTTTGCGCTGGGGCGCTTGGGTGGTGATTTGGTCGCGGCGGGCGAGTTCATTCTTGCGGGCGGCGTGTCGGCTTTCCGCATCGCTCGATGGAACGGCGCGAGTTGGCAGGCGCTGGGCGGCGGCATCTCGGCGACCGGTCGTGCGTTGGCGTCATTCGCGGGAGACCTGCACGTCGGCGGGCAGTTCCTTCAAGTAGACAGCATGACGGCGAACTATTGGGCGCGGTGGGGGCCGGCATGCCTGCGTGGCGACGTGGACTGCAACCAGCTCGTCGAGATCGCCGACGTCGATCCGTTCGTGCAGGCGCTGCTTCAGTCGCCGGGTCTTGAACCCTGTGAGACCTACACCGCCGATGCGAACGGCGATGGCCGGATCAACGGCGCCGATGTACCCGCTCTTCTGAACATTTTGTTCTGATTCGAATCGGCTGTATGCACTGGATCGACCATTCGGTTGAGCCGCCGCCGGTCCGTCGGTAGCATGTCGGACTTCGGCGGAGTCGTTCCGCCTGTTCAAAGGCTCCTCCCGTGGCCGCCTTGTGGGCCGGTTCAGCGAGTTTCGTGCATGGCCATTCAGTTTTTCTGCGCTGCCTGTCACCAGCCAATCGAAGTGGACGATGATGCGGCGAATCAGTCGGTAACGTGCCCTTACTGTCGCAAGGTCGTGACCGCACCGTTCTCGTCGGATCCGAGCGTTCGCATGCCGAGCGGCGGCGCGATGCGCGAGGCGGGGCCGTTGGGCGAAGCGCCGCAGCAGGCAGCCGGTGGCACGTTGTCGCCGCTGAACTATGGCACGCCGATGCCGCAGGTTCCTGCCGGGCGGAATACGATCGGCTGGGTGGCGTTTGTCTTCGCGATCTTGAGCCTGATTTGCATTATCGCGACCACGATCGTGTATGGTTCGTGGATCGCATCCGAGGGAATCAAGACGCCGGCAGAAGTTCAGAAGCGACTGGAAGAAGTTCAAAGCAGCGGGCAAGCGCCGCCTGCCCTGATGACGGCCAGCGGCATGGCGCTCCTGGGAGTTGTGGCATACCTGACGGCACTGGTGACGGGCATCATCGGCGTGGTGAACAAGAAGCGGCCGCGCTGGCCGGCGATTGTGGCCGTGGTGGTCGTGGCGGGTTCGGTGCTTCTGCTATGCGGGATGACGTGCTTGCAGAGCATGGCAAATCGCGCCGGCGGAGGCTGACGCGGCGGCCGGTGTTTTCGCGTTGTGAAGATGGATCGCGCCCGATAACCGTCGCATCGCATGGCCGACGTGACGACCGGTCGCGTGATTCGCGCGGGCCGGATCGATGATTTTCACGGACCTATCCGAGGCGCGCGAGCGCGCGATTTGCGACATGAAATTGCGCGCGAAGTTTCGCGCCGTTTGCGTTGACATCGAACGCTCATACTGGTAACTTCGGGCTGGGCACAAGGAGCGGCGTCGACCCGCGCGGGGCCGCGATTCACTCGCAGTTTGAGGTAGACATGGACACGCCGGGCACCATTCGAACCCCTCGGTCGCCGCGCAGCGCGCCGCGCCGTCGCCATTTCACGCTGGAGCACGCCAATCGCACGCTGCCGCTCGTGCGGCGCATCGTGGCCGACATCGTCCGCCAGCATAAGCTCGTGTCGTCACTTGAAGACAAGTGTCACATTCGCCGGCCTGACGTGCCCCGCGAAAAGCAGGAAGAGCTGACCCGCCAGTACGGCATCGAACTGGAGAAACTGCGCGACCTGGCCGAGGAATTGTCCGCCGTCGGCTGCGAGATCAAGGACTGGCGCATCGGCCTGATCGACTTCCGCAGCCTGCACCGGGGCCGCGAGATCGAGCTATGCTGGCGACTGGGCGAGGATCGCATCGCCTTCTGGCACGAGATCAACGCCGGCTTCTCCGGCCGCCAGCCCGTCGACGAGGGCTTCTTCGAGCCGCTCCCCGCCGAAGCCGTCGCTAGCTGAAGTTGAGCCGTGCGCCGCGAGCCAATCCCGGTTCCCCGATCCTTGCTCACTTCGTGCCTTTGTGCCTCCGTGCATTGGATCGCGCGCTTCGATCCATTCACCCGCGTTGACAACCTGCCATCCAGACGGCTCAATGCACGCTTCGCCCCCGGAGCGGTTCGCTCATGGCCGACGCACGTTCTCTGTTTGATTCGCCGGATTCAATCTCCGCCGCGCCGCCTGCCGGGGCGCGAGACGCATCCTCTCTATCCGTCGACCCATGCGGCGCGCCAGCCGTCGCCTCGCCCATCGCGCTGAAATACCTGCGCCTGCATCTGTGTCCCGAAGTCGGCAGCATTCGGTTCGGCAATCTCATTCGTGAACTGGGCGGAATTGACGAAGTGCTCCGCGCCGGCGCCGGGCGACTGCAGAATGCCTTTCGCGTCGGCGCGAAGACGGCAGACAATATCGTGCGATATCGCGACGAAGTCGACGTCGACGCGGAGGCGCGGCTTGCGGGTGATCTCGGGTGCCGAATCCTCTGCCTCGCGGATCCCGAGTATCCCGCGATTCTGAAAATGATCGCCGATCCACCGGCGTGCATTTATTATCGCGGCGCCCTGGATCGCGCCGACGGTCTGGCGCTGGCCATCGTCGGTTCGCGGCGATGTTCGCGCTACGGCGCGGAGCAGGCCGAGCGCTTCGCGGCCCTGGCGACGCGCGCCGGGTTGACGGTGGTCTCCGGCATGGCGCGCGGCATCGATTCCTTCGCCCATCGCGGCGCCCTCAAGGCCGGCGGGCGCACGCTGGCGGTCACCGGCTGCGGGCTGGCGCATGTGATCCCGCAGGAGCTTGAGGGCCTCGCCGGCGAGATCGCCGCGCAGGGGGCGGTGATCAGCGAGTTGCCCATGACGATCGCGCCCGATGCGAAGAACTTTCCGCCGCGCAACCGCATCATCGCCGGGCTTTCGCTGGGCGTGATGGTGATCGAGGCGGCCCAGCGCAGCGGCGCGCTGATCACCGCGCGACTGGCCAGCGAGTACAACCGCGAGGTCTTCGCCGTGCCCGGCCCAGTCGATTCGCCCTATGCCGAAGGGACGAATGACCTGATCCGTCAGGGTGCGGCCAAGCTGGTGATGCGCCTGGAGGACGTGCTCACGGAACTGGGCGAAGCGGGCGCGCTGCTGATGCAGGCCGGAGTGGGTGGTTCGTCTGCCCCGCCGGGCCGATCGGAATCTCCATCGCATGGGAGCGAAAGCACCGAACCGCCGCGGGCGGGTGCAGCCGCGTTGACGGAGTTGCAAGGTCGAATCGTCGCGGCCGTCCGCGAGGGCGCGCGGGCCTTGGATGACATCTGCGAAGCAGTCGGCGAGCCACCGGGGCGGGTCGCCTCGCAGTTGATTACGCTTCAACTGCTGGGGGTTGTTCGTCGCCTCCCCGGCGAGATGTACGAGGCAACGCGCAAATAAAAGCGGCGGCTTGCAAGGCATCTGCAAGCCGCCGCGGGTATGAACAACTCGTTGCAGCCTCGTTGGGCCGCATCGGCCCAAGAGGTGTTTACGGAACCAGACAACCGTCCGAACGGCTCTTCAGGTCAACCTGCCAGCTATTGCCCGAACCTGCCGGTTTCACGCCCGGGTCGAGGTCGGATGTACTGCTTGACGCGACCGTGTAGATGTTGTCGCGCCCGCGAGAGACCTTCTGGATGGCTGTGTTCGGCTTGCCGACCAGGCCGAGGTCCGGCCCCTTGGCGAACTCGACGTGCGAGTCGACAAAGAGGACGTTCTGTCCTTCGCGGTTGGTGTGGTTGGTGCTGTTGCCGCGATTGGCGCTAAGTCGATCCTGGTCCACCAGGACGGTGCCGGTCGTCGATGCGCCCTTGATGTACGGATTGGAGTCCGCCATGAAGGGGAAGACCGGCTCGGAGCTGGTGCCCAAGGCGCGACGGTTCAGGTCGTGCTGGTACATGTAAGCGTAGCTCAAGTTGGTCGGCCCGAGGAAGTCGTAATAGATCGTCGTGTCCTGGGCCGGATCCGGCGTATCGGTCGTGCTCGGGCAGATGTACTGCTTCGGCGTGGTGTTGTTGCCGCGGACGATCGTCCACATGTCGACCGTGACCGACGGAATACCGCTGGTCGGCGGCTCAACGGAACGATGGTTCGGCTGGAAGTTCTGCATGTTCGGATTGCCTTCCAGCGGCTGTGCAATCATCGGGAACACGCCCGGATCATCCTGGGCATAGATGAACATTGCCTGGCCCAGACCGCGCAGGTTGGCAGAGCAGACCGTCCGCTTGGACAGCTCCCGTGCGCGAGAAAGGCTCGGCAGGAGGATCGAGATCAGCAGGGCGATGATGGCAATCACCACCAGCAGCTCGATCAGGGTAAAGGCCTTCAGTTTCTTCACGATCGCATACCTCCTTCAATTGCGTTCCGGCTTCTGACGAGTTCCCAGCACCCTCCGTCGGGACACCAAATGGGATCGATGACTCCGAGACAAGCGGCGAACCACGTGGGGCCGCTTTGCGTATCACAGTGTTCCCGCCTCGGGCGTTGGAGAGTCAAACTTCGCCAGGTGTGCAGTGCCTTCGGCTTTGCACGCCGGTCAAGGTGAGGCCCGGCAAGTCTCGGCAGCGCTGCCGAGGGCCTGGCCTGAATGACATTCGTCGTCGATGGGCGCCGAACCCGCCAGCGCTCTGCCAGAACGCGGGCTGAAACGGCAACCGCCGGCGCGAACGTTTCAAATCGCGCGGTCGAACAACCTCGGGTGTGTCACGGACGTCAGCCGGTGGGATTGGAAGGAAGGCCGAAGGAAGGTATGACTCGCGGGATGCGCCCCCGCGCGGGCGAATACTCCAATGATGACGTTCGGCTCTTTCGCGTCTTCCGCATCCAGCCCCAGGGGCCGGCTTGTCTCAATACTCCACTTATTATCGTAACATAACCTCCGCCTACGTCAAGACTTTTTTCACCCTATTTCTTGCTGGAAGCCAGCCCGGAGCCGAATCCCCCGGCGGAACTTGCCACCGAGGGCTGCACCGATTTTCCCGGGTGGCGCCAGGGGGGATAGGCTGCCTTGCGGGGTCTTATAAGTCGAGCAGCAGGAACTGGATGAGAGCCGAATCGATCTGGCCGAGTCCAAGACCATGGGCTGTGACAAGTTGTTTGGGAAGCCGGGCGTCCGAAATGAGGGCCTTCAACCCCCGTTCGGACCGCACCGAATTGAGCAGCCCGAAGGCTACCGAATCTGCTGCGACCGGGTCGGTCGAAAAGAGCATGGTCCCCGCATCGTGAATGGTGCTGCGCTGGGCATCCGGGCCTTTGTCGAACACCAGTCGAATCCCATTCACCACGTTCAGTCGCAATTTCGAGCGAATCGGCTCGGATGCGACAATCTGCCCGATCGCCGGGTCGCACCCGTTTGCGTGAAAGCGCGCGGGGTGGCGGATCAGGCCGTGCGAGAGGTTCTTGAGGCAGCCGGACATCGTCGCCATCGAGTGGGTCTTAATGAACGGCACGTTGATGATCGCGGTGGCTTCGTCGAGCGCCGCGAGGAACGAATCCTCCCCCGCGCTGCCGAACTGCACGAGCTTGCCCTGCCAGCGCAGGTCAGGCTTGCGCGTCTTGCGCAGCAGCGAAAGGTCGCCCGCTTCCAGCACCATGATCTGGTCGAGCGAAAAGCCGGCCGTCACCATCGAGCGCAACATTTCGTCGATGACGGGCGGCGTCGTGCCGAGCGGCTCGCGCGCCGATTGATTGCATTTGATGAGGACGACGTCACTGGGTTTGAGGAGCTTGTTCCACGCTTCGGTTCCGTTGGGGGCGCCGGTGACGGCACAAAGGCCTTCCTCGATGAAGTCGTGCAGGATGCTCTTTTCGATGCCGTGTGCGCCGCAAATGTAGGGCGAGCGCGTCTGCACGACGCGCGCTACGGCTGCGGCAGCGGTTGTCGTACGCTGCGTGGTCGCTGCGCCGGATGCGCCGCCGACCGCCATGGGGAGGTTGGTCCTTACACCGCCGCCTTCTGCCAGCAGTCGCGCGCTAGTCAGTGCTGCGGCTGCCCCGCAAAGACCGGATCGAAGGAAATCACGTCGGGTTGGTTTCATATGCAGAACGCGCCTGGCCCCATGCAATTGACACACTCACGAGGCCTACATACGTTATCGACCAACCGCCTCGCCCATGCATCAAAGGCCTTGCCATCGCGGCTGATGCGGCGCGATCGTATCCCCCTCTCCCTTGTCGGGAGAGGGCCGGGGTGAGGGTGGATTGCCATCGCTGGCCACTGCGTCCGTTCATTGATACTCGCAATGACAACACCATCGAACGAGTCGTCGATCCGCGCCGCCTTCCGAACCGTCGGGCAGGAGCACGTCTTCGCCTTCTGGGACGGTCTCGACTCCGATCAGCGACAGGAACTGCTTGCGGACCTTTCGCTGATTTCGGCCGAGCAACTTCCGCACTTGCGGCAGGTTGTGCTGGGCACGGGCGCTGCCCACGCCGCGCCGGGCGACGTCCAGCCGCCGTCGGTCATTCGCCGCGAGGCGGTGACGACCGGACAGGTGCAGCTTGGTCGCCGGTTGCTCGCCGAGGGCAAGGTCGCGGCGTTCACGGTGGCCGGCGGGCAGGGCACGCGGCTGGGGTACGACGGGCCGAAGGGCGCATTCCCCATCGGGCCGATCAGCAACAAGCCGCTGTTTCAGTTGTTCGCGGAAGCGATCCTCGCGACCGATCGCAAGTACGGCGGCGCGACGCACTGGTACATCATGACCAGCCCGCAGAACGACGCGGCGACGCGGTCTTTTTTCGACGAGTTTCGATATTTCGGGCTGCCCGCCGATCGCGTGCATTTCTTTACGCAGGGCGTCATGCCGGCCTTCGATCGCGACGGGCGCATCCTGCTCGAGCAACCGCATCGCCTCGCGCTTTCACCCGATGGCCACGGCGGCGCGCTGCTGGCCATGGCGACGAGCGGCACGCTGGCCGACATGGCGGCGCGGGGCATCGAGCACATCAGCTATTTCCAGGTGGACAACCCGCTGGTGAAGCCGCTGGACCCGGCGTTTCTCGGTTTGCACGCGGCGAGCGGCTCGGAGATGTCGAGCAAGACGCTGCCGAAGGCGGACGATCTCGAGCGCGTGGGGAACTTCGTGATGATCGGCGGGCGGTTGTCGGTGATTGAGTATTCCGATCTGCCCGAGGCGCTGGCCCGGCGGCGGAACCCCGACGGCTCGCGCACGTTCGACGCGGCCAACATCGCCGTGCACGCGCTGACGCGGGCGTTTGTGGAGAGGCTGACGCGCGACCGCGCGGCGTTCGGCCTGCCGTGGCACCGGGCGGAGAAAAAAGTCACGTGTATTGATTTGAACACAGCGCGCCGCGTCGAGCCGAGCGCGCCCAACGCCGTGAAGCTGGAGGCGTTCATCTTCGACGCGCTGCCGCTGGCCGAGCGGGCCGTGCTGATGGAGACCTCGCGCGCCGAGGAGTTCAGCCCGGTGAAAAACGCGACAGGGGTCGATTCGGTGGAGACGGCCAAGCGCGACATCAGCCGCCGCGCGGCTGCGTGGCTGGCGCAGGCCGGCGTGACGATCCCGCGCGTGGGCGATGAACCAGACGGGGTGTTCGAGATCAGCCCGCTGTATGCGCTGGACGCGGAGGATGTTGCGGCCCGGTCGCCGAAATTGACCATCTCGCCCGCCGCGCGGGTTGATCTTAAGTAACGCCGTGAGGGGCTTCTCGCAAAGTAAGTAAGTTCAGCCGGGAATTCTCGTTCGGAGCTATTGCCCTCAAAGTCTGAAGGAGCATATTCAATGACCCAGGTCGCATCGGCGCTTTCCGAGAAGTCAATAACCGTTTTGGAGGAGATTGCCGAGGGACGGACGTATGAACAAATTCTTGCTCGACATACGGGTTTGACTTACTTGGATATTTTCACCGCCGCCCGCGAGGCGCTTATGGTTTCTGGCAGCGGTAAGCATCTTGATTTCGCGGCGCGACTCCAGCAAATTAAACAGAAACATCCCCGCGCGTACGAAAAATGGACGACCGAAGAGGACAATGAACTTACCACCAAGGCAAGAGCTGGTACAGATGTTCTCCATCTCGCATGGCATTTCAAGCGTCAGCCCAGTGCGATACGAAGTCGGTTAGCTAAACTGGGGCTGGAAGTGGAAGCTCCCTAAGCTATCCCCGCCCCACCAACCCCCCCAACCTCTCCACCCCCTTCGTAATCGACGCCAGATCCGTCGCAAAGCTCAATCGCACGTGCGTATCCATCCCGAACGCGCTGCCAGGCACGAGCGCCACATGCACGCGATCGAGCACGAGCGCGCAGAACTCGACCGATGTCTTCACGCCAAGCCGTGTGTACGTCCCGCTCACATTCGGAAAGCAGTAAAACGCCCCCGTCGGCCGCACGCAGGTCACGTCTTTCAGCCCGCAGAGTCGCTCGTACATGAATCGGCCGCGCTGTTCGAACTCGCGGCGCATTTTCTCCACGTGCGACTGATCGCCCGTCAGCGCTTCCACCAGCGCGTGCTGGATGAATGTGGCCGTGCCGCTGGTGGTGTGGGTTTGCAGCTTGGCCATGGCGCGGATGATCTCGCGCGGGCCGGCGGCGTAGCCGACGCGCCAGCCGGTCATGGCGTGGGTCTTACTCGCGGCGTTAAAGGTGATGGTTCGCTCGTGCCATGCGGGGCTGATGGCGGCGAAGCTGAAGTTCTCGCGCGCATCGCCGTAGCGAAGCTGGTCGTACATCTCGTCGGAGAAGACGATTACGTCGCGCTCGGCGAGCACATCGGCGATGGCGCGGGTCTCCGCCGGCGTGTACGAGAAGCCGCCGGGGTTCGACGGGCTGTTGAAGACAAGAATCTTCGTGCGCGGCGTGAGGGCGGCGGCCACCTGCTGCGGCGTGATCTTCAGATCCGTCGCGTCGCTGCCGACAAGCGGGACGACCACCCCGCCGCACAGCTTGATCTGCTCGGCGAAGCTCACCCAGTACGGCACCGGCAGCAGCACTTCGTCGCCGGGGTTGAGCAGGGCCATGAAGGCGAGATAGAGCGCCTCCTTGCCGCCGACCGTCACGATTACATGGTCGGGCTGATAGATCAGGCCGTTGTCGCGGAGAAATTTCTTACAAACGGCGGCGCGGGCTTCGGGAATGCCGCTGGTCGGCTTGGCGTAGGAGGTGTGCCCGGCGGCGAGAGCGCGATTGGCGGCGGCCTTGATGTGCTCGGGCGTGTCGAAGTCCGGCTCGCCCGCGCCGAAGCCGACCACGTCGATGCCGGCCCGCTTCATCTCGGCGGCCTTGGCGGCAGTGGCGAGGGTGGCGGCTTCTTCAATGAGGCTGACGCGGTCGGCGAGTTTCATATAATCCGCTCCGGTGCCGGGTTGCTCGGTGGCGACGGCATTTTATCGAAGTTAACGCGAGTGAGGAAATGATGGCGAAAGATGTTTCGCGCGTGCTGGATGTGGGCAATTGCGATCCGGATCACGGCATGATCCGAGGCATGTTGGAGAAGAACTTCAACGTGGCCATTGATCGCGTGATGTTCGTGGACGAGGCATTGGAGAAACTTCGTGCGAATCAGTACGACCTGGTGCTGTTCAATCGCCTGATCTTCGACGACGGCAGCGAGGGAATCGAGCTGTTGCACCGCGCGAAAGGCGATTCAACCGTGAAGCAGGCGCCGATCATGATGATCAGCAACTTTGAGAAGGCACAGGCGAAGAGTGTGGCCGCCGGCGGCGTGATGGGGTTTGGCAAAGCGGTCGTCGATTCGCCGGATACGGTGGCCTTGTTGTCGCGTTACTTGTCTCGAAAGAGCTAGCGCGAGGTCGAAATCGCTGAAAGGGGGCTTAGTTAACATTATCAGCCGCTGGGTGTAACAGTGCACGGTTTTCGGTAATGCGAGTTATAAGTCCTGTTACAAAAAACCTGGCAGGTTTTTTTCGGATTTCTCACCACGCCGGAATTAATGTAAGATGTTTAATTGAAAGCGCTTAAGTTTGTTCGGAATAGCACAGGTTACCGGCCATAACATTTAACGGTACAGATGATTTGCGTAACAAAAAAGGCGTGATATATTCCATTTGTCGGTAAGTTGTAACAGACTCCCCCCGCATGGCTCCGGGTGAACCGGGGTCGAGTTAGCCGGGGCGGGCGGGTTTGAGAGCGACCGTCCGTCTCGAAGACACAACCGCAAAAAGAGTGGATCACCCAGGATCGAGGTTCCGCGCGCGCTCCCAGTCTGTCCTCGCGCGGGCACCGTCCGGCTCAACGCTGGACTTGGGTGAAGGCAACGGCCCCTGGAGGCCGTGGGAGTCTTAGCCATGACGCACGAACATGTTGGTGAAGTCGTCTCACCGGTGGCGCGAACGGTGATTCCGAATGTGAAGCCGCCGATGGATTCGATCCTGGGGCGGATTTGCATCGAGGACCGCGCTGCGCTCGAGCGGCTGCTGACCGAGTCGATCGAATATCTCGATCACCCGAGTTTCGCGCGAGCCCGGACGGCGAAGGAGTTGTTCGGCGTGACGGCGGAGCAGGCGACGCGGCCGTGGGCGAACAGCGCCGACGCGCGACCGGTGGCGAAGGGCTGCGGCACGAACGCGACCTTGACCAATAACCAGGAACAGAAACTGTTCCTGCGGATGAACTATGCCCGTTATCGCATGGCCAAACTGTTCCAGGCGTATGCCGGGAAGCGATTGACGGGCAAGGCTGCAAGCGAGTTGCTCTTCTGGCAGCGTCAGGTGATCGCGACGCGGTGCGAGATCGTGCAGGCGAACGTGCCGCTGGTGCTGGCGATGGCCAAGCGGACGCGAATGGGCAACGTCGATTACGCTGAATTAATCAGCGAAGGGAACATGGCGCTGCTTCGCAGCGTCGACAAGTTTGACTGCGGGCGCGGGTTTAAGTTCAGCACCTACGCCTGTCGGGCGATTCTTAAGAGTTTCAGCCGCGTGGCGCTGAAGTCCAACCGCTACCGCGGGCGATTCCCGACGGAGTTCGATCCGTCGCTGGAGAAAAGCCGGCATGCGGAGCTGATGCGCGAGCAGTTGGAAGTCGACTGCGTCGATGAGCTTCGCGGGATACTCCGGCAGAATCTGGCCGACCTGAATGAGACCGAAGTGAAGGTGATCCAGGCGCGGTTTGCACTGGGCCAGGCGGCGCAGGCGGGCGGCGACGTCGAGCCGGCGCCCAAGACGCTTGAGCAGGTCGGCGACATGATCGGCGTGACGAAAGAGCGCGTGCGGCAGATTCAGAACCGGGCGCTGGCCAAGCTCCGCAGCAAGTTGCAGGACGATTTCCTGGCGGCGTAGTGAAGCTGTCGAACGATCCTACCGCGAGTAAAATAAGAAACGCCCACGGAACTTTTCCGTGGGCGTTTTCATGCGCGGGATTGATTGTTTCTTACGACACCAATCACGCCGGCGGGAGGCCGGGGATCTGGTCGCGGCCTTCGGGGATCTGAATGCTCGATCCCTTCAGGTCATCGCCGATCGGTTCATAGCGCCCGCCGAGGTGCTTCGCGAGAAACGCCTCGGTGACGGCATTGAATGACGTGCGATTCTGCGGCCGCGCGAATCCGTGGCCTTCATCGGGGTAGAGGACATACGCGACGGGAATCTTCTGTTCTTTCATCGCTTTGACGATCTGATCCGACTCGGCCTGTTTCACGCGCGGGTCGTTGGCGCCCTGCCCGATGAGCAGCGGCCGGCGAATTCGATTCGCAAAGGTGAGCGGGGATCGCTCGCGGAGCAACAGTTTCCCTTCTTCGGTTCGCGGATCGCCGACGCGTGACGTGAACATGTCCATCATGGGCTTCCAATACGCGGGAATGCTCTGGAGCAGCGTCATGAGGTTCGACGGGCCGACGATGTCCACGCCGCACGCGAAGCGGTCGGGCGTGTAGGTCAGGCCGACCAGGGTCGCGTAACCGCCGTAGCTGCCGCCCATGATGGCGACCTTGTTCCGGTCGGCGATGTTCTTGCGAACGGCCCAGTCGACGGCGTCGAGCAGGTCGTTGTGCATGGCGGCGGCCCATTCCTTGTTGCCGGCGTTGATGAACTGCTTGCCGAGTCCGGTGGAGGAGCGGAAGTTGACGCTTAGAGCGGTTTTCATTCGGGCCTAGCGCCCTTGTGCACTAGGGGTTACGCTGGT
>CAZQCF010000056.1:0-16665 GCA_964592235.1 uncultured Planctomycetaceae bacterium
TAGTACGCGCGAACCCCTCCGGCATGCTTGTTCCAGGCGGGCAGCGTTTGGGGCCCGCGGGACGCGGCTTTGACGTGATGCTCTTCCATGCGCGCATACGCCGCATCCATGTCCCTTGTGATGATGGCGATGTGCTGGAACCAGTGGTCATTCGCGCGTGAATCGGCGGGCATCGGCCGGCCGCGCGGAGTCAGGAATTGATGGAGTTCGATCCGCTCGTCGCCGAGGCGCAGGGCGACGACGCGTATTCGCGCACCGGGGACGCCATACAGCTTTTCATACGATTCTTCCGCGAGAACCGTATCTTGAATTTTCTGAAAATCCAATAAGCTGGTGAAAAACACGATGGAGCGATCCATGTCGCCTACCGTAAGAGCGACAGAGTTAACGGCCTCGACGACGGCGGGCCGCGCTGGATCGGCCGCCAAAGCCTCGGCGCACGCGATCGGCGGGCGAATCGAAAGTACCGGAACGAGGTACAGCGCGGCAAAGTGCAGCCGGCGCATGTACCGTTTCAACGTGCTACAACCGAAGTTCATTTACGCCAACCTTTTCAGCAAGTGTTCCCCGACGCGGAGGGCGTTGGCCATGATCGTGAGGGCGGGATTGACTGCCCCGCTCGACGGGAAGAAGCTTGCGTCCACAACGTACAGATTGTCCACTTCATGGGCCCGGCAGTTCACGTCCAGGGCGGAGGTCTTGGGGTCACGACCGAAGCGGATCGTGCCGCATTGGTGCGCGACACCCGCCAACGGGATTCGCTGCCCCACGAAAAAGTTGCGGGAAAAGAGGCCCTGATGGCAGTCGTGGCCGTGGATGCCGCAGCGCGTCGTCTGCCTCATGAGCTGTTTGAGCTGGGTGATCAGGCGATGGTGCGCCGCTTCGTTGTTCGGTGTATACGACAGGACGATGTTGCCGTCACCATCGACGGTGACGCGATTGTCGGAAGCCGGCAGATCTTCGCTGGTAAGCCAGAAATCCAGCGAATGCCTCGCCATCTTGTCCAGCGTCCAGCCGGGGACCAGCGGCGGCGCGCCCGCCTTGAGCGTGATGCCGTCGAGCTTGCCAACAAAGGAGATGTGCCCCATCGGATGGTCCCAGGCCTCGGACGCGTAGTAATAGTCGTTGATCGCCAGCGTTTTCTGGAACACCGTCGGGTTCGGACACCTGGAAAGTGCCATCAAAACCGAATTCGTGTGGCCCATGTAGTGCCGCCCGACGACATCGGAGCCATTGGCCAGACCGCGCGGGTGGCGACTGTTGGCCGAACGCAGCAGGAGTGCGGCGGAATTGATCGCCCCACAGGCGACGACCACGATCGCCGCCCGGTAGCGCTCCTCGACGCCGTTTCGCTCGACGACGACCTGCGTCACTTCGCGGCCGCTCGTGCTGGTCTCGAGTCGTTTCACCAGCGCGCCGGTCAGCAGCGTCACGTTGGAGTGGGCCATGGCCGGATCGATCGCACAGACCTGGGCGTCGGACTTCGCGCCGATCAGGCACGGAAAGCCGTCGCAGGTGTCGCAGCGGATGCACCGGCTGGCGTGGCGGTTCTTCTCGTCGAGCATGATGCCGAGCGGAACGTGAAACGGTCGCAGACCCAACGCCGCCAAGTCTTCCGAAAGTTGCTGAATCCGCGGCTCATGCGATACAGCGGGATGCGGGTAGGGTGAACTGGCCCGTGGCTCGGTCGGGTCTTCGCCGCGATTGCCGTGCACGTGGTAGAGCTGTTCGGCCTGTGTATAAAACGGCTCCAGCTCATCGTAGGAAATCGGCCAGGCGGGCGAGACACCGCCGTGATGACGAACCTCGTCAAAGTCTTGTTCGCGGAGCCGGAAGAGTGCAGCGCCGAAAAACTTGGTATTGCCTCCGACGTAATAGTTGGTGTGCGGATGAAGGTCGCGGCCCTCCTTATCGCGCCAGACTTCCCGGGTGTTGTATTTGCCCTCGATGTTGACTGCGCGGGGGTTCCAGTTGTCTTTTTCGCGGGGAACAAAGTCGCCGCGTTCGAGCAGGAGGACGCGCTTCCCGGATGGGGCGAGTTTCCATGCCAGTGTCCCGCCTCCCGCGCCGCTTCCGATGATGATGACGTCAAAAGAATCGTTTGGCATGGCCGTGCCTTTTGAGAGAATCCGAAACTATGCCTTGGATGCCGGCGCCATGGCCGCGTTACAGGTCGAGCGATCGACCGAGGGAGGATTCTCACCCGCGCTCGTCATTTGATGGCCACAGAAAATGCATCGCTGATGGGGGCAATGGCGGAGTTTCGCGCAGGCGGGCGAGCCGCCCGACGCGAACCGCGTGTGCGCGTAAGCCGCAAGCAGCATGGCCAGTGGCGGCGCCGTGAAGTAGACCCACCACGCCGTCCAATTCCCGCTCGGCAGGGCCGAGGCAAGCGTCCTCGCCGGATTCATCCCGAAACCGGAGATTGGAGATTCCACGGCGACGTAAAGCGCGACGAGACCCCCGACCGTCCAGCCTGTCCATTGCTCGAGGTGCGGCCGGCGGGACATGAAGAGCACGACACTCATGGTGAGGAAGGAAATCGCGCCTTCGCCCAGAAGCGCAAGCCAAGGCCCCTGCGGGCCGGGCACGGTGACGGCGTAGTTGACGGTCCCATCGGCAATGACTGGGCCCAGGATGGCCCTTGAGATCAGAACGCCGGCCGTTCCACCGGCGAATTGAGCGCAAACATAGAAGAAGGCGTCCGGAGTCGTGATCTTGCGCAGTCGCCAGAACGTGAGCGTCACGGCAGGGTTGATGTGCGCGCCGGACTGGCGGCCCCAGGGGGAGTAGATAATGAAGACGGCTGTCAGCCCCATGGCTGCGGCCAGCAGAAGACGTTGGCCGGTCGGATTGGGGATCGCGCGGGCCAGCGGCGAGCCGGGATAGGCGACCAAGGCGGTGCAGAGGCAGGCGGAGAGCATGAAGAAACCGAGACCCGCAGCTTCCATGAGATACTCGGGCCAATGTCGGCGAAGGGCCCCTGCCATCTTCAACCTCCCGTCTCGAAACCGGGATAAAGCGTCATGCCGCCGTCAACGAAGAGCGTGACGCCGTGGACGTAATCGGAATCGTCGGACGCCAGCCAGACGGCGGCGCGCCCGATCTCATCGGGCTCGCCGATCCGTTTGTAGGGGATCAGCTTGAGCAATTCGTGGTAGTGTTCAGGTGTGTCCCAGGCGGTCATGTTGATGGGCGTGCGAATCGCGCCGGGGGCGATGCTGTTGACGCGGATGCGGTACGGAGCAACCTCCTGGGCGATGCTCTTCATCATCAACATCACACCGCCTTTGCTCGCGGCGTAGTTCACGTGCCCCGCCCAGGGGATGACCTCATGAACACTGGAGACGCAGATGATCTTTCCGGCGGCGCAGGAAACGTTCTTGCGCACACCCTGCTTTTTGAAACAGCGCACGGCCTCGCGGGCGCAGAGAAACTGGCCGGTCAGGTTCACGCCGATGACGGTGTCCCACTGGTCGAGGCTCATTTGGTCGAAGGGCGCGTCTTTTTGCAGTCCGGCGTTGTTGACCAGAATATCGACGGCGCCGAACTCGGCGGTTAATCGCTCAAACATGTCGCGAACCGGGTCTTCTTTTGAGACATCCGCCTGCAAGGCAATCGACCGACTACCGCACCGCCGCACCTCCTCGACCACCGCGAGGGCCTTGTCTTCGCCGCTGACGTAATTGACCGCGACATCGGCCCCGGCGTGACCGAGCGCGATGGCGATGGCCTTGCCAATGCCCGAGCTGGCCCCCGTCACGAGCGCCTTCTGCCCCTTAAGCAATTTAAGAATGGGACACGCAGGCATCACCACGGCAGGATGTTCATCCAACGATTGAGTTTTCATGCAATTCAACCTTCCGCAATTGCGTTCGCACCCGGCCCTTACTTCACCGCGGAGCTCTTGTCCGCGACGGATCGGGACGACGACGCGGGCGGTAGCGAACTCTTCTTCAAATGTCGTCTGCGGCCGCTGGCCTCGATCCCAGGAGACTTTCGCGGCTGGATGAGCTTGGCGATCAGGGCGGTCCAGCCGCATTGATGCGACGCGCCGAGGCCGCGACCGGAGTCTCCGTCGAAATACTCGTGGAAAAGAATGCAGTCACGGAAGTGTGGATCGGATCGCAGCTTCTCGTACCAACCGAAGACAGGCCGACGGCCTTGCTCGCCGTGGGTAAACACGGAAAGCATCCGCCCGGACAAGTCATTGGCGGCCTCCAGAAGCGTCCCCGTTCGGCCAGAGCCGACCGGGCATTCGATCCGAAAGTCGTCGCCGTAGTAATGGTGAAATTTCTGCAACGATTCCACCAGCAGGTAGTTCATCGGGAACCAGATGGGCCCGCGCCAATTGGAGTTGCCACCGAAGAGCCCGGTGGGCGACTCCGCCGGCTCGTATCGAACGTCGAAGGTCTGATCGCCGAGTACGAAGGCATACGGCTGGTCCGCGTGCGCTTTGGAAACGGACCGGATGCCGTAATCACTTAGGAATTCGTTGGGGTCGAGCATGCGGCGGAGCAGACACTTCATGCGATGTCCGCGGAGCAGGGACAGCAGACGGCGCTGACCGCGCCCCGGTTCATGCCAGCGCGAGACCAGGCCGGCCAGATCCGGTCGATGGTTCAAGAACCACTCCAGTCGGCGCTTGAAGTCCGGCAGCCGATCGAGGAGTTCCGGTTCCAGAACCTCGACGGCGAAGAGCGGCGCCAACCCGACCATGCTGCGGACTTTGAGCGAGATCTCGCGACCGTCCGGCAGGTGCAGTCGGTCGTAGAAGAAACCGTCGTCCTCGCTCCACAGCGACGCACCCTCTCCCCCGATGTTGCCAATCGCTTTGGCAATGTAGAGGAAGTGTTCGAAGAACTTGGTGGCGATGTCCTCATAGACGCGGTTATGCAGGGCCAGTTCCAGGGCGATCCGCATCAGATTCAGCGCATACATTGCCATCCAGGCCGTGCCGTCGGACTGATCGATGTGACCGCCCGTCGGGAGCGGCGCGCTGCGATCGAAGACTCCGACATTGTCCATTCCCAGGAAGCCGCCCTGGAAAACATTACGGCCTTCGGCGTCTTTGCGGTTGACCCACCACGTGAAGTTG
Source organism: uncultured Planctomycetaceae bacterium (assembly GCA_964592235.1). Lineage (GTDB taxonomy): Bacteria > Planctomycetota > Phycisphaerae > UBA1845 > UTPLA1 > PLA3. Next base: position 5,099 of record CAZQCF010000056.1, read on the forward strand.
AGCACAAGCTTGTGAAAAACGCGTTCGAGGAAGGCCAGGTCGCCGGGGTCGTTCGGGTTCGTCTCGCGCCGCTGCTTGCGGTCGATCTGAAACACTCGCCAGGTCGACCACGCGTGGACCGGCGGGTTGACGTCTCCGAAGGCCCATTCGTAAGCGGGGAGCTGGCCGTTCGGGTGCATGTACCATTCGCGAGTAAGCAGATCGAGCTGGCCCTTGGCGAAATCAGCATCGATCAAAGCGAATGGGATACAGTGAAACGCGAGGTCCCAGGCGGCGTACCAGGGATACTCCCACTTGTCGCACATCGAGATGATGTCTGCGTTGTTGAGGTGCTCCCACTCACGGTTTCGGCCGGCTCGCCGACTTGAGGGAGGCGCCGGCTGTCCGGGGTCGCCGTCGAGCCATTGCCTAACGTCGTAGTAGAAGAATTGCTTATTCCAAATCAGGCCGGCGAATGCCTGTCGCTGGATGCGGCGGACGTCTTCATCGTGGATGTCCCGTTGCAATTCGCCGTAAAAGTCGTCTGCTTCGCGCAATCGCTCGGCGACAACACGATCGAACCCCGCGAATGCTCGTTTCGCGTCGATGTCGTTGTTTGTCAACCGTACCCGAACGCAGGCCGAGCCACCTGCGGCGATTTTCATTTCATAACATGCCGTCGCCTTAGTGCCTGCGCTCGCGGGGTTAATGGCATCGCGGCGGCCCGTGACGACGTATTCGTGAAAGGCGTCCTTGCAGAAGCGTTCGCCGCCCGCCCTTCCCCAAAGTCGCCGCTCGTTGGATTCATTGTCGCAGAACAAGAATTCGGGCCGACCGTCGGTGAACAGACGATACTCACCGAGTTTAGGATGAAGTGCGCGAATGACCCCGCCTGTGGTCAATTCCAGGCGCGGCCGCTGCGTTTCGACAATGGCCGGATCGCCCGGCCCCCCCAGCGCGCCGCTCTCCGCGAGATTGCGGCCCCACGACCACGTATTGCGGAACCAGGCCTGCGGCAGAACGTGGATCGTCGCCTCATCCGGCCCGCGGTTATGCACGGTGACACGCATGAGGATGTCGTCCGGCCCGGCCTTGGCATACTCGACGAAAACATCGAAGTACCGGTCGTCGTCGAAGACGCCGGTATCAATAATCTCAAACTCCGGCCGGCTGCGGCTGCGATTCCGATTCTCCTTAACGAGGTGGTCATAAGGAAATTCCCTTTGAGGGTATTTGTAAAGCATCTTCAAGTAGGAGTGCGTCGGCGTCGCGTCGAGGTAGTAGTAAAGCTCCTTGACGTCCTCGCCGTGGTTGCCTTCCCCGTTCGTCAGGCCGAAGAGTCGCTCCTTGAGGATCGGGTCGCGGCCGTTCCATAAGGCCAGTGCCAGGCACAATTGTTGATGGTGATCGCTGAAGCCGGCCAGCCCATCCTCTCCCCAGCGATACGCGCGGCTGCGAGCCTGGTCGTGAGAAAAATATTCCCACGCCGAGCCATCCATGCTGTAGTCCTCACGGACGGTGCCCCATTGCCGCTCGCTCAAGTACGGCCCCCATTTCTTCCAAGCGGCTGTCCCTGATCGATCCTCATCAAGACGCCGCGCCTCTGGGTTTGTGGTCATAAGTAGTCCTTCCGACCCCTATCGCTTCGATGCACTCTGTCTGGGTCGGTTTCACGCACCAACCCTTTTCCGGACGGTTATCCCCTTGCCCCGGTTGACGGGCTTGTGACCGGTTGGATGCCTGCCTCCACAAACCGCGGGCCTTCCTGCCATAAGAGGGGAGCGATGTATTGGCGCACGAACATCGGGTTCACGGCATCCGTGTGGCCGCCGTGATTGCCCGCGCCGGCAAACTCCGGCCGCCACGCGATATTGTCGATCTTTGCATACAGCCGCTTGGTTTCGTCGGTGGCGTTGACGGGAAGATGAAACCCGCGCAAGCCGGCCGAGCACGCACCGCAAAACTGCCGGTCGGCGGTCCCGGCAACGGACACGGCGACGCCCAGCACCGCATCCCGGTCTGACGTGAACACATACAGGCGATTCCGCACCCGACGAAGTGCGTCCGTAAGGTCGTAGTGCGACGAAATCGACGACCCAAGCAGCACTACCGTATCGACAGGCCGATCCTCGGGAAGTGCCTCCAAGGTAAACACCGCTACGGCCGTCCCCGCGGACAATGCAGTCAGGTGAACCGGGCGGCCGGGATGATCTTTCGCGTACGTTGCGATCCGACGGGCCAAGTTCTTAGCCTGTTTGCGCTTGTACTCGACGCTCGCGCTCTGATCGACCGCGACGCCAAAGCCGGTGTTCCAGATGAAGGTCGTGAAGTCACCGGGATAGCCCGCCGACAAAAGGCCCGATTGAACTCCGCTTCCCCAATTCGTGAGCACACTCCCACCCCCCGCGCCATCGAGGTAGTAAACCCCGCCGAATCGGTCCCGCTCGTGACGATGGACCTGCGCGGCCATACAGCCGGTCAAACCGGCAGCCGCCAAGATCTGCAATCCAATCGTTGTGCTTCGCAACATGGATACACCTTCATGCAAAAAGGCAGATTGATTAGAGACGCGAGTCTCCATTCAGGCGGCGGCGTTCTTCGCCCGCGCGCCCTCTCGTTCAAACTCCTCGCTAAAGAGCGGGTCGAGCCTCGTCCGCAGGGCCTGTCGGGCCCGGTGCAACCTCGTCTTGACATTTGACGTACTGCACATCAGCAATCGCGCCGTTTCTTCCGTGTCGTAACCTTCGATGTCGCGCAGGAGCAAAACGGTTCGATAGGAATCGGGCAACGCGTCGATTCCGGCGCGAACCTGTTGACGCGTTTCCTCGACGCACAGGCGGTCGCAGGCATCGGGGTCCCGGGACCGAACGGGACTGGATAATCCTCCGTGGCCATCCAGGGGCGGGAACAGGGTGTCAATCGAGAGCGCGGGGCGCCTCTTTTCCGCACGCAACTTCATCAGGCAGGAGTTGACGACGATACGATGCAGCCAGGTCGAGACACGGGAACTCCCCTCAAAGGAATCAAGCGCGGCAAACGCGCTGGCGAAAGCCTCCAGTACCGCGTCAGCGGCGTCGTGCTCACAGCGCAATAAACGCCGGGCGACCATCAACATCCGGCCGCTATGCCGCCGGACGAATTGTCCAAAGGCGTCCTCAACGCCCGATCGCATCAGGCGAAGCAGCTCGGTGTCCGGCATCGCGTGATACGCTCTGCCGCCATTGTCCCATTGCGTGCGATCCGGGGCCATCAGACCTGGGCTCATGACGTTTTCTCCGCATGAATGACTTCCGAAACAAAATTGGTGCACGCGACGATTGTCGCACCGCTTTCGACGAGGTCGCGAAGCAGTCTCGCGCCCCTTCCGTCCACGAAGGTCAATTCGGACAGGTCCAGGCGCCTGCGGGCCCCGTGGTCGGAATGGGCCTGGAATGTCCTCCATGCTTCTTCTACCCATTCCCCCACGAGCTTCCCTTCCAGCTTGAAGGTGATGTTCTCGTCTTGCGTGACCGTACTGATCTTGAACACTCTTGACTCCTTTCGTCGCCACCCCCTTTAGCAGGAGCCATGCCGCGCCGGCGTCTGCCTTCCAGACTTGCGGAATGAGTTGCCAATTAATGAATTAGGTGAAAGAGGCCTGAAGGCCCTGAATCGAGAGGGTTCCGCAGACTCCACGAGATTTCGTGGCAGCTACGAACCTTCGTGGGATGGGCGGGTAATCCCAAGTTTCTTGAGCCGGCTGCGAAGTGTATTTGGGTGCAGGCCGAGGACTTTGGCGGCGCCGGTGGATCCGTCAATCACCCAGCGCGTTTGCTTGAGAACAGAGAGAATGTGGTTGCGCTCCGTCGCTTCGAGGCTGTTGGACTGTCCCGCTGGCAGTTTCGCCGGCGAGGCGGTCGCGGGAAAAACGGCGGGATCGATCGCCAGCGTCTTGCCAGTCGTGAGGATTACTGCCCGCTCCAAAACGTTTTCCAGCTCGCGGACGTTGCCCGGCCACGCATACGTCATCAGTCGGTTCATGGTCTCTGGCGCGACGCCTTCGATTGTCTTGCCGATTCGCACGGCATACTTGGTGGCGAGGAATTGGACCAGCATCGGAATGTCTTCGGCACGCTCGCGAAGCGGCGGCACGTGGATCGGGAATACGCTTAGGCGATAATAAAGGTCCTCCCGAAAGGCCTTGTCTTTGACGGCCTGCAACAAGTCGCGGTTGGTCGCCGCGATGACCCGCACATCCGCCTTGATGGGCGCGCTTCCCCCGACCCGCTCGAACTCGCGCTCCTGCAAGATGCGCAAGAGCTTGACCTGCACTTCCATCGGGACCTCGCCAATCTCATCAAGGAAGATCGTCCCCCCGTGGGCCAGTTCGAACCGCCCGATCCGCTTAGCGATCGCTCCACTGAAAGCGCCCTTTTCATGACCAAATAGTTCGCTCTCCACCAGACCGGTGGGCAGGGCAGCGCAATTCACCTTGATCAGCGGCTTGTCACGCCGCGCGCTGTGCGAATGAACCGCCCGGGCAAACAGCTCCTTGCCCGTGCCGGTCTCTCCCGTAATCAGCACCGACGTATCGGTCGGGGCCACGTGCTCCACGTGCTTCAGAACGGCCGTCAGCGCGGCGCTTCGCCCGACGATCTCCTCAAAGTTATGGACCGACTTGATTTCTTCCTGGAGATACAGGTTCTGGGCCTTCAGGCGGGCTTGTTCCCGTTCCATCAGCACGTGTTCAGTGATGTCGATGAACATGGTCCGCGTGTACTTGCCCCCGGGATCGGGCCTGGACCACCATTGAATCCAGATCGGTTGGCCGTTATCGCGGCGACGAAGTTCAAGCACCACGCCGCTGGTGTCCGTTCCGCGACCGATCGAGTCGAACGCCTCACGAAGCCGCCGCTGGGCGTCCGGCGTGTCGGGCACAAAAGACTTTCCGTAGGTGCCGGCCACCTGTTCGGGGGTGATGCCCAGGATCCGCATCGCCGCGCGATTGGCGCTGATGAAGCGCGAGTCGACGCCCTCGTGCACGTAGGCGATAGGCGCTTCCTCAAAGAGGTCGCGGAACTGCTCCTCGCTTTCGCGCAGACGTTTTTCTACTCCGATCCGCTCCAACTCCGCTGCTGCACGAGCCGCGAAGATTCGGAAGATAAACACCCTCCGGGGTTCTTCGGGCATGGGCCGATCGTCGAATACCGCCAGGTGCCCCAAGATCGCGCCCCGCGAATCGCGTAACGGGACGCCGAGATAGCTGTCAATCTTCCACTCCGCCAGCGGCTTGTCACCGGGGAATTTCTTGCAGACGTCGTGCGGGTGATGACAGAGGTTGCCGGCAACGACGTCCTCGCATGGCGTTCCGCGGAGGTCCCACTCGACGTTTTCCCCGATTCCCTCGCGAATCCAGAATGCAATCGTTCGTGCCCGCGCGCCGCCAAGGAACTCCGCCACGAAGGCATACTTGGCCCCGGTCGCCGCCGCCAGATGCCGCACCAGAGACTGGAAGAACTCCTGGCCAACGGTAGCCGCCGTGCCTTCGACGATGGCACGCAAGGCGGCGATCTCCTCGGTGTCTGCGGGGACGGCATCGGACCGTTCTTGAGTGTCGGAATCAGTTACGGCACGGGATTTCTTCATCGGAATCCGAAACCATCGGCGCACTTGATGGCCATCAGTCCACCCGAGTGAATAAGGAGCGCAATCGCAATCCCTTTCAATCTCGATTCGCGGGAAACCCGGTCACCAAGGAAGCGAGCCCAATCATACCAAGATGACGAGACGTTGTGAATTCGGAACGAGTGCGATGAGTATCGTCGACGATACGACCGCAGAGCTGTAGTCTCGCAGCAACCGGCAGTGTTTGCCCTCTGGGCTCCCCATCGCCCCGAATCCCAGAGTAGTCCGACACCGTGAGCTAACGAGCCGACGAACGCCACGATCCTTCGTTACCAATCGTCGCGAGCGGCGGAAAAAGACTAAGAGAACGTCAAACCGTGGTCAGCGCTAACATTCTAAGTTGGTCGCGAGTTACGGCGCGCGACGTTGATGGTTCGTTTAACGTTCAGCGCCAACAATAAACCTCCCATGTTCCACGGTCGCCATCAAATCCCTTTGAATGCCGCGCGAAAGGGTAACCGACAGGTTAACTGCGGCCCCGATCTGCGGCTGCAACGTCCGCTGCCTTGACCCGAGGGTGCTTGCGGACTAAGGGGTTTCGCGACAAAGCCTGAATCATCGCCGGCATTGATGTCATTTATCACTTCAAAACGGTTCTCCGGCGAACTTGGTGAAAGAATGTAGAATACAGGCCTCGAATCAAGTCCGCTCGGAATCTCACGACGCGGAAGGGAGTCCGCCATAGGGGTCGATCCACTGCTGCCGGATTCTTTTGCGATTCGCTAGGACAGCATTCGATTCGCAGCTCATCAAATCAAGTTGCTGTTACTGACTGGGGTTACCAATTCCGGGCAGCGGTATTGAAAACCGCAGGTCATCGGTTCGAGTCCGATCGGCGGCTGTTCAACGCGGTTTTTTCTAGCGCCATCCGGGGTCGCAGCGCAAGACGCCGTCAGGTCGCGACCTGTTGCGTCACCTGTTCCGGTAAGAAAAAGGGTAAGCGCAGACGGTTGTCGATGCCCGCCCGGCGCGGCCTTTGTCGCTGATGCGCCAATCCGGCCGCTTCAGGGACACGGGCTGTCGGCCAGCAGATCGGCGACAAATTGAGAAATATCATCCTCGTTCACGCCGCCGCCCGCTTCGACATCCGCGCACAGGCAGCTCCCCGCGCCAACAAAGCAATTGACGAACCCCTGCACATCGGCGCCGTTGCGATCTCCATCGTGGTTCATGTCGCCCGGGCAGGCACAGCTCGGCGTGGCACCAGCCCAGAACCCGCCCACCAACTCAAACGCACCGCCAGACATCGGGACAACGAACGAGCTGGCGTCCGGCTGGCCGATCGTGCCGCCGACCGCATACAGCCCGCCGACGCTGGCGCCCGCGCCCGATGCGCCACCCCCGTCGACAGTGTGCCAGTTCAAACTGAAATCACCGCGCGGCCCGCCCTGCGCGGCGACGACCGCAACGGCCCAAATGACCATCGCCGCGATCCCATCGATACATGAACGCCGGTGCATGACCTCAACTCCTGTTTGTGACATTTGTAATATTACTGGCCGACCGTGGCCGACCCGCGAAACGAATCCAGCGTCAATGCTTTGTTGATGGTCAGTGTCTGATTTGTCGAACCGGCTTTGATGACGATGCGCCCGCCCGGCGCAACCGCCGTCACCGCCGCGGCAAGCGAATTGTACGGCTGGTTGAACGATCCGTTCGAGCCGCCGCCGTATGCAAAATCCACCCACGTCACGTTGAGCTGCGGCGGATTCACGAGATTGGGGCGCAGGTTGACGAGCGTTCCCAACGCGCGGCTGTTCTGGCCATAGGTGAAATGAGACCGGCAGCTGCCGGCATAGGACATCAGATTGGTGGGGTCCGGATTGAATGTCTGTCCGCATCGCATCGACGTGCCGAAATAGGTGCACGTCGAAGGGTCCACATTGTATGTCGGTTCATCCGAATCGGTTTCCAGCGTCGGGTCGGCCGCCGTATCACAGACCAGGTCGCCGGCGGTCGAGCAATTGGACCCATTTGGACATTCGAGGCCGAAGACCGTTTCATGCGTATGCAGGAGATCAAAGAAGTGTCCCATCTCATGGGTAAACGTCGAAGGGTACTCCGGGGCGGTGCAGCCGTTGGCGACGACAATGCCCTGGCTGCCGGGCGACGTGGTGAAGGTCGCCTGCCCGCAGAGCGAATTGGTGCCGTCAGAAAGGTTCTGGGTGAAATACACGTTGACGGTGTTGGGCACTGAACTGGTGCCGCGGAGCGCGTCGATTTCAGCCTGGCTGTCGATGCCGGTGTAGAAGTTTGTATTATTGATATGAATCGTGGCGCCCGCCTGGAAAAACTGCATCCCCGAGCCGATCCAGGTGCTGTTGGCAAAGGCCATCGTTGCATCCACGTCGGCCTGGCTTATTCCGCCGTTGCCGTTGTCCAGATGCACGATGTGAATCGACACGGGAACATTCAGAACATACTCCGCGGCCGGGCCACTCTGATAAACGCCCAACGCCTCCAGCGCACTCACATCGCGCGCCTGTTCCCGCGAGACCCGGGTGCCGCATTCGTCGGTCGCCAGGGCCTGGCCGGCTTGCAGCATGGACAGGATCGTCAGGCCGGCGGAAATCAATCCCGCTCGTTGCAATTGTCTATTCATCGCGAAACCTCGCATTCAACTTCGCAGGTTGCCCTACTGGAGATTGACCAATACCAATACGAGTCCGCGGCCGCTCTTGAGCGAGGTCATGGCCTTGCCGATGACGGCGCCTTGTGAGCGATTGCGGTCGGCCGCCTTCATCGCATGGCCAGGCGTATCCGACGTCGTGAGCAGGTCGCCGGGGGCAATCGCCGTTTCGCCTGCGTCGCACCAGGTCCACACCCGGCCCGAGAGTGCGATCGGCGGCGCGTCATCATGCCCAGGCAGATTTCCGAGAATGGCGCCCGCGGGAAAATCATTCGCGCCACTGACAACGCCAGCGACGCGTTGGTTGTAAGCGCCCTGCGATTGGCGCAGGAGCCCCGGATTCACCGGGTCGATCTCCATTACCGTGCCGGGTTCGACCTTGCCGCCGCTGGTGGGGAACTTCTCCGCAAGGTCCGCGCCGACGATTTGCAGCACGCGGGTGCGTGTTGTGCCGTTGACGTCCAGGGTCGCGACGGGCGTCGTTGTTCCGATGCCGACGCGGGGGTTTGTCGTGTCGGTGAGAAACGTCGCGACATTCACGTCATTCGTGCAGGTGATTTCAAAGTTCTTGAGACCGCTCGTGGCCTTCAGTTGCAATCCCGTGGACGGCCCGGTGTAAATCTGCCGGAACACCCAGGGTCGTTCCGTGTTGAAGCGAAGCAGCTCCGTCCCGGCGCCGCTGCCGACCACGTCGAGCAATCCCTGCGAGCGCAGCGCCACTCCTCCCGCATCCGTGTTTATGAAATTGCCGCCGTAGTTGACCGCCACCTGCGCGATGCCCGTCACGCCCGCGTCCAGCGTCCCAAGCGAGCCGGAGTTGAGGACTTGCAGGTGCTCACCATAGACACCCGCTCCGCCGAAGTTCGACGACGCCGTGCCTGAAATGCCGCGTCCGGCGCTCGTGGTGGCGAGAATGGTGTTCCCGCTTGAGCCGGCGACATGAAGCTTAGACGTGGGATTCGTCGTTCCAATGCCGACGTTTCCGCCCGGCGCGTTCAGAATGAGCGATAACGGTGCCAACGCGTCGTAGTTGTAAGCAAAGACCTGCGCGCTCGTCGCGCTGCCGCCCTCGAGAAACACACCCATCCCCGAAGGAAACGGTGATGACCCGCCGATGATGCCGACGCCGCCGCCGCCGTACCAGACGTCGGACCCGTTGGACTGCCATGGGCCGCCGCCGGGGCCGCTGGCCGTCGTCTGAAGTGTGCCGTCCGGAAAGCGAATGCCGTCGACGCCCGCCTCGCCGGCGATTTCAAGCTTGGCGGTGGGCGTTGTTGTGCCGATGCCGACGTTGCCGTCCACGTAGTACAAGTCGCTTCCCGATGGCACCCAGGGAGCGTATGCGTAGTTGGCATAGCTGGAGGTGTACGATGCGTTGCACGTTTGCGCATAGGGCGTAGCCGTCAACGATTGTCGCGGCGCGAGTACAACCGCGTTCACCTCGATCTCCAGCCAAAGCGGAACGCCCGTGAAGACGCCCGCGCCAAAATCAACCGGCACGGTGAACAGCCCGTCGGCGACCGCCACGCCCGCCAGCGGAAAGTCGGCGCCGTATTGCGTGCCGCCCACATCGGCGTCGAAGACACGAAACACCATGTCGTAGTTGCCCGCAGCCGGGACGCCGGCCTCTTTGAGCTGCCCCTGGTATGTAAAAGCCGTGCCCTGCGCGAGCAGGTCCTCCGCACTGCACAAAACACCGGCCATTCCCACGATCGCCCACACAAACCTGTTCATGATGACTCCCTTTTTCTCGAGCATGAAAGTCCGTGATTCTTCGCAACGCGCGCCGCCGAAACATCCGGATGCACAACCGGCATACGCCGCCCCCAATTCGTTCATGCGACGTGTCGCCGTTCGGCTTCACGGACATTTCCATGATTTCCGCGCGCCGTTTCGAGACCGCCACCCGGGGAGCCTCCAGGAAGCGGGCGAGCGCCGAAAACCCCCGAATATGCGATCCCGGCCGAGGACTGATCGATGCGGAATCCCCCGCGGCAGAAGCCACTCAAATACTCGCTGGCGGCCCCTTTTGACTGGTTCTCGTCGAATGTCTATGCGCCGTATCGAAAACGGGCGCAGCCGCGGAGATTGATTTGTGGCGAAGAAATCTGTAAGATTAGAGCCCGAACAGGCTCACATGAGACCGGGGCCATGGCGCTCCCGGCTATTTCGCCCATCTAAAACCGGAGGAAAGCCATGAAGCGTCAAGCCCTGCATTGCGTGGCGGTTGCGTTCTGTTTGTTCGTGGTCGCCCATCCCGCCGTGGCCGGATTCGCGATCGATGTCTATATCGACAACATTCCCGCCTACCAGGTCCTGGACAACAGCCCGGACGACGCCAACCCCGCCTTGGGCGACATCGAGCATCACTTCCTGGTGAATGACGCGATGAACATCTGGCAAGCCGGCGGGGTTATCTTTGCCGAGGGCGGCTTCAACGGCGTACCGCCTGTGTCGACGGTTGTGACAAACACCCTGATCGAGAAAATAGCCAACGTGCCGCTCAACGTCGGCGAGATCGACTTCGTCCACCACTACGCGGCATCAGGGCTTCAGGCTCACACCGCATGGATCGACGGCGTGTTCGACAATACGGTCGATCACGAGGTGCGCGGCGCCAGTCTTGAATATCGCGCCTGGATCAACAGCCAGCCCATGGGAACTTTCGCGACGGGCTTCTATGCCGGCCCCGGCCCGCATCCCTTCATGGGCGGCCTCGGACCGCTCCTGTTGCCGACGACGACCGAGCATCACATGGAGATGCGGTTCTATCTGGACTCGCTTGGAGATTCGATCGAGTTGTTCAACAGCGCCGAGATTCACACCGTCCCCGAGCCGACCGCCGCGGCGGTGATGCTCTTTCTCGGCATATTGACGGTCTCGAGACGCAGCCGGTCCGAGCCGGGTCAGTTATGACCCGGAACGCCGGATCGCAATGAAAACCGATGCCGCCGAGAAACTGCCGGGATGCGTGGCGCAGCGAGTGCGCCCAACGATTACGCCGACTCATTCCGCCGCATCACTGCGGCGGCTCGGACCAAAGCAGAAACGCCCGGAGGCGATTGCTCGCGCACCGGGCGTTGGTGTGTATCAAAAGAAAACAGAGATTGCCGGGGCGGGTTGTTTCCAACCTGCCGCCACCGCCGCGCTGGCTTTCGCCAAATCGACGATGTCCAAAATGTGCTGACCTGTTCGGTGCGGGGCAGGCCCGAAGGCTTGCGCCGCATCCGTCTAGGAATCCCCTAGAAAGGAGGTGATCCAGCCGCAGGTTCCCCTACGGCTACCTTGTTACGAC
>CAZQCF010000057.1:0-16337 GCA_964592235.1 uncultured Planctomycetaceae bacterium
GGGTGCCCCATCCTCGCGCAGCGAGGGTGGGGTCGCGATGATGGGACCGTTGAGCGGCCAGCCATAGGGTGCGTCTTCGACGCACCGAATGAGTTCGTAGGGTGCGTCCTCGACGCACCACATGAGACGTGTCGGGTCTGCGGACCCGACCTACGGAGCTGCGGATGTCATCTACGCGATTCATCATCGTGACCCCACCCTTTGCTTCGCAAAGGATGGGGCACCCCGGCCGTGCACAAACTGCTGGAATCGCCGGTCGATCATCGCAACCCCGCCTTTTGCTTCGAAAAGGACAGGGCACCCCGGAGCGTTCCGCCGCATGATTGCAGCGGCTCGGACCGGTCGCGCCGCAGGGTGAGTCTACGCCACGGCACGTCCGATATGAACTGCCTGCGCAGGTCCGCATTCCACGAATTGAAACATTTTCGACCGTAACGAAAGTCCCAAACCACTCGGCCCGATAGGACCGCCGTCACTGCATTGCAGACCGGCGACGCCCCCGCGGCGGTCGTGCGAAACAAGGTCCGCAAGACGGTGATGGAACAAAAACAATCGTCGTCGCAACGAGCCAGGTGGCCGGCGACGGCGAATGACGGCACGCAAGGTCGTGTGCCAGGTCAGGCGGCGCAAGGAAGCGGGCCTGCGGGTTCAGGGAGGAATCCATGAGTCGGATTAATACCAACGTCTCGGCGCTTCAGTCCATTCGGACACTGATCAGCAACCAGGAAGACCTGGCGCTCCGCCTCGAGCGGCTTAGCACCGGCGTGCGGATCAACCGCGGCGCGGACGACCCGGCCGGTTTGATTGCCTCCGAGTCCCTGCGAGCCGAGATTCGCGGCCTGACCGCCGCGATCGACAACTCGGCGCGAGCGATCAACGTCATCAGCACGGCCGACGGCGCGCTGGGCGAGGTCTCGAAGCTGTTGCTCGAGATCAAGAGCCTGGTGAACCAGTCGAGCAACGATGGCGCGTTGTCGGACGATGAGATCGCCGCCAACCAGCTCCAGATCGACTCGCTCCTGGAAAGCATCAACCGCGTGGCCAACTCCACGCAGTTCAACGGCAAGAAACTGCTTAATGGCGAGCTGGCGTACACGATCAGCGGCCAGAACAGCAGCGAGTTGCAGCGTCTGCAGGTCTTCGGGGCCCGCATCCCGACGGGCCAGTCGCTGCAAGTCTCGGTTCAGGTGACGCAGTCGGCGCAGACGGCGGCGCTGGGCATCGCGACAGGCGGTGCGAACGGCCTGTCGTCCAGCGGCGTTCTGTCGGCCGGCAACAACGTGACGATCGAGGTGCGCGGACGACTGGGCACCGAGACGTTCACGTTCACCGGCGGGACCGATCTGGCGACCATTGCGGAAACGGTCAGCAGCTTCAAGTCTCTGACCGGTATCTCCGCGACCGCCAGCGGCGCGGGTCTCTCGTTCAACAGCGTCGGTTATGGCAGCGACGAGTTTGTCTCGGTTCGCGCCATCAGTGGCACGTTCACCGTCAACCCCGGCGACCAGGGCGACACGCAGGATCGCGGCCGCGACGCCGGCGTCCTCATCAACGGTCAGTCCGCCAACGTGAAGGGCCTGATCGCGAGCATTCGATCGAGCGGTCTGGATGTCGTCGCTGACCTGTCCGCCACGTTCGGAACCTCCCTGGGTACGTCGACGTTTGCCGTGACCGGCGGCGGCGCGAACTTCCAGATCGGCCCCGAAGTAAACAGTGACGGCCTCGTGAGCGTCGGTCTTCCTTCGATCACGACGGCCAATCTCGGCAGCTCGGTGGCCGGCTATCTGAATTCGATAGGCACGGGCGGAAGCAACACGCTGGCCCAGCGAGGCTCGCTCCCGACGGCGGAAGCGATTGTGTCGGCGGCGATTCGGCAGGTGTCGATTTTGAGCGGCCGACTCGGCGGGTTCCAGGCGAACCAGATCGAGACGAACCTGAACAGCCGGCGCGTGGCGCTGGAGAACGTGAAGGCGTCGGAGTCGGCGATTCGCGATACGGACTATTCGCAGGAAGTCTCCAACCTGACGCGGGCGCAGATCCTGGTGCAGTCTTCCACCCAGATTCTGGGGCTGGCGAACCAGATCCCGCAGACCGTGCTCGCGCTGCTGCGGTAATTGCGCGAGACGCGGCAGCAACATTGAGAAGTCAACCCGGCGGCCGCCGCGCCCCCGGCACGTCGGCCGCTTTTCTTTGCCGATAGAACAGTGGTCAGTGATCAGTGGCTAGTGGTCAGTTGCCAGTGGCCAGTGGTCGGAAGCAAGCGGTTAGAGGCTGGTAGTTAACGAACTCTGACCGGGATCGTGATCTGGATCGAACCGGCGAGTTCGCTCGCCACATCCGCTCGCCGAGACAGGTGCAACCCATGACACCGCACGTGACGCAACCTGAATCATGCCGCAAACACGGGGTGATCCTGACGTGCTTCGTAGACGGGCGAAAACGTTTTCGCGCGGTTCCGGTCCATCCGGGGGATTCCGAAGCAATCGGCGGAGAGGGTGAGCAGGCCGGCGAGATTGAACTTAGCGGACTGCTCTCGGCGATCAAACCGCCTTCACCTTTACAGGGTGACTGACCCGCCGCCGCACCGCGCAGTTTTTGCGCCTTGTCTGCTCGCCTCGCCCGACCGCTGATCCGGAGTACTGACCCATGTCGTCGATTTCGTCCAGCGTCGGGCTTGTGTCCGGGCTGCCGACTCAACAGATTGTCGAATCCCTGATCGCGGTTCAGCGGCAGCCCATTACGCTGCTCCAGGGCCGCGTCTCCTCGCTCAATGCCCGGCGCACCGCGCTCCTTCAGATTTCCGCGCAGCTTCTTGCCCTGAAAAACACCACGACGCGCTTTGGCGCCCCCGATCTGTTCCGCACGACCAAGGCCGCCTCCACGAAGGAGAGCGTGCTGCTGGCCAGTGCCACGGCCGGCGCGGCGGTCGGGTCCTACACCTTCACCGTAAAGTCGCTGGCAACGGCGCACCAGGTCATCTCCGGCGGATTTGCAACGAGCAACGCGACCCCGGTGGGCGCGGGGACGCTGACCTTCGAAACCGCGGCGGCGACGGTGAACCGCACGACGCCGCTCGGCTCGTTGCGCGGCGGAGAGGGCGTGCGCGGCGGCAAGATTCGCATCACCGATCGCTCCGGCGCCAGCGCCGTGGTCGACCTGACGACGGCGACGACCCTCGACGAGCTGATCGGGACCATCAATAATCAGACATCTGTAAATGTTCGCGCGGAAGTGCGCGGCGATCGCGTGGCGATTGTGGACCAGACCGGCCTGCTCGCCGGCTCGCTCACGATCGCCGATGTGGACGGCGGCCGAACGGCCCAGGACCTGGGCGTGCTCGGCTCCAGCGCGACCGGCACGCTCGAAGGCGTCGACCTCGTGCGGCTGTCGCAGCACACGCGCCTGGAGCAACTCAACGACGGCAACGGCGTGCGCCGGCTGCGCAATCAGCCCGACTTCTCCGTCACGCTGGCCGACGGCGGCACGCTGACGTACGAACTTTCCGAGCGCCTGACCGATGCAACGCGGCTGGCGAACCTCAACGGCGGCGCGGGCGTGCCGGCCGGCTCGATCAAGATCACGAATCGCGCAGGCGTCTCGCAGGAGATCGACCTCTCGGGCGCGCAGACGATCGGCGACGTGAAGAGCGCGATTCAGGCGGCGGGGCTGAACGTGACGGTGACGTTGAGCGGGGCCAAGCTGCTGCTAAGCGATAGCTCGACGCCCGATTCGACGCCAGAAGACAACGCCCTGCGCGTGGAAGAAGTCGGCGGCGGAACTACGGCCGCGGCGCTGGGCATCAAGACGTCATCCGCGACGGGCACGATCAACGGTAAGAACATATACAGCGTCAGCACGGTGGGGGATGTGTTGCGGCTGATCAACACCGATCCAGCCAATGGCGGCCGATTGGTTGCGTCGATCTCGACCAGTGGGACGGGTTTGACGCTGACCGATACGTCGGGCGGCGCGGGGTCGCTGACGGTGACGGCGCTGGGCGGATCGAAAGCGCTGGACGACCTGGGATTGACCGGGCCGGCGTCGGGCAATGTGATCCAGTCGCGCCGGCTGGTCGCATCGCTGAACAGCGTTTTGCTCCGCAGCCTGCGCGGGGGAGCGGGTGTCGCGGGCGGGCAGATACAGATCACCGATCGCGCGGGCGCGTCGGCTGCGGTGGACCTCTCGGCCGCCCAGACGCTCTCCGATGTCATCAATGCCATTAATGCGGCATCCACCGGGGTGCGCGCGAGCGTCGCATCGAATGGGCTGGGCATTCAACTGGACGACGCGAGCGGGGGCGCGGGCCATTTGATCGTGGCCGATGTCACCGGCACGCTGGCCGCGGAGCTGGGGATCGCCGTGGATGCGGCGGTGAGCACGAAATCGAGCGGCAATCTCCAGCGGCAGTACGTCTCCGAGGCATCGCAGCTGACGGCGCTGAACTATGGCAAGGGCGTCGCCCCGGGCAAGTTTCGAATCACAGACAGCTCCGGCGCGTCGGCCGTTGTCGATCTGACCCAGGGTAACGAAGTGACGCTCGCGGATGTGATCGATGAGATCAACTCGCGCGGCATCGGAGTCGTCGCGCGGGTCAACGACACGGGCGACGGTCTGCTCCTGACCGACACGGCCGGCGGCACGGGCAGCCTGAAGGTACAGGACGAAACCGGCACGGCGGCCAAGGCGCTTCGCATCGCCGGCACGGCGGCATCGGGCCAGGCGTTTATCGACGGGTCGTATGAAACGCGGATCAGCGTCACGGGCAACGACACGCTGGCGGATGTGCTGGCGAAGATTCAGGCGTCGGGCGGCCCGGTGAATGCTTCGATCATCAACGACGGTGCGAGCGGGCAGCCGTTCCGGTTGAGTCTGACGGCGTCGAGCCTTGGACGGGACGCGGCGCTGGCGATTGATTCAGGGGCGACGGGATTGTCGTTTGAAACGCTGGTGCGCGGGCAGAACTCGACCGTTCTGTTCGGCCCGCCGGGGGCGCTGAACCCCATCGTGCTGACCGGTGCGTCGAACACGCTGAACTCGACGGTGGCCGGCGTGAAGCTGGACCTCGTCTCGCCGAGCGACGAGGCGGTGACGGTGAACGTCACGCGGGATACGTCGGCGGTGCTGAAGGAGTTTCAGACGTTTGTCGCGTCGTTCAACAAGGTGATGAGCACGATCGACACCTTGACGCGGTTCGATGCCGAGACCGAGCAGCGGCAGGCGCTGACGGGCGACGCAACGGCGCGGCGGGTGCGCGAGCGGCTGATCGGGCTGGCCAATCGCGTGACGCCGGGCGGGGGGGCGATCAACCGGCTCGCCTCGGTTGGCATCCGCATCGGCGCCGGGTCGCAATTGACGCTCGACGAAGACAAATTTAGAGAATCGATGGAGGCCAACCCGGCCCAGGTGGAGGCCTTCTTCACCGATGCCGTCGCCGGCTACGGCAAAGCGATCAATGACGAGTTGGATCGACTCTCGAAGAACGAGACCGGATTGATCGCGGTGCAGGGGGGCGTCATTGAGAATTCCGTCAAGCAACTGACGGATCGGATCGCATCCATGGAGACCCTGCTGGGGCGACGGCAAGAACGGCTGTATGCCCAGTTCGCGGCGATGGAGAACGCCATCGCCCGATTGCAGTCGCAGCAGCAATCCTTGTCGGGGCTGCTGGCGCTGTCCTAAGCGCCGTTTTCGGACGCGGGCGGCATCGCCGCGCGGAATCGCGCCTCGTCGCTGCTGAACCTGACCGGCGCGCCCTCTAATAACTGAATTGGTGATTGCGTCCGACCGATGGATACGGTGGTCTGGTCGAATCTCGGACGAAGCGGTGGACGCTCGTCTGGGCGTTCGGCCCATGGAAGAACCGTCATGCAACCCCCCGGGGCTTCAAGTGAATACCTTCGCAACGCGGTGATGACCGCGACGCCGGAGCAGCTTCATTTGATGCTCTACGACGGCGCGATCCGCTTTGTGACGCAGGCAAAAGAGGCGCTCGCGGCGAAGGATCTCGAAACCTGCTGCGAGAAGCTCATCCGCGCCCAGCGCATCGTGCTGGAGATGCAGCGCGGACTGCGCCCCGAATACAACCCCGAGCTGTGTCGCAATCTGGAGGGGTTGTACACATTTGTTTACAACCGTCTGGTCGATGCGAACATCTCGCACAACCCTGCGGCGATGCAGGAAGCCCTGCAAATCCTCGAACATCAGCGTGATACGTGGCGTATGCTCATTGAGCGCGTCCAGGCCGCTCGCGAAAAGGACGCCGGCGTACCCGGGCCGGCCCCCGTGCGGGCGCCCGCGCCGTCGGCCGGTGATTCGTTGCCGCGGCCGACGATCAGCCTACAATGCTGACGTTGCACCGGTCATTCGTCCGGAACGTTAACCGCAGGAATCGTGCCATGAATCCGCGTGCCGCAATCGTTTTTCAGGCAACCGTATTAGTCTTGGGAGTGGGCATGGTGTCGCGCCCACCGGAGACGCGCGCGCAGCCCGCGGGACAGGATTCGATGGCCAATCCTGAATTGCGGCTCGATGAAGCCATCCGCAAGCTCGACAACGACGATATCGACGGCGCGCGCCTGGAGTACCTTCAGGCGCTCCGCGGTATCAATCGCGACAACCCCAAGTTGAAGCTGGTTGAGGGGCTGCTCCAATTGAAGCTCAAGCCGCCAAACGTACCCGAGGCGCTGCTGGCGCTGGAGGAATACAACAAGTCGCCCCAGGGCCGAAACGACTATCGCGGTCAGGCGGCCGTCGGTCGCGTCTACAAGGATTCCCGCCGTTACTTGCTGGCTTCGGGGCCGCTGGTGGTCGCGAAGAGTCTTGCGCCGCGCGAAATGGTGAACGGCAAGAACGTGCGGGCCGAAATCACGCTGGACCTCGCGATGGTTTATCACGGACTGAAAAAACACAAGATGGCCCTGGAGGAGGCGAAAGAGGCGGAGCAATTGGCCGGGGGCGACCCGGAAATTCAGCTGCGCCTTGCCGAGGTCGCATTGGGTGGCGACGATTTCGAAACAGCGATTCAGGCGGCTGACCGGGCGATCAACCTGTACCGCACGCGAATCAAGACGGCGCCGCTCGACAAAACGAATTACCGCGCGCTGCTCAACGCGCATCAGTTCAAGATCAGCACAGGCATGAAACAGGCGGAGAAAGACCCCAAGAACCCGGCACCCACGTTGAATGTAGCGCTGACCGTTCAGCAGGCAGGGGAGGCCCAGCGGCTGCTGTCTTTGGTCGACGCACGGGACATCGGACTCCAGGCGCTGCGCAAAGAGCAGGCCGACGCGCGCATCACGATCCAGATCAAGCTTTTCCTGGCGAGGATCGAAGCGTCCCTGGGCGCCTTCAGCGATGCCGATGAACACATCGCCGAAGTGCTTCGCGATGATTCCGAGAACGCGGAAGCGCTCGAACTGCGGCGGCAACTCTCCGGCGGGCAGTAAGGCGAAGGCGATCCGCGCTCGATCAAAGCGGCGTTTCAGCTGTCAAACGGCCGCCCGCGCTCGCGCATGACGCGGGCGCGGTGAAGACCTGCACTGGCTTGTTCCCGTCTTGGCCGCCGCCTCGGCTCATTCATCCGAATCGCTATCGCTATCCGACTCGTCGGATGAGTCGTTGCCTGGCTCGGCGTCCTCGTCGCCGGCCGGCTTGGGCTGCGGCTTCTTGTAGTTCTGCACGCTGTGGGATCGCCACGCCTTGCCGTCAAAGGTCGTGTAGCTTGAGGACGACTGGTAGAAATTCAGCTTGCCCGCGACCGGAGCGAGTTTCGCCAGGATCGGCGGCACCGCGCGGACGACGGCCTGCATCGGCGGCGGCATCTCCTGCGCGCCCATCGCCATGAATCCCATTCCCATCGAGAGGCCTGCGATCGCGCCCTGCAGCTCCTCGGCGAAGTTGCGCTCGTCGGTGAAGCTGATCGACATGATGCCCTCGCCTTTGGGGATCATCGCCTCGGCCGTGAACTGCTTGCTCTTGGTGATGTTCGGATGCTGACCCGCCGCCGTCTTGAGGCACGTCGAAACGGCCTTGCTGGAAGAACCGATGATCAGGTGGCCCTCGGCGCATCCGACGACCGGAGAAAGTCCTCCCATCATCATCATCATGGGGTGCGAGATCTGGGTGAACTTCGACTTGCCAATCTCAATGGGGGTCAGCGTCAGCCCCTGTTCCTGGCCGACTTTTTCCTTAACGAACGCGACCAGGCGATCCATCTGGTCCCTGGCTTTCTCGTCGTCCGTGACGCCGACCAGAAGGACCCAGTCCGACCCCGCGTTGTAGGACATGAACGGGCCGGTATAGACCGCGAAGATCTCATCGCGCACGTTAATGCCGAGCGGGCCTTGCTGAACGCCTTCCCAGGTTTCGAGCACGTCGGGTCCGCCGGGGACGCTGTCGCGGATGAACTCGATCACGTAGTCATACAGTTTGGCGAGATCGAAGCTGCCGGAGCAGGCGAAGGTCGTGGCCTCGCGCGGGACGAATTTCGCGTAATCATCCAGGGCCTTGCCGCTGCAAATGGCCTTCGTGAAGCTGTTCTTCTCCGTCCCGGGGCGGATCGGCGTGAGGTGTTCGGTGTGCACACGCAGGCCGTCGGTCCATTCCACTTCGGCGACGTAGTCGAAAGTAGACATATCATCGAGCAGTCGCGAGGCGACGCGCATCCAGGCCGCCGGGTTGTCTTCCGCGCCAGCCGACTCGTCTTCCGCGTCTGCTTCGGCGTCCGCATCGGCATCCGCATCGGCATCCGCATCGGCATCCGCATCCTCGTTGTCAGCGTCGGCATCCTCATCGTCCGCATCGGGCGCGGGGCGCTTGCGCTTGGGACGGGGGGAATCGGCCTGTTCCTCGTCCTCGGCGTTGCGGGCCGCCCGCCGCGCGGCCATGGCCTTGCGCTTCTGGCCGCCGGCCTGCATCGAGCCTTCGATCATCTTCACCATGCCGTTCATGCTGTTCATCATGCCGCTCGTGTCGAAGAACACGAGGCTGTCCTCGGCCGGCGGGAGCTTCTTGAACGCGCCCTGGAATCGCGGGGAATCCACCAGCGCCTTCTTGTCCGACTTGCCCTGGAGCAGCGCGACGGCGTCGCGGGCGATCTGTGTCCCGCCCACGCCAATGACAATTGTATCTTTCCACGCACTGATGCTGATGACTTTCAGGCCCGGCACCGCCAGCACTTCCAGCGCCGCCGTCGTGATGCCGTCCGCGTTGTCTTCAGTGACCTTCAGAACGCCTTCGCCGCCTTGCGTCTCGACTACTTTCACGATCTCTTCCAGCAGCGCCTTCAGGGCCGTGTAATTCGCGGCGGCCTTCTCCTTCGTCATGCGGCCGGCCAGCACGCCCTCGAACTGAAACGCCTGCGGGAACGGGCGATAGAACCGACCGGCCCAGATCATCTCCGTGCCGAAGAGTTCGTCCCAATCCACGGCGTGGCACAGCTTGCCAAACCGCTCGTGAAGGTCCTCGACCATCTCCAGTTGCTCGTCGTCGACGTTCTCCATGACGAGGTCCCAGATGTCCGTGAGGATGCCGCTGTCCATGAAAGCCTTGTGGACCTCACTCCAGTACGCGTCGAGAAACGCCCGCTCGGGGTTGCCCTTCGCGGCGACCGCGATGAACACGTCATCGGGGATAGCCTTGGAGAGTGGAAACTTGCCGAAGTCGGTCTGGGCCATCGCGGGCACGGCCGCAGTCAGAAAGCCCAGCGCCATAACCGCAATTCGAATTCGGAACGACTGATTCTTCATGAAATGAACTCCTGCTCCAGAGTGTGAGGTTTCGGATTCGTTGTCCGCGTCAAGACGCTCCACCTGCGTCGGCGCGACGACTGTGCCAGGGGGCGACGGCTTCGAGTCGGCAACATGGCCGCCCGAACCCGACAGGGTCAGGTTCGATCTAACCGAAGCCTCCGGCACGATAAGGGGCAACGAGAAGTGTGCCCGAAATTCACGCCTGGGGCAATACAGCGGCCCGAATAGACCCCCATTTCGGCCCATGGGCGCATTCGAGGTGCGGCTGGGGCTTATTTCAAGGGGTTCGCGATACAGCGCGGGCCAGCCACGCGTCGGCTCGATCCGCGAGTCGCCGGGCCGATGGGTCCGTCTGGAATTCCTCGAAGCAGCGCGTGATGTACGCATCGAATTCCGCCGCCCGACGCGTGATCTGTGCGATTTCAGCATCCACTAGGTCGGCCAGCCGGCTGGCGTCTTCGGACGGCTTGAAGCCATTCAGGGCATGCCGATGGGCGTGGCCCAGAGTTTCGCCGATCATGTCGGCGGCGGCGAAGAGATCTTCGTGGGATCTCAACGCTTCCCATTCCGGCTCTTCGCTCCAGGGATCCATTGTGCGAACGAGAAACGACGTGTCGCCGACGGTGGCATGAGAGACAAACCCGTTCGGCACGCGCTGCAAGGCCGCGTGGGCGGCAGCGACCTCGCTCCCGCGGTCGAGGCCGGTGCGCGTGAGTCCGGCGCGCTCGGCGGCGGGTCGGGGTTGTTCCTTGAACTCAAACAGCATCGGGCTGCTGCTTTCGCGCAGTGTGCCGAGCGCGAGTACAAGGTACTTGGTGACTCCCTGGCTGCCGCTGGAGCCGAGCCTCGTCCAGCGTGCCGCATCGATCACGACGGGTGCGCGGTCTTGGACGAGCAGGCGGCGCGAGGCGGGTGACATCCGGCGGAACGAATCAGGCAGAGCATCGATCAGCGCCGCGCGGACGGCCTGCGGCGGTGTTTCAAGAAGATCGACGACTTGTTTCTTTTTGCGTCGGGCCGGTGCGAGGCGCGGCGGCTCGTCTTCGCGCAGGTAGCGTTTTACAAAGCGGTCCTGCTCGGCATCGCGCACTTTCTCCATCAGGTTCCGCACGATGGGGTGCCGCTCGGCAAGCGTGGCGGCATCGAGATTCCCGCGCAGCGCCGCCGTGTAGGCACCGCAGAACCGTTGCGCCATGTCCGCTTGCTGACCCGCGCTTACGTCAAGTTTCCTCGCGGTTGCCGCCACCCGCAGCGAGGCGATGCCGCGCATCACGTCCAACTCAATCGGCCCTGCAAACGATTCGTCGAGATCCACCACGCCGAAACGGACAAAGTCGCTGGATTCGGCCGTGCGATAAACGCCGACGTTGCCCAGATGAACGTCGCCGTGGAGGGTGATTCGCGCATCCGGCCGGTTCAGCCAGTCGGCGGCGTTTTCTCGACACCAGTCATAATAGAGGTCGGCCGTCCCGCGGAAGAACGTGTATGCGTCGGTCCGCAGGCTGCGGAACTTCATCGGCAGCTCGCGCGGATCGTCGGGGGAGAGGTGCGGATTCAGTGCGGCGATGCGCGCGGCTGTGGTGCGGAGCGCATCATCAGCATGGGCCGCCGCGAAGACCGCGGCGCAAGCCGCGCAGGCGATCAGCGCTGTCTGCGCGGGGCGGACGAGCTTCGACCAGGGCCGTGGCTGTGAGGATCTGGGCAATCTGAATTGCCGTGTGGATCGCATGGTTCGTGCTGACAAGCGTTTGGAATGCTATCGCCAACCAGGTCGTCGAGGCAAGCCGAGTCGCCAAACGGCGGGCATTTCTTTGGAATGCGCTGGGCCGAAAGGGTCGTGGATTAACGGATTCTTAATGCGGCCTGAATACACATCAAACAGTCCCCCCGCACACTACCCGCATGCTCATCGGCAGGGCGCGTCATCCGTTGCGCGGCGGATCGCCTTGAAAGCGCTCAAAGCTAATTCGAGACACGTTTTTCAATCGAGCGAGGATCACCTCTCATGCGGAGAAAGTCCTGGTCGACGGCGGAGGGGGCCTTCACGCTGATCGAATTGCTGGTCAGCATTGCCATCATCGCGTTGCTCATTTCGATTCTCCTGCCGGCGCTGACGGCCGCGCGCGAACAGGGTCAGGAGACCAAGTGCCGCGCGAACCTCAAATCGTTCGGCATGGGCTTCATGACGTACGCCAACGTGCACGACGACTACACCTGCAGCGGCGCGTTTGACCCCGATGTCGGCAAGAAGCGCGACGGTCCGGTCGACCAGGTCGGCTGGGTCGCGGACCAGGCGAACTCGCAGGCGACGGTTCCCGGACAGATGCTCTGCCCGTCGAATCCGGCGCGCTACAACCAGAAGCTCGGCGCCGAGGGCGCGACGTATACGCCGGCGCAGGCGATTGAACTGATTCGCCTCGGATACAACACCAATTACACGCAAAGCTGGTACATGGGCCGCACACAGTACAACCCCAATGGCACCGGCAATCTCAAGAGCACGACCGGCACGTTTTGGGCACTGAACTTGAGCAGTCTCAAGAGCGTGGACACGTCGCGCGTGCCGATGCTGGGCGACGGCCGCACCGATCCCGACAACCTCGTATTGGGCGAGCGGTCGGTGAAGACCATGACCGACGGCCCGTACCTGGGGAACTACGGCATTCAGAGCTTCGCGGACTTTGGTCCGGCGCACGGCCGGGCGAAGTGGATCGCGTCAAAGAACCACAACCGCGTGCGCGCGAACATCCTGTTCGCCGACGGGCACGTGGGGTACTTCCGCGATGTGGATGGCGATGGGGAATTCGCGCTGAACGATGACGATTTTCCGAACGTGACGCAGCGCGACGTGGATCATCAGGTGTTCGACGGTGTGCTGACGCTGGGGCGGCGTTCGAGGAACCCTGATTCCATCGAGTAGGCACACGTAACGTACCAAGGTGGGGGATGAGCCGGCGTGGAGGCACGGGGGCATGGAATCGAAATGCCATACTGGTGGCGCGCCCTGTGCGAGCGGTTCAATTGTGTGATTTTCTTGACGTTTTGGGTTTTTTGACGTTTCGACGTTTCTTGGGAAGGGGAGCCATGCGAAGCAGAATCACCGCAATCGTCTGTTTGGGAAGTTTCGCTTTTGCGCAGCTCGCGCCGGCGACGGTCTTCATCAACGAAGTGCTGATGAACCCGCCGGGAAGCAGCAACGACGACACGCGCGAGTTCGTCGAGATCGTCGGCACGCCCGGCAAGAAACTCGATGGCTACGCGTTCACCCTGATCAATGGCGGCCAGCGCAAACATTACGCCCTGGGCACGATGGACTGCGCCATGCTGAACTCAATCGGCGAGGGCACACCCGAGGTGGACGAGTTCTTCAGCCTCGACGGTTTGCAGATCGGCCCGAACGGCATCCTTGTGCTGGGCATCGGCCCGTCCGGCGCGTATCCGACGTTGCTGGCGGATTCGAATTTCCGCCGCTGGACGACGCTTTGGCAGAGCAATCCCGGCGATCCGCACGGCAAGTTGAGCAACGACGGCTCGAACACGCTCCTGCTGATTCGCAACCGGCCCGGCGACACACAGGCCACGGGCGACAACGGCGACGTACGCTGGGGCAAGGACCGCGTCCATGTCGATACGGAGCTGGTCACCCCGGTTGATACAAACATCTGTATCGGCGGTTCCAACAATGGCGCCCCCTGTCAGGACAGCAGCATCTGCGTCGGGGGCGGCGTCTGCAGCGCGGGGCAGGCCGACCTGCTCGGCGACGGAAACGTTGACAAGGGCGAACCGAACGGCCTGGCGGCGCCCTGCGGACCGAACTCGGTCGATCTCAAGGGCGCGAGCACGCTCGGGGACGAGTCCGACGACCTTGAGATCGCGGACGAAATCAGCTATGAACACGATCAGGGCTGGGAGTACGATTTCGACGCCCGGCATGTGGACCTCGGCAGCACGTCGAACGGGCTGCCCTATCGCCACGTTCACGCGCTGGATGATCCGCAGGGCATCAACCCCGACGCTTTTTCGCGCGTCGATTACCGCACCAAAGGCCCCGGCTGGGCACCCGTGGCCGGCGCAACCGGCGAGATGGGCAACGGCAACAACTGGCAGGACACCGCCACCGAACAGTGGATTCGCGGGGAGAGTTGCGCGACGACGGTGACTTGCCCGCCGCCGGGCGGCAACCCCGCTCCGCCGTTCTTTTATGACAACTGCGCAAATACAAATCCCGACAGCATCCAGCCGTTCCTGACCAACGTGCCGCTGTGGTTGAACGACGGAATCGGCGTCGATTACAACTTCGCCGCGCAGAACACCTACGAGATCATGGCCGGGCGCGTGAACCCGCTGGCGGTTCCCTTCATCCCCGGCGACGCCGACCGCGACGGCGCCTGCGACGCCGCCGATATTGCCAAGATCGCCGTGTTCTTCGGCGACGATGACTGGGTCTTCAGCAACAGCTTCTCCGAGTCGGCCCAGGGCGACGGCGGCGATCCGGCCGCGCAAATCCGCCCGTGGGACGTCGACCTGACCGGCGACCGCGGCATCGAGCCGACCGACCTGCAATGGGCGTTGAACTTCCAGGGCAGTACCGACGGGCGCATCGTCGGTCAGCGCTACGACAGCACGACGCCTTCGGCCACCGGCGTGCACCTGAACCCGAACACCGGTGTGAACGTCGCGGTGACGGCGAGCGCCGCGAGCGGCTGCGGCCGGCCGGTTTCGGCGCTGTTCATCGGCGATATCGTGGACGTGACCGTGAGCGCGCAGGTGACGGCCGGCGCGAACCTGTCGGCGGGACAAGAGAACGGCGTGATGCAGTTCGCGCACGACGTGGCCGTGAGCAGTGGCGGCGTTCTGGTGCTGGTCGGCGTGACGCCGATCAACGGGTTCAGCACCACGCGCGCGGCGATTCAGTCGCCGCAGGGCACGGGCGGCGAGCTGGGTGTAAAACTCGTCAACGGCTACACGACGGCGTTCAATCGCGGACTGACGGCGGCCGATGCGATGTATCGCGTGAGCTTCCGGGCGGTGGCAGCGGGTTCGACCAGCGTCAGCATCGCGGCGGCGGCCGACGCGAAGTTCGCCGCGAGCACGCCCGGCGGCGTGAAGATCGGCCACACGCGAAACCTGCAAACCCTCGGCGCGTTCAACATCGCCACGATCAGCTATGGCGACCCGGCGAGCACGAGCTACCCCGCCGCCATCGGCATCACCGTCACGCCCGGCCTGCACGGCGACGTGAACGGCGATACGTTTGTGAACCTGTCCGACGTGCCGCTGTTCGTGAACGTGCTGCTGGGGACTGACACCACTCCGGCACATGTGGCCGCCAGCGATCTGAACTGCGACACACTGGTGAACGGGCGCGACATCGAAGGCATGATCGACGCGATTCTGCCGTGAGCCGTGTGCGATGAGCCATTAGCCGCGAGCCGTGAGTGGCGTAGCCGCGTAGGTCGGGTCAGCAGACCCGACGCGGTGCGTAGGGTGCGTCCTCGACGCACCACGGGTTTCTGAACCGGTCGGGCGTGTCCTGGTGACACGCATACGGTTAGGTCCCGTCCGCGCACACGGCCTTCAGCCCGCCGGGCTGACATTCCGTAGCCGGCGGCAAAGCGCCGCGTCGCCGCAACCCCCAATGAATCCGACCCCGCCGGGGTCGAATAATACGATTGGCTACTCAACAGGGGCGTTACCCCTGCCTACGCAGTCCCAGCCAGTGGGGCTAACGATGTTAATCGTGGATCGTTCCAATTAGCTTGGTCACACCATCGCCGATACATCATTACGCCATCCCTTGCTATTCGAAGCGTGGATCACCGATCTATTTTCCCTTCACCTTCGACCTGTTTGTTCCAAACATGACTTCGCCCCCCCCGCTGCCAAATCGGACAGTTTCCAGTTGTGAAGCTACTTTGCCTACCGTATCGGCGGGATGGTCGGTTGCTTTCATTTTGTCTTCTCGAAATAGGTTTTTTGTGAAGCTCTCCAATAGTATCGACGGGAATTCTTTGTCGCTACCTTTGTCTTCCCATGCAAACATCATCTCTGCAATCCAACTTGCTCGCAACATGTCCGCTGCAAACCTCTTGTTACGAAAGTTAGATTCAGCGTGTTCTCGAAACCACTGATCATTCCATTTGATGTAAAAGACAATTGTTCCAACAAAAAGAAACATGCAACCGGATAATGGCAGCAACAAATGCCAATCGATATTCGTTGCTGATCCAATGGAGCGGATCAAGTAACCAGCTCCAATCCCAGCAGCAATCAGGCAACTAAGACAAATCCCATGAATGGGCCACCTCTTCTTATAAGTGTCTTTTGGTAAAGAATCTGTGAATTGGTCCGCTATTTCCTTCTTAATGTCCTTAAGCAAGTCTCTTCGGACGTACTTGCTTTCTCTAGTCTCAAATGCCGCCTCTCGCGCAGCAAGAGCACTCTCTTTTTGTAGAAGCGCGTCTCGAATCTTCTGATTCTCCGCGTCCAATTCGTCCATTCGCGATTGGTGTTTCGCGTTTTGATCGACCAGAGTGTATAGTTCGCAGTTCCTTGGAATCTCATTGTGAGAGGCTTTGACTGGATTTT
>CAZQCF010000058.1:0-15543 GCA_964592235.1 uncultured Planctomycetaceae bacterium
CATGGCCGCGGCCTTTGGCGGCCATGCTGGTAGAAGGTCATGACCCGGCTCGACATTGCCGGGTGTGATTGGCGCATGATGCTCAAATCCATTCGATGGTTCCGATATCTGATCGGCCTGGCGGTTCTCGGCGTCGGCATCGGCTACGGCGTGAATCAATTCGGCGCGGCGGAGTTGAAGCGCCTCTCGGCGCAGGTCGAGCAGGAACGGCGAGAGAAGGAGAAGCTCGCCGCCTTCGCCCGACGGCTCTCCGCCTCGCGCCGGGCGGCCCAGATCGACGTGATCGATCAGCGTCAGGATTCCGCCGGGCAGACCGTCACCACGCTCCGCTGGCAGGAGATCGCGCCGGACGGGCGACTTTCCTCACCGCAAACCGTGGAAGTCGTCGGACAACTTGTCTATTTTGAGGGACTGGTCATCAAGTTCGAGCCGGAACTGGTCGGCGGCGGCGACGCGGCGCGCGGCGAAAGCCTCGTCATGTTCCGCCGGGTCTTCGGCGAGGCCCAGTCGCCCAGGCTCGGTTACGACCTCGGCGCAGGCCGCGCGCCCGAGTCGATCGTCGGAGAGACCGAAGACGCGCTCCTGTGGCGTCTATTCTGGCAATTGGTAAACGACCCGCGCGTGGCGGCGCAGCACGGCGTACGGGTGGCGCAGGTCGAAGCCCCGGCCGTGCCGGTGAAGAAGGGCGAAACGTGGGAGGCCCGCATCGACGCCGCCGGTGGGATCAACCTGCGGAAGCTGCACGCCGCAGTTCGCGCACCGGGCTGATACGCGGTACCGGAGATGAAACTGCCGAGGCGTGCGAGTTCCCGAAGGGCTGTCAATTGGGTTAAGTTTCTTGCTGAAAACAGCTTGCGTGCGAATTCGGCGCTTGACATTGCCCCGATTCGCCCCTAAATTGCCGGATTCGATCCATAGGCCTAATGATTCACAGGTGACAGGATGGTTCCAGCCAGACGTAGCTCCAAGTCCATGACCCGCAAGCGCCGGGCGCATCACGCCCTGAAGGCCGCGAATCTGCCGGCCTGCCCGAAATGCGGCTCGGCGAAGCGCCCGCACCGGGCCTGCTCGAATTGCGGATACGTGAACAACAAGATCGCGCTCAAGATCAAGACTGAAGAGGAGTAACACCGGCCCATGCGGATCGCCATTGATGCGATGGGGGGCGACCATGCACCGGCCGAGATTGTTCGCGGCGCGGTCGAGGGATTGTCTTACCTTAGCCCCAGTGACGAACTTGTCCTGCTGGGCAAGGAGGACCTCATTCGCGCCCACCTCGGCAGCGACATCTCGAATAAACAGATTGTCATCCAGCACTGTCCCGAAGTCATCGAAATGGACGACTCGCCAGTCGAGGCGCTCCGCCAGAAAAAAAACTCCTCGATCATGATCATGGCGAAGCTCGCCTCGGAGCGGGCGGTCGACGCGGTCATCAGCGCCGGCAACACCGGCGCCTGTGCCGCAGCCTGCCAGCTCAAGATGCGCACGCTCGCCGGTTTGCAGCGCCCGGGCATTGCGGTCGTGCTGCCATCGTTTCATGGGCCGTTGACGGTTTGCGATGTCGGAGCGAACGTCGCGCCGAAACCGCATCACCTGCTCCAATACGCCCAGATGGCGTCGGCCTACGCCGAAGCCGTGTTGAAGATCAAGGGCCCGCGCGTCGGTCTGCTCTCCATCGGCAGCGAAGAGGTCAAGGGCAGCCCGCTCGTCAAGCAGACGCACGAACTGCTCAAGCAGGATCCGTCGGTCAATTTCATCGGCAACATTGAAGGGCGCGAGCTGTTCAACGGCGCGTGCGAAGTGGCCGTTTGCGACGGGTTCGTCGGGAACGTCGTGCTGAAGCTTGTGGAGGGGTTGAGCCACGGCATTTTTGAGACGATTCAGCACGAGATCGCGCAGGAGAGCGCCGAACTGGCCGAACGCTTCAAGCCCGTGGTCAAGACGATCTGGGCGCGCCACGACTACAGCGAGTACGGCGGCGCGCCGCTGCTGGGGGTCGATGGCGTCTGCATCATCTGCCACGGCAGCAGCGATCGCCGGGCCATCAAGAACGCCGTCCGCGTCAGCGTGGACTACGTCAATTCGGGCGTGAACGAGATGATCCTTAGCCGGCTCACGGAGGAAGTGGCCAATGCCTAGGCCGCTCGGCGTCAAGATCAGCGGGTCGGGCTGCGCGGTCCCCGAGCGCGTCCTTACGAACCAGTATTTCGTCGAGCGGCTCGATACCACCGACGAATGGATTCGCGAGCGCACCGGCATTCTCGAGCGCCGCATCTGCTCCGAAAAGGAAAGCACCGCCACGCTGGCGACGGCCGCCGCGCGCGACGCGCTCGCCGACGCCGGGATGACGCCCGACGACATCGACCTGATCATCGTCAGCACGATCACGCCCGAGTGCCCGTTTCCGTCGACTGCCTGCTTTGTTCAGGAGGCGCTGACCAGGCGGACGATCCCCGCATTCGATCTCGCCGCGGCGTGCAGCGGGTTCATTTACGGATTTATCACCGCGACCAGCCTGTTGCAGACCGGCACGTTTCGAAACATTCTCGTGATCGGCGCCGAGACGATGTCTCGCATCACCGACTACGAAGATCGCGCGACCTGCATTCTCTTCGGCGATGGCGCCGGCGCGGTGGTCTTGTCGGCCGTGCCCGACACGTCCGGCCCGGCCTTGCTGCATCACAAGATGCACGCCGAGGGCAACGGTTTCAGTATGTTGTGTGTGCCGGGTGGTGGGTCGCGGACGCCGGCCTCGCAGATGTCCATCAACGAGCGGCTGCATTACATCAAGATGCAAGGCCGCGAAGTATACAAACTGGCAGTCAAGCGCAATCTGGAACTCGTCGAATCCACGCTCGAAGAAGCCGGCATCAAGCCCGACGAACTGGCGATTGTCATTCCGCATCAGTCGAACCTTCGGATTATCGAGAGCGCCCGGCAACGGCTGGGTTTGCCGCCGGAGCGCATGTTCTGCAATATTCAGAAGTACGGAAACACGTCCGCCGCCTCGGTGCCGCTGGGGTTGAACGAGTGCCGAAAGACCGGCCGCGTCAAATCCGGCGATCTCGTGCTGATGGTGGCGTTCGGCGCCGGCCTGACCTGGGGGTCGGTGCTGGTCCGCATTTGATTGAAACATTCTTCGGGTGGATTCGCCGCCGGACGCGAGCGACCCGCGGCCTGGGCACGTTGAGGTTCAACTTTGAGTAAGACTGCAATCATTTTCCCCGGACAGGGCGCCCAGCATGTCGGCATGGGCAAGGACATCGCTGAAGCGTCGAGCGAGGCCCGCGCGGTCTTCGAGCAGGCCGACGACCTCCTCAAGACCGACCTGTCGCGCCTGTGTTTCGACGGTCCGGCCGATCGGCTCAATGCCACGGATATGTCACAGCCGGCGATCTTCGTCACCTCGGTCGCCGTCTGGCGCGCCATGCAGGCCAACGGCATGGCCGACGAATTCGCCCCGCAGGCCATGGCCGGCTTGTCGCTTGGTGAGTACACGGCCCTGCACCTCGCAGGATGGATCGGCTTCGAAGAAGCCCTGAAACTGGTTGCCCGGCGCGGCCGCCTGATGCAGGATGCGGCCGAGGCTTCCCGGGGTGGCATGGTCTCGGTGCTGGGCTTGGATGAGGCCAAGACAGCGGAGCTTTGCAATGAGGCCTCGCAGGGGGAAGTCCTTGCGCCAGCGAATTTTAACTGCCCGGGGCAGATTGTGATTTCCGGTTCTTCGGCCGCATGCGAGCGAGCGGTGGCCCTGGCGGAAAAGTACGGTGCACGGATGATTCCGCTGGTGGTGGCGGGGGCGTTTCACTCGCCCTTGATGGAGCCGGCAGCCGTGGGGCTGGAATCTGCCCTGCGGACCGTGACGATTGTGAAGGGGCCGCTGGGAGTGGTATCAAACGTCTCGGCGGACTATCATGCGACCCCTGATACGGTTCGGACCCTGCTGCGGGAACAGGTGGCGCAGCCGATTCGGTGGCAGGCCTCGATGGAGCGTCTGATTGCCGAGGGGTTCGACCGGTTCGTGGAAGTCGGCCCCGGCCGCGTGCTGACGGGCCTGATGAAAAAGATCAATCGCAAGGCGACGGCGTTGAATTTTTCGACGGCGGCGTCGCTGGTGCGTGATTCGGAGTCGGTGCGCAGCTAAGCGGCCTGACCCAGCGACGGGCCTGGCCCGCGAGAGAGTGTTTCGTTCATGGCGGACTTGATCGACCGAGTGGCGATTGTGACGGGCGGATCGCGCGGCATCGGCCGGGCGACGAGCCTGGCGCTGGCGAAGGCGGGCGCGACGGTAGTGGCTTGTGCCCGTAACGCGGAGCGGCTTGGCTCGCTTTCTGCTGTCGCGGCGGACGCGCGCTGCATTGGCAAGATCGTTCCCCGCGCCCTAGACGTGACCGACGCGGCGAAGGTCGAAAAGTGGATCGACGATGTCGCCACCGACCTGGGCCGGATTGACATCCTCGTTAACAACGCCGGTATCACGCGCGACGGCCTGCTGATGAACATGACCGATGAGCAGTTCGACGAAGTGTTGAACACCAATCTGCGCAGCGTGTTTGTCATGACGCGCGCCGCGAGCAAATACATGGTCCGGGCGCGATGGGGCCGCATCATTAACATCACGAGCATCAGCGGGGTCATGGGTAACGCCGGTCAGGCGAACTACGCGGCCAGCAAGGCCGGCGTGATCGGCCTGACGAAGAGCGTGGCGAAGGAACTGGCCCGCCGCGGCGTGACCTGCAACGCGATCGCGCCGGGCTTCATCAACACGGACATGACGAGCGTTCTGTCGGAAAAGGTCAAGGAGCAGGTCCGCCCGCTGATTCCGCTCCAGCGGTTTGGTGAGCCGGAGGAAGTGGCGGCCGCCGTGGCGTTTCTTGCGTCGCCGGCAGCGGGATACATCAACGGACAGATTCTGGCCGTGGACGGCGGATTACGCATGTAGTGGCGTGCGGCCGGGTCGGCGTCGTGTCGACACCGCCGGGCGGTTGGGCCGCTCGCCCGAATCAGTGGCCAACAGAAGGGAGATCACAGTGGCAGTGGCTACACAGGAAGAGATCAAGGAAAAAGTCGTCAAGATCGTGAGCGAGCAGATGGGCGTCGACAAGAACGACATCAACATGGAGACGTCGTTCGTCAACGACCTGAATGCCGACTCGCTCGATACGGTCGAGCTGGTCATGGAGTTCGAGGACGAGTTCGAGATCAGCATTCCGGACGAGGAGGCCGAGAAGATTCAGACCGTCGGCCACGCGGTGGAGTACATCGCCAAGAACCAGAAGAAGGAATAACTCCGCTGCACTGACCGCCGCGGAAGGCGCGACCCGGCGGTTGCTGCGCCGGGCCGGTGGAGCGTTCTGAAAGAGGGATTGTTCGGGAATGGCTGAACGTCGTCGAATCGTCATCACGGGAATGGGGCTGATCAGCCCGCTGGGGAATACGCCTGACGTGTTCTGGGAGCGGTTGCTGGCCGGCGAGAGCGGAATCGGTCCGGTGACCCGGCTGGACGTGAGCCGGTTCGACGTGCGCTTCGGCGGCGAGTGCCGCGAGTTCGATCCTGAAAAGTTCCTCGAACGGAAGGAGATCAAGCGGCTGGACCGCTTCGCGCAGATGGCCATGGCCGCGGCGAAGCTGGCGTTCGAATCCAGCGGCCTTGATCGCTCGACGATCGACCCGACGCGTTTCGGCGTCATCATCGGATCGGGCATCGGCGGCTTGCAGGAGCTGGAGGAGCAGAACCTCCGCTGCCACGAGAAAGGCCCCGACAAGGTCTCGGCCTTCACCATTCCCAAGCTGATGGTCAACGCCGCCAGCGGAAATATCTCCATTATGCTTGGCGCGAAGGGCCCGAATACGGCCGTTGCGACGGCCTGTGCCTCCGCGACGAACGCCATGGGCGACGCGATCCATGCCATCCGGCGCGGCGACGCCGACATCATGGTCACCGGCGGCGCCGAGGCCGCCCTGACCCGGCTGGGCCTGGCCGGCTTTGCGTCCATGAAGGCATTGTCCACCCGTAACGACGATCCCCCCAGAGCCTCGCGCCCGTTCGATCGTGATCGCGACGGATTCGTGATGGCCGAGGGCGCCGGCTTGTTCATCTTTGAAGAGCTGGAGCGGGCGAAGAAGCGCGGCGCTCGCATTTTCTGCGAAGTTCTCGGATACGGCATGAGCGGCGACGCGAACCACATCACTCAGCCAGACGAACAGGGCAGCGGCGGCGCGGCCGCCATGCGCTATGCCCTTAAGGACGCCGGTCTCAATCCTGACGCCGTGGATTACATCAACGCTCACGGCACCAGCACCCCGCTGGGCGACGTCGCCGAGACCACGGCCATCAAAAGCGTCTTCGGCGCACACGCCTACAAGCTCCGCGTCAGCAGCACCAAGAGCAGCATCGGACACCTGCTCGGCGCATCCGGCGGCGTCGAACTCGTCGCCACGGTGATGGCCATCGAGCACGGCGTGATCTCGCCGACGATCAACCTCGAAAACCCCGGCGAAGGCTGCGACCTGAACTACACCCCGCTCAAGCCGCAGGACGCCCGCGTCAACGTCGCAATCAGCAACTCCTTCGGCTTCGGTGGGCACAATGCCTGCATCGCCGTTGGCCGGTTCAGCAAGTAGGCGATTCGCTCGGCAGCCTGTCGTCGTGATTCGACCGTCGCCATTTGATTCGCAATGAAAACGCGGCGCGCGACCTCTCGGGGCGCGATTCTGCATTCGGCCCTTGCTCCGCTCGTTCTCAACATGATGTGCAGGCCGGAGTTACGCAGCAGTCCGCCAGGTTGCACCATGCCTCGCCGAGACCTTGATCAGCCGTAAGCTCATTTAAGAGCTATTCTTAAGCAGGAAATCACAGGGCCGGATGAGCCGGGTTTGGATGGAACTTCGTGGCCGATCGGCTGCGACGGAAAGGGCCTTTGCGCGTACAAGACGCAGGGGCCTTCGGTCGGCCTTTTACTCGATATACGAGCTTGGGTTACGCGATGGCGGAGCGATCGAAATCCATTGCGAGCGGGCGAGAAGCATCGAGGGCATTCCGCGCGCCAGTCGACCGCGCGCGGGGGCGGCGCGGGGCGGCGCTGCTGGAAGTGGTGCTTTCGGTGTCGATCCTCGTGATCGCGATGGGGATCATCGGATTCGCGTTTCGCAACGGGCAGCTCGACATCGACCGGGCCGAGCTTCGCACTCGGGCGATGATGGCGACCGAGCAGGTATTGACAAACATCGACCTAGCGACGCTGCCGATCGTGCAGCAGGCCGAGGCGGCGACCGGCGGACAGATGACCGACCTAAGCGGGGCGATGGACATCGACGCGCCGCCGGGCATGAGTTACCGCGTGATGGCCGGGATGGACCCGATGATCCCCGGGGCCGCGCGGGTGCAGGTGGACATCTTCAACGGCGACCCGACTGACGAGAACAGTCCGTTGATCCTTTCGACGATGGTGCTTCGCGCGCCGCCGCGGCCGATCAATCTCGGTCGCGATTTCGGCCTGTCGGACGAGCAGTTGCAGCAGTTGACGGACGCGATCCCCGGCGGGGCGGCGGTGCTGGACCCGGCAGCAGTGGATCCGAAGGCGCTGGCGTCGCTGGATTTAGACATGCTGGCGCAGATCCTCCCGATGCTGATGCAGGCCTTCGGCGGGCAACTGGGCGAGGCCCAGATGCAGCAAATCATGGAAGCGATTCAGAGCGGCGATCAGGGGCAGATCGAGCAATTGCAGCAGCAACTGGGCGGGGCCGGCGGGATTCCCGGCGGGCAAGGCGGACAGGGGGCGCAGGGCGGACGAGGAGGTCAGGGCGGTCGAGGCGGGGGGGACGGCGCGGGTCAACCGGGCGGGAACAGCGGGATGATGCCGGGGACACCGCGTCGCGGACAGCGCGGCGGTTGAGAGCGAACGTGAGGGACGGCGGTGCGTACACGACGGGCGATGACGGTGCTGGAGCTGCTGCTGGCGATCAGCCTCATTGCGCTCGTGATGATGGTGATGTTCGCGTTTTATGACATCACGCTGTCAGAACGGGACCGCAGCACGCGCATGATCACCGAGGGGGCGCTGGCCCGTCGCACGGCGCTGAAGATCGCCGACGAGATTCGCTCATCGAGCGGGTTCCTGGGGAACGGCGATCCGGGCGTGTGGGGGACGGAGCGGTTTCTTTCGATCCAGACAGTTGTCCTACCATCAAAGGAGCAGTTCATTCCGCAGGCGATCGGCGACAACCCCATCGCCGCGCGATGCGACATCCGCCAGGTGCAGTATTACCTTGCTTACGACTACGACGAGTCGCATGACTACCCCGACGGCACGCAGGGCCCCAGGCCGCTGGGCCTGGCGCGGCGGGAGATCAAGACGCTGAACCAGACGGTGCTGAACGAGGCCCGGCCCGATTCCATCGAGTTGGACCTGCTCGCGCCGGAGCTGAAATACTTGCGAATTCGCTACTACGACGGCATCGATTGGATCGACAAGTGGGACTTGCGCGGCGGGTTCGGCGGGATGGGCAACTCGCTGCCGCAGGCGGTCGAGGTGACGGTGGGGTACGACGAACTGCCGCCGCCGGATGATCAGGAAATGGACTTGCAGGATTCGGAATTGCAGCCGGCGTTGCCCGAGCCGTTCTCGCGGAAGACGTTCACGGTTCAGGTGAAGCTGCCGCAGGCGGACGTGTTCTTCGGTTCGCGGATGATGCGGGCGCAGCAGCGGGCATCGCAGCTGAACCAGTCGGCGGGCGGAGGTGGGACCCCATGAGACGCCGCCGCGGGCTGATTCTGGTCGTGGTGCTGGTGATGATCGCCCTGCTTTCGCTGCTGGCAGCGAGCTATTCGTTTATGGTGCGATCGTACACCGACGAGGTGAATTCGCAGCAGGCGTCGTTCTACGCACGGATGGCGGCCGAGAGCGGCATTCAGCACGCCATTGTCGTGCTGCGGGCCTATCGCAGCGATCCGACGGTCTGGTACGACAATCCCGCGGTGTTTCGTGCCGTACCAGTGACACCGACCCCGCAGCAGGCCGTGCAGAACAACGAGGCGGTCAACAACAGCTACGACCCGAACGCGCCGCCGGTGTGGCGGTTCAATCTCGTCGCGCCGAATCCGTACGCGCCGGCGACGGTTCGGTATGGTGTTACGGACGAAACATCACGCCTGGATTTGAACCTCGCGAAGGAGGACCAGCTTCGGCGGCTGTTTCAGTATGCGATTCCGCAGGAGACCACTTCGCAGGTGGACGTGAACGTGCTGGTGGATTCGCTGCTGGATTGGCGTGAGAAGGGCCCGGCCCCGCGGCCCAATGGCGCGAAGGACGATTATTACGCGAAGCTGGAGCCGGGCTATCGCGTGAAGGGGGCGCGCTTCTCGACCATCGAGGAATTGCTGCTGGTCCGCGGGTTCAGCGGCTGGGTGCTGTACGGCGAGGATTACAACCAGAACGGTCTGCTCGACCCGAACGAGGACGACGGGGCGAATTCGTTTCCGCCGGACAACGGCGACGGTGTGTTGTACCCCGGTGTCGCGCCCTATTTCACCATCTGGTCGTACGAAGCGAACCTCTCGCGCGACGGTCGGCCGCGCATCAACCTGAACATGAAGGACACGCAAAAATTGCAGGAGGCGCTGGAGGCGGAAATTCCGCCCCACCTTACCAGTTATATCATGGCGGTCCGCACCGGGGGGAAAGCCTTTAACAGTGTTATGAACCTGATCCCGGCGCCCGAGCCGGACGAACCACCCGACGAATCAGCCGAAACGCCGGAAGACCCCGCAACAACACAGCCGCAGGGGGAACCCCCCAGTTCCCAGCCGGGCGAAGAAAACCCGGCGAGCCAACCGAGCGAAAGTACCGATCAGGGTAGGTCCGAAAAGCAGGCGGCAGGTGCGCCGCCGGTGTTCAAGGATCTGACGCCGGAGCCGCCGCCCGGGACGTATGAGGATCTTCCCTTGATCCTCGACCGGCTAACGGTGGATGCGACGCCCGCGATGGCCGGGCGTATCAACGTGAGCACCGCACCGTTGCCGGTGCTGGCTTCGATCGTGGAGCTGACGGACGAGGAGGTTCAGGCGATTTTCGCGGCGAGGCAGCAATTGGATGCGGAGCAGTTGAGCACGCCGGCGTTTCTGGTGACGGCGGGCCTGGTGAGTCCGTACAAGTTCCGACGGATTCTCCCGAAGGTGACGTCGGCGTCGGCGGTATTCACGGTGGATGCGGTGGGATATGGAGATCACACGGGCGTGACGCAGCGAATCAAAGCAGTGCTGGAGATGCGCGGCCCGGTGGCGCAGGTGCGGTACTACCGCAACTTGAGCAGCCTGGGGACGGCATACTTGCCCCATGTGATTGAGCAGCGCGCGACGGCCGGTCAGGGGGGGCGGTGATCATGGCGATCGGGCTGTCGAGCAAAAAGATTCTGGCGGTCGAGTGGGACTCGCGCAGCATTCGGATGGTGTTGGCGCGGCCGAAGGCCGAGGGCGTGGAGCTGTTGAAGGCGGTTTCGGCGCCGATTCCGTCGAGCGTGTCGGCGGAGGACGCGGCGAGCCTCGGTGCATTCATCAAGGAGTCTATCTCCAGCGCGCGGATCGGCGTAGGCCGGGCGATCTTGTGTATTCCGCGCGATCAGGTGGTCTTGAATACGATCAATCTTCCGCCGACGCCGGCGGAGGAGATGGCGTCGCTGGTGCAGTTTCAGGTGTCGAAGGAGCTTCCGTTCGCGGCGGAGCAGGCGGTGCTGGATTTCGCGGTGGCCGGGGCGCACGATCCGAAAGCGCCGTGCAGCGTACTGGCGACGGCGATTCGTCGGGAGCTGCTGGAGTTCTATCAAGAGGTGGCGTCGGCCGCGGGGCTGTCGATCGAGAGCGTGGGGCTGCGCCCGCTGGCGAACTTGATCTCGCTGACGGCGGCGACGGGCGGCACGGGCCCGGAATTGACGCTGCTGGTGGACGTCGGCCCGCATCGGACGGAGATCGACCTGATCCGGGGCGGGGTGCTGGTGTTCTCTCGCGCGGCGTCGATGAGCGTGGGGATGGAGCCGGCGACGGTCGGCGAGGCCGGCGAGGCGGGATATCAAGACAGCAAGATAATTTCGAGCGGCGTCGATCGCGACGCGGCCGAGGCAAACCCGCAGGCGGTCAGTGCGTTGCTGGTGGAAGTGATCCGTTCGTTCGAGGCATTTCGCGCGACGGAGCCGTCAGCGAGCCTGGATCGCATCGTGGTGGCGGGGTCGAGCGGACTGGAGCCGCAACTGGCGCAGATGCTGGGGGCGCGATTCGCGACGCGTGCGGAGCTGTTCAGCCCGGAGAAGGCGCTGGGGTTGACGGCCGAGCGGGCGCGGGAGCTTCGGGGGTTCAGCGCGGCCCTGGGCCTGGCGATCGGGCATTCGCATGACGAGCTGGCGCTGATTGACTTCCTGCATCCGAAGCGGCCGGTCACGAAGCGCGAACTGCGGCTGAAGAAAGCGCCGTCGGCGGTGATGGCGGCGATCCTGCTGATCGGATCGA
Source organism: uncultured Planctomycetaceae bacterium (assembly GCA_964592235.1). GTDB lineage: Bacteria > Planctomycetota > Phycisphaerae > UBA1845 > UTPLA1 > PLA3. The sequence goes on from CAZQCF010000058.1 coordinate 11,498, forward strand.
TCTATCTGTTTCAAACGAAATATGTATCGCCGTTGCGCGAGGAGATTCGCACGCTCCAGAAGGCGCAGTCGCAGATGAAGGCCGAGGAGAAGGCCGTTCGCGAGTTTGCCGAGAAGGTGGACGCGCTGGAGGGTTGGATCGAGTCAGAGCAGCATTGGCCGACGGTGATCGCGGCGATGGCGGAGGTATTCCCGCCGGATCGGGAGGCCTATGCGACGCGTCTGGACCTGGAGTTGGTCCCGGTGCGCAAGAGCGTCAAGCGCGAGGCGACCGCCAAGATCAAATTTCGCACGGCTTCGCTCGGGACGGTGAACGAGTTGGCGGAGAAGCTGCGCGCCGCGGGGTTTGAGAACGTTGTGCCGGGGAAAGAGACGCCGACGGGCGGGCGCGACGTCTATCGCAATGACACGAACATCGATGTGGTCGTTCCGCAAAAGAAGTGGTCGGTGGCTTCAGCGGCGAGTACGTCGGAATCGGGCGCGGCGCGCGATGCGGTGCCACCACCGGAAGCGACGAGTCAGCCGGCAGCAGGCGGGGCCGCTGCGAGTCAGCCTGCGGCGGGGGGAGCGGTGGCTGGCGAACATCCCGCCAAACGGCAAGCCGCGGGGAGTGATCCCGCGAATTCGGAAAGTGATTCCGCGAAGTCGGGCGATGCGGCAACGGCGCATGACGTGAGTCCGGGAGCTGCGGGGCGAGCCACGCTGCCGTCACCAACACGGTCACCATCACCGGCGCCCGCACCGTCTCCGGCTCGGCCGCCGACGAAGGGGGGGCGATCATGAACAAGCGTGAGCGCACCCTGTTGTTGCTGATCGGCGGCGCCGTGGGGCTGTACGTTTTTTATCAGGGCGTGAATTTGTTTTTCATTTCGCCCATCACGGATTCCAAAAAGCGCATCGCCGAGCTTCGCGAGGAGAACGACCGGCTGGAGAACGTCATTCGACAGCGGCGGCGGCTGGTGCGGACGTGGCTCGACGCCGCATCGAAGACGTTTTCCTACGATCGAGCGATCACGTCGAACCAGTTCGGCAAGAGCCTGAAGGACGTGGCGCAGCGGCACGGGTTCGAGGGGGCCTTCTTCACGCCGACCAGCGGCACGAAGATCGGAAACAAGACGAACATTACGACCGTCGCGTATCGGATCGTGGCGGAGGGTCCATTCGACAAGGTGCGAGCGTTCGTAAACGAGCTGTATCGCACGCCGTACCTGGCGCAGATCACGAAGCTGGGCGCCTCGCCGATTCAGGGCAAAGGCCGAATGCGCGATGAGCTGAAGCTGGAGCTGACCATCGAAACGCCGGTCCTGCCGGAAATTGACAAAAAGAAAATGCCGGATGCGGCGATGGCCGTCACGATGATGGAGACGATTAAGCCGGGCGATACACCGCCGCCCCCGGCGCGCGAGGCGCTGCCGGATCATGCGTTGCAGGCCATCCTGGCGAAGCGAAACATCTTCAAGACGTATCTGCCGCCGCCGGAGAACGTGGTGGTGATCGACAATCAAGACCTGAAGATGGTCGCTTTGAAGGTGACGTACTTCTGGGAGGGGCAGCCGGAGGAGCCGATCGTCGAGACCGTGGCGGGCAAGAGTCAAAAGCCCGTCAAAGGACTCGGCGACGCGGTGGAAGTAATGGGCTCGTACGTCGACGGCAAGGCGTTCGGCCCGGAGCGGCTGGATTTTAACGCGAAGAAGGACTGGATTTACGTCGTACCATCGCACACGCCGCCGCCGCCGCCGGTGTACGTCGATCTGGCGGTGGAGAACTCGACGAAGGAGCCGGTGGATGTCGAGGTGACGGTGACCGGCGAAGACGGCAAGACCAAGACGCTGCCGACGATGCGGATCAAACCGGGGCGGACCGACATCGATGAGTTCAAAGCGCAGCGCGTCGCGGTGACGGCGACCTATCCGTCGGGCAAGAAACTGCCGGCGCGGTCGTTCGTACCCGGGGCCGGTAAGCAGACGTACCTGATTCCGGTTGAGTCCGCGGAAGTGCGGGTGGAAGCGCCGGTTGCGGTAAATGACCCGCCGCCGGACGCGACCATGAGTGTATCAGGACTCGTGACCTATCAGGGCACACAGGAGTTGATCGCCACGGGGGGCGCGACGCGGAAGATCATTCCGGCCGGAGCGCCGGGCGCCGTGGACACCGGCACGCTGCTGGCGGTTCACCCGCGCGGCGGGGTGGTGAAGATGCCGAGCGGGAATTACTACCTGTACCCGCTGGGCCGGAAGTTTTCGGATCGCGTGAAGCTGGAGGCGCGATCGGATGGGGATCTGGCGGCCGCGATCGACACGTGGCTGGCCAGTCCGGACGCGCAAGAGGATGGGGCGGAAGCAGTGCAGTCGGCCAGTGCGGCGCCGCCGCCCACGCCGATGACGCCGACAGGCAAAGGTCTCGGGAGGAAACCGTGATGAACTCGCACACGAGACAGGATATTCGGCGCTGGGGTCGAGCGGGGATCGGCCCGATCGTAGCGATGCTGGTGTCGTCGGCGGTTGTGCATGGTCAAGCGACGACGCAGCCCTCGAACGACGACGCGCTGGAGGCGGCGCGCCGCGCGGCCTTGCAATCGATCAACCAGACCGCGGCAAGTCAGCCTGCGACAACGCAGCCGGCGACGAGTCAACCTGCTCCAACCCAGCCGGCGATGCGCCGGACACCGCCGCCTCCCTCCACGGAAACGGCGAAGCTCGCGCCGAAGCCCGAGCCGGCGCAGCCGATGACCGCAACGCGACCGGGACAGCCTTCAACATGGCCGGCGACGATGCCGTCGCCGCATGGCGTGCCGTCGGAAAATTTCAGCGGAATGAACGAGGGAGGCCGCAGTGCATCGGGTCGGCCGCGGGGACCGGCTGGTGCCGGCGCCGGCTCGCGCGCGGGATCGCAGCACGCCGGCGCGCAGCCGGCGGCGGACATGCCGCAGTTGGCGACGGGCGGATCGTCTTCCGCGCCGGCGGAGAAGGATGACCCGAACGCACCCAAGACCATGATGACGTTCACGGTCGCGCCGGTCGATCCGACCTCGCGTTCGTACCGGTTAGATTATGTGAATACGCCGTGGAGCGACGTGCTCTCGGATTTCGCGCGGATGAGCGGGTTGTCGTTCCTGAATCAGCCCGACCCGCCGATTTCGGACAGCCTGACGTTTCACAGTCCGAAGACGTTTACCTATGTCGAGGCGATGGATCAGTTGAACGAGCTGCTTCTGGCGCGGCCGCTGAACAAGTACCTGATTCAGCGCGAGGGGAATTTCCTGACGATCAAGCGGCTGCCGGACCTGATGCGCGAGATTCCGGCGGAGAAGATGTTCGACTCGTTCGAGGCGATGGATCGCGCGAAACCGGGCGAGTTCGAGATCGTGCTGGTTCAGTTCAACGTGCCGCAGGGATGGAACCCGTATGAGATCATCGAGCGGTACCGGCCGTGGTTCTCGGATACCTACGGCACGCAGGTGAACGGCGACCGGATCGAGTTGACGGGTCTGGTTCGGGAGCACCGGCGGTTCAAGGATGTGGTGTCGACGATTACGACGATGCAGGAGCCGCCGCAGTTTGATCCGCGGCCGAGCCGGTTCATCAAGCTGGAGCGGTCGAAGGCGTCGGATCTTCAGACGCTGTTGAGACAAGTGTATCCCGTGACGGCGCCGGCGGTGCCGGGGCGGACGGGTCCCGGCGTGGATCAGACCGCCGAGACGGCGAAGAAGATCGACATCATCGCGGACATCCGCAACAACGCGCTGCTGATCAAAGCGCCGCAGCGGATGCTGGACGAGATCGGCGAATTGGTGGCGCGGCTGGACACGGGCATCGGCCCGCAGACGCCGGAGATGAAGGTGATCAAGCTGCAATACGCCGACTCGAACGCGCTGACGACGAGCCTCAAGCAGATTTTCGCGAAGGAGCAGCAGACGCTGGCGCGCGATCCGACGATGTACGTCTCACCGGAGCATCGCGCGGCGATGGATCGCGACATCTTCGCTGACCCGACGACGAACTCGGTCATCCTCGTCGGCGGGGCCGAGGGCATCGCCGCGGCCGAGCG
>CAZQCF010000059.1:0-14215 GCA_964592235.1 uncultured Planctomycetaceae bacterium
GAAAATCCAGTCAAAGCCTCTCACAATGAGATTCCAAGGAACTGCGAACTATACAGTAACAGTATAATGCAGTGGGGACGAACCGTATCCTCACGCCATCGACTTGTGTTTCGGCTTGTATCGTCTTTGTCGTTACCCTCGCGGATTCAAGTGCGTGGTGCTTGCAGAACTTTACCAGTGAGTTTAACTCCTCTAAGTGATTAACGATTCTATCGCTCCATTTTACTTCGACGACCCAACGCGGCTTTTGGCGCCCCATTTGCACAATGTCAATCTCTCCGTCTTTCCATCGTGCGTAGTTGAGCGTGCTTGTGGAGTGGAACCATTGGGAGTACACGGCGGTCTCTGCAAGCCGCCCCAAAGAATCGCCCGACTCTTCGGGTGAAAAGAGGGCGGAGTGAATGGAGGGATTAGTCAGGTAGACTTTGAAGAAATTGGCTCGTTTGAATCGCTTTGCAGTACGATCGACCCGATGAACGATCTTGATTAGAAATGCGGCTTCAAGATAGGTGATGTATCGCTTAATTGTGTTTTTGGCCACACCCGAGTTCTTGGACAGCTCTTCAATGGATATTTCACCGCTAGTGTTTAGCGCCAAGGTGGTAAACAAGTAATTAAGCTCATTGACGTCGTCTATGCCATAGAGGCTTGGCAAGTCCCGCAATAATACTTTATCAATGATATCACTCTTGACGAACCGCTGCGGATTCTGCTGGATCTCCTGGCTGAAAATTACTTCTGGGTAGCCTCCATAATTCAAGTAATGCACGAAACTGTCATTTAGTGCCTCGATATTCGGTGCGGTCAGGAGGACCCTGTCTTCTTCATCAAGTGCCGGTCTCTCCTTGATGAGCCCCATTTTGTTCAAAAGTAAAAGGTATTCATGAAACGTAAGTGGGGGTAGCAGAAATTCGGTAAATCGACCCGCTCCGGATTCGTTACTTTTCAGTCGAAGTGCCGCCGCCGCCGAACCCGACGCAATGCATTTTAGCCTAGGATAGTCATCGACAAGGCGTTTAAGCTCGTTCTCCCAGTTGCGCAGATATTGAATCTCGTCAAAAATGATGAACGCGGGGCGATTTCTAATGTTGAGCTGCTGGATTTCTGCAAAGTGATTGAGAATCTCTTCCAAACGAAGGCCGTTATAGAGTGGATGGTCTAGCGACACATAGCAGATGGACGTTGGAGTGATGCCGTCCTCGATTAATTTCTTGATCGCGTGATGAATCATGACAGTTTTGCCCACGCGACGAGGGCCCATCAACACAACAGCCCGCCGAATGTCACGCGTCGTCAATAGCTCGAAAAAGAGACTGAGGTATGCTCTTCGATGGAATCGATCCAGTTCGCGCGGGATTTGGTGAGGCGTGTCCCACCACGGGTTCTCAAATCTCAATCGTTCGATGATTCGTTGGGGAGGAATTTTCAGCATCTTGGCAGCCTCAGGTCTCGGAGAACGAATAAGATCAATCAGTTGATCTTATGTTAGCACCTTGTTGGCTAGAGTCAACAAGCTGATCTTATCCGTAATTCACCCATAAGATGTTGAAGGTGCTATAGTTATGATTCATCGAAACTGCTCGGGCCTAACATGTCGATCCCTGCTGATCTTGAGATGTACGCATCGGCTACAATGCCCCCAAGCAGAGTGGGCCAGGCGGTCGCTCGCGGTGCGAAAGCGCCGCGGGAGGAAAGTCCGAACTGGTCCGGGCGCGGTGATGGCTAACGGCCACCGGCGGCGACGCCAGGGACAGTGCCACAGAGATCAGACCGCCGATGGGTGCCGGCTCTCGAGACGGCATCACAGGCAAGGGTGAAACGGTGCGGTAAGAGCGCACCGCGCGGCCGGCGACGGTCGCGGCACGGCAAACCCCACCGCCAGCAAGCCCATGTATGCGGCGAGTCCGCAGTGGTTCGGTCAGCGCAAGTTGATCGTCCTTCGTTGCGGCGCGAGGCGGCCCGTCTCGCACCACGCCGCGGGTAGGGCGCTTGAGCCGGCGAGCAATCGCCGGCCCAGAGAAATGATCGCCACCGCGGGAGCAATCTCGCGGGACAGAATTCGGCTTACCGGCCCACTCTGCTTTTTTCTGTCGACAGTAGCCTGGGATCAGTGGTCAGTTGGCGGTGGAGGTGAAGCAATTCGCGCTTGCCAGCACATGGCTGCCAGAAGCCGCGGCCATTCCACCCTGCAATCGTCTGAATTCGGGATTGCTAAGGTTTGCTTGTTGGCTGATTCGTTGGCGAGTGAATCAGACCGTTGCGAATCAGGAATCGATACAGCTTCGCCGAGGGTTTCGGCACGAGGATCGGCGAGAGATTCCCATCCGAGCGGAAGCCGCCGCTCGCCGATTGGGTTGATGACAGCGAGCTTGTCGCGGGTTGGGCGATGATCTCGCCGGCTGCGGCGGCTGGCGCGGCATCGGCCGGCATCACCGCGAAGAGGCCGAACTTCTGCCGATAGCCGTGCGTCCATTCGTAGTTGTCCATGAGCGACCAGTGAAAGTAGCCGCGGAGGTCGTAGCCCGCTTCGCGCACGCGGCGGATGGCCTGGACGTGCCGTAATAAATACAACTGGCGCTTTTCGTCGCCCGCGTCGGCGATGCCGTTCTCCATGATCACCATCGGTTTCCTGTAGCGCCGGGCCAGCTCGACGATCTCCTCCTCCAGCCCGCGCGGGTCGATGATCCAGCCGAGATCGGAAACGTGCTCACCCTTTCGCATCGACTGCGCCCACAACGCCAGGGGACTGGCCACTTCGCGCTGATAGTAGTTGAAGCCGATGTAATCGACCGTCGCAGCCACGCGGTCGAGGTGTTCGTAATTGTGCCACAAGGCGAGGTCGTACCAGATGCCGAAGAAGTCAAACGCATCGCGCTCCCAGTGGATGATGTTCTGCACGCTGATAATCTTCGCGTCGGGGCGCTCGGCACGGATGATCTCCGCCGCGCGAATGAACAGCTCCGCCTCGCGCTGCGTCAATTTTTCATAATAGGGTTTGCCCAGGCTCTTGCCCGGCGGAAAGATTCCAATCGACACCGCCAGTGCGTAGATGTTCGGCTCATTCTGCGGCGCGAACAACTCCACGTGCGGCGCAAGCGCCTTCGCCATGCGCGTGACGTATCGCTCCCATGCAGCCGGGGCGTCGGGGTGGAACCAGCCGTGGGCGTCGGGGTCCTGCACCATGTTGCATAGCCAGTCGGGCAGGGAGAAGTGCCACAGGCAGACGACCGGGGTGATTCCCTCTTCGCGCAGACGGCGCGCCATCATGACGTAGCGCTCGATCGCCGCGTCGTCGAACGCACCCGGCGCCGGCTCGACGCGGGCCCATTCGATGCCGAAACGATAGTGCGTCACGCCGAGAAATTTCAGCGCCGCCAGGTCGCGCTCGAAGCACTCGAAGCTGTCGATCCGCCGATCGCGCGCGGCGTCGAGCTTGCCCATCTCGCGCAGCAGATCCCAATCCGTCTTGAACGAACGCGTCGCGCCGCCGTCGGCGCCGGGCGGGCCTTCGACCTGATACGGCGAAGTTGACACGCCCCACCAAAACGGCTGCGGCTCGGCGGCCCGCTCTGTTGCGGCCGGTTTCGGCGCGGGCGGGATGTCGTACTTCTGCGAAGTCGGGTGAATGCAGCCGACGGCGAAGAGCCAGATCAGAGTGGCCGCCAAAGCCGCCAGCGCGGGTCGCTTCCATGCGAACGTATCGAATCGGCCTAGCATCGCGCCCATTATGCACCCAACCGGTCCGCCGCGTCACGAGCAGATAAGTGGAGCCGAACAATCCTTCATTTGTGTGGCACAGGCTAATAGCCTGTGTCGGACCGGCTATTGGCCGGTCCCACACTTGTTGATTCTCTTGCATCCAACGAAACTTTCTGCGGTTCTCCTTACGACGATCCGGGCGCGATCGGGGGCGGGCGCCCTATAATCGCCCATGTCGATGTCACCGCGCAGCCCCTCGGATCGTTTCTATTCGCGTCTTCAATGGACGCTGATCGCCCTCGTGGCGGCGCTGCTCTTGTACGGATTCGTGATCGCGCGGTTCGTGCCGACGCCGCGCGGGCTGGGCTTTCGACTTGTTATCCTCTCCATGCTCGCGTTCAACGCGCTCTGGTGGTCGGTCGCCGATCGACGGTTCGCGCGATATGTCGAGTCCGCGCGACTCTCGAAGGCGGCCCGCGCGATCGCCGGGGTCTTCACCGCAGGACTTGTCGCGCCGCTGGTCTATATGTTCATCACCGGCCGCGTGCCGCAGTTCATGAAAGGGCCGGTCTGGTACGCGTCGGCCGTCACACTCTGGAACATCGGCTTGGCGTTCTGCCTGCCCATTGTCGCCGGGCTTCGGCTCGCGGCGTTGGCTTGCTATTGGTCGTGGCAACGGTGGAGCGGGCGCGGCCGCATCGAAGGCAGTTCTACGCTGCCGTCGCGCGAATTGCCTGCCGCGCGCGAGCCGGCCATGCCGACTGCGTTTGTGTCGCGTCGCGCGCTGTTGAAGACAGCCGTCGCATCCGTGCCCATGGCGGCGCTTGGTGGATCGGTGCTGGCCTGGCGCGATCAGGCGGCGTTCGTGGTTCGCAAACACAACGTACCCAGCCCGTGGCTGCCCGACCGTCTGCGCGGCTTGACGATCTCGCACGTGAGCGACCTGCACGTCGGGCGGCTGTTCCGTCCCGACATGCTCCCGCGCGTCGTGGACGCGGTGAACAAGCTCGATAGCGATCTTCTGTTGATCACCGGTGACATCGTCGACAATTCCAACGCCCTGCTGCCGCCGGCGCTCGACGCGATCGGCCACATGCGCCACCGCTACGGCTGCTTTCTCTGCATCGGGAACCACGACGAGATTGACGATCGGGCGGAGTTCGTCCGCCTGGTGCGCGAACGGTTTAACCTGCTTATTAACCGTCGGCGCTCACTGGAGATCGGCGGCGAGCGGCTTTGCATCGCCGGCATCGACTACGCCGGAAGCGACGAGCCGCGCGGCGGGCGACCGGGGCATCGGCGCGATGTTGGGGCGGCGCTGATGAATTATGACAAGCACGTCGAGGGGCCGGTGATCGCGCTGGCGCATCATCCGCACACGTGGGATGCGCTTCAGGACAGCGGCGTGCCGCTCACGCTTTCGGGACATACGCACGGTGGGCAGCTCATGATCGCGCCGCCGGGGTCGGGTTTTGACCGCGGCGCGGGGGAGCTGTTGTTCCGATACATTCGCGGGTTCTTCGGGGATGACCGGTCGCGGCTGTTTGTGAACTCCGGTGTGGGAAACTGGTTCCCGGTGCGAATCAACGCCCCGGCCGAGATTGTGCAGTTGCGGTTGGTCTGACGCGGACTTGCAGTGGCGGAGGTCCTCGGCGATATCGCGGCGTGCAAGCCCGCCGGCGCCATCAATTCGCGGTTCTGCGGGGCTGTTGAAATAATCCGTCCTGAAGGTTGGAATAACCCGTCGTCGTGGCGGGTTAGAGTAGGCTGAACCATATGGCGATGCCGACCACACTGGGAACCCGTTCCGACGAGCCGACGGAAGACCGCTCCTTCGAGGCGCTGGTCCTGCCGCACTTCGATCTCGTCTACCGGCTTGCCTACAAACTCACGGGGGATGTTCACGAAGCCGAAGACCTGGTGCAGGAGGTTTTCCTGAAAGCCCGACGGAGTTTCGGCGGATTCGAGCTGCGCGATTACGGCGCAAAGCCCTGGCTGCTGAAGATCATGCATAACGCCTACCTGACGCGGCGAGGGGTCGCGGGGCGCGGGCCGACGCTGCTGGACGACTTGAGCCTCAACGATTTCGCCGCCGACTTCGAGCCGCAGACGCTGGACAGCCTCGCGCCGGGCCGATTGAACTGGGACTTGTTCGACGAGGAGTTGAAGCACGCAGTGGAAAAGCTCGCCCCGGAATACCGGATGGTGCTGCTGTTGTGGGCCTTGGGCGACATGTCGTATAAGGAAATCGCGCAGGTGCTGGGCATCGCCATCGGAACCGTGATGAGCCGACTTTTTCGGGCGAGACGTCAACTCGCCACGGCGCTGACCGAGTACGCCGCCCACCGGGGCATTCGACCGGTGGAACGCTAAAATAAGACGGCAGGAGCAAGAGGCCGGGTGGAGGCCGACGAAGACCGATGAATTGCGACAGCGTTCGAAAATACATCTACGCATTTGCCGACGGCCAGTTGGACGTGAAGGGCAATTGCGACATTCTGGACCATCTTAAGATGTGCCGGGTGTGCGGGGCGCTGGTGGACGAGCATCAGGCGCTTCGCGCGAAACTGGCAAAGGACATGGAGCGCGTGCCGGTTCCTTCGCGGTTGAAGCAGCAGATCTTCGCTGCGACGGGAAGCGATCCCGCTTTGGCCGGGGCGTCCAGAGCGGTGATGGCCCCGCGGAAATTGAGTGTGTTTCGGCCGATGGCGGTGGCCGCGTGCCTGCTGCTGGCGGTCGGGGCAGTGTGGTACCTGCCGGGCGTGGTGGAATCGTCCAGCGCGACGATCACCGTGCCGCGCAGCGCATCGGCGGCGACGATGATCGCCCAGACGCACAACATCTGCTGCGCTCACGGACCGGACCACCAGAGCGACGCCCTCCCGCGCGAGCTGAAGGCGCTGGCGCCCGTCTTGAAAGACAAATACCACGAGACGATCGCCTCGCTGACGCCTGACTTGAGCCGGTTCGGTTTTTCCTTCGAGTCGGTCAATCTCTGCGGCGTGCGCAACAAACCCGGCTGCGAAGGAGCGCACCTCATCTACGCGTCAGCCGGCGGGGCGCAGCGGTTGAGCGTCTTCAGCATTCCGCGCTGGGACTGCCTCGACAAGTGCGGCAAGGGCGGCATTCGCACCGGCGAAGGCTTCCGCCGTTACGAAGTCGATGATGAGTCCGGCCAGACGCTGCACATCGTCGCGTGGCACCAGAACTCCACGACCTACGTCTGCTGCGGCCCGGTGCCGTTCGAGCGGATCATCGAGATGGTCGGCTCGTCGCGCGAGGCCCTGGCAAAGCTCGATGTCGCGGTACGGCTGGCGCTAGTCCATTACGGTGATTAGATTTGTCCGCCGACGGGCGCGCGGGCCGACGCGCTTCAGGTAGTCGGTGTATTCCTTCAGATTGCGTTCGTAGTAGCTAAGGCTCGAAGCAAGCCCGCCGGGGCGGTTGCGCGCCAGCCACAGCCGCCGATGCTCGGCCATGATGCGGCGCAGGTCGATGGAAAGATGCCGCGCGGCGGTGGCGCGCGAACGCGCGCACAGCGCGGCTCGGGCGCGCAGCACGGCATGGCGCAGCACGAAGAGCGTGAGGATCAATTCCCGCCGAACGAGGGCGCGGTCCGCACCCTTGAGCTTGATGGTCAACGCAGATTGGTGCAGATGCATGAGCCGCGCAAGCATGGCATCGATGTGTCGCTGCGTCAGCCCCTTGATGCTCGCCGGGTCGAGCCAGTCGCCGTGCATCGCAACAAAGAGCGGCGTCTTGTTTTTCAGATTCAATCGCGTCGGCTCGTGGACGCGCCCCGCTTCGCACCAGAGTTCGCCCGCGCGGCGCGATGATCCATCAAACACCTGACGGCTCAATTCCGCGGCGAGGTCGATGCGCTCATTCGATCCGGCGCACCACGCGAGGCCCGCGCCGTACAGCAACCCGGCGTAACTGACCGGCAACTGCTGACGGTGGCCGTAGTCACCCCAGTCGGTGATGAGGTAACCTCGCGCGCCATGCTTTCGGCCCGCGCGGGCCGCGTTGCGCAGATTGGCGAGCATGTTCGAAGTGCGTCCGCCGAAGCTGCACCAGCTCGACGTGCCGGGGCAGACGTAGAATTCCAACCCGGCGCGGCGCAGCGCCCGGCATTGCGCGTCAAACGGGTGATCGGCCTCGTAGCCCCAGATCAGGCCGATGGCGTCTTTCGGGAGTTTCGGAATGATCTGCGGGTGCTGGTGGACGATGTCGCTCCAGAACATCATGCGCCGGCCGTGGAGCGTCACGGCGCGGTGGATTTTCAGCAAATAGTCGAGATAGACCTCGCCGACGCCGCGGCGCCTGCACTCGGCGGCGCTGCGCCCCTGGCCCAGTTCGAACGTCTCGTCGCAGCCGACGTTCAGCAGCCGGCTGGCGAAGTTCGGCAGCAACTGGTCGTACAGCCCGGTGACGAGTTTCAGAGAGTGCGGGTCGAGCGGGTTCAGCGTCGCCGCCTGCGTGCGAATCGTGCCGAAGGGCGACTTCCACGGGCCGGTCGTTTCGGCGAGCGCGCGGTACGGCTTGTGTTTGAGCCAGCGTTCCATGTGCCCGAACGAGTTCTGATTCGGCACGAGTTCGATGCCGCGCGCGGCACAGTAACGATCCAGCCGGCGGATCAGCGCCGGCGTCATCGGCGAGGCGCCGCGCCAGACGCGCGCGTGCCCGCGGTAGGCGAAAGCATGCTCGGTGTAAAGCTGAAGATGATTGATGCGCCAGTCAGCGAGGCGGTCGATAAGGCGCGTGAGCGTGCGCATCGTCGGGACTTTGTCGCGGCTGATGTCGAGCATCACGCCGCGCACGGGGAAGTCCGGCCAATCTGCGATGTCGAGAGGTGGCAGCGTACCCTTCGCGGCTGCGATCATTTGCACGAGTGTTTTGACGGCATACCGCACACCGAGGGCATCGTTCGCCGTGATGTGAATGCCGTCGGCACGGATGGAGAGTTGATACGCCTGCGCTGTCATGTGTTTCATCGCCGCCGCAGGCAGCCACTGCACGCGGGGGCGACTTGGTGAAGCAACATCTCGAAGCAACGTACGAACGGTCGTTCGCACGTCGTCATCCGGAGCGGGGCACCGGACGCTGATCGTCTTGGAGCCGCTTAGGGATAGAAATCCGCCGGCGCGCCGGCGAAACCGCCGCGGCCGCGGGAAGAGAGCCTCGATGATGTCCGTTTTGGAAGGCACCTGGAATCCGAACGGCGTGACGGCTACGGCTCAATGGGCGGCTCGTCGTCGGGGTGGCCGGCGAGCGTCTCCGGCGCGAGCGTGCCCATGCCGGCCGGCCGAAAACAGGCGACGCGCGCGAGGCATTCGTCGCCCGACGGCAGCCAGCGCGTTTCGAGCAGAGCGAACTCACCGTTGGTTTCATCGAAGATACGGGCGAGCGTGTCGGAATTGCGCGGCTCGTGTTGCAGCACACCGCGTTTCACTTCGAAGCGCGTCTCCTCGCCGCGATGCGTCAGCGAAACTTCAATCTCGCAGCCGTCGCCGAGCGAGCGATGAATGACGGTCAGCCTTGGCCCAAGTCGCGCAGTGAAATCCGCAGTCGGCTGGCGACGCAGTCGGCGCGCTTCGATTAGTGCCTGCGCGAATGCCTCCACCACCGCGGCCTGTCGCGCGGCCTCGGCCTGGTTCGTGTCGGCGCGGGCGACGCCGGCCATCTCGAACGCGAGCGTTCTCGGAAGGTGTTCGGGCGGCTTGACCGGGTCGGTCGCTGACGCGCTGTCGCGCGGGGAACGCGGAGTTGCCTCGGTCTCTCCGCCGTCGATGTAAACGCTCAAGGTGTCCTGAACGGGTGGCGGCTCTGCGGACGGCGCACGGTTGCAGCTCGCCCCCAGCGCGAGGCTCGAAGCGGCCGCAGCGATAAGCCGACAGAATGAGCGTGATAAACCGCGGCGATTTGGCAGTCGGGCGTCCATGCGCGATTCTCCCGGCGAGCGCGACCCGCCGAGATCAATCGGCTTTGCGGCCGCGCGCCGGGCGCATCGTGTGCGGCGAGCGAAACCGTGTCAACGCAAAAAAGCATCCCGGCGGCCGACGTCTCGATCTATCGCTCGGCGCGGCGCTATTCGCGGGTCTTAACCGGCGCGAAGGCGCGTGCGCTGTAGGGGTGAGACGGTATGGGCGATGGCTCGGGCAGGGCCGTCTCCGCCACCGGGGCTTCGGATTGATCCGCCGCACGGGCGGTCATGAATTGGCCATGGAGGGTCAGCATGGCCACGTACAGGTAGCCGATCATGAACAGGCAGATGAAGAAGGTACCGATCCAGAACTTGTGCATGAGGCAGTAGCCGACGCAGGTCGCCAGGTACAGGCCGATGAACAATTCGCACCAGGCCTGGACGCGCTTTGGATCCAGCCGGTGGCGCGCTGCCTTGCGGGCCAATTCTTTGTCCTCGCGCCCGGCGGTCCCGAACTTGGGCGTGCGAACGAATTCGCCGGCCTTGCCGAAGAACCCTTCCATCGCGGCGCGCGCGTTGTTCAGCGAAACGCCGACTCCCAGGCTCATCAGGAACGGTAGATACTTAAGGCTGTCGGCCCAGCTTCGGAACAGCTCGCGCTGGCAGGCGACGTAGAACGTGCTCGCCGAACAGGTAGCGATCAGCACGAGCGAGATGTCAAAGATGGCTCGCAGCGCCGCGTTGTTGGAAAAGATGTGCAGCTTCAGATGCAGAACGGGCAGCAGCAGCAACACGAGGATGACAATCAGGAAGTAACTGACGCAACTGGTCAGATGGAAGAACGCCTCCACCTTGATGCGCCACGACAGACGTGAGCGGAGAATGGCGGGTAGCAACTTGCGGCAGGTCTGCGCGCCGCCCTTGGCCCAGCGATGCTGCTGGCTCTTGAAGGCGTTCATCTCGGGCGGGAGCTCGGCCGGGCTGACCACGTCGGGCAGATAGATGAACTTCCAGCCGCGCATCTGGGCGCGATAGGACAGGTCGAGGTCTTCGGTCAGCGTGTCGTGCTGCCAGCCGCCGGCATCGTCGATGCAGCTTCGCCGCCACGCGCCGGCCGTGCCGTTGAAACTCATGAATCGGCCGGAACGATGCCGCGCCGTGTGCTCGATGACAAAGTGCCCATCGAGGAGGATCGCCTGCGTCTGGGTGAGCAGGGATTGCTCGCGGTTGATGTGCTCCCAGCGCGCCTGGACCATGCCGACCTTGTCGTCGACGAAATGATCGATCAGGTGTTCGAGGATGTCCTCCGGCGGGATGAAGTCCGCGTCGAAGATGACAACGTATTCGCCGCGCGCGGATTTCAACCCGTTGGCCAGGGCGCCCGCCTTGAAGCCCTCGCGGTTGTCGCGGTGGATGAACGTCACCGGGTTGCCCTGCGCCGCCATTCGTTCGCAGGTCGAGCGGGCGATCTCCACGGTCTCGTCGGTCGAATCGTCCAGCACCTGAATCTCCAGCCGATCGCGCGGCCACTCGATGCGACAGGCGGCTTCAATGACGCGCTGGGCGACGTATTGCTCGTTGAACATGGGGAGCTGGATGGTGACGAAGGGCTTCTCGCGGAAGCAGGCCTTCGCACGAGGCGAATTGCGGCGGTATTTGTAGTAGAGGTAGACCAGCGAGTAGCGATGAATGCCGTACGCAGCCAGCGCCAAACACACGAACAGGTGCGTGAACAGAAGCAGGTAATGCCAGAACGAATACGATTCCATGGTGAGGCAGTCGCCCTTTCAGCCGGTGCAAGTCAAAGGTGGTTTCGTCTGGACCGCAGCGGTGATCCCGTGAAGCTAATTGCCGGTGGATTCTAGCTTTATTTCCAATTGTCTGTCAAATGCCCCACCCGGAGAGCGGGGTCGGCTTGTAATTCGCGGCAATCCGCCGGTTTGGCACGGCGGACTCGAATTCCGGTTGAATCGAGGGTATCGTCAGAGTAGAAGCGGACCTTGGATCTGACACCCTCCGACGGCGCACTGCTCACCCGCCGGCCATCGGCACGGACCCTCGCATGACCCTTGTTCTGGATGCCCAACGCCTGCGCGTCGATTACGGCCGCTTCACGGCGTTGTCGGAATTCTCGCTCCAGCTTTCGGCCGGGCATCTTCTGGGGCTGATCGGCCCGAACGGAGCGGGGAAAACGACCTGTCTCAAGGCGATGTGCGGCATCGTGCCCGTGACGGCCGGACGCGTCACGATTCTCGGTGACGCGTTGACGATGACCGATCCGCTCGTGCGCTCGCGCTGCGGATTCGCGCCCGACACGCCGCCGGTTTACGACGAGCTGACGGTCGCGCAATTTCTGGAGTTCATCGGTCGCGCCCATCGCATCCGGCTGGACCTCATCAGCGAGCGGATTGATTTCTGGCTGGAGCAGCTCTGGCTGCATGATCGACGCAATTCGAAAATCAAGAGCCTGTCGCGCGGCATGAAGCAGCGGTTGACCGTCGCGCGGACGCTGCTGCCCGATCCGCCGCTGGTGCTGCTCGATGAGCCGGCTGCGGGACTGGACCCGGCGGGGCGCGTCGCGTTTCGCAAGATGCTCGCCAGTCTTCGCGATCAGGGCAAGGCGTTGATCGTCAGCTCGCACATTCTCGCCGACCTGCATGAGTACTGCACCCACATCGGGATCATGCAGGGCGGGCGAATGATGCAGTTCGGCACCGTCGCGCAAGTCGTCGGCGCTAAGGAAGACAACCGCTGCCGATGGGAAGTGACGCTGGCAAGGCAGATCGCAGATGTCGCGGGCATGATCGGCGCGATTCCGGGACTGACGGCGCTGGAAGTGCACGGTCGACAGGTGTCGTTTGAGTACGAGCATGACGATCAGGCGGCGGCCGACCTGCTATCGAAATTTCTCGATGCCGGGTTGCCGGTCGCCCGCTTTGCGCCGGTGGAGCATGACCTGGAACAGGCGTACCTGCGGACCGGAATCCGCCAGGTGGATTAGAAGGGCATTGGTCAATGGAAGAGGTTGGCGAGTTCGGATATGGCAGCAACGGTTGACGAACTGATTCACGATCCCATCGGCTGGGCGCAGGTCCGGCTGTCCGGCGGTTGGAAACGGCTGGCCACGGCGACGGGCGGCTATGCGCTGACCCTGCTGGTCGTGCATGTGCTGATTTACCGCCTGGTTCGGCACGAGACGACCCTGGCGCGTTTCGCAGACGCGGCGCTGAATGTCAACCTGATGATCTCTGCCGCGTTCATCTTTTTTGTCGGGACCGGCGCGATCAAGAAGGTGATCCAGCGAGATTTTACGTCGGAAATGATCGCGTCGCATCGGCGAACGAACATGAGCGGCGCGACGGCCTGCATGGGCTACCTCACCGGGCCGTTGGCGCAGACCCTGATGGTCACCTTCGTGAACTGGCTGGCCTGCACGATCCTCGCCCGATTGGGCACGTCGCCCGTGGGCCAGTCGGCCGCCGGCACGATCGGCTTGTTCGCGGTGATGCTCATCATGGGGTTGAGCTGGTGGAGCTTCGCCGTGCTGGTGGGTCTCTGCACGCGCGGCAAGGTGTCCGTCGCGCCGCTGATCGTTTGCGTTTTCATCGCCACGAACGCGAAGTTCATTTACATCGTGCCGGGGCTCGCGATGCTGTTCGGCTCGTCGATCGCCAGCGAGCTGATCGAGCAATCGTCGCTGGCCACCGTCGCGTGGTGGCTCATGTTCTCCATCTTCGCGCAACTCGGCTTCGCGCTGATCTTCTTCGTCGCGGCGACGCGCAAGTACCACCACGACGATCTCGCCGCCTTCGACCCCATGCTGGCGATGGCCCTGGCGGCGTTGAGCGGGCTGGTCGGTGGCGTCGGCCTGCGCTTCTGGCAGCCGCGTCAATCTTTCCTGACGTCGATCACGCAGGTCGTCGACGATACTTCAAACTGGTTGTTCCTGACGACGCTCCTCCTGACCCTTGTGCTGATGGTGCCCGTCGCCAGTACCGCGTTTCATCATGCCGTCTGGTCGCGCCGCGCCGCCCTCGACCCGCTCTTTCGGGAGAAGCGCCCGATGAACTACTGGGCCGGTGCGCTCCTCGCGTGTGTGCTGGGGTTTGGCGTGCTGACGGCCGTGGCCAGGCGCGACTGGAGCCGGCTGTTTGAATCGCGCGTTCGAAACGACGTGGAGCTGCGTGTCGCGGCATCGCTGGCCGCGTCATTCCTCACGCTTGTGGCGCTCGGCGGCATCCTTCGCTTTGTGTACGCGGCGACGCCCAAGGCCGTCTGGGCAATCATCCTTTTTGTCGTGGCAGCCTGGGCCATTCCGCCATTCGCGGATGCCTCGCTCGACGCCATGCGCGAGCTGGATTACGAGGGTCCTCGGTCGATTTTGTTTGCCGCATCGCCAGTCGGGACGTGGCTGTGGGCATTCAAGAAGTTCGACGCGCCGGTGATCGCTGGGCTGATGGTGCAGGGCATTCTGGCGATAGGTGCGATGGTTCTGGCGAGCCGGGCATCTATGCGAAACAGGCGGTGAGGAACGGCGAATAACGTAGTACCGGTTTTCAAAACTCCTCTCCCCCTTGGGGGAGAGGTCGGGTG
>CAZQCF010000060.1:0-14161 GCA_964592235.1 uncultured Planctomycetaceae bacterium
TCCGCTCTGTGGTGTGTGTCACGGAGCAGGATCGCGCAACTCACCGTTCGACCCGGAATCGCGCGTGAGTTGCCTGGGCATGGCAGCGATGCGATAATTCGAAGCTCTGGTGTGTCCGAGCCCGGCTCGGCTTTGCCCGGCCGAAAGACTTCCGATGATAGGCGTCTGTCGAAGCAGTTTCGGATTCGACGGGCCGCCTTCAGAACAGGCAATGAGTTGACTATGAATATTCTCGGCATTTCCGCCTTCTACCACGACAGCGCGGCGTGCCTGGTACGCGATGGCGAAATCATCGCCGCAGCCCAGGAGGAGCGTTTCACGCGTAAGAAGCATGACTACCGCTTCCCAAACAAGGCGATTGATTACTGTCTCGCCGAGGGCGGCATCACGCCGGAGCAACTCGATCACGTCGTGTTTTATGACAAGCCGCTGTTGAAATTCGAGCGGCTGCTGGAGACGTATCTGTCGTTCGCGCCGGCCGGGTTGAAGAGCTTCATGCAGGCGATGCCGCTGTGGATGAAACAGAAGCTGCACCTGCCGCGGGAGATGGACCACGGCCTGAAGAATAAGTACAAAGGTCGCTACATCTTCACCGAGCACCACGAGTCGCACGCGGCCAGCGCCTTTTTCCCTTCGCCCTTCGAGGAGGCGGCCATCCTGACGCTCGACGGCGTCGGTGAATGGGCGACCGCCAGCTACGGCTACGGCAAGGGCAACAAGATTCATATTTCGCACGAGATGCACTTCCCGCACTCGGTGGGCTTGCTCTATTCGGCCTTCACGTATTACTGCGGGTTCAAGGTGAACTCCGGCGAGTACAAGCTAATGGGCCTGGCGCCCTACGGCGAGCCGAAGTACGTCGATCTCATTCTGAAGAACCTCGTGGATCTGAAGCCCGACGGTTCGATCCGGATGGACATGAAGTACTTCAACTACTGCCAGGGGCTGACGATGACCAGCCCGGCGTTTCATGATCTGTTCGGCGGGCCGCCGCGCGGGGCGGAGTCAAAGCTGACCCAGCGCGAGATGGACATCGCCGCGTCGATTCAGTGGGTGACCGAGGAGATCATGCTCCGCGCCGCGCGCCATGTGCACAAAGAGAGCGGCGGCATGAAGAATCTCGTGCTGGCCGGCGGCGTCGCGCTGAATTGCGTCGGCAACGGTCGCATTCTGCGCGAGGGGCCGTTCGAGCGCATCTGGATTCAGCCAGCGGCGGGAGATGCCGGCGGCGCCCTGGGTGCCGCGCTGTTTGTGTGGCATCAGTTGCTGAACAAGCCGCGAAAAGTGCAGCCCGATCTGGACTCGCAGCGAGGCTCGCTGCTCGGCCCGGCCTACACGACCGAGCAAATCCGCCGCATGCTGGACGAGGCCGGCGCGAAGTATCACTACTTTGAGCGTGAGGAAGACGTCATCGACCGCATCGTCGAGGCAATGACGAACGAGAAGGTCGTCGGGCACATGGCCGGTCGCATGGAGTTCGGCCCGCGGGCGCTGGGCTGCCGGTCGATCATCGGCGACGCGCGCTCGCCGGCGATGCAGTCCGTGATGAATCTCAAGATCAAGTTTCGCGAGAGCTTCCGGCCGTTCGCCCCGTGCGTGCTCCGCGAGCATGTGCACGAGTATTTCCAGATGCGGCCGAACGAAGACAGCCCGTACATGCTCCTGGTGGCGCCGGTCGCCGAGGAGAAGCGGATCCCGCTGAACGGCGAGTCGGACAAGCTGTTCGGCATCGACAAACTGAAGCAGTTGCGATCGGTGGTGCCCGCGATCACGCACGTAGACTATTCGGCGCGCGTGCAGACGGTGGACCCGGTTCGACACCCGCGGATGCATCGCGTGATGTCGGGGTTCAAGAAGAAGACCGGCTGCCCGGTCATCATCAATACGAGTTTCAACGTTCGCAGCGAGCCGATTGTGTGCTCGCCGACGGACGCGTATCGCTGCTTCATGGTCTGCAACATGGACGTGCTCGTGGTCGAGAACTTCATCATGTACAAGACCGAGCAGAAGCAGATGACCGAGGCGGAGATTCAGGAGTACCTGGCGCAGTTCCAACTGGATTGACGCGGCGCCAAGCGCTGTGGCCGCGCCGCGGGGCGCATACGAGGCAGTCGAACGATGATTCAGATAGATTGGAAACCATCCCATCGCATCCTGCGCAACTTCGGGATGATCGGCGTGGTCGCGTTTTCGGCGTTTGCCGCGCTGATTCACTATCAGGTCGGCATGTTCAAGATGATTCCCGGTACGCCGCCGGTGATCTACACGCTGCTGGGGCTGGCGGGCTATTGCGGTCTGTTCGCACTGGTCGCGCCGCCGGCGTTGAAGTGGCTTTACATTCTACTGACGGTGGTGAGTTTCCCGATTGGTTTTGTGGTGTCATACATCGTGGTGCTGGCGATGTTCTTTCTGGTCATCACGCCGATTGCGCTGGTGTTCAAGGTGATCGGGCGCGATCCGATGAACAGAATATTCGACCCGTCGCTGTCGAGTTACTGGATTTCGCGCACGCCGCCTGCGACGGCCAAGCGTTATTTCCAGCAGTTTTAGTTGGCAGTGGTCGGTGGCCAGTGGTCAGTGGCCAGTGGCCTGTGGTGTGTGAGAGTTGAAGTGCAGTGGGCGATCCTGACGCGCCGTTCATTTAGCCGGCCAGCATGCCGGACGAAAAGGTTTCAAGCCGAACCGTTGGATGGTTAATAATCTTGGTACACCGGCGTGATCGCCGAAGCCCCGGAGCCTGGCATGTCGAAGCAAGAAGATCAAAATGATTTTTCACGCGAGGCCGAGGGCGGGCGGACAGGCTTGGCCGCCGAGTTCATGGACTTCTTGAAGCACAACAAGAAGTGGTGGCTGCTGCCGATTCTGTTGGCGATGGTGGCCGTTGGCGTGCTGATCGCACTGGGCGCGACGGGCGCAGCGCCGTTTATCTATCCGCTGTTTTAGTCTTGAGTCTTGGGGCTTGGGGATTGAGGCTAGAACCGATTTGAAAACTCCTCTCCCCCTTGGGGGAGAGGTCGGGAGAGGGGGAGAAGCGGCCAAAACGAACCGATTCACCCTCACCCCAGCCCTCTTCCTGGAAGGGAGAGGGGATCTTGAGACAGCTTGTAGGCACTTCGCGCGTGACGAGTCGGGACAATGCTACGTCGACTCGGACGCACCGGTCGGCGCGCGGGACGCGACGAAGATCCCCAGGAGAATGATTCCGCCGCCGATGCCTTGCAGCAGGCGAATCTCCTCACCGAGAAAGAAGTACGCGAACAGCGTCGCGCCGATCGGCTCACCGAGGATGCACACCGCGACGAGCGTGGCCGGCAGGTGGCGCAGAGCGTAGTTCAGCGACGTGTGGCCGATGAGCTGCGGCACGAGCGCCAGCAGGATGAGATAGACATACGTCGCGCGATGGAGGCCCAGCACCGTCGCCCCCTGCACGAGGGAGATCGCCACGAGCAGCAGCGCCGCCACGCCGTAGACCGGCAGCACGTACGGCAGCAGCTCCACTTCCGCCCGTACCCGTCGACCGATCAGCAGGTAACACGACGCCATCACGGCCCCCGCAAGCGAAAGAAAATTTCCATACAGCGCGCCGGGTTTCGCGGTTGACCCGGTCTCTTCGGCCGGCCCGGCGGCATCGGAGAGACCGATGAGCGTGCCGCCCACGACGGCCATCGCGATGGCGATGATCAGGTTGCGATGCAGCTTTTCCTTTAGAAAGACAAACGACGCGATGCCGACGAAGATCGGATTGGTGGTGACCAGCACGACCGACGACAGCACGCTGGTGTGCTGGAGCGACGCCACCCAGAAGTAGAAGTGCAGCCCGAGGAAGAGCCCGGCGAAGATGACGGCGCGCACGTGCTTGCGCGGCAGAGCGAGCGCCTTGCGGCGATGCGCCGCGACGGCCGGCGGCACGAGGCACAGCGTGGCGAGGACCATGCGCGCGGCGGCGATCACCACGGGCTGCGCATCGTGGCTCAACTTGATGAAGATGGCGGCGGTGGAGATGGCGACGATGCCGACGCCGACGATCAGAGGCAATGCGCGCGGGTGACTCATGGGTGTGGATATGTAGCCGACGCGGGAGCGCGAGGGAAGAGGCGTTGAATCGGACGTGGGGAACTGTACCCGCTGGGGAATCGGGGCGGGGTACATTCGCCCAGCGTCGGCGAAGGTCCGATTTGATTCTCTTGGAAAGCGCTGAATTCAGCGGCCCGCTGCGGCTTTTATTCCAGTCCCCTGCGGATCGAAGGCTGGCACGTCGCGTGTATGAGTACGTGCGGCAGGCTGTCGCGCGCCGCGCGGAGCGAGTAGAAGTCCCAGCCCGCTTGTTCCGCGTGCTGCGCAGGCCTGCCGAGGATTTCCGTCTGCCGTAGAAGTGACGGAGGGCCTCGCTCGCCCGTGGGGGAGTCTCGCCTTGTTGGATGAAAAAGGAATTCGTGATATGGAGTCTGCCCTGGCGGAAACGCAGTACATGCTCAAGCGGTGGCAATTGTCGGCGTCGGCGACGGGGTACATCTGGATCAAGCCAACGGTCGAGCGGCTAAGCCCGGAGGAACTCGCGGGCTTTCTGGCCCTGCTGCGCCGCGCGTGCGAATCGCATCAGCCGCGGATGATCATGTTTGACTTTCACGAGGTGCAGATCGTCGGGCACCAGTGGACGACGGTCGAATCGTTGCTGCTGGACTTGGCGCGATCGATGCACGCGCGGTGCCGAGTCGTGTCGTCGCCCCAACGGCCGGTCTCGGCGTTCTTTGTGTATCAGGATGCCGCGGAGTTCGGAGCGGCCGGCCCGCCGCGCAGTGCAATCCCGGCGGCGTGACGATCTGACCGCGCGATCGATCCGGATCGCGCGCGTCCGCAAGGCGAAGTTCCGCCGAGGCCTTCGGGTCTTGCCGATCCGAGCCGCCGCAGTCATGCGGCGGAATCTCATTCGCCCGTCCCGGTGCAACGGGGCGAGTCAGTGTGATTCACTTCTTCCGCCGTGCGTTTGGCTTGGTCGCACTTTTCGTTACGGCTGCCGCCTTCGCGCCGGTTGATTCCTTGCCCGGAGAGGATTCCTTCAACGTGCTGGTGGAAGCAGTTGCATCCGCCTTCGCCGCTCCATCCGCCGGCTTGGCCGTCGCATCCGGCTTGGCATCCGTGCTCGACGGTTTCACTTCCGCCGTGTCGGCCTTCGCGGCTTTGTGATACGACTCGCTGCGATAGTCGGTCTGGTAGAAGCCGGAGCCTTTGAACAGCACTGCGCCGCCCGGGCCGATGAGCCGCTTGACGGGCATGACCTTGCTGCACGATTCGCACTTCGCGCGGCGCAGGGCCGATGCCTTGATCGACTGGAACACTTCGAACACGGTCTGGCACTTGTCGCAGCGGTATTGGTAGGTCGGCATGGGTCGTGTATCCTGAAATCGCTCCGCGCGACAATCAACGCGGAAGATATCACGGCGAGCATGGTCGCCGGCTAAGCGCCCGCTTCGTTCGTTTTGATTTCGTTGCCGTTCCGGGTGTGGCCTTCTTGCCCGCTTTCACCTCCGGCGCTGATCGCCACGCGCGCCGGGCGAAGCACGCGATCGTGCAACCGATAACCTCTTTGCAGTTCCGCGCAGACCGTGCCGGCCGGCAGCGGCGAACTCGCGTCCCGCATCAGGGCTTCGTGAATCTCCGGGTCGAACGGTTTGCCGACGGCCTCGATCGGCTCGATGCCGTGGGCCTTGAGCACTTTCGCGAATTCATCGGCGAGCAGCTTCACGCCCGCGCCAACGGAGTCGTCGGGCGGCAGCTTGTTCACGTGTTCCAGCGTGCGGTCGAGGCTGTCCACCACGGGCAGCAACTCGCGGGCGAGGTCGGTCGCGGCGTGCTTGAGCGCCTGAGCGTGCTGCTGTTGCAATCGACGCGAGACGTTGACCGTCTCGGCCTGCGCGCGGAGATATTTGTCTTTGTATTCTTCCACCTCGCGCCGAAGGGCCTCGATGGGATCGACCGGCGCAGACGCCGATTGTTCCGCCGCGCTGCTGCTCGCGTCATTCAGCGCGTCGGGCGCGCCGCCATCGGCGTAATGTCTCACCTCGCCGTCGGTGGGGGTCACGATTCTGTGGTCTTCCTTCTTCATGGCTTGATACGCGATAAAGGCGGGACGCCCATGCTACCGGGCAATTAATCCTTCAGCGTCGAGAGAAACTCCTTCAGCTTGTCAAAGAATCCGCGGCTCTCCGGCAGCACGCGCTTGTCCTCTGTCTCGGCGAATTCACGGAGCAGCGACTGTTGCTTGTCATTCAACCGTCGCGGAATCTCCACGAGCACGGCCACAAGCTGGTCGCCCTTGCGGCCGCTGCGCAAGTCGGGCAGTCCCATTCTCGGCAGGCGGATCACTTCGCCGTGCTGCGTGCCGGCGGGAATCGTCACCTCTGACTTGCCCGTCAGCGTTGGGATTTCGATCGTCGCGCCGAGCGCCAGTTGCGTGAACGAGAGCGGCAGGCGGAAGAGCAAGTCGTTGTTGTGCCGTTCGAGGAATGGGTGCGCCTCTACGCGAACATGGCAGTGCAGATCGCCGCGCGACCCGCCCTGATCGCCCGGTTC
Organism: uncultured Planctomycetaceae bacterium; assembly: GCA_964592235.1. Classification (GTDB taxonomy): domain Bacteria; phylum Planctomycetota; class Phycisphaerae; order UBA1845; family UTPLA1; genus PLA3. The sequence goes on from CAZQCF010000060.1 coordinate 6,571, forward strand.
ACCTTCGCCGCGCAGGCGAACGACCTGGCCGTCGTGTACGCCGGCGGGAATTTTCACCGTGACGATCCGGCGCTTGGCCATTCGACCGCTGCCGCGACAATCCTTGCACGCTTTCGTGAAGGTGTTGCCTCTTCCCCGGCAGTCGGGGCAGGCCGTCACCACTCGCGACGAGAAGAACCCCATGCTCGTCGTGCGCTCGACCTGGCCGTAGCCGCCGCAGGTGGAGCAACTCTTCACGGCTGTGCCCGGTTCGGCGCCCTTGCCGGCGCAGCGCTCGCAGAAGTCGTTGCGGCTGAACTCGATCTGGCGCTCGACATCGTTTGCGACGTCGGCCAACGTCAGTACGATTTCCGTCTGCAGATCGACGCCGCGCGACGCCCGGCGGCCGCCGCCCGCATCGCCGAAGATGTCCCCGAAAATGTCGCCGAAGACGCTGAAGATGTCGTCGGCCCGCATGTGCGAGAAATCGTGACCGGCCGTGCCGCTTAATCCCGCGTGGCCGTAGCGATCGTATCGGCTGCGTTTTTCGGCATCGGACAGCACCTCGTACGCCTCGGCGGCGGCTTTGAACTTCTCCTCGGCGTTGGGCACGTCGCTCGCGCGGTCGGGGTGGTACTTCATCGCCGCCTGGCGATAGGCGCGCTTGATCTCGTCCGGCGAGGCCTCGCGACTGACGCCGAGAACGTCGTAGTAATCTTGTTTGGTCGCCACAGGCATCGCCGATCTTCATGAAGCCGACGGAATGCGATCCATCCGCCTTGCTCGATTCACTCGCACCATCGGTCGCGCGTTGCACGCGCTACCAAAAAACATCGGGACGCAGGCCGCGACAGGCCCCGTCCCGATGTGGTCAATCACGTGCGGCTCATCTTCTCCATCTATCGGACGGAACCGGGAATCGTCTGCTCTTTGTCCTTGTCCTTCAGCTCCGTGATCATCACGTTCGACATCAGCAGCACGCCGACCACGCTGGCCGCGTTCTCCAGCGCCGAGCGGACAACCTTCGCCGGGTCGATGATGCCGGCCTTGATGAGGTCGCCGAACTCGTCGCGCCGGGCGTCGTAGCCGAAGCTGCCCTTGCCCTCGAGAATCTGCTCGACGACCACAGCGCCGTCCTTGCCGCTGTTCTCGGCGATCTGCTTCGCCGGGGCCGACAGGGCCGACGCAATGATCATCATGCCGGTCTTCTCGTCGCCTTCGGCGCTCTTCGCGGCGGCCTTCACCGCTTCGATGCTGCGAAGCAGCGCCACGCCGCCGCCGGGGACGACGCCCTCTTCAACGGCCGCGCGTGTCGCATGGAACGCGTCATCGACCAGGTCCTTGCGCTCCTTGACCTCGATCTCGGTTGCGCCGCCAACGCGGATGACGGCCACGCCGCCGGTCAGCTTCGCCAGGCGCTCCTGGAGCTTCTCCTTGTCGTAGTCGCTAGTGGTCTTTTCGATCTGGGCGCGAATCTGATCGGCCCGCGCGGTGATGTCGGACTTCTTGCCGGCGCCTTCGATGATGGTCGTGTTGTCCTTTGCGATGACCACCTTCTTGGCGCGGCCCAGTTGCGTCGTGTCGATGCTTTCGAGCTTCAGCCCGCGATCCTCGCTGATGAACTCGCCGCCGGTGACGACCGCGAGATCGCCGAGCATGGCCTTGCGGCGATCGCCGAATCCCGGGGCCTTCACCGCGCAGACCTTGAGGATGCCGCGCAGGCGGTTAACGACCAGCGTCGCCAGGGCCTCGCCCTCGACGTCTTCGGCGATGATGAGCAGCGGCTTGCCGCCGGTGAGAATCTTCTCCAGCAGCGGCACAAAGTCGCGCAGCGAACTGATCTTCTTCTCGTAAATGAGAATGTACGGGTCTTCCAGCACGCACCCCATGTCGGCCGCGTTGGTGATGAAGTACGGCGAGATGTAGCCCTTGTCGAACTGCATGCCCTCGACGACGTTCTTCTCCGTCTCGAAGCTCTTGCCCTCTTCGATGGTGATGACGCCCTCGGGGCCGACTTCTTCCATCGCCTCGGCCAGCAGCTTGCCGATCTTCTCATCGCCGTTGGCCGATACCGTGCCGACCTTGGCGATGTCTTCGGAACCTTTCACCTTCACCGACAGCTTGCGAATCTGTTCGACCGCCACGGTCACGGCGCGATCCATGCCGCGCTTCAGCAGCAGCGGGTTCGCGCCGGCCGTCACGTTGCGCAGGCCTTCCTTGAAGATGGCCTCGGCCAGCACGACGGCCGTCGTCGTGCCGTCGCCGGCGACGTCGCCCGTTTTGCTGGCGACTTCGTTCACCATCTTCGCGCCCATGTTCTCGAACGGCTCGGGCAGTTCGATCTCCTTCGAGACCGTCACGCCGTCCTTCGTCACGCGCGGCGCGCCCCAGCTCTTCTGGAGCAGCACGTTGCGACCGGTCGGGCCGAGGGTCACCTTCACCGTCGACGCCAGTTTCGTCAGGCCCTCGCGAACAGCCTCGGCGGCCCGCGCACTGAACATCATCTGCTTCGCTGCCATGGATCGTTCCTCTCAATCAATGCGGCCGCCAGGGGCCGATTTTCGATTCGCGAACTCCCTCTCCCTTTCGAGGAGAGGGCCGGGGTGAGGGTCGATTCATCGTTCGACGCGTCACCTGTAAGTGATTTCGATTACTTCTCCAGGATCGCCAGGACGTCGCTCTCGCGGATGACCGTGTACTTTTTGCCGCTGACGGTCACTTCGGTGCCGGAGTACTTGCCGTAGAACACGTCGTCGCCGACGCGGACCGAAAGCGGGCCGCGGTTGCCGCTGTCCAGCAGCTTGCCCGGACCAACGGCCAGCACCTTGCCGCGCGTCGGCTTTTCCTTCGCGTTGTCGGGCAGAACGATGCCGCCCGCCGTGCGCTCCTCGGCCTCATGCTGTTCGACCACGATGCGATCATCCAACGGCTTGATGTTGATGCGTCCCATGTCTGTCACTCCTAAGAGGTTGTCTATTTGTTTCTGGCGCTCGGCGCCGTGTTTTCTTTTAGAGCCGGAGCGTGTTACCCCGGTGATTCCGAGCAAGCTTTCCGATCGCTCGCGCGATCGCTTCTTGGCGTTTATTCGATTGCTCGCGCAATCGGCTCTTTGCGTGGGCGGTGTGGCTTACATCATCCCGCCCATGCCGCCCATACCGCCCATGCCGCCCATTTCGTCGTCGTCATGGCCGTGGCCGGCCTGGCCGTCGCCACCGTCGGTCTTGGGCTTCTCGGTGATGCAGCAGTCGGTGGAGAGCAGGATGCGAGCTACGCTTGATGCGTTCTGCAGCGCCGTGCGGACGACCTTGGTCGGGTCGATGACGCCATCCTTCACGAGGTCGGTGTATTCGTCGGTGAGGGCGTTGTAGCCAAAGGCGCCGCTCTTCTGCTCGACGCGATGCACGACCACGCCCGGCTCGACGCCGGCGTTCTGGGCGATCGCCATGATCGGCGCGAGCAGCGCCCGGCGGATCACTTCCACGCCGACGGCTTCACCGTCGCTCTTCGTGCGGACGCTGTCCAGCGCCGAGCGCGCCCGCAACAGGGCCACGCCGCCGCCGGGGACGATCCCCTCTTCGATGGCCGCGCGCGTCGCGTGCAGCGCGTCTTCATAGCGGGCCTTCTTCTCCTTCAACTCCGCCTCGGTGGCCGCGCCGACCTGAATCTGCGCCACGCCGCCCGACAGCTTCGCCAGGCGCTCCTGGAGTTTCTCGCGGTCGTAATCGCTCGTGGTGTTCTCAATTTCCTTGCGGATCATTTCGATCCGGCCCTGGATCGCCTTGCTCTGGCCTGCGCCCTCTACAATTGTCGTATTGTCGGCATCGACGTGAATCTTCTTCGCCTGGCCCAGGTCGGTGATCGCCACGTTGTCCAGCTCGATGCCGAGGTCCTTGAAGATCGGCTTCGCGCCGGTCAGCACGGCGATGTCCTCAAGCATGGCCTTGCGGCGGTCGCCGTAGCCCGGGGCCTTCACGGCGCAAATCGACAGGATGCTGCGCAGCTTGTTCACCACGAGCGTCGCCAGGGCCTCGCCCTCGACGTCTTCGGCGATGATCAGCAGCGGGCGCTTGGTCTTCGCCACTTTCTCCAGCAGCGGGACGAGCTTCGTGATGTTGCTGATCTTCTCCTCATAGACGAGCACGAACGCCTTATCGAGTTCGCACTCCATGTTGTCTGCATTGGTGACGAAGTGCGGCGAAAGGTAGCCGCGGTCGAACTGCATGCCCTCGACGACTTCGATCGTCGTCTCGGCGCTCTTGCCCTCTTCGATCGTGATGACGCCGTCTTTGCCGACCTGCTTGAAGCAGTCGGCCAGCTTCTCGCCGACCTCGCGGTCGTTGTTCGCCGAGATGCTCGCCACGCGGACGATGTCCTCCACGTTGCGGTCGTCGGCCTTGACCGGGCGCGACAGCTTCTTCAACTCCTCCGTGACGGCCGCGACGGCCTTGTCGATGCCGCGACAGATGGCCATCGGATCGGTCCCGGCGGCGACGTTCTTGAGGCCCTCGCGGAAGATGGCTTCGGCGAGAACGGTCGCGGTGGTCGTGCCGTCACCGGCGGAGTCCGAGGTCTTGCTCGACGCTTCTTTTACGAGCTGCGCGCCGAGGTTTTCGTACTTGTCGGAGAGTTCGATTTCCTCGGCGACGCTCACGCCGTCCTTCGTGACGGTCGGCGAGCCCCAGCCTTTGTCGAGGATCGCAGTGCGACCGCGGGGGCCGAGGGTAGCCTTGACGGCCGATGCGAGTTTTTCAACGCCGGTCAACAATGCCGCGCGGGCATCCTCGTGAAATGAAAGCTGCTTGGCGCCCATCTGTGCAGGTCTCCTTTTGGACGTAGCCGAATGCGTGTGATCGAGTGGCGTATGCCTGTGATTTGTTAGTGGGAGGGGCGTCCGCCGCCCCGGTTCAGACCGTCTCCTCGTCCGTGCTATATGAATCAAGGGCAAGCCTTGTGCCGAGGTGGGTTATCCCCGCATGAGTTGGTGTAAGTAATTGTCAATTCTAGTTTTATCGTTCAATCGTTGCATTCGCCAGGGACCGGACCAGAGGCTGAAAATCTGCCACATAGGCAGCCGGGTACGGGCGGACTGCCGAACTGTCACGGAGTCTTGAACGGGGCGCGGGGCCGGCAGACCGGGTCCGGGAGGGTCATTGCGGAGTAAACTGGCCCCGGATTTCACACGACGGGAGCCGCCCATGAGCGACCATCTTCAGTCAATTCTTCGCCAGTATGACCCGACCGCGCCGCTGGAGCGGGCATGGACGATTCCCGCGCCGTGGTACACCGATCCGGCGGTGGCGGCGCTGGAGCTGCGGGCGGTGTTCGGGGCGAGCTGGCAGTACGTCGGGCCGCTGGATCGGCTCGAAGCGCCGGGTTCGTTTGTGACGGCGACCGTCGCGGGTGAGCCGATCGTGGTCGTGCGCGGGCGGGACGGCGCGCTGCGCGGGTTCTTCAATGTGTGTCGTCATCATGCGGCGGCCGTGGCGACGCAGGAGTGCGGGTCGTGCTCGGTGCTGCGGTGCCCGTATCACGGGTGGACGTACGATCTCGACGGGCGTCTTAAAGGCGCGCCGGAGTTCGAGGGCGTGGAGGATTTTGACCGCGCCGCGTCGGGGCTGATGCCCGTGGCTGTGGAAACGTGGGAGCGGTTTGTGTTTGTGCGGCTGGGTGCCGGCGGGCTGCCGTCTGCGTCGAATCTCCTCTCCCCCCTGGGGGAGAGGTTGGGTGAGGGGGGATCGACGGGAAGTTCCGCGGGCACACCCTCACCCCGGCCCTCTCCCTTGAAGGGAGAGGGTGTGTCGCTGGCCGAGCATCTCGGCGACATGGCGGCGGGGGTGGCGAAGCTGGAGTTGTCGCGGTTGAAATTCTTCGAGCGGCGGCGATGGACGCTGAATTGCAACTGGAAGGTATACGTCGATAACTACCTCGACGGCGGGTATCACGTCCCGCATTTGCACAAAAGTCTTAGCACCGTGCTGGAATACAGCGATTACCTGATCGAGAACGGCGAGCGCTATTGCCTGCAACACAGCCCGCTCAAGGCTGGCAAGGACGCCGAGACAGCCGCCGTGCGCAAGGGCGACCGGGCCTATTACTACTGGCTGCATCCCAACTTCATGCTGAACTGGTACGAGGGCGTGATGGATGTGAACCTCGTGCTGCCGCTGGGGCCGGACAAGTGCGAGGTGATTTTCGATTTCTTCTTCGACGATGTGGGCGAGAGCGCCGCGGCCCGCAACCGCGCGAGCCTGGCCGTCGGCGAGCGCGTGCAGCAGGAGGATATCGACATTTGTGAAGCCGTCCAGCGCGGCCTGCACAGCCGGGCGTACGTCGCGGGGCGCTTAAGCGTGCGGCGCGAAGCGGGGGAGCATTTGTTTCATCGGTTGCTGTATGGGGACTTGGCGGCGGAGCATGCTTCGTCAAAGCATGAGTTTCATCTTAGTGGATCGTAAACGACTCTGCACGGCTGACTGTCACATTGCAGTGTTGGTAGGGATGTTGGATCGGTACTTGTAGACCAAGGCTGTCCGCAGCTGTTCTTGCGCTCGCTATCCATCCCGAATCTGCACTCTCCGCAGACTTCAGCCCCCAGTTCCTTGAGTCGTCGGGTTATTGTTTGACGGCGCGGAAGTCGAGGTAGGAGTCGTTGTTGGGGTATCGACTACATCGGGCGAGTTGACTGGGCGCCCGACTGGAGCCGTAGGCGGTTTTGCGCTCTCGGTGTGAGTAGGCTGAGTAGTCGAAGTTGCTGGCGTCATGTGAACAGATTCATCATTCATTCTGACTTCTCCTGACTTGGTTGTTCCTTGGGTGGGTTCGTCGGCGACTCTAGCACTCTCACTTCGGACTCGCCACTTTCCTTGGGGGTCTGGGGCTGTGAGATTGGCACGGTCGGAGGCTTCGCGCTGGCCGGTATCCTTCTTCCACAATTCTCTGGCGCCTGATTTGGCATTGTCGAACTCCTCGATATTGAGGTTATTCCAAACGAAACAGGAGAGCAAGACAATTCCAGCTACAAAAAAGAAAATGCTAAAGCGGTTAAGCCACTCAATGGCTGAGGGCTCCCAGCGTTGAGCCTGCAGGGTTTTTGCTCGTGACAAAGGGTCTGATGCCTGAGCCTCAAACGCCTTATCAAGTGCGTGTCGGTACTTTTCAAATGCTCGTTGAGACAGCAAGATACAGATCAAGATCAGGGTAACTGCCATTCCAAAGCATATCCACGATGAAATGATCAACCACGGTGCAACACTTGGGCGATGTGCAAGTACGTCTCGATAGAGTGTCATCGAAAGCGCGAGTACACCTCCAGATACCGTAATAACCCAATGATCGAACCGCTTTGCCGCATCAAACTCGGCGTTGCACAGACTCTTCCGTTCCTCCAAGTAGATTTCATTCTCATACTGTGAATGCGCTCCGAGCGTTGACCCACTTTCCTGCGCGCTTGACACTTGGTCAACTTGTGCGTTCTTGCAAGTGGTCGACGTCGATTGGATGGTTGTAACTTCTGACATGCCTATTCACCCTGCGTCGAGCAATGTATTGTCTGATGTCATGCTAGAGCGGTTTTCATTCGGGCCTAGCGCCCTTGTGCACTAGGGGTTACGCTGGT
>CAZQCF010000061.1:0-13128 GCA_964592235.1 uncultured Planctomycetaceae bacterium
GCGGAGCCTGAATCATCGCGACCCCACCCTTTGCTTCGCAAAGGATGGGGCACCCAATCCGCAGCCGCACTGCGCCTGTCCGCCCCGGCGGCTCGGTGATGCGCCGCGCCATGAGCGACGAGGCATCCATGTCAAAGGGGGATCGTGTTAATGGGCGCGGGCGAGGCGACCGGCTATTTCTGATACTTATCGTGGCAAGCCTGACAGGTCTGGCCGACCTTGGTGACCATTTCCTTCGCGCCGGCTTCGTCCTTCTTCTTCAGGTTCTGGGCGAGGGTCACGCAGTCCTGTGCCATCTTCGCGGCCCAGTCGCGATAATCGGCGGCTTCGTGCTGATAACTGTTGGCGTTGGCCACCTCGGCAAGTATCCACGCTGATTGCGACGCCTTGTTCCATTGCTTATCGAGTAGGCCGTCCTTGATCTCGCCGAACAGTTTCTTCTGGCCTTCCATCATCTCGTGAATGGGCTGGACGGGCTTGTAGGCACGGGCGGCGGCCGGCTTCGGGTCTTCGGAATAGCCGAGTTGGGTGGCAGCAAGGAAAGCGCCAAGCCCCAGCAGGCCGATGGTCATCGCACGAACGCGTACCGGATTCATGGTCATCCTCCGTTTGGATTGATAAGGAAAATCCCCTGTTCCGGCGGCGATTGTCAGGGGCTCGCCTCGCGGCGTCAAACGTGTGCGGATCGGGAGTGCGCAGCGCAAAAAAACGGCCGTGACGGACTCCCGCTTGCCGCCACGGCCTGTTAATTGGAGCCTCGACCCTCTCCCCTCGTGGTCGAAGGCCCCATGCACGCAATGTGTTCCATCCCCGAAACCGAAAAGCACCTCGCTTCAACTATCCTGCAACGTCCGAAGGCGTCGCAGGCCAACTCTTAATGCTCCATCCGGCCCGTGCGTGTCACGAGCGCGCCGGGATCGCGATGGGTCGTCGGTTCGCGCCACTCGGTCCCACTCCACCCGGACCGAGTGAATGAACCGGGCAGGACCCACTCGCGGTTCCCGACGGCTCGTGCCCCACGTGCTTCTCCTCCCCGATTGCGGAGCCTCGTAAACGGTGCGACCGTGACATGGAAATGACTCTCGCCATCCGATTTCGCCCATCGGTGTTCTTCGAATCGATTCCAGTCCACTGCTTCGCTCCGTCTGACTTCGTATGGGCAGTGTCGGCTCGCTCAACACGCGACGAGCGCGGAGCGAGCCAACCGGGAGGACGAGTTCCCCTGCCCAGGATCAAGCCCCTGTGCAGCCTGTCAGTGCATGCCGCGTACCCGAATCGGCGGCGACTTTCCCGCGCCGGCCATCGATTCGGTCTGCCTGCGAGCGGATGTGCGAGGTGGCCCGCGGGCAATGTCTTGAGTGTCTACTTGCTCGTTGCCCGGAAACGAAGGCCGGGCTCGGATTTTCACCGAAGGCGTCCGCGTTTCGAATCGGCCGCTCGCGATTGCTGACTGGGTCCCGTCGCGAGAATCGACCGGCGTCTCACGCCTTCTGTGCTATTCTTCCCTTTCGTCCTGTAAAGACAAGTCCCCGGATTGGAATTTTTGACGCCGTTTCCCAAGTCGCTCATGCGATCGGCGGACGGGCGTGTGCTCACACGCGCCGATGTGTGTGGAACTGGGCATGCAGCCGCACAATTGCGGCTGAACGCCGGTGAGCGCAGACGGCGAACCCGCATTGGCCATACTCGCTCGAATCGGAGGGTACACCGGTCGGCGAAATGAGCGGGGCCGTGCGTGCTGGGTAGGCGCACGCGAATGGGCAAGGCGTGCTCACCGCCGGCTGGCGCGGATGGTGGCCTGCGGCGCTTCGATGCGATTGGTGTTGCGATTCCAGATCAACAGCGGCCCGCGCCACATGCTCAACTTCTGCGTGCGTTCATCCTGATCGGTGATGCTGGCGTCGGCTGCCGCGCTGCCCTCGACGCGCACTTCATTCGTGCTCTTCAGGAATTGAACGTGTTCGCCCATGACGGTGCGCGTGTTTTCTCGAAGGAGTACGGCGTGTCGCGCGATAAGCCGTTCGAGGTCCGTCGCCCGTGCCATCGTGTCGCCGCCTGCCGCTACGCCGCGGCGCGTGCTGAATTCCAGAAGCAGGTTGCCGCACGTAAGGCTGCCGCGCCGGCCCTCGCCAAGGCTGCGCATCGCGCGCTCGGAGATGTTGAATGCCGAGGCGAGCTGGTCCTTGTTGACCATCTGCCGGCCGCTGCGATGCTGCATCTCCACATCGCGATCGAATGCGACGAGACCGCGATCGACAATGTAGTCCATACCGTTGCGCCATTTCACGATCGTCTGGCTCGGTCCGTCGCTTCGCATCGAGCTCATGAGCGGTCCGCTGCTCGCGCCCGACGCCGCCTCGCGCCGGCGCGCGGTCGCGGTGGCGAATTGGTAGTCCTCGACGCCGAGCATGCCCGCGCCGGGGACGGACATCTGTTCGCGGAGCAGATCGGTCGTGATCTGATCGCCGAAGATGCTGATGCGGCTAAGCAATCGGCCGCGCGCCGGATCGGGCGTGAAGGGCATGTCGATCGAACCTGCGTAGCGGGCCAGGGCCGCAGTGAAAGCGACGCACGTGTCCCGCGGCGCGGCGCGAAGGATCGAAGGCGTACCAACCAGCGCGGCGAAAACCGAAACCTGCCCCAATCCGTAGTCGGTGGGCTGCAACAGGTAACTGCTGCCGACGGCTTCGGCATGGCCCTCGGCGACGATGAAGACGGGCCGCGGACGTTTGCTTTGAAAGCCCGTGACGCTGCGGCGGGACTTGGGCGAGTCGGCCGCAGCGCGGCCCGTGGCAGCGCGCGTGAGCCAGAGCTGGTCCAGCCAGCCCGGTGCCTTGGCGACGGCTTCCGGCTCGGGCGGCGCCTTGCCGAATCGCACCGTAAGCTTGTCGCAATCGACGGTGAAGCCGTCGGACTTCGTGCGGACCTTGCCGAGAAAGACGCCGTAATTCTTGGCCAGGCGAAACTGGACCTGTTCCTTCCAGCCGATGTGGACTTTTGTCGGTTTGCTCATCTTGCGGCCGCCGAAATCCTGCCGGCTCATGAGCCACGCGCGGCCCGGCCCCGGCACGTCGATGGACTCGTTGTCCAGGTCGATGTCAATCTTGTGGCCGTACACGGCGATGTCGGTGTAGGCGGCGCCGGCCCATTTCTTCGGCGAGGCGCTTTCGATGAGCGCCTTGACCAGTTGCTCGCCGTTGCGGATCGTCGCCTTGAGCACCTTTGCGTTGGTGATCTGCAGGCCTTGCTGCGGGTCGGAGACGTACACATCGCCTCGCGCGTCCAGTTCCTCGATTCCGAGTCGGGGCTTGTCCTTCACAGTGCGCCCGTCGGGCAGCGTTTGCGGCGGCGGCGGGGGCGTCATGGCCATGACCGCGTGCATCTTCTGCGCGCGAAACTCCGCGCGATTCTGCCGCGCCGAGACGTTGCCCTCGGCATCGACGATGTGCGGCCGACTCTGCCCGTCGGCGCAGAGCATCATCGTGGCGGAGAGCTTCTCGGCGAAGATCAGGTCGCCTTTTTGATGCAGGCGAACTGCGCCCGACATGTCCACGTGCTGAATGTTGTCAGCGATCTGATCGCCGGAGCGCGGCACGCCGAAGGTCACCGCGACCTCGTCGGCGGCGAGGGAATCCTCACCCTGATTCAGTTGAACGTTTCCATGAAACCAGGCGCGACGGAGAAACTCCTTCGACTTCGATTCCGCCGCGCCGGTCGCCGGGTTGACACGCTCCACCTTGCGCTGGCCGAGTTCAATATCGACGCCGCGGGTCCATCGAATCTCGACCGGGTCGCGCGGCTTGCGACTCGCACCGGTACCAGCGTCCAGGGCGACTTCCGATCTGGACTGCATCGCGTCTTCGCTGCCGTCGTCGAGCATGCGGCCGGCGCCGTCGACGTGCGCCACGCCGCGCTTCTGATCGAAGAACACTTCGCGGCCCGACAGCCGCCGCGCCGCCGACAAGGCCAGTTCCACCGGCATGGCCTCATCGCCCGAAAGCCACACCTGCCGCCGTTCGTGACGATAGACCAGTTGCTTGCAATGGCCCTTGCCCTGATCGCTCTGGATTCGCACCGGATTGCCGATCGCCACGCAGTCAAAACGCCGTCCGGTCTGCTCCACCGGGTTCATCGTGAGCGGTCGCAGCTCCAGCGGACCGTCCCAGGTCAGCAGCAGGCGGGTGCGGTCCTCTTCGCCCGGTTTGCCGTCGGTCGCTTCGCCCGGCAATGCGGCCGCCAATTCGGTGCGTGGTGCTTCCGCGACCGGCGGTGCACCGGCAGGTTGCGATGCGGCACCGGTCGGATTGCCGCGAAACGTCATGCTCTCCCGCGCGGCCTTGCCGAAGTCAAAGTTGATCTCCAGCCGGTCGGCTTCGATCTTGCCAACGGTCTTTAATCCGTCCTGCTGTTCGACGACGACCTGGTTGGTGAACACCGCGCGATAGGTGTGAATCCTCGGTCGCTTTCCGTCGGCCAGCACGGTCTGGGCCGCATCGGGCGCGAGAAGTTCGCCTTTCGTGCCGCCCCGCGCTTCGGCCTGAAGCGACGCCACCGCGTCGGAAAACTCGCCGGACGAGCGCGTCGGGGTGACCTTGTTGTTTGAACGCGCGGGCGATGCGCCGGTGGGTGGGGCGGGCGTTTCCCCGATTGACATCGGCCGATTGGCCTTCGCGACAAGCCCCTCGGTGCGGATCGCCGTCGCGGCTTCCTCCGCGCTGACGACCTCGACCGACATCGGTTTCATCGCGTACGCTCGCGGAATCCCACCGTTGGCGTCGCGCAGGGCGGCTTCTTCCCGGCGGCGTGCCTCGGCGCTGCGATCCTTCTTCTTCTCTTTGCTCGCGTCGCGCTCGGTGCCCGGCAGGCCGAAGTCCACGATTCGCCCGCCCTTGCGCAGCGTCATCGAGCCGCCGTGCGTGAAGCGCAGCACGTCGATCCGGTTGTCCAACTGATCCCATTGCACCTTCAGCCCGCGTACCTTCTCGATCCGTGCGTCGGCACTGTCCACGACGATGTCGCCTTCGGACACCAGCTCGGCATCATCCAGATCGAAATGCGCCTCGCCCAGGCTGACGTGAATCAATTCGTCCGGGTGCGCGTCGCGCTCGGCCTTCTCGGGATTGGCCTCGCGCCAGGCGGCCGTCGTGCGGTCCACGACCACTTTCACATTCCCGCGCAGCCAGCCGCGCTTCGGCTCGATGCGGTCCTTGCTCTTGCGCGCGAGCGTCACTTCCGCCTCGTCGCTGCTGATGTAGGTGATCTCGCCCTTGCTCGTGAAAATCTGCACGAGCAGTTTCTCAACGTGGAAGACCTGATCAGCCGTCGGCTCCCATTTCACCGCTTCGAACTGGTACTTGAGTCGCCCGGTCACGTCGTCGTACACGCGCACGACGGTCTGGTCGCCGGGGCTGAAGGCGAGCTGGCTCTCGCTGAACTGCTGGGTGGCCTGGGTCGTCACCGGCTGGGAGACGAACTTGCGGACGACTTCGTCAGTGTTCTGCGAGCGGGTCTGCGTCACGCGCCGATCGCCCATCGAAAAGACAAAGTACGACGCCAGCCCCAGCAGGAACGTCGCCGCCGCGAGGATGACCTTTTTTCGTTTCGCTGAATCCAATCGCATCGTCAATCCACTTGTCTTGTTCGGCCGAGGCGGCGCCTGCCGCGGGTTAGCGGCATCCCTCGGCTCGCACTCCCTTGCGATTCCACCGCATCAGCCGCTCCGCGGCTTCGAGCACGGCCCCGTCTCCGCCTGCGCGCCGGGTCACGAAGCGCGCGAGCCGTTTCACCGCCGGCACCGCGTTCGCAACGGCGATCGGCACGGCGCACAATCGCATCATCGGAATATCCAGTAAATCGTCTCCGACGACCGCCGTCGCCTCCGGCGGCACACCCAGCACCTTGCACGCCTCAAGAAGCGGCTCGACCTTGTCGGCCACTCCCTGCCGCACGAACGACACCCCCAAGTCCGCCGCGCGACGCGAAACCGCGGACGAGCTTCGGCCGCTGATGATGGCGGCGTGGTAGCCGGCGTCGCGCCAGCGGCGAATCGCGCCGCCGTCCAGCACATAAAAGCGCTTGATCTCCTCGCCGCCCGGACCATACATCAGGTCACCGGGCGTCAGGACGCCGTCCACGTCGAGTACCAGTAATCGAATCTCGCTCACGAAGGGGAATCTTAGCCCAGCGCCTGGTAAAGGTCTGCCTTCAAATCCTCCACGGATTCGAGGCCGATGCTCAAGCGAATCAGCCACGTCGGGCGGCCGCTTTGCGGATCGGGCACTTCAATCGGAATCGCGAGGCTCTCAAAGCCGCCCCAACTGACGCCGATGCAGAACAGGCGCAGGCGATTGATCACGTCAAACGTCCGCTCACGGCTCGATTCACGCAGGCGGAAGCTCAACATGCCGCTGTGGCCGCGCATCTGCTTTTTCGCCATCGCGGCCTGCGCGTGCGAATCCGTTCCGCAGTAATTCACGGCTGCGACCCGCCCGTCGGTCTCGAGTAAGCGGGCGATCTCGCGGGCGCTGCGCTGATGCCGCTCCATGCGAATCGCCAGCGTGCGCAGCCCGCGCAGGAGCAGCCAGCTCGCGAACGGATCGCACATGCCGCCGAGCAACTCGCCTTCCTGCTGTGCCAGGTTGTCGATATACGCCTGCGACCCGACAACCAGCCCCGCGACGACATCGCTGTGCCCGCCGATGTACTTCGTCGCCGAGTGCAGCACAAGGTCCACGCCCAGCGCGAGCGGGTTCTGAAAGTACGGCGACGCGGTCGAATTATCGCAAATCGTCGAGATACTCCGCGACCGCGCCAGCTTCGCGACGGCCGCCAGGTCCTGCAGGGCGAAGAGCAGGCTCGAAGGCGATTCAAGGTAGATCAATCGCGTGTTCGGGCGAATCGCGCCTTCAAAGTGCTCCACCTCCGTGCCGCGCACAAACGTCGTCTCGATGCCCAGCCGGGGCAGGTACTGCGACAGGAACTGCCGCGTCGGGCCGTACACCGATTCGATCGTCACGACGTGATCGCCCGCCTTAACGCAGGACAGGATCGCCGCCGACACCGCCGCCATGCCCGACCCGAACGCGCGGCACGCCTCGCCGCGCTCGAGCTGGGCGATCTTTTTCTCCAGCAGCGCGGTCGTCGGGTTCGAGACGCGCGAGTAGTCGAAACGGGTGGAATCCTCGCGCCGAGCGATGAAACTCTCCGCATCGGGATAGGTGAAGGTTGTGCATTGGTAGAGCGGCGGCGCGGCCGCGCCGTGGTTGAACTGCCGCTCCTCGGCGAAATGCACGCAGATGGTTTCAAAACCCGGTTCGCGGCTGGTCGTCACGTTGGGCTGCTCCTGTTGGGCGGCTATTCTAACCGCGGGCGCTTTCGCTGATAATGCGCGGCACGGCTGGCTGAAATCGGCTTGAAGCGTTCGGATTGCAGGGGCGAAACAGGCGGTTCGGCGTGATTGTCATCATCGATAACTACGACTCGTTCACCTACAACCTCGTGCATCGCTTCGGCGAGATCGGGCTGGAGCAGCCCGCGCTGCGCCACGAGATCGCCGTTCATCGAAACGACGCGATCACGCTCGAACAGATCGAAGCAATGCGACCGACGCACATCGTTATCTCGCCAGGGCCGTGCACACCGAACGAAAGCGGCATCAGCAACGACGTGATTCGTCACTTCCACACGCGCGTGCCGATTCTCGGCGTCTGCCTCGGCCATCAGTGCATCGGGCACGTCTTCGGCGCGACCGTGACCCGCGCCGAACGCATCATGCACGGCAAGACGAGCGAGGTCTTTCACGATGGTCATTCCCTTTATGCGGGGCTGCCAAACCCCTTCACCGCAACGCGCTACCACTCGCTGGCAATTGTGCGCGACACGCTTCCGGAAGACTTCGAGGTTTCGGCCTGGACCGAGCAGAGCGAATGCATGGGGGTGCGACACAGGGTCCATCCGCTGGAGGGCGTGCAGTTCCATCCCGAGAGCTTCCTGACGCCTTGCGGCACGCAACTCCTGGCCAATTTTCTCCAGCGTCGAGCCGGGGCCTAAGCGGACGCCGGCCCCTTGCCAGCGGGTCTTTTCCCGGACGCCGTTTCGCATGCAATCCGACTTTGCTAGCATGGGTATACGTTCAGGGTCATGTTGCCCCGGTCGAGACGAAGCCGAGGATGCCGCAGAAACCGTTAATTCTTGCGGTGTATTGCCGTAATTCTTGTTGACGACTAGGCTTAGATGCCGATAGGGCCAACTGACGGCCCCGTTTTTTCGCCTATGCCAAGCTTCACCTACACCGCCCGCACCGTGGAAGGCAAGACCGTGACCGGCATCGTCACGGCCGACAACCAGCAGCACGTCCTGCGCACGCTGGACGAACAGGCGCTGTTTCCGGTCGAGGTGCGCGAAGGCGGCAAGGCGACGACGGCGGGCGGCGGGAAGAAGAAGGTTTCGCCGAGCAAGACGGCGGTGGTGTACTCGCAGTTTGCCGACCTGCTCCGCGCGGGCGTGCCGGCGCTGCGGTCGCTGGATGTGCTGTATCGCCTTCAATCGAACCCGGTGTTGAAGGAAGTGTTGAAAGAGGTGCGCGAGGATCTGTCGAGCGGTCAGACGCTGGCCGACGCGATGGAGAAGCACCCCAATGCGTTCAACCCGCTGCATGTGTCAATGATCCGCGCGGGCGAAAAGGGCGGGTTTCTCGAGGAAGTGCTCGGCCGCATCGCGATTTTTGTCGAGCGGCAGAACGAGCTGCGCAACAAGGTGATCGGGTCGATGGCGTACCCGGTGATTCTCATGACGGTCGGCACGGGCGTGGTCGTGTTCCTGTTGCTCGTGGTCGTGCCGAAGATTCGCAGTTTCCTTCGGGGCGACCTGCCGTTGCTGACGCAGATCGTGTTCGAGATGTGCGACGTGCTGCGCGATTACGGTCTGTGGATCGGCATCGGCGGGGCGGGTCTGCTCGTCGGGCTGGTTGGGCTGTTCCGGAGCGAGGCGGGTCGGCAGTTCCTGGATCGCGCGCAATTGAAAGTGCCTAAGCTCGGCAAACTGCTGGTGCTGGTGGCGGTCTGTCGGTTCTGCCGCATCCTGGGCACGCTGCTGACCAATGGCGTGCCGATCCTGCAATCGCTCAAGATCGCGCGGGATTCGGCCGGGAACACGCTGCTGATGGCGACGATCGACGACGCGATCGAAGCGGTGCGAAAAGGTGCGTCGCTGGCGGCGCCGCTGGGGCGAAGCGGTTTCTTCCCGTTGGACATCGTGGACATCATCGCCGTCGGCGAGGAGAGCAACAACCTCGACAACGTGCTGATTACGGTGGCGGACTCGTACGAAGCGCGCACCGGCCGGGAGATTGATCTGGCCGTGCGGCTGCTGGAACCGGTGATGTTGATTATCATGGCGGTGGTGGTCGGATTGATCGCGGCGGCGCTGTTGCTGCCGATTCTGAACATGAGCTCGGCGGCGGGTTGAGGCCCGGCCGACGCGAGACAACGAACAAGGGTCCGCGCTGCGGGCCGGATAAAACTTGAGGAGACGGTGACATGCGAAAGACGTTGAAGAAGAGCAATCGGCGGCGCGGCTTCACGCTGCTGGAAATTCTGCTGGTCGTCGGTTTGCTGGCGCTGCTGGCGGCGATCGCCATTCCGAACTTTATCGGCGCGGGCGAGAAGGCCAAGCAAAAGATGGTGCTGGGCGTGATCGGGCCGAACGGCACGCTGATGCGAGCGATTACCCAGTTCAAGTTCGACACGGGCCAGTTTCCAGAGAGTCTGAAAGACCTGATCGAAAAGCCCGGCGACGACGACATCGCCAAAAAGTGGACGGGGCCGTACATCCTCGATAAGTCCGGCCTGAAGGACCCGTGGGACCGCGAGTACAAGTACAATCGGGACGGTCAGCATAACGAGAACGGCGTCGACCTGTGGAGCGTCGGGGCCGACGGCAACGACGGCAGCGACGACGACATCGTGAACTGGGAAACCGATAAGTAAACTGGAAGGGCGAATTGCGAAGAGCAAAGAGCGTAATCGCGAGGCAGGTTTCCGGTGCGCCGAGTATCCTTCGGCGCGGGCGGAATCGTCGCGCGTTCACGCTGATCGAACTGGTCATCGTGCTGACGCTGATCGTCGCATTGTCGTTGCTGGCGATGCCGGCGATTGAGAACATCATGATCGGCTCGAACCTGCCCGAGTCGGCCGGCCGCGTGCGATCGCTGCTGGCCATGGCGCGCAGCGGCGCCGTGAGCGAGGCCCGGCGCGTGCGCGTGCGGTTTCTTCCGAAAGAGCAGCAGCCGATTGTCGAGATTGAGCGCGACCCGGTCTTTCAGCCCGGTCTCTACGAGCAGATCACGGCCGCATGGACCCAGGAACCGATCCTCCTGGGCAGCGTGCAGGTGTACTCCGTGGCGCTGGGCCGGCCGGAGTTTCTCAAGCCCGTCTCGGACGACGTGGACCCACGGAGCGATTCGAGCGATGCGGCCACCGACGGCGCGACGCAGGCCGATGTGGCGAATGTGAAGGAGACTGGGCAGACGCTGTCGCTTCGCACGGCGGTTGAAGAGGAAGAGGTCGATATCAATCGCCCGTCGATCATCTTCGAGCCGGACGGTTCGACCGACTGGGCCATGATCACGGTGTCGCAGGTCATGCCCGGCGAGGAACTGCCCGACGACGCGGATCAGCGCTGGATCATCGTCGACGGGCGCACGGGCATGATGACGATTCGCACAGCGCTGTCGGCCGAGGAGCTGACTGATCCGACGCTGTACGTCCAGCGCGAGAAGCTGGCGTTGCCGGATCTGGCGGAATTGACGGACAACCCGTTGAGCTTCGCCGGACCGGGGATGGGGATGCCGACCGATGAGGCCGGCGCGACGGATGGCACGGACCTGTTCGGCTCGAGCGGCGGGTTCGCGAGCGGGTCCGGTTCCGCGAGCGGGTTTGGTTCATCAAGCGGCGAAAGCAAGACCAAGGATCAGGCCGCCGGCGGGCGCAATCCGGGTCAGCCGGAGCGGGTGAGCCGGCCGGGTTCCGATGGCCAGGTGGGCGATTTGCGACCGTCCCGGCAGGAGCGTCGCGGCGGTGGAAACTCGACGAAGAACACGGGCAACACCGGCAACACGCAGCAGCAGCTTGACGACAAGCTGTCCGACAGCGATCTGACCGACGAAGAAAAGAAGAACATCAAGGACACGCTCGGCGGCGGCCGCCGCGGGCGATGACATAATTTTGGCACGGCGGCGGTATGTTCGGGTCCCACGTGTTGGGCATCCCCGCGCCGGTGAAGTCCACCATCACGATCGGCTCGGGGAACCCTTGACTCGCCGCGAACGCTTCGCGTTCAATTGGCGGCAAAGCCGCGCGGCGTGTCAAGGGGAACCGCGCCGCATCGCCCCACACCATCTCCCGCGCCAGCGGCCAGCCATCGCCGCAACCCGTGGCCGTCACGCCGCACTCGCACTGCGCGAAGGTGACGGCCCGTGCATTCTCGGAGCCGCGACCGTGAGGGAGCGGTCCGCGCTCAATTGAGACGGCCGTCCAAATTGCGAAATGACCGCTCCCTAACGGTCGCGGCTCGGATCGGAACCCGCCTGCTGATGCGCTCAACCTGGGTGTACCGGCGTACACGTGCCGTGTCCTCCGCGGGGCCGGAGCCGGCGTGGGCAGTCGGGCCGCATTGCTCGCACACTTACCGATCAAGACGCTCCTCCGAAACCGAATGGGAAGCCCTCCGACATTTTGAACCCGCTCTGGCGAACCCGTGGGCCCGCGCGTTAGAAAAGAACCGCAGCTACGCACCCCCGCGCCTTGAGCTCCTTGGAGAGGCGAGCCGAAGCTGATTCAGGCAGTGGGGATATCCGGCCATCATTGTCGCGGACTGCTTCGGGATGCATGTTTGTAATCGTACTTCCTTCGCGCAGCCGACATAGATGTTGTGCGAGTTCTTCTACACTATTAAAATGAAGACCGTTTTCTAACTCACTCCTTGCAAGCTGCCGCCCGAACTGGCCACACACTCCAAAGGACTTTGGCATCGCGTTTGTATCGTTGATGTAATAGACGAAGAGATGCACGATTTCCCTTTTTTCTTTTGGCGGGGGGATCTCAGGGCGATTGCTTGTTACTCCACTGATCGGGTCTTGGGCGGCATTCGGCGAATTTATGTCCGAAACTGCATTTGCGCCTTGTTTGAATTCGACTGCCTGGCAACCCAAGCAACTTACGAGCAAGTGCAGCGCGGCATGCGCAAGGCTGCCCATGATGAACATATTGGCGAGTTTCATTATTGTAACCCTACTTCTTTTTATCGCAAGGTTCGTCTTCCTGCTCGAGATCTAGTCTCTTTGGAACACAAAGGTATCCGCAGAACTTGTCATAAGAAAACGGATTCCCATTCCAATCCACTGAGTTCCTGTCACAATTTGAAGGATCCTGAATCAGCTTGCCAGATGAATCCTTGTATTCTACACGCGTATTACCCGGTTTGTGTGCCCAAAAACCTGTTGACGGATCGAAGCGATACCAGTGATAGTCGATACCCTCGGAATTGACCACGATGGCGACTTTGGTGGACCCAGTAGGGCACGATCCATCCTTGTTGGTTGGTTGCAGTCCATCTTTGATAGCGCCCTTTCTGACCGATTCGCAGGAAACACCTTTCTCGGCTCCCGGAGGTGATCGAAAATATTCACCTCCGTTTGACCTTGTAGGGTCGTCACAAGCGAATCGGTAACAGTTTCCTTGTGAGCAGCTACCATCTCCCCATTCTTCCCTAAGTTCGTCGAGATTCTCTTTGGCCTTCTTGAGTCGCTTAAGAGTCCCGCCGCTAATAAAAATGAAGGCGCTCTGTCCGAGTTGGTCCGTGAATGCCTGCGGATTCTGCATCGCGTATGCATACAAGTTCACCCCATCCACATACCCCGCCGGATCGCGTTGGAGCCATCGCCCCAATCCCGGTGAGTACGTGCGATCGTGGAAGTGATACGTCCCCGTCACGGCGTCATACCGCTGGCCCGTCCACATGAACGGGTTGCCGTAGGCCGAATACGTCAGTGAGTTGGATCGGAAAAGGGGACGCAACTGAATGGCATTAAGTTAGTCGAGCGTCTATAAGTTCTTTTACGAGCCGCACTTA
>CAZQCF010000062.1:0-12253 GCA_964592235.1 uncultured Planctomycetaceae bacterium
CGGTGCGACCGGTCCGAACGGTTACGGTTTGCTCAATCCATGGTGGGTCGAAAAGGCCGACCCACCCTACCGGCTTCCGCGCGGGTCCACCGCTCCACGCCCAAGGCTGGGGGCGGGGGGACGGATGCGGCTGCCTCAATCGACCACTTCCGTCTTGGCGGCGGCCTCGGTCGGCGGCGCGGAATACTCGGCCAGCGTATGCACGGCCATGGACAGGAACGGCCGGTACAGCGTCTTCACGGCGGCGCGATATTGATCGCTGTCGATTGTCTTGATGATCCCCGCGACCGGAAGGAAATCTTCCTTCTTGACGACCTTGTCATCCGACAGCAGCGACCGCTCCGCGAAGTAATACCCGAACGCGTCAGCCTTCGTCACACGCAGGATCGACCACTTCTCCAGCGACGCGAACTGCCGAAACACGCTCACACGCACGCGAACGCGCACGGCCGCATCGACGCCCAGCTCTTTCACGAGGTCCTGCTCCACCTGTTCAACGGTGCGCAAGTCCGTCGTTCCAAGGATCACGTCGTAGCCCGTCGCCGGCTCGATCACCAGCAGGCGCGGCACGCCGACATCCGTCCCCGCGACATTGAAGGCATGGCCCAGATCGACGTGGCCGGGTTTTCCCAGTTGGAGTTTCTTGAAGGCCTCCGCCGCGCGAATGGACTCCATCGGCACGATCTGGAATCCCTCGGCCTGCATCTGTTCGAGGAAGTGCTTGTGCAGCTCGTCAGGGAACTCCTTGCGCAGGGCTTCGTCGAGCTCGACGCGGATCCGCCCCGCGCCGGCCAGCGAAGTCGCCAGGCCGATCGGGATGAACTCGTGAATAACCACGCCCGGCTGATTGTCGGCCAGCGACTCCAGCTTCTCCGTCACATACTCAACAGCGAACTCCACCAGCGCCACCTTGCGGAACCCGCGGACCGGCGGCTGGTTCGGCTGCGGCTCCCAGTACGACGCGGCGGCCGACTTCACCTTGGCCGGCTCGTCGAGTCCGGCATCGCTCAATTTGGACGCCGGCGGATGGCAGCCGACGACGGCAGCAAGGGACAGCGTGGCAAGGGTGCAGAGACAGCGCGACCGTACGGGCATTCGAAAGCTCCTTTAAGAAGGGGGCGTAGTCAGTGCGGGGCCGCCCTCCGTGGCGTTTCACGGTCAAAGAAGATAGCGTGGCAAACCGTGAAAAGCGAATCGCGCCGGGCGGGCAGCGAATCTTTGGTTCCGTCGGACCGTTGCCACATCGCGTGAATTTCCATCGAGATTGCGATAGACTTCGCGGCCTATGTTGATTTCGCTCAACTGGTTACGCGATTTCGTGGAGGTGCCGCATTCGGTCGATCCGAAGGAGCTGGCCCTTCAGTTCACGATCACGACGGCCGAGGTGGAAGGCGTCGAGCATCTCACGCCGAACTGGCAGGGGCTGGTGGCGGGGCGGATTGAGTCGCTCGCGCCAGTGCCGGGTGAAGCAAAACTGCAAAAGGCGACGGTCCTGACCGATCGCGCTCACGAGACGCTGACGACCGCGCCCGGGCTGAAAGCGGGCGACGTGGTGGCGTTCGCGCCGCCGGGGGCGAAGATCGGCGGGCACACCATCGGCTCGAGGGATCCGCAGGGTCGCGCGGCCGAAGGGATGATCGTCGCCGGGCAGGCGGTCGGACTGATGCAGATCGGCGCGAATGCGTTGTTCTGCCCGCCGGGGACCGCGCCGGGTTCACCGATCGATCCCGCGCCGTTTGATGACTGGATCATCGAAGTTGATAACAAGTCCATCACGCACCGGCCCGACTGCTGGGGCCATTACGGCATCGCGCGGGAGGTGGCTGCGATGTTGTCGCTGCCGTTGCGACCGTACGATGTGACGCCGGAGAAGCAACTGGCGTGCGGGTTGCCGGCAATCGCGATTGAGATTGACGATCCCGAGAAATGCCCGAGGTACACCGGCCTGCTGATGAAGGGGCTTCGAGCGCAGCCGTCGCCGTTGTGGATGCAGGTGCGGCTGGCGCACTGCGGTATGCGACCGATCGACCTGATCGTGGACCTGACGAACTACGTGATGCTGGAACTGGGCCAGCCGATGCACGCCTTCGACGGGGAGAAGGTGGCGAACATCCAGGTCGCGGCGGCCCGTCAGGGTGACACATTCAAGACACTCGACGGCGTGACGCGCAAGCTGCCCGACGGCACGCTGATGATCCAGAGCGGCCGCAAGAATGTCGCCATTGCCGGTGTCATGGGCGGGGCCGTGTCGGAGGTGAGCGCGTCGACACAGACGGTGCTGCTGGAGAGCGCGAACTTCGACGCACCGACGATCCGCCGCGCTGCGACGGCGATGGGCCACCGCACCGAGGCGAGCGCGCGGTTTGAGAAGTCGCTCGACCCCGCGAACACAGTGCTGGGCATTGCGCGGTTTCACAAGCTGGCGGAGTCGCAACTGCCGGGCCTGACGCTGGCCAGCTCGTTGAGCGACTGTTACCCGCGCCCGCGCACGCCGCCCGTCATCACGCTGGACTGCGAGTACGCCTCGACGCTGATCGGCCAGAAGGTGACGCCGCAGCGCGTGACGGAAATTCTCTCGAAACTGGCGTTCAACTGCGGGCAGGACGGCTCGAAGGTCCACGTCACGCCGCCGAGCTGGCGCGCGACGAAGGACATCTCCATCGAGGCCGACGTGATCGAAGAGGTCGCGCGGTTTGTCGGCTACAACAACATCGAGCCGAAGCTGCCCACGATGACGGCGCGATATTTCGAGCCGTCGACCGATCTGGAGATCGAACAGCGCACGCTGGACAACCTGTGCGTCGGCGGCGAGTTCTCCGAAGTGTTCAACTACATCTGGTACGAAGACGACTGGTGTCGCCGGCTCGGCTTCGATCCGCAAGCGTGCATCACGCTCAAGAATCCGGCGGCCGAAGGGTGTGCGCGGCTGCGCCAGACGCTCGTGCCCGGCCTGCTGGCGATGGCGGATCGCAACCGTCATCACTTCGCGCGGTTCAGCCTGTGCGAAGTCGGCAGCATTTTCCTGACGGGGCACAAGGAAGTCGAAACCAGCCAGCAGCGAAATCTCGGTCTGCTGGCGGCCGAGGCTGGCCGCAAGGCGGACGGGATTGTGTGGGATCGCCTTCGCGCCGCGCTGGATGGCTGGGCGCGTCAGGTGCTTGACACTGCGGTGGAGTTTCGCGCCGCGGCGGGCGCCGCGCCGTGGGAAGACGCCGACCGCACCGCGGCGATCTGCATGGGCGGCGAGGTCATCGGGCGCGTGTCGGTCGCGCCGCTGGCGTGCCGGTTGAAGATGGACGAGCGGTTGAAGGCGTGGGCCTTCGCAACCGCCGAGCTGAACCTGTCGGCCGCGGCGGCGAAACTGGGGCGGCCGGCGAAGCTGCCGCATGTGCCGCGTTTCCCGCAAGTCGAGCTGGATTTCAGCGTGCTGGCTGATTCGAAGTCGCGCTGGGAGTCGTTGCGGGCGAAGCTGGGGGCCTATCGCCACGCCCTGCTGCGACGGGTGACGTTTGTCGAGTCGTACGAGGGCGGCGCGATCCCCGCGGGCCAGCGCAGTCTGACGCTCCGCGCCGAAATCGGTCACGCCGAGCGCACATTGACGGATGACGAGATTCAGTCGTTCGTGGGTGACTTCAAGGCGCATTTGTCGGCAAGCGGGCTGACGCTTCGCGCCTGACGACGGCTCGCGGTAAGACGCATTGGAGAACGTCCAATGAATCAGGGACGATCCAAGGGTCGAATGACGAAGCGGCGCGCCCGGCGCCGGACCCGACTGGTTTGCGCGCTCGCATTGCTTTGCTCCGCGGTGACCGTTCACGGGGAATCCGACGCACCGCCGCCCGATGCGCTTCGTGTGCGCGGCATCGTCGACCGCGACACGCTCTGGAGCGGGCATGTTCTCATCACCGATGACACGAACGTTCTGGGCGCGACGCTGACCATCGCCGCCGGAACGGTGATCGAGTTCGCCGCCGCGCCGAGCAAGACGACCGGCCCGACGCTCACCATCGGCTCGGAAG
This sequence comes from uncultured Planctomycetaceae bacterium, assembly GCA_964592235.1. Taxonomy (GTDB): domain Bacteria; phylum Planctomycetota; class Phycisphaerae; order UBA1845; family UTPLA1; genus PLA3. Next base: position 4,020 of record CAZQCF010000062.1, read on the forward strand.
CCGCCCTGCCCGGCTGGCTTACCGTCACCTCCACGCACGATCGGCCGATTGTGATCCGCACGCGCGAGGGCCGGCCAAACGGAGCGATGGTGATTCACGCGCGAACACTCGAGCGGCGGCGCCGCGCGCCAGGGGAAGAGACGGAGGGGGCCGGTCTCAATCTGACAAATGTCACGTTTGAAGGGCTGGGCGACGCCAACCGCCCATCGGTGGAGATTCTCCTGCGCGATCCGAGTGGATTGGTTGTGTTCGATCGGTGCCTGTTGAGCCGATGCGGGCGGCTTCGCGTGGTGCAGATTGCGGAAGCGTCCGTGGATCTGTCCCGAAATCGAATCACGGCGCCGACGGGCGCCACGGCGCTGGAGTTGGTAAGCGGTGCGTCGCAGGCCGCTCCGAACGCTGCTGGCAACGCGACGAAAGATCGCCCGGCGGCGCAACTGGTACCGGAGCTGCGCGTGCGAGAGAATCACCTGGCGGGGCAGCTTCGGTTGGCCGGCGTGGCGGCGGAAGTGCAAAGCAATCTCCTGATCGGCGGGGACGCCGCCGTCGTGATCGAAGGTCGGGCGGGGGGAACGTGCGTCGTACGCGAGAATTTCGTGCACCAGGCGTCGCGTCGTTCGTCGCGCGGTTCAGCGAGCCTGGATTGCGCGGACCCCTCGGTGCACGTGGTCGGCAACCTTCTGTGGAGTGGGGACGAAGTCGTATCACGCGGCAGCCAGAATATGTCGCAAAACGTCTTGATCGCGCCGGCCGATTCGCCGCGCGAAGACGGCCGCACCGCGCCCGCGCGGGCCGTCGTGGCGTATCTGCCCGACGGGGCGCGCTTCGAGGAGAACCTGCTCATCGGCCCCGCCTCCACGTTGTTGGGCGTCGGTGGGCGCGGGGCGTCGTTGGCGGGCCTCGCGCCGAGCGAAGCGAGTTCGCCCGATGCGCCGAGCGTCATCCGGCGGAACACGTTTGACGGCGGGCGGATCGGGTCGCGCGGCATCGCGCTGGCGTCGAGCGCGCCCTGCGAGGTGAGCGAGAATCTCTTCCTGGAGACCCGGCCGGCAGTCGTGGATGAAACGCTCGGCGCGGCGCGCGTGCGATTGCTCGATTACAACGCGCGCGGCGAGCCGGCAGACCGGGCGTATCGCAAAGTCCGTCCGGCAGACGGCACCCCACACGGTGAACACGATGTGACACTGGCCGACGCGACCGGACGAAATCGGCGAGAACTGGACGCGACGTTGCGGGAGATCGAATCCGACTTGTTGGCGGAGAAGCTAGACGTACCCGGCGCCCTGCGTCGATTGCGCGCCCTCTACGCCCCGTCAGCCGGCAGTCCGTTAGTCGGCGGCGGTCGAGCGGACGAGCGCGGCGTGAGCGCAACAATCGGCGCGGTGCAGCCGTAGCGTGATGTGGCGCTGGTGCGTCGAGGACGCACCCTACGCCTGTCTGTCCGAGCCGCGACCGTCAGGGAGCGCCGGGAGATGCAGCGGATAGAGAAATCGCTGACAGCAGACGATGAGGCTTGGCACGTCGAGGACGCACCCTACGCCTGCGCCGGGAGCGACGCTTCGCCTTCCTTGCGGTCGATCTTCGGCTTCTTCGTGTCGAACGCGATCGTCAGGTGATAGGCGCCGCTTAGCAGCTCACTCTCCACTTTGTAGCCGCATTTGTGAAAGACGCGCAGCATGCCCTGATTACCGATCAGCACATCGGCCGTCAGGCCGGCGATGCGCCGGGACCGCGCCGCCTCGACGAGCGTGTTGAGAAGCGCCGTGCCGATGCCCTGGCCCTGCATGTCGTCGCGAATGAGAAACGCCGCGTCGGCGAAGTTCGTGCGCGGGTCCTTCGCATAGTGCGCGATCGCGATCATCTCGGCGTCTTCCTGCTGCGAATCGAGCACGACCAGCGCCATGTCCGCGTCGTAGTCCACGCGCAGAAATTCCTGCAACTTCTCGTGCGGCATCGCTTTGATCATGCGGAAGAACCGATAGTGAATCGACTCGGGCGAAAGCTTGTAAAACATCTCCCGAAGCTTCGGCTCGTCGGTCAGCTTCAGCGGTCGCATGAACACGCGCTGCCCGCTGCGCAGATCGATCCACCGCTCCAGCTCCTCGGGATAGACCGGCATCTTGAACGGCATCTCGATCTGGTCGGCGTAGATCAGGTGTCGCGCCTTCGCCTCGGCCAGCAGCCACGGCCGGAAGCGCGGGTCGGCGATATTGATCAGCGCCAGCGCTCGCTCGCGCACGCTCTTGCCGTGCAGGAAGGCCACGCCGTGCTCGGTGACGACGTAGTGCACGTCGCCCCGGCTGGTGACCACGCCGGCGCCCGGCTTGAGGAACGGCACGATACGCGAAACGCCTCCGCCCGCGGCCGTCGATGGTAGCGCGATGATCGGCTTGCCGCCTTTGGAGCGGGCCGCGCCGCGCGTGAAATCGACCTGTCCGCCGATGCCGCTGTAGAACGTCGTGCCGATTGAGTCGGCGACGACCTGGCCGGTGAGATCGACCTCAATCGCGCCGTTGATGGAGATCATCTTGTCGTTCTTGGCGACGATGAAAGGGTCGTTGACGTACTCGGTCGGGTGAAATTCCACGAGCGGGTTGTTGTCGATGAAGTCGAACAGCTTGCGCGTGCCGAGCACGAAACTGGCGATGATCTTTCCGCGGTGCAGCGTCTTCTCTGCGTTGGTGATGACGCCCTTCTCCACGAGGGGAATGATGCCGTCGCTGAACATTTCGGTGTGGATGCCCAGATCGCGAAACTCCGTGAGAAAGTGCAGCACGGCATCGGGGATCGCGCCGATCCCCAGTTGCAGCGTCGCGCCGTCTTCGATCAGGTTAGCGATGTGCCGGGCAATCCGGCGCGAAAGCTCGTCCGGCTGGCCGAAGCGAATCTCCGGCAAATCATGGCTGGCCGGCACCAGCACGTCGATATCGCGCACGTGGATGAAGCAGTCGCCCAGGGCGCGCGGCATATTGGAGTTGACCTGTGCCACAACGATTTGTGCCGTCTCGGCCGCAGCCTTGATCACGTCGGTGGCAACGCCGTAGCTGCAATAGCCGTGTTCGTCCGGCGGGCTGACGTTGATCAGCGCGACATGGATCATCATCCGGCCCGTGCGAAACAGCGACGGCACCTCGGAGAGGAAGATCGGCGTGTAATCGGCCAGTCCCTCGTTAACGGCGTCGCGGATGTTCGGCCCCATGAAGAGGGCGTTGTGCCGAAATCGCCCGGCCAGCGGCGCCTCGGCATAGGGCGCCTTGCCCAGCGTCATCAGATGAACCAGCTCGATATCGGCGATGTCGTCGCGCTTGCACAGCGCTGCCACGAGATCCAGCGGCACGGCGCACCCCGAGCCGATGAAGACGCGGTGACCGTCCTTCACGGCGCGCACGGCTTGCTCGGCGGTGGCGACTTTGTCGGCGTATCGGGTCTGCCAGTCGGGTTGTTCGGTCACGTTGGGCGGCCTCGTGTCACATAGGGCAGTCATGGCGTCAGGTCCAGGCTTGGACGATTCGTTTGAAGGTCTCGCCGCGCTCCTCGTAGTTCTTGAACCAGTCGTAGCTGGCGCAACCGGGCGAGAGAAGCACGACATCACCGGGCTGCGCCAGATCTCTTGCAAGATGGATGCCGCCGGCGAAGTCCCTCGCTATGTGAAGGGCGGGCGTGTCGGCAACTTGTTTGGCTGCAAGCATTTGTGACCGAATCGCTTCCTGGGTCTCGCCCATGCAGATGACGGCTCGCGCTCGACGCACCGCCTCGGTACACATGTCCGAGAACGGGATGCCCTTGTCCGATCCGCCGGCCAGCAGCACGACCGGGGCATCAAACGCGCGGATCGACGTGGCGGCGGCCTGCGGCGTGGTTGCCTTTGAGTCGTTGTAATAGCGCACGCCGCGATAGTCGCGCACGAATTCGAGGCGATGCACGAGTCCGCGAAATTCCCCAAGCGCGCGCAAAATCACATCTGGCGATACCTGCAACAACTGCGCAACCGCCGAAGCCATCGCGGCGTTCTGGAGATTGTGCGACCCCGGCACCTGTAAACGTACGGCGAACTCGACCGGCCCGGCTGCAGCGCTGCGATTCATCTGAATCCGAACGCGATCCGGCGGCGACGTGCCGGCGCGAATCAGCCCGGCGTGATCGCGCCAGTTGTCGGGAAGATGGCGAATCTCTGCTTCGTCGGCAGGGAGAACGAGCCAGTCGCCTTCGCGCTGGTGCGCGTAGATGGATGCCTTCGAGGCGGCGTAGTCGGCCATGGTGCCGTGCCGATCGAGATGATTCTCTCGCAGGTTCGTCACGACGGCGATGTGCGGGCTGCGGCGGATCGATTGCGCGTCTTCAAGTTGAAAACTCGATAGCTCCAGTACGACCAGATCGGCCGGCGTCATCGCGGGCAGATCATCCAGCAGCGACTTGCCGATGTTGCCGCCGACCCGGACGGGCCCGTGCCGCCAGCCCGATTCGCCCGCAGCCAGTTGAAGAATCTCGCCGAGCATCGCCGTCGTCGTGCTCTTGCCGACCGAGCCGGTGATGCCGACGAGCCGCGCGGGGCAGCGCTCCAGGAAGAGATTCATCTCGCTGGTCCACGGAATGCCTCGCCGGACTGCCGTCAGAAAGAACGCCGCCTTGCGCTTGTCCACGGCCGGGCTGACCACCAGCAGGTCGCAGCCGTCCAGATCGCGCTCGTCGTGCCCGCCGAGTCGGAATTGCACGTCGACGTCGGCCAGCGCGGCGACGCCGGTCTGAAGATCCGCCTCGGATGCCATATCCGTGACAACGACGCGCGCGCCCTGCCGCGCCAGCCAGCGCGTCACGCCGATGCCGCCGCCGAAGCGGCCCAGCCCCATGACGACGACCCGCAATCCCCGAAAGCTCTCGATCATCCCGGATGCTTGCCGCGCGCGGCGATGTCGCTCCGCATCATCGCGCCCTCGAATGATATACGCCGCGCGGCCGCATAGGCCCGGTCGCGCGCTGCCGCGAGGTCGTCTCCCAGCGCCGTCACGCCGAGCACGCGCCCGCCATTTGTGACGACCTGGCCGGACCGCGCCGCCGTACCCGCGTGAAAAATCTGCACATCGCCCTCGCTCGCCGCGCGGTCCAATCCGTCAATCACCTGCCCGCGCCGGTACTCGCCCGGATAGCCTCCGGCCGCCATCACCACGCACACCGCCGACCGCGCGTCCCATTCGAGCGAGATCTGATCCAGTCGGCCGTCCACCGTCGCCAGCATCGCTTCGAGCAGATCGCTCTTCAGTCGCATCATCAGCGGCTGCGTCTCCGGGTCGCCGAAGCGGCAGTTGAACTCCAGCACTCTTGGCCCGCCGGCCGTCAGCATGACGCCCGCGTACAGCACGCCGCGATAGGGGATCTCCTGCCCGGCGAGCGTGTCCAGCACCGGTACGAAGACATCGCGCTCAATGACGCGCAGATCGGCCTCGCAGATCGGCGGAGCGGGGGAATACGCGCCCATGCCGCCGGTGTTCGGGCCGGTGTCGCCATCGCCCGCGCGCTTGTAGTCCTGCGCCATTTCGAGGAGGTAGATCGTGCGACCGTCGATCAGTGCCATGACGCTGACCTCGCGGCCCAGCAGCAGGTCCTCAATCACGACGCGCTCGCCGGCCTGGCCCAGCTCGCGATGAAGCATGAGCCGTTCCAGCGTCAGCAAGGCATCGGCCGGGTCGTGATGCACGAACACGCCCTTGCCCTTCGCCAGCCCCGCCGCCTTCACGACAACGCCCTCGTCGCGCGTGGAGACGTACTGCCGCGCCATGTCGTAGCCGCGCTGGAACCACGCGGGGATCTGTTCGTCTTTGCTCGGCCGATCGGCACGGCCGGTCTGCCGCGCCTGGGCCAGCTCCTGATCGGTCGGGCCGAAGATGCGCGCCTCGGCCGTGGGCACGCCGGCCTCGCGCATGAGTTGCTTGGCGTAGGTCTTGTCGCCTTCGAGCCGAGCGGCCGATGCGCACGGGCCGAAGAGGCGCAGCCCCGCGGCGGCGAAGCGATCGGCGATGCCGGCGCAAAGCGGGTCTTCCGGGCCGACGACAGTGAGGTCGATCTTCTCGTCGCGCGCGAACTTGAGCAGGGCGTCGAGGTCTTCGGCTGGGATGGGAACGCTTGTCGCGAGCGTGGCCGTGCCGGCGTTGCCCGGTGCGCAAAAGAGTTTCGGCCGATGGGCCGATTGCGACAGTTTCCAAACGAGGGCGTGTTCGCGCCCGCCGCTTCCGACGACAAGGACTTTCATTCCATGCTCCCGCACGAATGGGCATTATCTCGGCTCATTCGTCGCCGGGGCATTCTATCGCGGTTCACGGCGTCATGTAGCGGTCGAAAACGTCGCCGACGGGAGCGCAAGTAAAAGGCCGCACGGCGATGAACCGCGCGGCCTTTGAATTGCAACCTTTCGTCAGGCGTCGCTCGGATCAGTTCGCCCGGCGTCGGCGGACCAGCGTGAGCATGCCCAGGCCCAGAAGGGCGAGTGTGCTCGGCTCGGGAACCTGAATCCGCATGAAGGCCTGGCCGACGCTTGTGCCGGCACCCGGGGTAGCGCGCAGGTCTGCGAAGAAATAGAACCAGTTGTCGTCCGTCAGGAATCCGTCAAAGTCATTGAAGATTGAAAGGAAGACGTTGTCGTCCAAAAGGCCGTTTCCGTCGAGGTCGACCGGATCACCCTCGCGGAGGACGACGGTCGAGCTGACCCCGTCGCTCCAGACGATGACTGCGTTCGCATCCACGTTGGCGGCATTGGTCAAGCTGCCGAACAGATAATCGCCGACGTTGTTCTGTGCCATGTGAAAGAATCCGGCCGCGAAGAGTGCATCGTCATACACCTCGCCGGGCAGCCCGCCCGGAACCGTGTCGCCCGTCTTGGCCACGATGCTGCCGTTCACCATGATGAAATCGTCAAGGCTTGTGGCAACCTGCCCACGAGCGATCCAGTCTCCATTCGACGTCATGAAGGCTTCCAGATTCGCAGAGGCAAGCCCCGGCATGCCCATGCCCGGCGACGTGCCCTCGCGCAGCAGCACCTGGTTGTTCTTGGCGACGATATTGTCAATCGTCGTCGCGGCGTTGGTGTCGCCGATACCCAGCCAATCGGACGTCGTCGCATGATAATACGCGTCGCTCAATGCCAGGTTCTGCCAGAGATCATTGTCCGGCGAAACAGCCGTGACGCCCGCCTGCATGCCCACGCTGTCCATGTCCTGCAGAAAGACGGCAGTCGTCTGACCGGTCGGAACGCCGGTCATCGAAGCGGCCCGGAACGAGACTTTGTTGTTGTTGTCGATGCCGGGCGTGTCGAGCGTGATACCAAAGATGGCGCCGGGAATCAGCGGGCCGACCGCCGTTCCCTCGCGCGCCGCGATCGAGAGCGTGCCGCCGATGCTCTTGACGATGACTTCGTCGTCGGTGGTCGCGCCGCTCAAGTTGCAGGTAAAGGCAAAGTTTCCGGAGTCATTCAGCGAGACGCGCTGATCGATGGATGCAGCATCGCACACGCGACCGCCGTCCAGCGTGGTGACGCCCTCCTGAAAGACAGTCATGCCCGTCGTGCCGGAACCGACGATGATGACTTCATCGGTGGCCGTGTTGCCCGTTTGAGCGATGGCCGCGAGAATCCAGCCATTTCCATTGGGGCTGCGATAGGGGCGGTCGAATTGGGTGCCGGTTCCGGGGTTGAACGAAATCCCCAGACCCGGTACGAGATTCGTCGAATGCCCGGGCAAATTCGAGTAAATGCCCGTCGGCGGAAATGCCATCGCGCTGGCAGCCGCCAGCGAGAAAATAATTCCCGCGCTCAACAGTTGCTTTCTCATCATGACCCTCCGCTTGCTTTTCAAACTCGGCCGCTTGGAGCGACCGGTCAGTTCTTGGCTCGCGCTCCCAGATGCCGGGTCGGCACCAATGGAACCCGCGCAATGGAACGACTGCTCCGCAAGGCTGCTCTCTAACCGTGATGTTACCGTGAACAATGGCTGAAATTCAAGCCTCTTGATCGAGTCGAGCGGGGCATTTCGGCCCTGCCGTCCGGCGCTTCGCATTTGGTAAGTACGGCTGTGACAAGGGGTTTTGGAGCGGCTGGAGCATCGTGGCGGTGGCATCGCGTTGAGCCGCCAAAAAAAAACAGCTACGATGGGCACGTTCGCTCGCGGGTGTAGCTCAATGGTAGAGCACCAGCCTTCCAAGCTGGACGTTGCGCGTTCGAGTCGCGTCGCCCGCTGTGCAAGTCCGCC
>CAZQCF010000063.1:0-10620 GCA_964592235.1 uncultured Planctomycetaceae bacterium
CTTCTCCCCCTCACCCGACCTCTCCCCCAAGGGGGAGAGGAGTTTTGAAACCGGTTCTCGTATCGCGTTGATCCTGGCTGCCATTCTCTTCGTTGCCGTCAGTGCTCGTCCTGCACTTGCCGAAGATGCCGCGCCGGGCGTTTCAGTGACGGTCTATTCTTCGGCCGATCCGGCCGGGTTCGATCCGCAGCAGTTCATCAGTCAGCAGCGCGCGGGATACGACGCCGGCTTCGCGTCGCAGGTGCCGGGCTTTGGCGTCGTGAAGGAAGTGCGCGACGTGGACCTCGCCGCGGGGCTGGCGGCGCTGCGATTCAGCGACGTGGCGCAGTTCATCGATCCGACAACGGTCAGCTTCACCGATCTTTCGGCGCAGGACCCGGCCACGGTGTTGGAGCAGAATTTCGAGTTCGATCTCGCCAGCCCCGACAAGGTGCTGGACAAGTACATCGACCGCGACGTTACCGTTGTGCTGCCGCTCGGCGACAAGACCGAGTCGGTGACAGGCACGCTGCTTTCCACGGCCGGCGGCGGGCTGCTGCTCAACACGCCGGCGGGCCTTCGTGTGATTTCCGGTCGCGGGCAGCAGATTCAGCTCGGCGAGCTGCCCGGCGGGTTGATCTCGCGCCCGACGCTCGTCTGGAAAGTGCGATCGCAAGGCGGCGGCAAGCGAACGGTCCGCACGACCTACCAAACCAGCGGCATGACGTGGCGATCCGATTACAACCTCGTGATCGACGCGAACGAGAAGCTGGCCGACCTCGCTGCGTGGGTCTCGCTGTTGAACGTCTCGGGGGCGGGCTACAAGAACGCGAAGCTCAAGCTCATCGCCGGCGACGTGCAGCGCGTTCAGCCGCAGAATCAGATGCGTTACGCGATGGCCGGCCGGGCCGTGGCGGAGCTTGCGATGAAGGACGAGGGTTTTCAGGAGAAGGCGTTCTTTGAGTATCACCTGTACACGCTGCCAAGGCTGACGGACATCTGCCAGAACGGCACGCAGCAGATCACGCTGTTCCCCTCGGCGAGCGGCGTGCCGATCGAGAAGCTGCTGGTGTATTACGGGCTGCCCGAGGCCGCGCACTGGGGATACTTCGGCGCGCCGCAGCAGGACCGGCAGTTCGGCAACCAGAGCAATAAGAAGGTCGATGTCTATTTGCGATTCCGCAACGACGAGAAAAGCCGGCTGGGCATGCCGCTGCCGCGCGGCAAGGTGCGCGTGTACAAGCAGGACGACGCCGACGGCACGCTGGAGTTCATCGGCGAGGACCTGATCGACCACACGCCGAAGGATGAGAAGGTGCTGGTCAAGCTGGGGCAGTCGTTCGATGTGGTCGGCGAGCGGACGCAGACGGACTTTCGCATCAACACCGACCGCAAGGTGATGCACGAGAGTTTCAGGATTCAATTGCGCAACCACAAGCCCGAAGCCCAGAAGGTCATCATCAAGGAAACGCTCTACCGCTGGAGCGAATGGGAGATCACGGAGAAGAGCGATCCGTTCGAGAAGATCGACGCGCGGACGATTCACTTCGAGGTGATGGTGCCCGCCAACGGCGAGAAGACGGTGACGTACAGCGTGAAGTACGTCTGGTAACGGATCCTTAAGGCGCCGGGCCAGGAACAAAGTGCCGTATCTACGGCACGGTGACGCGCGGCGGCACATCGCTCGGCTTCGTGGCGGGCTTGGGCGGGTGCGTCTTGAGAATGTCCTCGCACAACGCCCGCAGCGGTTCGGCCACGCTCCACGCCTGCCACGGGCAGCCGCCGGGGCGGTGGGGCGCGTCGGCATCGGCCACTTCGCTGACGCTGCCGATGCCGGCCTGCAGCAGGTGATTCTCCAGGCCGGCGAGGAATCGGCGCGCGTCGGCCGCAGCGCCGGGCCGGCTCGCGTGCGTCCGCACGTACGCGGTGACAAACGGTCCCAGCAGCCACGGCCACGCGGTGCCCTGATGGTACGCATCGTCGCGCGAGACCACGTCGCCCTCGTAGCGCGAGCGATAGCCGGCACTGCCGGGCGCGAGCGTTCGCAGGCCCAGCGGCGTCCACAGCTGTTTTTCACAAACGTCAACAACCGCCGCCCAGCGGGTGGTGTCCAGAATCGGATGCGGCAGGCTGATGGCCAGCAGTTGATTCGGGCGCAGCGCGTCGTCGAATGGGTCGGGGCTGCCGTTCACGTCGACCACGTCGTTCAGATAACCCTTCGACTCGTTCCAGAATCGCTTCGCGAACGAGGCTCGCGCCTGCGTGGCGAGCCGACGCCAGTATTCGGCGCGATTGGCCTGCCCCGCGCGCTCGAATAGTCCGGCGGCCGCCTCCAGCGCGTTGTACCAAAGGGCGTTGATTTCGACGGGTTTGCCAATGCGCGGCGTCACCGCGCGATCGGGCAGCTTGGCGTCCATCCAGGTCAGCGCGAACCCCGGCTCGCCCGCGCACAACAGGCCGTCCTGCGCGAGGCGGATGCCGTGACGCGTGCCGCGCTCGTGTGCCTCGAGAATCGCGCCGATCACCGGAAGCATGGTGTCCTTCACGAACGACCAGTCACCGGTGTAGAGGAGATACCGTTCGATGGCGGCGATGTACCAGAGCGAGGCGTCGGCCGTGTTGTAGGCCGGTGGTTCGCCGAAATCGGGGAAGCGATTGGGGATCATGCCCTGATCGACGTGGCGGGCGAAGGCTTCGAGAATGCCGCGCGCCTCGTCAAAGCGACCGGTGACGAGGCACAGGCCGGGCAGCGAGATGAACGTGTCGCGCCCCCAGTCACCGAACCAGGGGTAACCGGCGATGACCGTCTTCAGATCGCCATCGCGCGCGACGACGAAATCCGCGGCCGACCGGGCCAGCGCGCGGGCGAAGGCATCCTCCCCGACGCCGGTCTCCGCGACCTGATCGCGCGCGGCGGCGCGCTCGAAGGCGTTGGGCGCGTGTCGCCAAGGTCGATCCTGGGTGGATGCGCAAACGACGATGCCGGTGTCGTCACCGCGGCGCAGCGTCGCCGTGATGGTGCCGGGCATGAAGAGGTCCTGCGTGCAGTCGTACCCCCGGGCGCGCTCCTCATCGAGGACGAAGTGATAATACCAGTCAGCGCGGGACTTGAATGTCCCGTTGTGGGAGAGCTGCCAGTCCGGTCGACCGCCGCCCCAGTGGAACACCAGGCGATCGGTCTCTTCCTCGACCGTCGCCCAGCCCAGTTCGGCGAGATGCGCGAGCTTGTGGAAATGCCGACTCGTGCAAAGTGGGCGAAGCGTGAGCGTCACCGCAGGCGGTCCGTCGATCAGGCGATATCGCACAAAGGTCGTATCTTCGCCCTCGACCATGCAAAGAGACTGTTCAATCAGAGCCTTGCCGGCGCGCCAGCGCCATCGCGGATACGGTCGCGCGACGAATGAGTCCAGCAGCTTGAAGCCCTGTGGCACGACTGCTTCGGGATAGTCATTGGTTGCCAACTCATAGGTGAGACCGTCGATGGAGACCGTCGCTTCGAGTTTTGCGAGGAGGACAAACCGTTCCACAGGTGGCTCAATGGCGGCAACCAGCAGCCCGTGGTAGCGACGGGTCAGCATCTGGCAGACGGTCGCCATCGCATAACCGCCGCAGCCGTTGGTGGCCAGCCACTCCAGTTGGCGCGACACAGCCAGGTTGCCGCACAGGGCGGCGTCGAACTCAAGATCGGGCTTACTCGACAAGGTCAGCTCCTGACGGTGCGGGGGGCGCGGATCACCAGACCCATCCCGACCAGAATAACGCAAAGAGTGTGATCGAGACACATCCAAGTATGATGCCTGCCCATGCCATTTTCAGCCCGGCCGCCGCAGCCGGAATCGAACGGCGTCGCGCACGGCTGATGGCGAGCAGGCCAAGTCCAATAGCGAGTGGTGCAAGCACTGGGAAGCAGGAACTCAACAGCGCAAGCACGCCCGTGGTCAGCGCCCAGGACGAGATCGGCTGGGCGGGCAAGGACGAGTTGGAGACGGTTGCGGCCCCTTCAATGGTGAACGGGATCCCGCATGTTGCGCAAAGATTCGCATCGACGGGCATGTGCCGCTGACAGCGAGGGCAGATGATGTACGGCTCGCCTTTCTCATCGCGCGAGATTTTCGGCGCACGCGCACCCGCCGATGCATAGGCGTGCATGGGGGTGGGCAACGAACCGTCGTCATCAGGGGCCGCGCTGCCCAGCGCAATTCCGGTGCGGGGATCGACAGCGGGGATACTGAATACCCCGCCACACGTCGGGCACTGCGCCGATTCGCCAATCATGTGGGAGCGAGCTTCAAGCAGGCAGCCGCAGCGAAGGCAGGCGAATGTGAATCGCAGTGAATGGACGGTATCGGACATTCGCAATCAGCAACCCGGCGTAGGGAAACGCGACCCGGGTCCCAGAGCCGTCGGTCGATTGCTTGATTTGCGCACGAGACCGCCCGCCGCACAAGCGCGATGGGTGACGATTGGCGATTAGGTGTCAAGGTTCCAGGTAGGCTTGAAACGTTCATCGGGCGGCGTTGGTTTATTTAACGTGTTTATTGGCAATATGTTATGAATAAGTGAGGGCTTGGAATGTCTTGCCACAACGGCCCGGAATCCGATGCGGACTAGTTCCAGGTGGTCGAAATAGCATCGATGGAGGGCGCAATTTGCAAAAAAAATGTTAGAATATGAGCCGTCGTTTGTTAGTATTGCGCATCGAATAGGTTAGAGGGTATGGTGGACCTGCCCTTGGGTGGAGCTGCCGGTGCATCCGCGCCGTAGTTTCAATGGACTGAAAACAGAGGAGGTAAGGCGCATGTTTCAGCGCTTTCAGTTTCGTCGTGGTTTTACGTTGATCGAGTTGCTGGTGGTCATTGCGATCATCGCGCTCATGGTTTCGATTCTGCTTCCGGCGCTGCAGTCGGCGAAGAACGAAGGCGCCAAGGCCAAGTGCATGGCGAACCTTCGTGAGATTCTGAAGGCCGTCACGATGTACGACGGCGACAACGGCGACGACCGTCGTTATCCGTGGTACCAGTTCCCGTATCACAACCCGCCGATTTCGGGCGGCGGCGTCGGCATCACCCCGTGGACGTTCGGAGGTTTCCGCACGCCGGTCGTGTATCCTGGGCCGACGGCGACTTGGGATTGCCAGATTTATCCCGCCCAGGTGCGCCCGTTGAATAAGTTCATGGACCGGACGGCTACCGCCGACATGATGAACGCCAACGACCGCGGCCGGGATCTCATCAAAGGCTACATTTGTCCGAGCGATCGCAGCTTCGACGTAGCGACCGTCGGCTCGGGCGGTGATGCGGCCGACACTGAATTCGATCAGTCTTACTCGTCGTGGCAGGTGAACGGCAGCAGTTACGCCTTCAACACGCGATGGAAGCAAGGCTACTACGGCGAGAATTGGAATGGCGTCATCAACACGGCGGAAGACTTCGCCGCTGCGGCCTCTCGTATCGCTAAGCACCTGGTTGGAGGCGGCGCGTCACGGTTCATCATGTGGAACGAGCAAGGTATGTACGCTCGCACATACGGCGCGAAACCGCAGGGTGAACCTCGCTCGTCATCGAACCCGCCGCCAACCTTCGGCTGGCATCGGAAATTCTCGTCTTACTCGACGGGCTTCGCCGACGGCCATGCGAATTACGGTTTCTTCGACACCCGCTACGTTTTCGGTCTCGACGGCACGATCTGGCAACCTAATATCAAGCCGACCGATCGAAATCTGACGCAACCGTAAGTTGGACAGGCTTGCTTCGTCGAGAACTGCGTGTTAATCAAGTGGGCGTGTCGCATTGCGGCACGCCCCTTTTATTGGTGGGTTGCCCTTGATCTCTATTGATCTTCGCCACGACCTTCGCAGTTTTCTTGTCGGGTGCCGGATCACCGCGAACCATCGCGGACTGCGCGAGTCATTCGGGGCCATTTCCGCTTTGACTGACAGCTTGGGCACACGTGGCTCGATCGGCCGGCCGCGAGCATTCGCACGATTCGCGTACCGCAGCGTCGGCACGGCTTGCCTTCGCGGCCGTAAACGCGGTGATGAGCTGCGTACGATCCGGCCTGTCCATCGGGCCGGCGATAGTCAATGAGCGTGGTTCCTCCGAAGCGCAGGGCGGCTTCCAGCACGGCGCGAATCGCGCGGGCCAGCGCGGCGACGCTCTCGGGGGCCAGCTGCGACGCAGGCGTGACCGGATGAATGCCGGCGCGAAAGAGCGCTTCGTCCGCGTAGATGTTGCCAAGGCCGGCGATGCGCTGCTGGTCCAGCAGGACCGCCTTGATCTGACGATCTGACTGGAGAATCGCGCGGAGAGTTCGCGTCGAAATGGTCAGCGCGTCCGGCCCCAGCGCGCCGACATAAGGCATCTCGGCATCGTTTCTACGCGCGCTGAACAGCCAGATGCCCCCGAACCGCCGCGGATCGCGAAAGCGAAGCTCGGCCTCCCGGCCGCGCAAACTTACGATCAGATGGGTGTGCGGCTCCAGCGGTGCGGCCGCCGGCGCCATGCTTAACCTCCCGCTCATGCCGAGGTGAATCACCATTCGCGTGGTCGGTATCGATTCGTTCGCTCGGAGCGTGCCGGAGAAATCGCGGTGCATGGCATTGATCACGATACGCTTCCCCTGACGTGTGACGCTCGTGATTCGCGCGCCGGCGAGCGATGTCAGGCGATCCGCCCCCGCGCGGAGCACGTCGCGTCGCCGCAGGTCGAATCGGTCTATCGTCGCGCCGATCAGCGGTCCGGCGAGGTCGCGCACGATGGTTTCAACTTCGGGAAGCTCCGGCATGGCGCGAACATGCTACCGCGCACCAACGATGATCACATGGCCGCCAGAGACCGCAGCCATGCCACCCACGCGGTCATCCTGCCGAAACAATGGCTCCGCTCGCCCGGCCATGCCACCCGCCGTTCGGTCACGCTCGCGGCTCGGATCGAAGCCAGCCGCCGCAAGCATCTTCGGCCCGCCTCGATTTGACCGCCGCCGGGCCGCCAGCTAGCGTTTGCCGCGATGCTCTGGGAATCGACCAGCGGAACTGTTGTGAACGCGCTGACCGTCGCCGTCGGCAGCGGAATCGGGCTGACGTTTTCGTCGCGCATCCCCGAGCGCTACCAGCGGATCATTCTCGACTGCCTCGGTCTTGTCACGGTCACGCTGGGCATCGACGCGGCTGTGCTGGGCATGGGGCAGCTTGTATCGCGCTATGGCGTCGGCGTGCCGACGTACGGCGCGCGGCTGGGCATGGTGATGGTCGGCTCGCTGATCGTGGGGTCGATCCTCGGGACGGCGCTGCGCCTGCAAGAGCGGATCGAGGGGTTGGGCCGCGCGATTCACGAGCGGTTCTTTCATCGCGGGCGCGCGACCGAGAGTGCGGCCGCGGTCGAGGGGAGTGCCGCCGGTGCGGCACGCTTTGCGGAGGGGTTCCTCTCGGCCAGCGTTATTTTTTGCGTCGGGCCGCTGACGCTGCTGGGTTGCCTGGCCAACGGGGCGCAGGGCAATCCGAGCCTGCTTTACATCAAGGCGTTTCTCGACGGATTCTGCTCGATGGCGCTGGCGGCGTCGCTGGGGGCGGGCGTGGCCGCGAGCGTCGTGACCGTGCTGGTGTTTCAGGGCGGCTTGTCGCTGCTGGCCCGCGCGACGGCCGGCGGGCTGAACGAGCTGTCGATGCAGATGATGAACGTGACCGGAGGCGTGCTGCTGCTGGCGACGGCGCTGATGCTGCTGGAGATCAAGCGCATCCCGGTGGCCAACATGCTCCCGGCGATTTTCCTGCCGCCCGTCGTCATCTCGATTGTGGAGCGAATCGGGCCGGGGTTGCTGGTGCGCCCGTGAGGCAACCAGCGGCTTCTACTTCGAATTAAGTCTCTGCTCAATTCCGATCCGGCACATAGAGCGCGATATCGGGTCGGCGAAGAGGTTTCAGGGTATAGCCGCCGAGTCCGTCTTCGACACGGTCGAAGGCCTTGGCACCGACATCCGGCAATTTAAGTTTGCCCGGCACCTTGGCTGCGGTCCATGCTCCGTTGGCCCCGAGGTCGGTATTAAACGTTCCATTGTTGACTGTCGATGCGACGATGGTTCCCTTGTATTCGAAGTAATAGTCGTATGAAACCAGGATCACCATACCGCTGTTGCCCGCGGCACCGATCAATTCATAATCTTCATCGAATCCATATTGCGTAAGCGAGAGTTTTCCAGTCACGGCGCCGTCCGCGGCAATCGTGAACTCGATGGGTGAACCCACGCTGTCCGCACCCGCATACTTCCCGACCAATGCAGTGACGTCGCCCGACAGGCCATTGTCTGGCAGAAATGCGTTTCCGTCCCCATTGAATTCGTCTCCGTCGTTGGCGCCGTCCCCATCCGTATCGCTGTTTGTCGGGTCGAGCCGGTTGACACACTCGATTCCATCGTCGACGCCGTCACCATCGGAATCCGCCATGTGGGGATTGGTTCCATATATATATAGTTCCGTTGCATCGTCGATCCCGTCTCCGTCCGTATCGAGTTGCGTCGGAACCGGCGCCGTGCGGTTGGCGCTTGCGTCGGTGCCCGGCGGTGGCATACGCGGAGCCGGTTTGACCGTCCCATCGCGCGAACCGTACAGCTGGTGCACGGCCGTGATGTCGGCCTGCATAAGATTTCCCGTTTGCCCGTTATCGCTGGCGAACATGACCGCGGTGTTTTCCGGCAGATGCGGAAGTCCAAGCGCATGTCCCAGTTCATGCACCAAGGTGCTGAAAAGCAAACGCTCGTCCGACCAGTCAAACGCATCGTTCATATGACAGTGACCGGAGTTGGGGCCTTCCGGAAAGTAAGCATGCCCAAGCGTAGTCGCTTCGAACGCCGCGTCCATCGAGCAAGTCAGGCTGCTTTCCACATAGAGCTCGCAATGCCCGCCCGTGCCGTAGCCAACGACGAAGTCGGCCCCGGCGCGAGTCATGGTCCGCGTGAAATTGAGTGGCGTCACGGCGCTCCAGCGGCCGAAGGCGTCAGTCGTGAACTGCACCTGCTTGTCTTGAGAAATCTTGGAAGTGAAATTAGCAATGAAGAACGTCAGATTTGTTTTCTGCCACCGCGCGGCGGGCTCGGGCAGGCCCGCAGCCCTGGTCGTCGGAAGAGGATCTCGTCCGGGCGTCGTCGGCATCGTCATGGGGCATCCTGTCCCACCGCATACCAGAGCGATCGAGAAAATGACACCGCCGCGAGTCCATGAAGACTTCATCTGGGTTCCTTAGTGATGTTCTTACTTGTGCTGAACGGAAAACCAACAACGGACCGCGCGCCAAAATACACTGGGGGGTCGAACTTTGCAATCACATCAAGACCCGGGCCGCTGCCCCGGATCGTTTCTCTCGCCATCATCGAGCCTAAGATCTTGCTTCGCGAAACTGCCGCGCTCCGCCTAAGCGCTGCAAACGTCGATTGGTGCTAAACTCTGCCGTGAGATGGCCAGTTCCTTTGACGCGAGAGAACGTCCGATCGTCCCGTCGCCCGCGACCATGCAGCGGCCGTGGGTGCTGCTGCGCTCGGTGACGCGGCATCCGTTCATTTTCAAGCGGATGATTCGCTCGGCGGATGAGGGAGCGCGGCCGGGCGATGTCGTGCATGTTTACGACAAGTCGGGCGTGCTGTTCGGTCAGGCGTTGTACAACCCGCGGTCGCAGATCGCGCTGCGGATGCTGACCTACGGCGAAGCGCGGGCGGATGAAGCGTTCTGGCGCATCGCGCTCACGCGGGCGGTCGAGTTGCGCCGGCGGCTGAATCTCGACGACGTGACGGACGCATATCGAGTAGTTCACGCCGAGGGCGACGGGTTGAGCGGGCTGATCGCCGAGCGCTATGCCGACTGGCTGGTGTTTGAGTTCTTCTCACGGGGGATGTACGAGCAGCGGGAGAGGTTGGCACGGGAGCTGGCGGCGATACTGGGTGCGCCGGCGAGTCTGGATCGGCCAGGTCGAGCGGGTTCGTCGTGGCGCGTCGTGTTTCGAGCGGACAACGGCGTGGAGATGGCGGAGGATTTCCGCTTGGGCGAGCCGCGGGCGGTGGAAGTGGTCGGCGGCGAGCTGAAGCCGCTGTCCGGCGGCGCGGGCGACGTGCGCGGCGGGTCAAGCGTCATCATCCGCGAGCACGGCGTGCGGTATCGCGTCGATATGGCCGGCGGGCATAAGACGGGGTTCTTTTGCGATCAACGCGACAATCGTCTTAAACTGGCGCGCCTGTGCCGCGATGCGAACGTGCTCGACCTTTGCTGCTACACGGCGGCGTTCGGATTGTGTGCGAAGGTCCTGGGCGGCGCGAGAGAGGTGACGAGCGTCGATCTCGACGAAGCGGCGCTGGCCGTCGCGAAGGAGAACGTGAATCTCAACAGCGCGCGGGTGAATCTCGTCCACAGCGATGCGTTCATTTACCTGCGGCAGTTGATCGCCAACGGCAGGAAATTTGACGTCGTCGTCTGCGATCCGCCAAAGCTGGCCCGCTCGCGCGAGGAACTGGACGAGGCGCTCCGCAAGTATTACGACCTCAACGGCCTGTCGATGCAGGTCGTCGCGCCGGGAGGCATCCTGCTGACATGCAGTTGCAGCGGACTGGTGGATCGGCCGACGTTTCGCGAGACGGTGGAGCGTGCGGCCCGACCGGCGAAGC
>CAZQCF010000064.1:0-9597 GCA_964592235.1 uncultured Planctomycetaceae bacterium
CGAGGATGCGCGCCAGGTGCGCGCTGAACGTCGATAGCGATTGCTGCAGGCTCTGCTCATCGCCGACGTCGATCCAGATGCCATCGAACACCGGCATCTCCGAACCCGTGGCCGCGGGAATCGGCAGGCCGGCCTGATGCATCAGGCTGATCAGGCCGACGGTCTTGAGCGCGGCCGTTTTGCCGCCGGTGTTCGGCCCGGTAATCATCAGGATGTCAAGATCATCGCCAAGGCGCACGTCGATCGGCACAACTGATCGGCTTGCAGCCGATTGGATGGCCTCGCCTGTGCCCGCCGAATCCTGCGCGCCGAACATGGCGAGGAGAATCGGATTTCTCGCCCGAATCAGCTTCAGCCGACCCGCGGTGTTGAGGACCGCGTAGGCCATGCCCCACCGCGCCGCGAAACGCTGTTTGGCCGCGAGCAGATCGACGACCGCCAGCGTTTCCAGCGTGCGCAGCAGCTCCGCCTGATTCAAATGAACGAGATGCGTCAGCTCCCACAGGATACGATTGATCTCGTCTGATTCATCCTGCAACAAATTCATCAGACGATTGTTCAACTCCACGGCTTCAGCCGGCTCGACAAAAAGCGTCTGCCCGCTGTCGCTGCTGCGATGAACGATGCCGGGGATGCGCCCGCGCTGCTCGGCGCGGAGCGGGAGTACCATGCGGTCGGCGTGGAAGGTCGCGTTGGGATACTGGAGCCAGCGCAAAACTCCGGGCTGGCGCAGCAGGCGATCAAACACATTGCGCGTCGCGAGGCGCACGTCGTCGATATCGCGCCGGAGCCGCGCCAGCCGCGCCGAGGCATCGTCGCGCACGCGCCCGCGCGCGTCGATCACGGCATCGATCCGTTCGATGACCGCCGCGAAGTCGCCAATTCGATCTGCCAGCTTGCGAACGAGCGCGGCCCCGGCTTCCAGCGGCTCGAAATAGCGTCGCACGTTGGCCGCTCCGCGCAGCGTATCCGACAGTCTTGAGAACTCTTCCGGCTCCAGCTTGGCCGGCGGCACGGCGCGCTTCACCACCGCACGAAGATCGGTGATTCCGCCAAACGGCGGCATCCCGTGGCGCGCCGCGAACGCCTCAAACTGCTTCGCCTGATCCAGCCACTGGGCCACCTGGCCGGCCGAGCGCGACGGCGCGATCCGCGACGCCAGATCCCGTCCCAGCGCGCACTGCGCCTGTTCGGCCACAAGCTGCCGAATGCGCTCAAACTCCAGCTTTTCCAGCGTGTGCGCGTCCATGCGGCGTAGTGTAGCCGCCACCCCGCCCAACCGGCGAATCGTCATCGCCAAACAGCCTTGAGACTCCCCGCCTGCTACGGTTCATCAATGCGAGAAAATGACCGGGCAGAGCATCCAATCGACGATGCATCTCTTTCGCAATTCGCAATTCGCCACTTGCTATTCGCGAATCA
This sequence comes from uncultured Planctomycetaceae bacterium, assembly GCA_964592235.1. Taxonomy (GTDB): domain Bacteria; phylum Planctomycetota; class Phycisphaerae; order UBA1845; family UTPLA1; genus PLA3. Next base: position 1,423 of record CAZQCF010000064.1, read on the forward strand.
CGGTTCCCGCCACGTCTTCCACTCCGGCACATAGTGCGGTCCGTTTTCGCGGCCCACGCTTCCGATTCGAAACGCTTTCGACTTGAGCCACGACGGTTGAAACGCGAATGATTCCACATGCCCATCGACCAGCGCCGCCTGCGTGCGGCCATCGTGCCGGAACGACGTCGTCGGGCTTTCGTTTTCGCTCCATGTGCCCGACGAATACAGCCACGGCGGATCGAGCAGCGCCGTGTTCCATGGTTGGCTGCCGCCCAGATCGAGCATCGTGTCGGCAAATGCAAACACACGCGACGCATCCTTCACCGATGAAAGCGTCTGCCATCGCATGTGGCCGATGGACCACGAGAAACTCGTCGCATGGGGCGGCGAAAGGTAATACCCGTTGTAACCATAGGTGCTGGTCACGCGCCGGGCCGCGCCCTGCGGCTTGTAGCTGCCGAACGGCTGCTGGGGACATTCATAGACGCTTGTCGCACTCAACGGTGATTGAAGATAGGGCCACAGGAAACCACGTTCATGATCGACTTGTCCCGCTTCGTTCGTGCCCCACCAGTAGACGGTCGGCCCGCTGCCGATGATCTCCGGCGCGGTGTAGGCCAGCGGCATCAACCGGCCGTCGTGCGCATCGGCGTACATCGTCAAGCCGGCTCCGATCTCGCGCAGCCGCGCCTGGCAGGCCGCTGCTCGCGCTCGGCGCGTGGCGCCGGAGAGCGCCGGCGCGAGAATCGCCAGCAGCGTCGCGATGATCGCGATCGCCACGAGCAATTCAATCAGCGAAAGCGCCAATCGGAACCGCGGGCGCGATCGTGTCATGCTCTTGCGATTGTTCGACGCAGGCGTCATAGCTCTCCCAACAGGGCCGCAACGAATCCCGGCACATCTTCCACCGTCAACGACTCGTCCGACGTGAAGTCCAGCAGCGCGCTATCAGCAATCGACGCACCGTGAAGGAGCCGATCTACGAAGCAGCCAACGTCGCGACCGTCGAGCGTTCCATCGCCTGTGCAGTCGCCTCGCAGCGCCAGGGCCGTTAGGCCGGCCGGTCCGATCGAATACAGACGGCCGTCGGCCATTGCCGGGCTGCTCCCCACGCCCACCCGGTGCTCACGCACGAAGAGCGGATCGCCCGGTGACCGCGACCCATCCAGCACGAACAGGTCCGTGTAGGCCCCGAAGAACCCGCCGCCGGTCGGAATCTTGCCGACGTACAACACGCCATCCGAATACATCGGCTGATGCGTCCAGCCGCCCAGGACCAGTGTGCCGCCGGAATCGACAAACGTATCCCACAGCCTCACCGCCGATGGCCCATCGTCGCGGAAGCACTGCACCTTCGGCGCGGAGCCGAAGCCTATGATCCCCGCCGAGAGGTAAATGCGATCGCTTGCTACGACCGGAATCGAACTCGTCCGCTCGCAGGGGGTGGTCCAGATGACCTGCCCCGTCGCGGCATCGAGTTTGACCAGCAGCGAGTTATCACCGGAGCCGCTCAAGTTGTAGCTCGCGGCGTACAGATACCCGTTCGCCAGCGTCACGCCTCCGAAAAAGCCCGTCCCCGCGCAAGACGTCCAAAGCCGGCGCGATCCCGGCTGCGCGGAAACGTCAAACGCCGTGATCGCCCCCGTCTCGAAGCAACTCTGCGCGTCAAACGAAATCGACGCCACGTAAACGAGGCCGTCATCACCCGCCGCGGTCGCGCCCGACGCCCCGCCGATCGGCTCGGTCCAGACGATCTCTCCCGGCTCGTACGGATTGTCCGCCGCGTCGAAAGGCGACGTGTTGATGCAATAGAGCGACGCGTTCTGGCCGAACCCATCGAAGTCCGTGATGAGCGCCCGCCCCGCGACCGCATCGGGCATCACCAGCGGCGAGGCATTAACGACGTTGCGGTTCAGAGGCGTCGCCCAGTGCAACGCGCCAGTTACCGCATCGATTGCGTTCAACTTCGCGCCGGTCGGCAGCAGGACCAGCCCGTTCACCTCATCCACCGCCGGCGACGACCACGAGTCCAAGACGGACTTGTCGACGAGCGTCTGCCACAGCACGCCACCCGTCGCCACATCGATGGCAATCAGTCGATTGTGTACGTGCAGAATGCCCTCGAAATAGCGCGCGTGGGCATACACGCGGCCGCCGAACACAACCGGGCTGCTCGGCCCCACAAACGCGATCGGCGACCCGGGAGGGTACTGCGAGACCGACCACAAGGTCGCGCTCAATGCGTGGGGCGCGCCGGGCGCATCGCCGCTCCGGCGCGCGTCGGCGGCATAATGGAGCCAATCTTCGGCCAGCGTGGACGCCCCCCCCACGCCGACGAACATCGCCAGGATCAGGCAGCGGTGCATCATCTCGTCCTCGGCGCCCGTGACTTCGCGTCGCCACACATCGAAGAATGGCCCGAGTACGCTTCCCCTCCTTTGATCCACGCACCCAGGCCGGGATCAACGCTTCAAACTCACCGCGACCGGCCGCGCCGTAGCAACAGGATCGCCGGCGCGAGCAGCGCCAGCGTCGCTGGCTCCGGCACTCGCACAAACGCATCCACTTCGGTGCTCCAGTTCGCGCCCTCCGGCACGCGCACACGCACGAACGACGCGCTCATCAACCCGGACTCCTCGATATCGCACGGCGTGCCGCCGCCCGATCCGTCGTACAATGCCAACGCTTGCGCATAAGTCAGCCCGGAAAAATCGCCAATCGTCAATGTCGGATCAATCGGTTTGAGAAAATCCGTCGGGATCGAACCGGCCGGGAAACCGAACTCCCCACTGTCGAGATAGCCCTGCGTCGGGAACAAGCCATCGGCTGCACAGCTCAACGGCCGCCAGTCCGACTCGTCGGCGGAGACTTCGACGATGCCCGGCTCGGGCGTGATGCCGACAATCGGAAAGTTCGGATCGCCGAAATCGAGATTGAAGAACGTGTTGCCGAAGACGATCAGATCGACGCCGTGCGGGTGAGACGGATCGTTCACCATGGGCGCGTCGAAGGCGACTGTCACCCAGCCGCCGGCGCCGATGCTCAAGATCTCATTCGTGCCAAAGGGCGACGAGAACATCGTCACATCGCCCGGGAACGGCGACAGTTCGCCGGTGTAGCGCTCGGGCGAGCCCAGCACGACCGACGAATCGCCGGTGTAGTCCGGTTCGGCGCCGATTCCTGCATGGTATTCCAGCACCTGCGCGGCGAACGGCGTCGCCCGAGCCGGCAGGGCGCCCATCATCGCTACAGATATCGCCAACAAAAGCTGTACGACTCCGATTCTGAACTCCATTACAGACTTCCTTCCTGCGGCCATCCTACGTGGCCACAAAAAAAACCTCCGTACCGCGGTTGCGGAACGGAGGCGGAAGCCTGCGAGCGCGAGGGGCGCGAAGGCCCATGCGCGATCGAAGCCGGCCCAGATCCGGGGCGGTACGACAAAACCAGCACAGGCAGGTCTTCTGGCTCTCGGATCGATCTACTGGCCGCGCCTTCTCATCGACTTGCGACAATGGCGTGTGCGGCGTTCGTCCCCGATTACAGCGGCGGGACCGCGGTGGATTCGCACCACCTTCCCTGCAAACAGCCTCCCCACGCGGGAGACCTGTGCCGTATCTATTCAATTGTCAATTTCTGGCCGCGACCCTGTATTGTGCATCCGTGCGACCGGCCGATAGTCTGCCACGGCGTGTCGCTCGATGCAAGCGAATTCTTTCCGGACGCACGATCGCACCCTGCCTTCGCGGCGTAAGACAATGTCCTGTATGCATTTGCCGCCTCGCGGAGCGACCGGCCCGCTGCGGCTTTCGCGCTGAATTGTCGGCCGATATCAAAGGGCGTACCGATATCGTTGCTCGTCGTCTCGGCGCCTTCACGACTTGCAATCGCGTGATTGACTCCATAAGCCCCACGCGCATACGAATAGGGTGGAGCGCGATTGAATCGCGCATCGACTGGCGACGACTCTGGCCAGCGGAAAAAGCCGTGCATGGGCCAAGCCGCGCGGCCCCGGCGAATCGACCCGAGGGTGGAGGGGTCGATTCCGCGACGGCCGGCTATCAGATGACCCCCCAAGGTTGGGCGCCCTGCCCAACCGTTTATGCCCCGCTGCGACCGAGCGCCCACTCGGTCGCGCAAGAATGGCGCTGCGGCTCGCTTCCCTACGGAGGCCCGCAGCGCCATTTCCATTTTCTCATCTGAATTCTCTTGATTCATCGCAACATTCAGCCGGTGACTTGCTACCCCCGTTGACATCACCCAACCGCCCGCCAATACTCTTCCCGCAGTTTGCCCCCATCGTCTAGAGGCCTAGGACACCGGCTTTTCATGTCGGCGACCGGGGTTCGAATCCCCGTGGGGGTGGTTTCTTCACCGGTTTTTCCCTATCTGCGGGTCATTCCCCAAGTTACTGCGTTTTTTTGCTTACCCAACGCGCCGCTTGCGGCTATCATGCCACACTTATTGGCGGCGCGGTCCTTGTCGGATTAGGTCACCGCGCTAGTTTCTCGAAACCTCCAGGAGAACGGATTGGAACTGCCACGTCGCAAAACAGATGACATCTATCTTCCGGACGGCGAATTTCAGGCCGCCCTCAATCGGCTGCGACAGCGCACGGACGCGCACGATCTGAACATCGGCATCGTCTATGCGTTCGATTATCGCACGCGCATGCTCCCATACTGGTATGCCGACAAGCGCATGGCTCCGGCCTGCGTACGAATTCTCGCAGACTGCCTCGCCGCTGCCGGTTTCCGCAACGTGCGCGTCGTCCTCCAACAGTGGACGCCCAACTTCACGCCCAGCCTCGCGCGCCTCAACGGCAAGCCGCTCGATATGCTTCTCGTCTCCGCGATGCAGATTCATGCCGAGCCGGCCTACGACATGATCCGCGAGGCTCACGCCATGGGCGTACGCCGACCTTTGATTCTCGCGGGCGGCCCCAAGGCCGTTTATGAACCGACCGATTATTTTGAGCTTGGTCCGCAGCCGGGCGTCGGCGCCGATTGCGTTTCCACCGGCGAGGTGTACGTTTTCCTCGCGCTGCTCGAGCGCATTCTCGACATGATGCGGCCCGGTGAGAAGCCGCTCGCCGGATACGAACGCGCCCGCCGCTGCGGCTCGCTGAAAGACATTCCCGGGCTGGTCTACCTCGATCCATCGCGCCCGGCTGACAAGCCCGTCGCGATCAACACCGGTGTGCAACGACTTCTGCGCGATCTCGACGAAATGCCCATGCCCGACGCGGGCTATCGTCTGCTGGAGCCGCCGCACAAAAAGCCTACGCTCGCCCCGCAGCCCTTCCCGGCACATAAAGTCGGCAAAGTGTCGATGGTCGCTTCGGTCATCTCAACGCAGGGTTGCAAATTCGCCTGTTCGTACTGCCCGATCCCGGCGCTGAATCAGCGAACATGGCGGCACAAAAGCCCCGCGCGACTCGCCGCCGAGATCAAACACATCTACGAAAACTTCGGCATCAAGGAGTTCTTCAGCACCGACGACAACTTTTTCAACACGCGCAGCACGGTCGTCGATCTCATGACCGCCATGGCCAACACGACGACGCGCGGCCGGCCCCTCGGAGACGTCATTCGCTTCTACACCGAGGCGACCGAATACGACGTGCACAAAAACATGGACATCCTGCCGCTCTGCAGAAAGGGCGGCCTGGCGGCGATCTGGTTCGGAATCGAGGACATCACCGCCGAACTGGTCAACAAGGGCCAGACCCCCGGCAAAACGACTGAAGTCTATGACCGCCTCCGCAGCCTCGGCATCGAACCGATGGCCATGATGATCCACAACGACCATCAGCCGCTGCGCTCGCCCGCCGGAACGCTCGAAGGCGTCATCAACCAGGCGCATTACATGTTCGAGAAGGGCGCCGTCTCATACCAGTGCACCTACCTCGGCCCGGCCGTCGGCACGGTCGATTTCGAGGTCGCCGCCAAGGGTCGCGTCATCTTCAAATCCGTCGGCGGCGATCCGATCCCGCAGGCCTTTCAGGACGGCAACCACGTCGCCGCGTCGCGCCATCCGCGCCCGTGGGAACGCCAGATGAACATCATTCGCGCTTATTCGGCGTTCTACAACCCAATCAACGTCCTGCGGATCATCGGCAACTGGCGCAACGACCGTCTGTCGGCCAGGCGACTGCTGTTTCAGGTGATCGGCCTCATCGGCATCGCCCTCACCGCACCGGCCCTCTGGAAGTGGTCCCGCAAGCTCAAGCGCGGCCCGATCGAAGTCTGGGACGGCCTCCAGCGCGCCCGCATCCCCATGATCGACGCCGAGGAAGGCTACGAAGTCAGCTGGGGCATCGAGTTCCTGCCCAACCCCGAGCTGCCGCAAAAGGGGGAGCGCCGCGTCGTGCGCGAGACGTCTTCGTTCCGCGATGCCGAACGAAGAACCGAGCACCAATCCGAAGCCGTCGCGGTCTGACGCGACTCACACGCGGATGACCGCGTGCGCGCTCCCAATGCCGCTATCATTCCCGGCATGGTCGACGTTCTACCACAGAATCGGCTGAACGCGATTCGTGCGGCGCGAATCGTTGTCGCGCTGATCACGCTCACGACCGCGCTGGTTGGCGGCCTCTGGTGGTACATCGGCCGCGCCGGCTCCACGCCGCTGGAGCGATGGATCGGCAAGCAGATCGTCGCGGCCATTGAGCAGCACATTACGCCGCGCCTCACGTATTCCGATCTCGACTACCAGGCTCCGCTGACCGTGGTGATCGACGATCTCGCACTCCTCAATGGCGAAGAGCGGATCCTCGCGGTTCATCGTGCGACGCTCACGCTTGCCGAAGTCCCTCGCGAGGGCCGACCGATCCAGATCCGCGAAGTCGACCTGGACCGCCCCATCCTTCGATTCGTGGCCGACGAGAACGGGCGCATGTCGGGCTGGAGCGGCTTCGCGCGATCGCGCGCGACCACGAGCCCGCCTGCGGCCGCCTCGCAATCGAACGCCGAGCCATCACCCGCGGCCGCGACGAAATTAAGCGATCTCCTCGTTCTGCGACAGGCGTCGATTCGCCAGGGCCGCATTCTCTACGACGCCGGGCCGGGGCATCCCGCCATGATCCTCCCCGGCATTGAGCTGTTTCTCGCCACGCCGCCCGCCGCGACCGGCGACGGCTGGTACGAGTGCGACGGGCATCTCGACCGTGCGCCGCAGATGAGCCTGCGATTTGATACTCGCGTCAATATAAACACGGGCGACCTGAATCTCCAAAGTGTCCGCCTCGACGCCGCCCTCGACGAAGCGACTTACAACACCATCCCGCCGGCCGTGCAGCGGTTCCTCGCCGAGCGCAACATTCGCGGGCGGCTCACGCTCACTGCGAAGGGCAACGTGCCGCTGGCGCACCCCATGGACTCCGCAATCGACGTCGAGGCCGACTTCGACCGCGTTTATTTCACGCTGGGCGAGACAGCCTGGCCCGCCGAGCGGATTGATCTCGATGTCGCGCTGGCGGATCGGCGGCTCCAAACGAATTGCGAGGCCCGTCTCCTTGGCGGCACGGCCCGTGTTCGAACGGGCCTGCGCCTCGATGCCGACCGCGCATACAACGCCGATTGGCAGGCCGCCGGAATTCGCCTTGAAGAAACGCTTCGCGTCGCGCAGGGCCGCGCGCCCAAGTACTCCGGCCGAACGGATCTGAAGGGACACGTACAGGGCACGATGGGGGCGAATGCCACGGCAACCGGCGCGGGAAAAATCGAAATTTCCGACGGAGTCCTTGTCGCTTTTCCCGTTCTCGCCGAACTGCACGCCCTGATCGGCGGCCCGCGCCAGACGGCGGACGGCGCGACGAAGGGAGGAACCGATCGCGCCTCGCTCGACTTTCGCATCACGCCGACCCATTTCGACGTGACGGATATTGAGGTCGTCTCCACGCTCGCCGCCATGAAAGGATCAGGGCGAATCGACTACGACGGCCGGCTCGATCTGCTCGTCAACGCCGGCCCGCTCAAGCGCCTGGAGAAACTCCTCGGCCCCATCGGCTCGCTGCTTGGCACGATCACCGATCGCGTCGCGCCTTATCAGATCAGCGGCGTCATCGGAAACCCGACTGTCACCGTCCGCCCGCTCGGACTGTAGCGAACTCATTTGCCGCAATTGCGCGGGTGCCCCATCCTCGCGCAGCGAGGGTGGGGTCGCGATGAGGGGGCGGACAGAACCGAGCCG
>CAZQCF010000065.1:0-9400 GCA_964592235.1 uncultured Planctomycetaceae bacterium
GAAAATCCAGTCAAAGCCTCTCACAATGAGATTCCAAGGAACTGCGAACTATACAAGTATTTTGCAGGTACCGAGGAAATCGATGCAATCCTATTCAATGCCAACCAGTGTTGATGTAAAGCGAGCTGTCGCGCACATCTGTTCGCCTCACCACGCTCGATACTTTTTCGAGCGATTAAACAACCCCAATTGGATTATGCCCTTGTACAAGGAAAAGGTATTTGATCGGCCGCCATCAGCGGTGCGACTCGAGGGGGGGGTGCAAGCTCGCAATTGGCCGCAGTCACGATACCTGGCGAGAATGGCTGACAAAGCACCTGCAGAAGTATCTGCAATCCTCGCAATGATTAATACAGATAACTGGACAGTAGCTGCAGATATTATTCGGGCCGCCAAGTCAATGCCTGCTGAGCATAGTGCAAAACTAGTTCCTCAAATTGCCCGGCTCGTGAATTCACTGAGAATGGAGTACGAATCAATACACATTGCTGAGTGCATTGCTGGTTTGGTTCGCGGTGGCAAAACAAATGCCGCCTTCGAACTTGCTTGCGCGACATTTGATGCCGGCAAGTACGATGAGAAGCAAGGCAGCAATAATCGTGATGATTTTCTATTTGTGGAGGGAATGCGAAAGTGGGTCGTGCCGGCGTTCCTCGAAGTCGAACCTTTGAGAATTCTCGAGTTTTTGCTGAATGGACTCGCACAAATTGTCAAACCGGAAAAAAGTGTGTTTGGCGAAGACGATGACCGCTCGCACTGGTGGCTACAAGCGATAGAAGACGACGGGCACTCGCACTATGAATTTCGCCAGCGCTATGCCGCCTTACTTCGTGATGCGTTTACGCTCGGAGTGAAGGGCAAGCATATCACGCTCGAAGCCGCACTTGAACTCCTAGCAAGCCGCAAGCTCCTGCTGCTCCGACGCCTTCGCATCCATTTGATTAACGAATTCGCCGACGAGCACGCCGACCTTGCGCGGGTGACGATGCTGATGAAGGAACACATTGGAGACGAGTTGCTCAAACACGAATACGCTCGCCTGCTTAAAAAGCGATTCCCGATGCTTTGCCCAGAGGATCAGCAAAAGTGGTTGGATTGGGCTAAGGAGGGGCCAGAGGCGTTTGACCCAGAGTACTTTGACCAGGCCGCTGATGATGCTAAGAAGGCGCTGCAGCGCGATTATTGGCAATACAAGAAGCTGTCATGGATACATGAACACCTAACCGGAACGAACAGAGAATTCTACAACAGAATGCTCGGTGAACATGGTCCTGCATTGTTTACTGACCGCACTTTTGAGGTCAGTTGGAGCGGTCGTGAACAATCCCCCTATTCGGTTGAAGACCTAGGGAAAATGGAGTTCGCAGGAGTGTTGGATGTTGTGCAGGATGCAATTAGAGTGCCTGAAGCGCCGAGCCAACGGTTTGATCATGCCGAGGCGATTGTCGACACGTTTCGAGGCCTCATCGCTTCTGATCCCACGGAATACTCGGCTCGCGCAAAAGAATTGACTGATAAATATCCGCCCGTCATCCAACGATTCTTGGGCGCGATCATTGACGGCGTCAAGAAGCATAGCTCAATTGACCTCGGTTGCGTACTAGAACTCGGAGAATGGGTTGTTAGCAGGCCGCCTAATGAGACATTCAAACTTGCCGGACGCGATCCGTTTATTCGAGGAGACTGGATTTATTGTCGGGACGCGCTGGCGGAACTGATTGAAGAAGTGTGCAAATCCAAACGCGAAGATAAGAGCCTGGCCTACGGATTCGAACATCGAAAACGTATCTGGAATGTCCTATCAAAACTTGTAAATCAAACTGCCGATGGAGATCGGATCGTTCCTTCTGCGAAGGATGATCCCAGATTGAAGGACTGGTTGACCTCCGCTTTGAACTCCAGCCGTGGCATTGCGATATCTGCAGTTCTGGCTTATGCGGAATGGGTAGCCAATCATGAACAACCAGAGTGGTCAATTAAACCGCCCTTTGCCAAGGGATTTTCTGCGATTCCGGAAGTCAGAGAGACGCTCGATGCATGCATTCGCGGCGCACTAGATTCTTTTATTGCACGAGCAGCCATTGGAAAAAGGCTTAACTTGATTCTCTTGCTCGATGAAACCTGGTTGAAACAAGTTTCCGCAGACCTCTTCAATTTGAGCAAAGTCGGTGATGACTTTTCAACCGCTCATGGTTGGGCTGCCTGGAACACATTTCTCTATTGCAGCGAGCCCCATGTCCGGTTTTACAAGATTCTGCGCGAACAGTTTGACCTTGCGGTTAGTCACGCGGCGATCATTAGTCCAACCTCAGAATCTCACGAAGCGCCTTTTCATCGACTCGCAGAACATGCTTTGATTCTGTTCGCACGGGGAGACCTGGGAAAGAATCCTGTGGAAGCATTCGAAGCAAACAATGAACTCGTGAAGCGGCTTGTGACAGCATCCATCGAGCCGATTCGTTCTCATGCGATGCGGTTCCTAGGGAAATGTATAGATAATCAAAACGAGCCCATCCCACCGGAAACAGTGGGTCGCCTCACGTACCTTTGGGAACAGTATTGGGAGGCTGTTGGCGAGCAAGACGCAAAGAACGACCCGGCAAGCTATGTCTTTGGGAACTGGTTCGGTTGCAAAGCCTTTGATACGACATGGGCCCTCGATCAACTCGAGAAGTTTGTGCGTGCGGCCCCCATGGCCAACCCTGACCACATCATTATGGAACGGCTTGCGGAGGTTTGCCAAATCGACCCGCTCAAGTGCGCCCATATAGTTGGCTTACTTGTCGAAGGCGATGTCGAGAATTGGCGGATTTCATCGTGGGAGGACGAGGCTAGGAAGGTACTCGAATGTGCGCTTAAGGCCGGTGACGAGGCCAACCATTGTGCTTACTCAGTGGTCAACCGACTGGGACGCAAAGGGTTCACCGAGTTTGGAACTCTTCTCAAATAGTTGCAGCACTTCAGTTGCAACCCCGGCCCGACTGGAGACGAAGGGATTCGAACCCTCGACCTGCTCATTGCGAACGAGCCGCTCTCCCAACTGAGCTACGTCCCCGTATAGCATTCACTTTAATGGCGTCGCCGACCGGCGGCAAGGGGGACGGGGAAACGATCAAACGCCAAGAAGTCGAAAAGTCAAGACGAGCGAACAGTCAGCACAATCGTACAACCAGAGGCCGTCGCCATGGCGGCCGTGAACCGTTAGCCGTGTGCCGTGAGCCATCGAGCGTTTGTGGTGCGTCGAGTCACGGATCCGCCTTGGCGGAGACGCACCCTACGGCTCTACGATTCACCGGTTATTAACCGGTGCCACAAAAAAGCCCAACGCTCACGCCTCAAGCCTCAAGCCCCAGGTCTCAAGCCCCACGTCTCAAGCCTCACGCCCCCCACTGGTGATTCCCCTCACCATGCGCCCGGCGATTTCCGATGCGTGCCGCGATTCTGCGGCGATCAATTCCGCCAGCGTCGGGCCTGCGCCGCGCAACCCGCTCGATGTTTCGCCTGCATCCGTGGATTCCCGCGGGCCGTTCGATGTTTCGCCGGCATTCGTTGGGTGCGTTCTCGACGCACCAGTGCTATCCACGTTGCGAAGTTCAAGAGGCCGCCCCGCCCGCTCGGCGCGACTGGCGGCCAGCCACTGCCGGGCGAATTCGCCGCTTTGAATCTCATCGAGCATCGCGCGCATCTCGCGGCGCACGTCATCCGTGACCAGCCGCGGGCCGTTGGTCAGGCCGCCCCAGGCCGCGGTGCGCGAGATCTTCGCGCGAACGCGTTCCAGCCCGCCTGCGTATTGCATATCCACAATTTGCTTTAATTCGTGGATGCACTCGAAATACGCCAGCTCCGGCGGGAAACCCCGTTCCACCAGCGTCTCGAACGCCGCCTTCATCAGCTCGATCGCCCCGCCGCACAGCACCGCCTGCTCGCCGAACAGATCGGCCTCGCACTCCTGCGCGAACGTCGCCTCGATCAGCCCGGCGCGCCCGCTGCCGATCCCGCCGGCCCAGCCGAGCGCGATCCGCCGCGCGTCGCCGGTCGCGTCCTGATGCACGGCGACGATGGCCGCCAGCCCCCCGCCGCGCGTGAACACGTCGCGCACCAGCGGCCCCGGACCCTTCGGCGCGACCATGATGACATCGACATCCGTCGGCGGCGCGATCGTCCCGAAGCGAATGGCGAATCCGTGAATGAACCCCAGCGCCTGGCCGGGCCGCAGATGCGGCGCGATCTCGGCGGCGTAAATGTCTCCCATGCTGTCGTCGGGCAATGCGAGAATGAGCAGGTTGGCCGCCCGCGTCGCTTCGGCGATGGTCACGGGCGTAAATCCGTGCTCGACGGCCAGCGCATGCCGCGCGCTGTTCGGGCGCTGGGCGACGATGACCTCGTGACCGCTGTCGCGCAGGTTTCGGGCGTGGGCCTCGCCCTGCGAGCCGTAACCCAGCACGGCGATCCGCCGACCGGCCAGCGCCGACGGGTCGATGTCCTTCTCGTAAAGGATTCGGGATTGCATGGGATTGCTCTGATCGTTCGCCGCGGCGCGTCCGCGGCGCGCGACCGGCTCCTTGGGATCATCGTCCCGGCAATTGAGCATGGCCGCCAGAAGTCACGGCCGTGCCAATCAGCTATTGCATGGTTTCCAAATGATGGGGACATGCCCCCTGCGCACCACAAACGCGGACTACGTTCACTGGTGCATGTGAAATCAACTTCAAATCCATGCGTAATAGGGACTTGGCGGCGAGGGAGTTACCGATAATAATGCCCCTGCCGCTTTGCCGACCGCCATCTCGTGCCGAATCGTCGGAGCGGTGTTAGGTTATAGCTGGAACGATCGCGGCGCAAAAGGAGTTGGCCGAATGAGCCTGCTACATCTCTCCATCTGCTTCGTCGTCAGTCTGGGGCAAACGGGCGCGAGCCCGTCCCGTCCTGCTGTGACGCGCCATCCGCCCGCATCCGGGAACAAGTTGCAAACCCCGCCGCCGGCGAAGCGCGCGACGGCCCAGCCCGCGCAGGCCGATGATCTCGACTCGCGCACGGCCCTTTGGCTGGTTGAACAAGCACAGCATCAGGGGCACATGGTCGGTCGGGCAAGTCCGCGAAGCGCGTCGCTGCAGGTGATTGCGCTGCTGGAAGCGGCGCGGGCGACGGATGCGCGCTGCGCCGATGCGTATTACTGGCTGTTCGATTTGTACCAGAGAATGGGGCGGGTCGATCCCGCGCGCGAGGCGCTGACGCGGTATGTCGATTTGACGCCGACGGACGAGGCGGCATGGCTGCGCGTGCTGGATTTGCAAATCGACGCGCGTCAATCCGCCGAGGATCGATTGGCGTTTGTGAAGGCGGAGCTGGAGCGCCCGAAAATCAGCCCGACCTGCGAGAGCGAGCTGCGGCGGCGGCTGGCGCGGCTGCTTTATGAGCAGCGCGAGATGGAAGCAGCCGGCAAGGAGATCGAGCGTGCGTTGCGATTGAATCCGGCGAACGTGGCCGCCCGCGAGCTGGCCTATGAGATGTTCGGCGAGACGGAGGCGGCGCTGCAGCGCGTGGAGCTGGCGCTGCAGATGATCTCGATCAATCCAACGCAGGCGAACCTGGTATGGGAGCTTGGGGAGTTCCTCGATCGCTTGAGCCTGCACAAAGAGGCGCAGGAGTGGTTCAACCGCGCGATGGAACTGCACCGCCGGTCGGACGCGCGAGCGATTCCCGCTGATTACTGGCAGAAGCTGGCGATGTCGTACGTGGCCAGCGGCGATTATCAGCGGGCGAAGGATTCGGCTGACGCAGCGCTGACGGCCGAGCCGAACCATGCGCAGGTGCGGCTGCTTCGCGCGACGGCGCAGGAGAAACTGGGCGACGCCAAAGGGGCACAGGCGGACCGCGACGCGGTACGCAAATATTACGACGAGATGATCCCGGCGATTCTGGATGGCAAGCTGCCCGAAAAAGCAGCCGAGGCGGCGTGGTATTACAGCTACCATCAGCCCGATGCAAAGCGCGCGGCGGAACTGGCGAAGATCGCGGCCGAGCAGCCGGGCGGCGGTTCGCTGGCGGCGCTGGCGCGCGGCTACACGCTTCGATTGGACGGCAAATCGAAAGAGGCCATTGACGTACTCAAGCCGCTCGCGGCGAAAGATCAATTGGCGGCGCTGGGGCTGGCCAAGGCATTGATTGAACAGGGTGAAAAGGCCGAGGCGATCACCGTGTTGCACAAGGCTGCAGCGCTTCAATACTCGGGCATCGCCTATCGCCTCATCAGCGAACTGCTGGAGAAGCACGGCGACAAGCCGCCGACCGCGCCGATGTATGCGGATGTCAAAAATGCGCTGGAGCGATTCCACCGCGACGTATTCGATTTCCCCAGGAAGCCCGAAGCGTTCCTGCAATGTGCGCTGCGTTTCGAAGAGCCGATCTCGCCGATGGGGCCGATGCGTGGGACGCTGCGGCTGGAAAACATCGGCCCGTTCCCGATCACGCTGGGCGAGGGGTACATGGTTCGCCCGTTGGCGGCGATCTCGGCGAAGGTGACCTGTGGCGACAACACGACGGAGTTCAAGAACTATCAGCAAGTGTTGATCAATCGCCGCCCCGTGCTGCTTCCCGGTGATGCGGTGGAGAAGACCATTTGTCTGGACATCGGTCCGATTCGCCAGGCCCTGCGCAAAACGGTGCTGCAGCCGACGACCATCGAGCTGTCGGCCTGGATCGATCCAGTCATCGAGAACGGCGAATTGTCGGCCGGGCCGGGAACGGTTCGCATGGGTCCGGTTCGCGCAAGCCGACCGGTGCTGGATATTTCGCCGACGGCCGTCGGCCTTCTGATTGACCAATCGACCGACCGCAACCCGCGCCGCCGAATCGAGTCGGTGCAGGGCCTCGCGGCGATTCTGGCATCGGTCACAGGCCAACGGGCCGAGGCCGATCTCCCAATCGATCGGATTCACGGCGCACTGGTCGCGCTGCTGGCGGATGCGGACTGGCACGTTCGTGCGCAGGCGCTATCTGCCTGTGAAGCGGTACCGCTCGACGAAGCGCTGACGCAGGCCGCGGCGCCGACGGTCAAAGATGACCATGCAGTGGTTCGAATGATGGCGATTCGCTTGTTCGCGGCGAAACAGGGAAAGCAATTCATGCCGGTGCTGGAGCAGTTGAGCAAGTCCGACACCGTCGCGTTTGTTCGGATGACTTGCGCTGGGTACTTACCCGAGTCCGGAGCACAGGCGAGCCGCGAAAAAGATTAACCTCGGACCGTTAGCCCGCCCGAATCGCCCATTCTGTCCGATCCGTTGTCCTTCGCCGGGCCGGTCAGTTCGATCGAACGGTGATACAATCCGTTGCGGACACCGGGAGAGGGACTGCATGTTCGGATTGGAAAGCGGCGACTGGCGACAGCGCATGAATCTCGTCGTCGACACCTTGCGCGAGATGAGCGAGCACACCGAGCCGGCGGCCATGGTCCGAAGCTATGGCAATCGAATGCGCAGCCTCCTGTCGACGGATCGGATGGTTGCCGTGAGCCGCCGCGACCTGCCGCCGCCGCAATACCGGATCACACGCAGCACCCTGTGGAAGGAAGAAGTCAACCCGTGGATGGAGCCGCAGAAGTTGCCGCTGCTCACGGGCGGCCTGCTCGGAGAATTGCTGTATGCCGACAAGCCTCAACTGCTCGACGACGTGCAAGTCCCCGCCGACGACCCCGCCGCGGAATACTTCGACGGCATGCGATCGCTGATCTCCCTGCCGCTGTTTGACAAAGGGATCGCCACGAACATGGTGGTGTTCATGCGTCGCGCGCCCGGCGCCTTTGACCCCGAGAGTTTTCCGCAGTGGGTGCTGATGACCGGGCTGTTCGGACGGGCGACGTCCAGCCTCGTTGTCTCGGTGCAGCTCGCCGCGGCCTATGCCACGACCGACCGCGAATTACAGACGATTGCCGATATTCAGCGTTCGCTCCTGCCATCCGAACTGCCGAAGATCAGCACAATGGACCTCGCTGCGCACTACCAGACCAGCCGTCGCGCCGGTGGAGACTATTACGATTTCTTTCCGCTGGAGAACGACCAGTGGGGAATCCTCATCGCCGACGTGAGCGGGCACGGCACGCCGGCCGCGGTCATGATGGCGATCACGCACAGCATCGCGCACACGATGCCCGGCCCGCCGACGCCGCCCTGCCGCCTGCTGGACAACCTTAATAAGCAACTCATCCGGCACTACACGCGAAACTCGGGAACGTTCGTGACGGCGTTCTATGGCATCTACGATGCGCGGACGCGTTTGTTGCGCTATGCCAACGCCGGCCATAATCCCCCACGCCTGAAACGCTGCGATGACGGCTCGATGGCATCGCTCGACGGCGCAGGCAGTTTTCCGCTCGGGATCACGGCGGACGTTTCCTATGAAGAGGCCAGGCTCCAGCTTCGCGCCGGCGACCAGATCATTTTTTATACAGACGGAATCACGGAGGCCCAGAACGCCGCGGGCGAGATGTTCGGCGAGGCCCGCCTTGACGAGGTGCTCGGCGCCTGCCGGCCCGGCGCGCAGCAGCTCATCGACGCGGTACTCGAGTCCGTCGCCGCGTTCAGCAACGGCCGCCCCGCCGACGATGACCGCACCGTTCTCGTTGCAAAGGTGAAATGAATCGTCGCCGCAGGTCCGCGGCCCGCGCGGCACATCATTCGGCGAATGTCAAGTCGGCCAGCGGCACTTCGGCCTCCATCGAGTCCATCGCCACCACCGCCTGCTGCCGATCCAGCTTGATCCGCACGACGCGACCGGGCTTGTCGAAGCGTCGCACGAACACCGCATCCCCCGGCTGCAATCGCATCACGCGTTCGACCCATGCCGCGTAACGCGACTTCTGCTCCGCCAGCTTCTTAGCGATGTCCACGGCCGTCAGCGCCGCCTTGGCCGCCTCGGAGCGCGCGGCATCCGCATCGCGCCGGGCACGTTCCGCGTCACGCCGCGACTGAAGTGTCCCGGCGATGGCACGATGCAGCGCCCGGTGTCGCCCGGCGAGGTGCTTGCGCGCCGCGTCGGCCAGTTTGCGCGGCATGCCCAGCTTCGTCGCGATCGTGATCGCGCTGCTGTGGCCCGGTTCGCCGATGCGCAGCTCATACGTCGGGCGCAACGATTCGATATCAAATTGAACCGACGCGTTGTCCACGCGCGGGTGGTCATATCCGACCGCCTTAAGTGCCCCCAGATGCGTCGTGATCATCGCGAGGCAGCCCCCGTGAAGCAGGTGGTCGATGATCGCGCGGCCGATCGCCGCCCCCTCATCCGGGTCGGTCCCCGCTCCAAGTTCGTCGAGCAGCACAAGGGTGCCCTTTCGCGCCCGGCGCAAGATGTCGAGGATGCGCGCCAGGTGCGCGCTGAACGTCGATAGCGATTGCTGCAGGCTCTG
>CAZQCF010000066.1:0-6297 GCA_964592235.1 uncultured Planctomycetaceae bacterium
AGCCGGTCGAGGCCATCCTGCGCGCGGCGGCCATCCTGCGCGGCGAGTACGTGCGCCCCATCCAGGGCGGCCCACTACCCGACAAGGATGACGACCGCGCCGCCGCGCCACGCCCGCCAGCGGATGCGCCGCTGACGAGACGTGGCGCGACCGACACCGAGACTATTGCCCCGCCTCGCACGCTACTGGAGATGCAGCCCGCGCTCGCGGACGGCCAGCCACCGCCGCTGAAGGTCGTTGGCAAGCCGGAGCGCAAGGTGGACGCCCAGAAGCTCGTCCAGGGCAAGCCCGCCTTCGCCGACGACGTGGAGATGCGCGGGATGCTGGGGTTATGTCGAATTGCATTTCGTGCGCAGAGTATTGCTTCAGCGTATTGCCCGCTTCTCCCCAGAATGAAACTCATCTCGCGATAGGCGTCTGCGTAATCTGGGGCAATGTGAATAGCTTGTTTCAATAGACTCATTGCCTCATCGGGTGACTTCTCACGTAGGCAGACGGCTAGATTAAACGCTGCTTCTTCATTCTTGTCATTACGCCGCAGTGCGCTGCGGAATGCAATTTCAGCCTCATCATCCTTTCCCAATCGCCTCTTTGATACTCCAAGGAAGACATATCGCGGATCACTTGGTGAAAGTTCGATACCTCGCGTAAAGGCATTCTCTGCTTGTTCCATTAACCCCAGCTCTTCGAAGCAATGTCCTAAGACAGTGTGAGCGTTGGCCGACATCGGATCAATTGATACAGCCTTGTGTGCAGCTTCAAGTGCTTGTTGGAATTGCTCTGAATTCAATGCAGAGTAAGCCACCCTAATCCAAAGAGTAACATCTCGCGACTCAGCTCCTTGGACGACATTCAGAAGGCGCATTGCCCTATTGGGATTGTTCTGATCCAGAGCATGCTCGATGGCACGAATTATGGCCTCTTCATCACCATCACTCTTCATTTCCACCTCTACGCTTCTGCATTCGACGTTACACTATGCCGTTGTCAAGCCGGGTAGGGTGGGTCAGTCTCATCGACCCACCGATTCTTTCTGCAGCACACCGCATCCATGTCGCGGATATGATAATTGATTGCTCAACGAATGGTGGGTCGATACGACTGACCCACCCTACTGAACTGAACTCTCCGACATTCTGGACCCGCTCTGGCGGAGCCGCGAGCATGACGATGTCCAGAAAAATGCTGCATGAAAGATTCTGCGTCTTTACTTAGCGGGGCCGTGCTGTTCGTGCTATTCTTCCGGCCAAATCTCCAAAAATGCAAACATTGTATCGTCGGATAGATTATGCAACTCCCATTGCGGTGTTACCAGCCAAGCGGTCGGAGCGACTTTGACTCTGATACAAGTAGCAAGAACCTCGTTGATAACTGGATCAGGCATTTGAGTACGAACGTCACGAAACGTGCTCCCCGGTCCGAGTCCATTCGGCAGTCTCAGGCGAGCGTCGGATGATTTGAAGAATGCAATGCGGTCATCGCGCATTCCTATTCCGATTACGATTCCATTAGGAAGTCTAACGATTCGCAATTCATCCAATGATGACGGGCCTGTCATCGTCCCTTGCGAAACACGAACGCCGTCTGCCATTTCAACCAGCTCTTCAATCCTTAACTTGCTAGTTGCTGGTTCGTCGAATAGCGCTTGAATATCCAAACCAGTCATTCCTAGGCGAAGTGGCGCAATTAAATCCAGGATCGATTGAGATCCCAAAGTTTCGTCACGTCGCTCGCTCAAGCTTGTTCTATTTTCCTGATTCTTCATACAACTCGCTGCATGAACAAGCAGTATCAACGCGGCGCCGAATTGAGGAAATCGATATTTCCCGACCATCATGCCACCTTTAGATCACAATTCCATGGTGCCTGTGCGACAGTTGTTCGACAGTGCTCATTCATGGAAAGCGTGGAAGGTTGATACGATTCTCTGGCAATACATCACGAGGGTCAAAGGGTTGGATCGGAAAAAGGGACGCAGCTCATTGCGAGGGTTCCTTCCGCGACTTCTTCGGTCGGCCGCGGCGGCGAAGCGTGTGCGACAAGCTTAGCCGGGTTGCGATCCGCCGTTGCCACCCGCTTGAACCAAACGGCGCGCCCCGCGCCACGCACTTGCGCAATGCCTCCAACTCCTCCCGGCTTTGCGGCTGATTGACAATCGCAGCCCAGTTTCGCGGTCGGCGCACCGGCCAGTCCGACAGAATCGACCGCGCCTCGGCGTCGCCGTTCTCGCGCCGCCACAAGCTATTGTACCGCCAATTTTCCGCCCTTCGCACCAGGCCGGCCCGCAGCGCGTTGCGCTCGACGTAGCGACACACCGTGAGCAGATGCGAATCGCGCTCGATGGGAAACGACTTGAACCGCCCCTGATACAAATGCCCCGAGCCCGAGGTGTGATGGTGCGCGTGCCACCGCATGACATGCGTGTGCGTCAACCAGCGGACGAAGGCCGTCAGCTCGCCGTCTTTCCGCGGCCACAGCACCAGGTGCCAGTGATTTGGCATGAGGCAGTAGGCGAGCAGCCGCGTCGGATGGCGCTGCATCGCTTCGGCGAGGATGCGTTCAAAGGCCGCGTAGTCTGCGGCCTTTCGGAAGATCGGCATTCGCGCGACGGCGCGATTGAGCACGTGATAGGCGATGCCGCCGGGAGCCATGCGCGGGCGTCTGGGCATGGGGGGCAGGGTAACCGAAGGCTCGCGGTGGCGTCAAGAACGAACTGCGCGTTAGAAGAGCAAAAAAAAGCTGCGTCCCCGTTTTTCACGCCCCCGATTGTCATTCATCCCCTTTATGTTGTCATCTCTTGCGAAAGAGGAGGACGTAATCATGCGCGGCGAAATGAGGCTGCGAGGTGTGCAGCGGCCGTCGACTCGCCCGGCGAACAGCCTGATTCCACGCGTGCATGACGCGATTGGGAATGATCCACCGACCGCGAAGACGCGGGACAAGCGGCCAGCAGAGGTTGCACGAATACACCGCCTCAAGTGAAGCCCCATGAAACTGTATCGATTCGCACCAGTGCCGGGCTGTCCACTGATTCTGCGAAGGACGCAGGGTCGCCCAATGGCACTCCGGCCACCAACGCTCCAGGGTCGCGTTCACGCGATGGTACGGAGCGTGCAGATTGCACACCGTGACGATCACTCGACCGCCCGGCTTGCAGCAGCGTATGAACTCTCGCGCGGCCGCATCGGGTCGCGGGAAGAGGTTCGCGGTCATGTGGCAGAGGATGGTGTCGAATGTGCCGTCACCGAAGGGGAGCACCTGGCCATCGCCGCAGACGCAGGATGTCAGGCCGTTCAGCGCGTCGCGATTGAGGTCGATGCCGACGACGGATCGGACGCGCGGCGCGAGGGCGTTCAGGTAGTGCCCGCGATAGCAGCCGACATCGAGGACGCGTTCCGATGGCGACCAGACGATCTCTTCAAAAAGGACGCGGTCCGGCTCGATGCGCTGGAAGCTCTGTTTCGGATCTGGCAGTACTTTTTCCAACTGCCAGTTCACCCATCGTCGTAGAGTCTTCACGATAGCTCCGTGGGCGCATGACGTGTGCCGGGTCAACTTCGGCGGACTTGTAAGGAATATCGACCGGGGCGGGCGCATCCCGGTATTTCATGGATGAGAATTGACAAGCAAAGGGCAGCCGAAAGGGTCCGGCGGGGGACGCGAATCAATGCAGGAAAATCTGGCCCCCAAGGATTCGAACCTTGACAAACAGATCCAGAGTCTGTCGTGCTACCGTTACACTAGGGGCCAATTTGTACGAGAAAGTGTAGCCGCGGCAAGGGAGTGGTCAAGGCCTGCAAGAGGGCCGACACGTCTGCCCGCGTTTCATTGCCCGCGAAGACTCCACTGTTTTAAGGACGCGACGCGGTGTCAGTCAGGTGGATGGCTGTGCTAGCGGTTGCGGCGCGTTCGGCGGCTCGCGGCGAAGCCCATCGCGCCGGCCGATGCGAACAAGGGCAACGGCAAGACACCGCAGGTGGCCGGTGCTTCGGGCGGTGGGACGAGACCGCTCGGCGCGGTGTCGATGCTTCCGCCGGGCAGCGGCCCGGCGGCGAGCGTGACGCGGCCCAGTTGCGTGGAGCGCGTGCAACCCAGCGGGGGAATCAGGCGATAGGTGAAAGTCGTCGTACCGCGAAAGCCGGACGATGGGACGAAGACGTAATCGAGGTCCGTAGGCCCGGTCTGTTCGAGGATGCCGCCGAGCGGGTACTGAAAAATGGAGATTCGGCTGTCGTCGGGATTGTCGATGTGCAGGCGAAAAGCCACCGCGCCGCCGGAGACGCCGACAAATTGATCGTGGGCCTCGGGGCAGTTCCGCGTCTGGGCGTCGGCGGATTGCGGCGCGGGCGCGCCGGGCAGCGTCGCCTTCAGCGCAACCAGCGCGCAGAAGCAAACAACGACTTGTGTATATTTCATCTCCATGACGTGATTCCTCCCCATTCAGCCGATCGCACAGGGGGGCGGCGCGACGACCGTTGACTTACTTTATGCACGCCGGCGGGGGCGAATCCAGTCAGAAGGCTGTGGCGGAGAGCGGCTGCGCGTTATCGGCGGGCGCGGCGTCGGCCGGCTCCAGATCGAGCCAGGTGAAGAGCATCGTGCCGAGCAGCTTGGTCTGATAGGCGGGCTTGGCGGGGCCGATGGGCACGGCGGCTTTTCGGACGACCCAGGTCCCGGACCATTGATCATGAGTCGATTGACGGCGGGGGGATTTGCCAACCGAAAAGTATGATGCGCCCAGGAACAGCGTGAACGGCACAGCCATGAGGAATCGCTTGAACAGGACGCGGAGCGGCGGCGTGCGGCCGGCGGCGTCAACGAGTCGAACGCCGGAAATGCGATAGCCGATCGTGCCGTCGCGGAGGGTGCGGCCGAGGACATGGTAGGCCATTGCAAACCCGAGGCAGCCGAGCGACGTGGGCAGTTGGACAGGGCGCATGGCGTCGTTCATTTTGCGTTGGCGCTCGGCGCGATGCGTAATTTTCCAGACGTCCGGCGGGACGACGCGAGCCGCGACGGCCGAGGAGATTCCCGACACGGCAGCGATGACAATGACGAGATCAACAAGCATCGCGGCGATGCGGCGCGGCAGGCCGGCGTAATCGGTTGGCGCGAACAAGACGTAGTCGCAGCCGGTAGTCATGGGTGGGAGTATAAGAGCAGTGCGACCGGGGGGAAGTCGAACCTTCCGGGCGCTGCGGCTGGGGAGCTTGAGCGGCGGGTCTTTGGTGGTGGCCGGGATGAATGCTACAATTCGCATGCCGGATTCGGCAGGGATGCCTCGCAGCGTAATGAAGGATGGGGACATCGCTTCCATGAATCGTAAGTCGGGTTCATCGAATAGCGTGAGCGGCTGGGTCATTGCGGCGGCGGTCGCGCTGGTTCTCGGCTGCGTGCAGGAGGCGTGGGCGTGGGGGCCGGGTTCGCACGTTCAATTCGCGTCGGAGATTCTTTCCAATCTATGGGTGCTGCCGCCGGCGATCGCGGCGATTCTGGCGCGGCATCGACGGCACTTCATTTATGGCAACGTCGCGACCGATACGGTGCTGGCGAAGAAGATGAGCCGGGTGAAACAGGTGTGCCACCGATGGGACACCGGATTCTCGTTGCTTCATTCGGCCGAATCGGATGCGGGGCGGGCGTTCGCATACGGCTATCTGGCGCACCTCGCGGCGGACACGATCGCGCACAACAAGTTTCTGCCTCGACAGATGGCGGTGAGCCGCTCGACCGTAGCGTTCGGGCATTTGTACTGGGAGGTGCGGGCCGATGCGCAGGTCGCGCCGATTCACTTCCAGACCTTGCGGCGGACGTTGCAGCGTGATTACGATGAGCCGGAGCATCTGCTGGAGGCGCACCTGCGCGAGACGCTGCTGTCGTTTCGAACCAATCGGTACATTTTCAAGCGGATGAACCTGTTGGCGTCGGAGGCGGCGTGGCGGCGGTCGGTGCTGTTCTGGGCGAGGCTGTCGCGATTCGGGCTGGATGCCGATACGCTCGCGAGTTATCAACAAGCATCGCTGGGGCGGATCGTGGACGTGCTGACGCGCGGTGAGACGTCGAGCGTGTTGAATGAAGACCCGAATGGGAATTGGGCGCTGGCCTACGCGAAGGCGCAGCGCAAGCAGTTGCGGCAGTTGAAACGTGCGCGCCTGCCGCACATGCACATCATTGCCGAGGCCGCCGCGGGGCATGCGATTCAGAACGTGCCGCAGTGGAACGGGCGACGCACGCACGCATCGTGAACTCATTGCGGGCCGTTATTCGATTCGTTTCATCGTGACCCCACCCTCGCTG
>CAZQCF010000067.1:0-5638 GCA_964592235.1 uncultured Planctomycetaceae bacterium
AAATGAGAAAGGAACTCAAAAAACGCAGACGGGCAGCTTAACTTAATGCCATTCACCCCACGGCCATTATCTGTCCCCCCGATTTCAGCCCATCTCACCTCTCGGTCCAACGTCGCGATCCGGCAGAACCAGATGATCGACGAATCGAGCGATTTCGACATGCGTTTCACCCAGGACTTGAGAAACGGGCCCATTCCTGCGGCGTATTGACGTTTTGCCAGCAGTTGATCATTTGCGGCGGCACGGGGCGCACGCATGCATCCATAGACGCCAGGGCGCCACGGAGCGATGTGCCGCCTGACCTGATGAAGGATCGCATCGGCTCGGCCGCATTGGGGCCGTAAATTGCAGGAAATGGCTCCGGCGCGGAGCAGCCGGGTAGCGCGCCGACGGTTGCGGTATTGTGCGGGCCATGTTGATCGAGCAGCCAGCCAATCGCCTCGTGGGTCAGGCCGGGCATGTCGCACGAAAGGCACAACCAGTGAGCCTGCGGGTCTCGTGCCAACGCAGCGGCAATGCCCGCCAGGGGTCCCGACGTAGAAGGGTCATCGTGTAAGTGAGCCGCAGGGATCGAGTCCGCACTGCCACTCCAATCAAAGTCCACGCCCTCGGGCTTTCGGCCCACCAATGTGATGGATCGAGCAAGCGGTTTTACAAGATTGATCGCGATGTCGAGGAGGCGTTGGCCGTTATGAACCAGGGCCGCTTTGGGGTATCGCATGCGTTGACTGGCGCCACCAATCAGGATGGCAGCGTTCAAGCGCAGCCCGTGCTGTTTCGAAGCTGCATCAGGGACAGGGTTCTCTCGCTGCGACACTTAGCCTCCCAGCGCGATCATGGATGTGTCTTGTCGCATTACTCCGGATGACCGTTTGCCCGAGACGGCATCGATCATCAGATCATCCGCCTTGCCGGCCTGAAAGCCGGCGTCGTCCCAGCAGGAGGAAAGGTCGACGAACCGAGCGTCGAGCAGACACGGAAAGAGTTTCCCATCAGCCGTGATACGGATGCGTCGGCATTGGCCACAGAATGCCTCGGAGACCGGCGCAATGATTCCGATCGTACCCACGATTGATTCCCCTCGCACTGCGAACCTGGCCGCGGTTTCGCCGGGCCGTCGAGGAAGGGCGACAAGCGAGTAGCGATTTTTCAGGATGTCTTTGATGCGCCCTGCCGGCACGAAATGAGAACGGTTGAAGTCGGCTGCCGGCCCGATGGGCATTGCCTCAAGAAAGCGAAGCTCCATTCCGCGCTGAATGGCCCAGGACACCATCTCCGGCAGCAGATGGTCGTTGACGCCAGAGAGAACGACTGCGTTGAGGCGTGGGGGCGGAAACCCCGCAGCCATGGCGGCGTTTATCCCGTCGAGCACCGGCGCCAATTCGCCTCCGGTCAGGGTTCGATAGACGCCGGGGTCAATGCTGTCCAGCGAAATGTTCAGCCTGTCGAGTCCGGCTGCGCGAAGTCCGGCGGCAAGTGACTTCAGACGCCACCCGTTCGTTGTCATGGCCAGCGATATTGCCGGAAACGAGTGATGGACTGCCGCAATTAATGAAACGATGGAGCCATGAAGGAGCGGCTCGCCGCCCGTCAGGCGAAGTTGCTTCAAACCGTATGCATCGTGCAGGAAACGGATGAGATCGAGGCGTTTCGCGTCCGACAGATCTGGCGATATGCGGTTTGAGCCGGTTTGCGGTCGACAATACAGGCAACGTAGATTGCAGGCCGAGGTGACCGAAAGCCGCAGATGGTCAATGATCCTGCCGTGACCGTCGATTAGGGGGCGGCTTCGCGCGTGATTCGACGTTGAGGGCGTCACGCTTGGACGATCGCTCGCCGGCCTCCGCGCGAAAACGCTGGCCGGTTCGGGTTGCGAGACGTGCAGTGAGAGAATCGTCACGTGCGCACCGGGTTAGAACTTGAATTCGTACTGGAGGTACAGGAAATCGGCATCGCGGCTTCGGCCGGACGAGTTGATGAAGTTGTCCGGCCAGAGATGCGACCATCCGAGCATGACCGTTGAATGCACGTCGACGTTCCACGTGATGCGCAGGTCCAGCTCATCGCCGACCCTGTTGCCGGAGGAGCCGGTGACGTTTCGGCGGATCGGCGCGCCGCCGGCGTTGTAGAGCGCATCGAGGTTTGAGTCGAGCCAGAAGTGATACCAGATAAGCTGCACGTTGACATCGCGCCGGGGCTTGAATGAGAAATTGACGTTTGGCGCGATGATATTCTGCCGCGCGACGAGGTCCATGTAGCCGAGCCAGGCGTGGCCTAGGGGAAAGAGCTGGTTGAAGGTCTCGTGGGCGTTGTCGCGCGGGGTGTCGTCGCCGGATGCGTAGTCGAAGCCGAGGCCGACGCGCGGCGTCATGGCGGTCTGCTTGAAGGTATACCCGGCTTCGCTTCCGACCATCCAAGCGTGCAATTCGTCGCCGTTCCAGACGCCCCATTGGCCGGCGCCCTCCACGTCGTAATCGAAGTTGCCGGAGGTGCCGCCGAACCGGCTGCCCAGGGTGTAAACCGAAAGATCGCCGCGCTGTCCGTTGGCGTTGACCAGGACGCCGCGGTCGTTCAAGCCGAGGAAATAGACATCCACGACATGATCTTTGATGCCCTTGTACGCCGTGTAGATGCCGTAGAACTGCTGCTCCTCGCGCCAGTGATCCAGCGTGCGATCGAGGTCTTCGTCAATCGGCGGATCCCACGTGCCACGATAGGGATGCGCGCGAAAGACAATCGGCTTGGTCCAGAAAGCATCCACGTCGAGCTTGGCGCTCTGATACATGAGCTTCACACCGTCAAAGCGGCGGCGGCCGTTGGCCCAGTCCAGCGGGCTGATGAGCCGCTGCTTGCCGTAGAGAAGCTCCTGTCGGCCGACGCGCAGCGTAAGCGGGCCGTCTTCACCAAGCACGCGCAGATCGGCGAAGAGCTGATGGATGTCGAAGTGATTCTCGGAGATCGGAATGGCAGGAAGGTCGCGATCCTCGGTGCGCGCGTCCACTCCCTCGATGAACAGGCGGAAGAGCTTGCGATACCTGAAGTCCGTGTGGAGGTAATAGCGATGGAGGAAATAAGTATCCTGTGCCGGGTTCCTTGCGCCGAAGCTGCGGTTGGTCTCCGCTTCGAGGCGCAATCGAATGTCCCCGCCGACGCGAAGCCGCCAGTCGTCGCCCAGATGGATGTTCTTGATGGGATCGAAGATGTCCTTCTGGTAGCTGCCCTCGGGGCCGTCGAGATAGGTGAAGTCGTCATCGTAGCGCAGTGCGAGGTAGCCGGGCCCCTTCAGCTTGGCCGGTTGAGAGGCGGCGGGCTTTGCCCCGTCACTCGGCTGGCTGGTCGGGCGGCCTTGCTCATCGGCCATGGCGAAGGCGGCACAGAGCGCGCAGCCCACCATGCATATGGCATTACGCACCATTACGCGGGCAATCCGACGCCACTTGCGATGTTCTCGAAGAACGGCGTGATGAAAATGGTGACGAATGAGCCAAATATGGCATTCAGAAATCCGCCCAGCACGGAGCCGATCATGTTGATCAAGACAGCAGTGAATTGATTGCCAAAACTGTCGACAAATGGCGGGAACATCGTTTGTCTCCTTGTTGAACTTCCTCGGTGTCAGATGCCAGTACATGCCTAGGCCCGTATGATCTGCGATGAGCCGGCGCTCGCTTGATAGATTTCGGCGCAGCGATCGCAAAGCCCCTGGTCCGGATTCCAATTCGGAAAATCGACGCAAATCGCTTCAATCGCCCGCTCACGCTTCGAGCATTCGGCCCAGGCAAATGTCGGGAAACCACATAGCGGGCACGCCGCACCTGCCGTAGGTGGATCCTGGGTGCTCTGGGCATCGACCCCCGTGCCGGGCAGACCACGCTGCGCCCACTCCAACAACGTGTGATGATTGGGAACCACGTCACGGCACTGCTCCCAAATGCGGTCGAACGCACGCGTCGCCGAGTCAGGCTCTCTCATGGCGAAGGCTCGCATCCATTCGTTGAGCCGCGTGTTTCGCACGTCGGCGGGCGCCGCGCCCCTTTTCATCAGCCGCGCATCGACCGAAACCGCCCACAGCACCGCATAACGATCCTGCGCCAAATTCCTCGCGGCCGCAGTCGCACCCGCTGGGCGTTTGGCGACATCGTATTTGAACGCGGGATCGAGCATGTCATCGATATGCAGGAATTCGTGGCGTGCCCAATATTCAAAGGCGGGCCGGTCAAGCAGAATGGCCGGCGCCACGGCAATCACGACGGTGTAGCGCCCCGGTGAGCCGAAGAGTTCCGCGGCTTGCCCCTTCGGCCCCGGTGCCTGCGTGACCATCAGGCGGCCGACCTGATCACGAAAATGCGCAAACTCATTCACAATCCCGGCGATCAGACCGCGAAGGCCGAGTTCATTGAACCACCGCTCATGCATCTGGGCGAACGCTCGATCGCGCTCGTCCCCGGAGCGGCGATCATAGCATTCGGCGAATTGCCTCTCATAATGTGGCCGCAACAATGCATCGCGTCGGGCCGCTTCAAAGACCGTGCGCTCCACGAGACTCGGCTGAACAATGAGATCCACGGGCTAGTGCCTTTCTTCCATGGCTGCGGCGAGGGTGGGTCCAAGCTCCACTGCACCCGGCGCGCCGCACGTGATGTTCGAGTCCTCGTCGCTGATGGGGCGGAGTTCGAGCCACCGGGGACCGACCGCGACCCCGAGATCCGCGCACCATTGGCGCAGAACCGCGTCGGCAAGTTCGGCCGTCCGCGCCAGAACTGAAGTCGAATCGGTCTTACGTATCCGTTCAAAGAACGCAGGCATCCACATGGCCGCGTGATCTTTCAGAAAGGCGCGTTGAGCGCTGACGCAGCACTCCAGGTCTTCTTCGCACTGCGCGAGCGCTGCCTTCATAGACAGAACCGCCAGGAACTCCCACTGCGTCGCCGCGTGGTCTTCGCGCTCCGTGACGGGGCCGGACGCGTCAAAACCAAAGGCGTGGTAGAACCCCGCGACGTCCGCGAGGGTCTGACTCTGTTGAAAGATCTCCGCCGATCGATATTCCAGCTCATAGGGCGGACACTCGGAGCGAACCGTGTGCCCAAGCAGTCGCACGTAGGCTTCCTGATTCGCGCTGCCGGCGGCGAGAGCATCGAGGATCGATTCAATTACCTGGGCACTGATACCCACCGTCGCGCCCGACGCGCGTAGTTCCTTTCGGATTTCAGGGTCGGCAAGCTGCACGAGGCAAACAGGATCGGGCTCACTGAATGCCGCGGAGATGAACCGCGCCAACTTCGCTCTTTCGATCGCGATCGT
Source organism: uncultured Planctomycetaceae bacterium (assembly GCA_964592235.1). Classification (GTDB taxonomy): domain Bacteria; phylum Planctomycetota; class Phycisphaerae; order UBA1845; family UTPLA1; genus PLA3. The sequence continues at coordinate 5,302 of CAZQCF010000067.1, forward strand.
GTTGTCAAATCGAATTGGCGTGGATTTCGGGTCGGACATGGACCGGCTCCTCGACCTGTGTACGGAAAATCTCCCGGTTCTTCCGATCAAACGCGATGATGGTGTCGTTGAACATTTCGAACTTCCTGCCCGCGACCGTAGTTTCCCACACCTTCGGTCCTTCTTTCAATTCGTAGCGAAAGATGATGCGATTGGACCGGCGGAAGAGTTGCAGCACCGCGAGCAATTCGCGATCCGGGGTACGATATCGCTCAACGGCTTCCTTCACGCCGGGGCCGAACATCTGCTCCAGATACTTCGTGGGCACCCAGCGTGGCGGGATGTAGTAACCGTTCGG
>CAZQCF010000068.1:0-4904 GCA_964592235.1 uncultured Planctomycetaceae bacterium
GCCGTCCGTCCCGAGCAGCGCCAAGCGGCCATCGCGCTGGTTGAGCCCGACCGGAAGCACCACTGGTCAAAGCGCCAGGTCTGGCGTGTCTGAAACTGCCGATGGTACTCGCGCGACAGGAAGATCGCCGTGAGCATCACGGCGCGCACCAGCCACGAGATCAGCGTGGCCCAGGCGGCGCCCTCGATTCCCAGCCGCGGCAGACCGAACTTTCCGAAGACCAGACCGATGTCGGCAAAGATGTTCAGCACGACGGCCACGAGCACCGAGTGCATGGCCACCTTTGGATGGTGCACGCCGTTGAAGAACGACTCCAGACCGGTGCAGAGGATGGCCGGGCCGATCGACCACATCACAATGCGACAATAGGCGATTTCCATCTCCTGCACGGCGGGCGCGTGTCCGACGACGCCCCAGAACGCGGGCAGGGCCGAGTTGATCAGCGGCACGAGGGCGGTGAACGCCGCGCCGATATAGAACGTCTGCCACGCGTACGCGGCGCCCTCCGCGGGCCGGCCGCGGCCCAACGACTGCGCGGCGAAGGTCTGCACGGCGTTGGACAGGCCCATGCCGAGACAGAGGATGATGAACAGGAAAAACGTGCTGGGGCTGATCGCGGCGGTGGCTTCGGTGCCAAGGCGCGAGACAACGATGAAGTCGGTCAGGCCCAGCGCGAAGTGGGAGACCTTGGTGCCGATGATCGGCAGGGCGAGAATGATCAAGGCGCGCATGTCGGCGCGGAGGCCCGTCTGGTCGGGTTGCTCGGCGGTCGGCAGCGGCACGGACTGACTACTCATACGAATCGCATTCCAAAAAAAAAGCCCCGGAAGGTTGGTCTTCCAGGGCCGGTGAACTTGTTTCGCGCGAGATCGCGGATCGTCCCAGCCTAGGAAGCTCCTGTCATGACAATGTCCGGCGCAATCAGCGTGGGCTGATTGGCCGTGGCAAGGATGATGGAGTACCGCGTCAACATGGGACGATCCTCAATTCGACGCAGGCATAATAGAGGGCTGCATGGGACGTGTCAAGGGGGAGGACAAACAGTGAATTACGAATGGCAACTTATATTCGACGCAAAACAAGCCCCAGGTAAAAATATCTGGGGCTTTGGAGAGAATCGACGATCCCGCGCTAACGGCGGTGCAGTGGTTGGGGATTACGTTGTTACGATTATCCTGGCATTATCTACACGCAGACCACTTCGCGAACCTGCGGCAGGTGCTTCTTCAATGAAGCTTCGACACCCATCTTGAGCGTCATGGCCGCAGAAGGGCAGCCGATGCAGGCGCCGTGCAATCGAACCCGGACGACGCCCTCCGGCGTGATGTCCACCAGTTCAATGTCGCCGCCGTCGCTTTGAACGGCAGGCCGAAGCTGTCGAATAATATCGGCCACCTGGTCATGCAGCGCCGTCGCTTCGGAAGCGGTAGGAGAAGGTGCAGCCTGGGGTTTTGGGGCGACAGGCATCGGGCGACTCCGCGGTTGCGTCGACAGGATTATAACACCTTCGGTCCATCCGACCAAGGTCGGCAGCCGGCGAGTCCGATTCACCGGCCGGGTCCTGAAAAGTCGTCGCCAGCCGCACGGATTGCCTTCAGTATGGCGCAGCCCCGTGTTTCGCATCGCGCGCGGCCGATTTGTATTTGATACTTGGTGTGCGGCGATGCCCGGTTCTGGAGGCGCGCCCGGAAGATCGGACTCTGCACCGGATTGTGAGTACCGCGATGAACTTGGATCTTACCTCCTCGCGCACGTCGCGCCGCTCTTCGCGTGTCGGCCGTTTGCGCCCGTTGTACTTATCGTTTGCCCTCTCGGTTGCAACGTTGCTTGCAGTCGGTTGCGGTAGCGGTGCTGAAAACGTCCTGGGACTGTTGAGCGCGCTGGGCGGGCAGACGTTACCGCCCGTCACGCTTGAACAGTTGCAGCAGATGGCCGACTCCGACGGCGACGGAATTCCCGACGCGTTTGACCCCTTTCCGAACAATCCCGACGCCGACAACGACGGCATCGTCGACGGTCTCGACGACGACTGGGACAACGACGGCATCCCCAATAACGTCGATCCTGACAATACCGGCAACGACGCCGACGGCGACGGTATTCCCGATCTGCTCGATTCGTTTCCGCTGAATCCTGACGCAAACAACAACGGCGTGCCCGATGGTCAGGAGACGGATTCCGACGGCGACGGATTGTTTGATACGGACGATCCCAACCCCGGCAACCCCGACATCGACGGGGACGGGATTCCCGACGGTGCGGACAGCGATCCCTTCAATCCCGATGTGGACGGAAATGGGATTCCCGACGGCTACGAGACCGATTCTGATGGCGACGGCATTGTCGATGCCGAGGATGCGTACCCGCTCAACGGCGACGCGAACGGCAACGGTATCCCTGACGGGAATGATCCGGACTACGACAACGGCGATCCGTACGGCGATCATACCGGCGTGGATGAAGACTCCGACGCCGACAGCGACGGTCTGCCGGCCGGTCTCGACCCGGACGACAACAACCCCGATATCGACGGGGACGGAGTGATCGACGGGCTGGATCGATACCCCAAGGATCCCGCGATGTGGTGATGGGATCGCGTCGCTAAGCAGGGGAATCGCTTCCAAAAGCGCTAACAGAAAGGGTGGTTCGGGCGTCCCGCCCGTCCAATCACCGTGGACCGCGTTCATTGTGTTAGGCGCTCTAAGTTGAACCGCAGAAAGTTTCGTAGGATGCAAAAGGATCAACAAGTGTGGGACCGGTTCATAACCGGTCCAGCACAGGCTATAAGCCTGTGCCACACAAATGATCGTTTGTTCGGGTCTACCTAAGCTCGGCGCGCGTAACGGACAATGTCCAGCCCCGCGTCATTCGCGACGGGTGTCGCGATCCAGTCGGCCTCGCGCCATTCGGGGAAGTAGGTGTCGCCCTCGGCGTCGGGGCGGTGCATCCACGTGACGATTATCTCATCCGCGCACCGCAGCGCCGCGGCGTAGACTTGCGCGCCGCCAATGACAAACGCAGCGTCTTCACCACGCCGCCGGCACAATTCAATGGCTGCTTCGAGTGAATCGGCCGTCTCGAACGTGCCGTGGACGGACGCCGCGAGGCGATCGTCCGAGGCGGGGTGGCTCGCCGTATCCGCGGTTGCCGAATCGCCGAACCGCCGCGACTGCGCCGCGGCCCAGGACGCGTCGCGGGTCAGCACGATGTTTCGACGGTTTGGGAGCGGCTTCCCGATCGATTCAAACGTCTTGCGACCCATGAGGACGGCATGGCCGGTGGTGGTCCGCTTGAAGTGCGCCAGGTCGGCCGGATCGTGCCAGGGCAGGGCGCCGCCGCGACCGATCAGGCCCTGCGGCGTCATGGCGACGATGATGATGACTTTCATGAGAGCATCCTGGAGCGTGCTGCCTTTGGCCTGGCACTCGCTTCCGTCGGCGCGTCGCGGCTCTTTCGCCGGCAATCATGCGAGTCGCAATCATCCTAACCGTGAACGTAAGGAATCGCCGCGCGGTGTTCCGTATCGAGTCATCATCCATCGCTGAAGGCTCGCTCACCAATGAATCGTCTCTCGGCGCTCCCTGACGGTCGCGGCTCGGATGATTCATTTCGTCATACCGCCACTTTGAACCGAATCGGATCGTGGCAGCGGTAGCCGATCAGTTGGAAATCCTCGAAGCGCAGCTCGTCAAACGGTTTCGGCGCGATCATCAGTTTCGGCAGCGGGAACGGCTCGCGCGAGAGTTGCTGCTTCAAACCTTCCAGATGGTCGTGATCCTGCGTCGTCGCGCCGGGTTTCGCCACGTAAATGTGCGCATCGACAATCGTATGCGCGAAGCGACCGGCCTGCATGCCGACTTCCTGCGCGATCATCTGCGTCAGCGCCGCATAGGCCGCCATGTTGAACGGAATCCCCAGGGCGATGTCGCCCGAGCGCTGGCAGAGATGGCAATTCAGCCGCCCGTTGGCCGCGTGAAAGGCAAACGTATAATGGCACGGCGGCAGCCTGCTGCGGATGGCGTTGCCCGGCTCCCACGCCGAGACCACCAGCCGGCGGCTCTCGGGGTTCTTCTTCAACGAGTCGATGACGTAGCGAATCTGATCCACTTCTTGCACGCGCCACGCGCCGCTCGCGTCTTTCTCGGCGCTGGGAAAATGCCGCCAGTAGTAGCCGTAGGCCGTGTCGAGGTTGCCGTCGGCATCGGCCCAGTCATCCCAGATTTTTGTGTGTTGCCGGAGGTTGCGAATGTGATTCTCGCCGGAGAGATACCAGAGCAACTCGCGCAGCACGGCGTTCCAATTCATCTTCTTGGTGGTCAGCAGCGGAAACCCGGCAGCGAGATCGAGCTGATAGTGAGCGGAGAAGAGACTGATCGTATCGACGCCGGTTCGCGAAGGCTTGAATACGCCCTCGTCCATGACGCGTTTGACAAGATCGAGGTATACGACGTCGGCGTGGGTGGACATGTGGACTCCGTTCCGGGATTCACTTCAATCCAGTCTACGGTTTCTCGTCTGTTGCGAAAGGGGCTGTGAATTGTCGGGTCATTCACGACCCCATCCACCATTTCGCGAATGGAGACCTCTCAACCAGCGAACCGCGACCGCGAGGGAACGCCGCTCGATGTTCGACGAGGGGTGGTTGCTCGCCCCTGCGAGACCGTCCAAACTCGAAGCGTCCTCCGGCGCTCCCTCACGGTCGCGGCTCGGATGGGCAGTGTCGATCAAGAGTTTTGGGTCAGGGCTGGCGCTGCCGCATTCCGCTCATCAGTGCGGCGCTTTCTACTACTCTCACTTCTTCATTCCTACAAGCTGTTTCAAAACCCCCTCTCCCTTCCAGGGAGAGGGTTGGGGTGAGGGTGAATCGGTTCGTATTGGCCGCTTCTCCCCCCCACCCGACCTCT